>NZ_JBIAEC010000017.1:0-170802 GCF_042868225.1 Streptomyces sp. NPDC007856 | reverse complement strand
GCGTCGCCGCTCGCGGCCCGGGTGGCGCTCCTCCTCGCACCCGACTCGGCCCTCCGCACGGCCCCGCGGCTGCGACCTGTCCGCCTCCGGGCGGCCGACGCCGCGCTCGCCCTGGCCAGTGTGCGTATGCCGGCATCAAGAAGACCCGTCGGCCATCCGGCCCAACACCCGCAGCCCGGACCGGCGTCGCCGCTCGCGGCCCGGGTGGCGCTCCTCCTCGCACCCGACTCGGCCCTCCGCACGGCCCCGCGGCTGCGACCTGTCCGCCTCCGGGCGGCCGGTGTCGCGCTCGCCCTGGCCGGCGTTCGTAGGCAGGTCGGCGGTGAACTCCTGCTGCTGGTGGCCGGGGTGGTGGTCATGTCGGCGGTCGAGGCGCGGTCCTGCGCGGCGGCCCGGACGGCCTTCACCGGGTGGCGGAACCCGTGTGATCAGGACCCGTTGCGGTCATGGTAGGAGCGGCGGGTGTGTTCCGTGTGGGTGCGCATCAGCTGGGCGGCCCGTTGTTCGTCGCCGGCGGCAATCGCGGTGATCAGTTCCCGGTGTTCGATCCAGGACTGGCGTCCGCGCTGGCGGGCCACCGGGGTGTAGTACCAGCGGACCCGGCGGTCGACCTGGGCGGTGAGTTCGGCGAGGACCGCGTTGCCGGCGAGTTCCATGATCTTGGCGTGGAAGGCCGCGTTGAGGGCGACCGCACGGTCCACCTCGTCGGCGGCGACGGCCTTCTCGCCCTCGGCGCACAGCTCCTCCAGCGCGCCGACCCCCGGGGCGCCGGCGTGCAGGGCGGCGAGCCGGGCCGCCTCCGCCTCCAGCAGGGTGCGGACCGTGAGCAGCTGGTCGGCCTCCTCCTCGGTCGGCTCGTGCACGAACGCGCCCTGCGCGGGCCGCAGATCGACCCAGCCCTCGGTGTTGAGCCGCTGCAGCGCCTCGCGCACCGGCTGCCGGGAGACACCGAGGTGTCCGGCGAGCTCGCTCTCGACCAGGTGCTGGCCGGGCTGCAGCGCGCGGGTGGTGATGAGCTCCAACAGCGCCTCGTAGACACGCTCGCGCAGCGGCCCGGGGCGTTCCAGCTTGGGCACCGCCCCCTGCGGCAGTCCGGTCGACAACATCGCGGTCCCCCTCCTGGGCAGGTCTGGCATGTGCACGCTGGACGCTCAGTATCGATTGTCTTTTGTCTACAGTCTACGGTGCACAAAATCCAGACCTGTTTGAGCCCACTTCAGGCAAGCTTCGCTTCACCGCTCACGGGCAGCGTACGACCTGCCCCGCGTAGGAAAGATTGCCGCCGAAACCGAACAGCAGCACCGGGTCGCCGGAGCTCAGCGCCCCGTGTTCGAGCAGCTTGGAGAAGGCGAGCGGGATGCTCGCGGCCGAGGTGTTGCCCGATTCGGTGACATCGCGGGCGACGACGGCGTTGACGGCGCCGAGCTTTTCGGCCAGCGGCTCGATGATGCGCAGGTTGGCCTGGTGCAGGACGACTCCGGCGAGGTCCTCGGGGGCCACGCCGGCCCGTTCGCAGGCGCTGCGGGCGATGGCCGGGAGCTGGGTGGTGGCCCAGCGGTAGACGCTCTGCCCCTCCTGCGCGAACCGCGGCGGGGTGCCCTCGATCCGCACGGCGTGCCCCATCTCCGGCACCGATCCCCACAGCACCGGCCCGATCCCCGGCTCCTCCCCCGCTGGGCAGACCTCCACCACGGCGGCACCGGCCCCGTCGCCGACCAGGACACAGGTGGTGCGGTCGCTCCAGTCGGTGACGTCGGACATCTTGTCGGCGCCGATGACCAGCGCACGGGCGGCCGCGCCGGCCCGGACGGTGTGGTCCGCGGTGGCCAGCGCGTGGGTGAAGCCGGCGCACACCACATTGACGTCCATCGCGGCAGGCTGGGGGATGCCGAGCCGGGCCGCGACCCGTGCGGCGGTGTTCGGGGAACGGTCGATCGCCGTGGAGGTGGCGACCAGGACGAGGTCGATGTCGCCGGGGGTCAGACCGGCGGCGGCGAGCGCCTTCGCGGCGGCGTGCGCAGCCAGCTCGTCGACCGGCTCGTCGGGTCCGGCGATGTGCCGGGTCCGGATGCCGACCCGGCTGCGGATCCACTCGTCGCTCGTGTCGACCATCCCGGCCAGGTCCTCGTTGGTGAGTACCCGGGCGGGCTTGTAGTGACCGATGGCGGCGATGCGCGAGCCGTTCATGGCGGGAGTCCCCTCGTGGCCGTGGTAGCGGGATCCTCCAGTCTGATCAGTGACCCACGGGTACGACGGCAGGTGAAGCCACAGGAATCGGGCGCCCGAGTTGTCGGCTTCCCTCAGACCCTCGGACGCCCGAGCACTCACCCTGTGAACAGCTGCGTCGCCTTCTGCACGAGTTCGTACACCCCGTAGCCGAGGGGCACCCCCACCCACAGCCAGGCGAGGGCGATCAGGCCCCGCCGGCTAGGCGGGCTGCTGTCGCTGGGCATCTGGGGCCTCCCTCTGTGCGGGGATGTGGTGGCGGGTGTGGACGGGACGGACGAGTTCGTTGGCGACGAAGCCGACGACGAGCAGGCCGATCATGATGCCGAACGACAGCCCGTACAGCGCCGGGCCGTGCTTCCCGGCCTCCTTCTGCCGGTCCGCGATCCAGTTGACGATCAGCGGCCCGAGCACGCCCGCGGTGGACCAGGCGGTGAGCAGCCGGCCATGGATGGCGCCGACCTGACAGGTGCCGAAGAGGTCCTTCAGATAGGCGGGGACCGTCGCGAAGCCGCCGCCGTAGAAGGACAGGATCACGAGGGCGCACAGGACGAACAGGGGTTTCGCCGAGTCCCCGAACAGCGCGATGAGCAGGTACATCAGCGCGCCGACGCCGAGGTAGCAGCGGTAGATGTTCTTGCGGCCGATGCGGTCGGAGGCGGACGACCAGCCGATGCGGCCGGCCATGTTGGCCGCCGACAGCAGCGCGACGAAACCGGCCGCCGCGGAGGCCGACACCGGGGTGGAGCTGTCCGCGAAGAAGTCCGTGATCATCGGGGCGGCCTTCTCCAGGATGCCGATGCCGGCGGTCACGTTGGTGCAGAGCACGATCCACAGCAACCAGAACTGCGGGGTGCGCAGCGCACTGTTGGCGGACACCTGCACGCCGGCGACGGAGCTCGGTCCGCTCGCTTCCGCGCCTGGCGTGTCCCCGCGGGGCACACGCACGAGGAGTACGCCGAGCGTCATGAAGACCGCGTACGCCAGACCGTGCACCAGGAACGCGAGCGCGATCCCGGAGTGGCCGGTGCCGAAGGAGGAGAGCATCTGCGCCGACCAGGGCGAGGCGATCAGGGCGCCGCCGCCGAAGCCCATGATGGCGATGCCGGTGGCCATGCCGGGCCGGTCCGGGAACCACTTGATCAGGGTGGAGACGGGCGAGATGTAGCCGATGCCGAGGCCGATCCCGCCGACGAAGCCGTAGCCGAGGACGATCAGCCAGTACTGCTTCGTCTGGGCGCCGAGCGCGGAGATCAGGAAGCCGGAGGAGAAGCAGACGAGGGCCACGGTCATGGCCCAGCGCGGCCCGTTGCGTTCGACGAGCGTGCCGCCGAACGCGGCGGACAGACCGAGCATCACAATCGCCAGCTGGAACGGCAACGCGCTCTGGGTGCCGTCGAGATGGAGCGCGGATTCGAGCGGCGGCTTGAACACGCTCCAGGCGTAGGCCTGTCCGATCGACAGATGGACGGAGAGGGCGGCGGGCGGGACGAGCCAGCGGCTCCAGCCCGGGGGTGCGAGAGGGGGGCTCATGCCCGCGGACGGTAGGGCCGGGAGCGGGAGTTGGGAAGGACGCGGTCGACCGTATGCGGTGAACGGTATCCGGGAGGCGCTCAACGGTCGCCGCGCGAACCCTTGCCGAGGGCTATTCCATACTGTAGACAATATTTCGTCGACAGCAATCAGCCGCATTCAGGAGCCGACGAGCGTCCCGCGTCGGCCCTTCCCCCGACACCTCCGCGGTATCCCTCAAACCGAACGGAGTGATCCCGTGAAAGTGGCAGTTCTCGGCGCCGGCGCCATCGGTGCCTACGTCGGAGCCGCGCTCCACCGCGCCGGCGCCGATGTGCATCTGATCGCCCGTGGACCGCATCTGGCGGCCATGAGGCAGCACGGAGTACGTGTGCTCAGCCCGCGCGGGGACTTCACCGCGCACCCCCACGCGACCGACGATCCCGGCGAGGTCGGCCCGGCGGACTACGTCTTCCTCGGCCTGAAGGCCAACGCGTACGCGGCGTGCGGGCCGCCGATCGCACCACTGCTCACGAGCGCACCGCGGTGGTGGCCGCGCTGAACGGCATCCCCTGGTGGTACTTCCACCGGCACGGCGGCCCCTACGACGGCCACCGCCTCGAAAGCGTCGACCCGGACGGCGCGGTCAGCCGCGTCCTCGCCCCCGAGCGCGCCGTCGGCTGTGTCGTCTACGCCGCCACCGAACTCCAAGGTCCCGGTGTCGTAAGGCACTTGGAAGGCACCCGGTTCTCCGTCGGCGAGCCCGACCGCAGCATCTCCCCGCGCTGCCTCGACTTCAGCGAGGCCATGCGGACCGGCGGACTCAAGTGCCCGGTGGAGCCCGACCTGCGCGGGGACATCTGGGTGAAGCTGCTCGGGAACATCTCCTTCAACCCGATCAGCGCCCTGGCCGGCGCCACCATGCGGCAGATGTGTCTGCACGGCGGCACCCGCCGGGTCATCGAGACGATGATGCGCGAGACGCTCTCGGTCGCCGAGGCCCTCGGCTGCACAGTCGGCGTCTCCGTCGAACGCCGGCTCGCCGGCGCCGAACGCGTCGGCGACCACCGCGCCTCCACCCTCCAGGTCCTGGAGCGCGGCAAGCCGCTGGAACTGGACGTGCTGCTCGCGGCCGTCGTCGAACTCGCGGAGATCACCGGCGTCGAGGTGCCCACCCTGCGCACCGTGCACGCCATCTCGGACCTGCTCGCGCTGAGGAGCGCCGCATGAGGAAACGGCAACCGATGTGCCAGGAGGACGCCGAGCGGTACGGGGTCGTGGTCGGCGAGGAGGTGCGGGTCACCTCGCGGCGCGGGTCGGTGACGGCACCGGTGTGGGTCGACACCGCGCTGCGGCCGGGGCTGGCCTTCATGACCATGCACTTTCCCGACGAGGTGGACACCAACCAGCTGACGATCGAGGCGAACTGCCCGATCACGGGGACGGCGGAGTTCAAGGCGTCGGCGATCCGGATCGAGAAGCTCGCGTCGCGACCATCGTGAGGTGACCTGGTGGATCTGCACTTCGGCGACAGCAAGCCGACGGACGAGGAACGGGCCGCCGTGGACGCCCTGCTGGGCCCGCCGGAATCTTCCTGGGAGGGCGCCGACCGCAGCGACGCCGACCTGAGGTGGGCGCGTGGCGGCCGGGCGGCCCGCAACCGGCGCGATCTGCTGCTGCCGGGGCTGCACGCCCTGAACGACCGGGTCGGCTGGATCAGAGGGCGGCCTCGGCTATCTGTGCCGCCGGCTGACCGTGCCGCCGGCCGAGGCCTACGGGGTCGCCACGCTTCGACGCGATGTTCTCCGTACGGCCCCGCCCGGCGACCGTGCTGCACGTGTGCACCGACCTGGCCTGCACGGCCGCCGGAGCCGACGCGCTCCGCACCGGCCTGGAGGAACGTCTCGGCAGCGGGGTGAGCGTCGAACGCAGCCCCTGCCTGGGCCTGTGCTAGCGCGCTCCGGCCGCCCGCGCCGTGAGGGCGGGTGATCCGGTGCGTACCGCGGTGGCGGCGCCGGCGAGCGTGGACGAGGCCGTTCGTGCGGCCGGCGCGCCGGACTCGGCGCCGGAGGAGCCGCCGGCGGCGACGGCCGTACCCCAGGCGGGGCAGGAGGGCCTCGTCCTGCTGCGGCGGGTGGGTGTCGTACGGCAGAGGCGGACGTCCACGGTGTGCGCGTACTGCGGAGTGGGCTGCACCCTCACGCTCCATGTGCAGGACAATGAGATCGTGAAGGTCACCTCGCCGCACGACAACCCGGTGACCCACGGCAATCTCTGCATCAAGGGCCGTTTCGGCTGCCAGCACGTACAGAACCGGGGCTGATCAGGACATGGGACGAGTCACGGAACGACGCAAGGTCCTCCGCATCCGGGACGGGGCGCTGTCCACCCGGCCGGACACACTCGTCGCCGAGGAACCCCTGGAGATCCGGCTCAACGGAAAACCGCTCGCGATCACCATGCGCACACCGGGCGACGACTTCGCGCTGGCGGCGGGGTTCCTGGTCAGCGAGGGTGTGCTGGCGACCGCGGACGATCTGCAGAACATCGTCTACTGCGCGGGTGCGACGGCGGACGGCTCGAACACCTACAACGTGGTCGACGTGAAGACCACGCCCGGAGTCGCCCTGCCGGACTTCACCCTGGAGCGGAACGTCTACACGTCCTCCTCGTGCGGTCTGTGCGGCAAGGCCAGCCTGGACGCCGTACGGACGACGGCCCGCTTCCCGATCGCCGACACTCCCCCGGTCCGGCTCACCCCGGAGCTGCTGGCGAGCCTCCCCGACCGGCTGCGGGCGGCCCAGCGAGTGTTCGACCGGACCGGGGGCCTGCACGCGGCGGCGCTGTTCACCGAGGACGGCGAGCTGCTGGACGTACGGGAGGACGTGGGCCGGCACAACGCGGTCGACAAACTGGTCGGGCGGGCGCTGCAGAGCGGCGATCTGCCGCTGTCGAGGGCGATCCTGCTGGTCTCCGGGCGGGCCTCGTTCGAGCTGGCGCAGAAGGCGGTGATGGCGGGCATCCCGGTGCTGGCGGCCGTGTCGGCGCCGTCGTCACTGGCGGTGGACCTGGCCGCGGAGACGGGTCTGACCCTGGTGGGCTTCCTGCGGGGCAGCTCGATGAACGTGTACGCGGGCGAGGACCGCATCGCCCTGCGGGAGGCGGCCGCCCGGGGCTGAGGGTCCTCCTCGCGGCACGGCGGCGGGGCCCGGGCCGACGGGGAGCGCCCCCTGCGCCGCCGGGCCCCGCCTCAGCCGAGGGACTGCGCCGCTGCGACGAACGCCGTGATCAGGGGTGAGCGGCGGCCCGACGCCCAGGCCGATGGCCGGGAGCATCACCAGGCGGACTCGTGGTACAGGGCCGCAGCTCCAAGCCCTCCTCGCGCAGCGGGGTGCGTACATGGCTGGGTGGTGGTCGTGGACGGGGGCGGGACGCTGGTGTGAGGTCAGGCGGGGGTGAGGCGTACGCCGGCGGCGGTCACCACCGTGCCGAGCCGGGGGAAGTCGAGGCGTACGGACGCCTCGTGCTCGGCGGCGGTGAAGGCGGCCATGGCGTCCTCGACGAAGACGAGCTCGTAACCGAGGTCGGCGGCGGCGCGGGCGGTGGACTCGACGCCGAGGTTGGTGGCGATGCCGCCGAACACCAGGGTGGTGACGCCGCGTTCGCGCAAGTGCTCGTCCAGACCGGTGCCCTGGAAGGCGCCGATGGTCCGCTTGACCACCTCCAGGTCGCCGGGTCCGGCGAGACCGGGCACGAGTCCGCTGCCGGGCGGCTGTTCGGCGACGGAGGGGCGTTCGACCCGGACGAGGACGACGGGTGCTCCGGCGGTGCGGAAGGTGTGTGCCAACTCCTGTGCGCTGGCCAGCACTTCGGTGCCCTTGCGGGGTTCCAGGGGCAGCGCGACGATGCGTTCCATCAGGTCGACGAGGACCAGGGCGGTGCGCTGCGGGTCGAGGACGGGGGCTGCGGTCATGACGGAACGTTAGCCGCCGTCAGCCGTCCGTGCCGGAAATCCGGATCAACAGGCCCATGAACTGATCGCGTTCGGCGGCCGACAGCGGGGCGAGCAGCTCGTCGTTGGCCTCGCGGGCGGCCTTCTCGCAGCGCGCGAGGAGGCGGGCGCCGTCGTCGGTGAGGGACACGGCGTTCTTGCGCCGGTCCTTGGGGTCGGGGGCGCGCAGGACATGGCCGGCGGACTGCAGGTCGTTGAGCACGCCGACCAGGTCCTTGGGGTCCAGGCCCACGCTGCGGCCGAGGTCGGCCTGGGCGACGGGCTGGAGGTCGCGGACGGCGGAGAGGACCACGTGGTGCCACATCTTCTGCCCCTCGGCCGCGAGGGCGTCGGCGACCAGGTAACGGCCCCGGGCAGCGGCGCGGCCGAGGAGCCAGCTGGGCAGGGAGCGGATCGCGGGCAGGGGTGCTTCGGCCATGTCGGCAGCCTAACGGAGAAATCGTTGGAGCTCCCAATGAATCTTCGCTATCGTTGGGACTCCCAACGAGTTCGTAGATCCCCGACGATCGAGACGCCGGCGTGCCCGGTGTGTGGAGGTGTGTGCGATGCGTCGCGTCCGATATGAATCCACCGGCGGCCCGCTGTTCCTGGAGGAGGCGCCCGTCCCCGAGCCCGGCCCCGGGGAGCTGCTGGTGCGCTGCGCGGCCATCGGGGTCACCCTGCCCGTGGTCCGCAAGGTCACCGAGGCCGCCGAGCCGATCGCGCTCGGCGGCGAGATCGCCGGTGAGGTGGTGGGGGTCGGCGAGGGCGTGACCCGCTTCCGGCCGGGCGAGCAGGTGACCGGGCTGTGCTTCGGGCACGGGTACGCCGACTTCGCCCTGCTGCCCGAGGCCACGGCCTCCCCGATGCCGGACGGCGCCGACGCCGTGGACGCGGTCGCGCTGGTGCGCAGCGGCCTGGTGGCGCTCGGTGCGCTGGCGGCGGCGCGCCCGGTGCCGGGCGAGGCGGTGCTGGTCACCGCGGCGGCGAGCGGGGTCGGCCACCTGGCGGTGCAGCTGGCGCGGGCGCGGGGGGCGGGGCGCGTGGTGGGGGCAGTGTCGGACCCGGGCAAGGCGGAGTTCGTCCGCTCGCTCGGCGCCGACGACTGTGTTCGGTACGGCGACGACGACTGGGGAGACCCCGTCGACTGCGTCCTGGACGCCGTCGGCGGTGACCTGCTCACCCCCGCCCTCGCCGCCCTGGCCCCGCACGGCCGCCTCGTCGCCTACAGCTCGGGCGGCGGCACCATCCGGGCGTACGACCTGCTGGTGGGCGCCAAGTCGGTGATCGGATTCCAGATGGCCCTGATCGCCCGCGGCCGGCCGGATCTGTACGAGCAGTGGCGCCAGGAGCTGTGGCGGCTGTTCACCGAAGGCACCCTGAAGCCCGCCGTGCACGCCGGGTTCGCGCTGGAGGACGCGGCGAGGGCACATGACGTGATCGAGCGGCGGGCCAATCTGGGCAAGGTCGTGCTGTGCCCGTAGGCCCTCCGCGGGCTCCATGTGCTGCACGCTCCTTGTGAGGCGACCTGGCCCGAACTACCTTCGATGGGGTGCACGTTGGACGTGGGATGTCCGGATGTCCAGATGTCCGGCCGACGAAGGGCAAGGTCGCACCATGCCGTCAGGTCTACGCGCCCGCCTCAGAGCCGTATTCGCCACCGCCCTCACCACGGCGGCGCTGCTCCTGGTGCAGCTCGCACCCCCCCACCCCGCACATGCCCAATCCTCCGCAGGCGACCCCGAGTTCGAGCAGCAGATCCTCTTCAAGGCGTCCCAGGACCCCGGCTACGCCTGCTTCCGCATACCGGCGATCGTGAGGACGACCGACGGCACCCTGCTGGCGTTCGCCGAGGGCCGGGTCCTCAACTGCGGGGACGCCGCCGACATCGACATCGTGCTCAAGCGCTCCACCGACGGCGGCCGCACCTGGGGCCCGTTGCAGGGGGTCAACGAGGGCGCCGGTGACACACACGGCAACCCGGCGCCGATCGTGGACCGGGAGACGGGCCGGGTCTGGCTCGCGGAGACGTACAACACCGGCCGTACCGACAGCGCCAGTTGCTCGGTCCCCTGCGACCGCACCCCGCACCTCCAGTACAGCGACGACGACGGCCGGACCTGGTCCGTGCCGCGCGATCTGAGTCCGGAGATCCTGCCCGCCGGCTGGAACTCCTGGTACGCGACCGGGCCGGTGCACGGCATCCAGCTCACCAAGGGCCGGTACGCGGGCCGGCTGGTCTTCGGGGTCAACACCGAGACCTGGGACGGCAGCCGGGTCACCGCCAACCACGCGGCGCTGATCGTGAGCGACGACCACGGCGGCCACTGGCGGATCGGCGCCACCGACACCTGGTCCATCGCGGACGACGGCACCTTCCGGCAGAAGCCGTCCGAGCTGACCCTCGCCGAGCGCGGCGACGGCTCGATCCTGGTCAGCGGCCGGGAGCAGGACGGCACCGACCTCGGCCACCGCACCCAGGCGGTCAGCCGCGACGGCGGAGGCAGCTTCACCGCGCCCTTCCACGACCTGCCCGACCTGTACGCCCCACAGGTCCAGGGTTCGATGCTGCGCCTCGGCGACCGCATCCTGCTCGCCTGCCCCGCCGACCCCGACCGGCGGCGCACGATGATGATCCGCTCCTCCTACGACGGCGGCCGCACCTGGGACAGCGTGGACCGCGGCACGGTTGTCACGACGGACTGGTCCGGCTACTCCGACCTGGTCCGCGCCGACACGGACACGGTGGGCCTGATCTACGAGGGCGGCGCGGTCGACGCGCGCGAAGAGATCCGCTTCGCCCGCTTCACCGAGAACTGGCTCGTCCCGCGCCGCGGCCCCGACCCGCTCACCGCCGACCTGGCCCCGCACGCCCGCCCGGCCGCGGTGCTCGGCGGCGCCGAGGAGACGGACGGGGTCTTCGGCGGCGCGTTGCGGTTCGACGGCACCGACGACGCCGTACGCCTGCCCTTCCGCAGCGAGCTGCCGCTGGGGACGAAGGACTTCACGGCGTCCCTGTGGTTCCGGTACACGGCCACGACCGGGGAGCAGCCACTGCTGTGGATGGGCGGGATCGGCACCACCCAGCCGCAGGTGTGGGTGCGGGGGGAGCCGGCGAACAACCGGATCCAGGGCCTGATCACGGTCCGGAACGGGGCGGTCGCGCCGCAGACCACCTATGTGCGCACGGACACCGCGTACAACGACGGGCAGTGGCATCACCTGGTGCTGCGCCGGGGCGGGGGCCGGCTGTCGTTGTTCGTCGACGGTACCGAGAAGTCCGTCGCCGACATCCCGGGGTCGGTCAGCCGTAACTCCCCCTTCGGCGTGCACATCGGTCAGCGCATGGACAGCCGGGCCTTCTTCACCGGCGCCATCGACGAGGTGCACGTCTGGGACCGGGCGCTCACCGACGCGGAACTGGCGGACCCGAAGGCGCTCAGGTCATCGAAGGACACGGTCCTGTGGCTGCCCCTGGACCGGGTGAGGGGCTGACGCGTCGGCGCCGGCGCCCGGGGCCTCCTGCGGGTCCCGGGCCCGGCGCTTGGCGATGACCGCGCACACCATCAGCTGCATCTGGTGGAACAGCATCAGCGGCAGCACGGCGAGCGAGGCGTGGGCACCGAACAGGACACTGGCCATCGGGAGCCCGGAGGCGAGGGACTTCTTCGACCCGGCGAACTGGATGGCGATCCGGTCCTCCCGGCCGAAGCCGAGCGCCTTGCCGCCGTACCAGCTCAGCAGGAGCATCACGGCGAGCAGGGCGGCCTCGACGACGAGCAGCCCGCCGAGCCGGGCGGGGCTGACCTGGTGCCAGATGCCCCGGGTCATGCCCTCGCTGAAGGCGGTGTAGACGACCAGCAGGATCGAGCCGCGGTCGACCAGCCCGAGCACCTTTCTGTGCCGGGCGACGAAGCTCCCGATCCAGCGCCGCAGCACCTGCCCCGCGAGGAACGGCACCAGCAGCTGGAGCACGATCTTGACCAGCGAGTCGGCGGAGAACCCGCCGCCGCTGTTGCCCAGCAGGCCCGCCGCCAGCAGCGGGGTGACGACGATGCCGATGAGAGAGGAGAAGGAGCCCGCACAGATCGCCGCAGGCACGTTTCCGCGGGCGATCGAGGTGAACGCGATCGACGACTGGATCGTGGACGGCACCAGCGTCAGGAACAGCAGGCCCTGGTAGAGCGGCTGGGTCAGCAGCACCGGAACCAGACCGCGCGCCGCCAGCCCGAACACCGGGAACAGGACGAACGTGCAGACCAGCACGGTCACATGGAGCCGCCAGTGGCGCAGCCCGTCCAGCGCCTCCCGGGTGGAGAGCCGGGCGCCATAGAGGAAGAAGAGGAAGGCGATCGCGGCGGTCGACGCGCCCGAGGCCACGTCGGAGGCGGTGCCCCGGGCCGGCAGCAGCGCGGCCAGGCCGACGGTCCCGAGCAGCAGGACGATGTACGGGTCGATCGGCATCCAACTCGGCCAGCGCAGGCGTTTCACGGTGCTCCGATTCATGTGCGTTCGTTCGCGGGCCCGTAGGGCCCCCGTCCATCCTCCTCCTCGAACCGCTGATCGGGAATCCCATACACCACTTTGACTGTCATCATGATCCGCGATATCCGGCTAGGCTGCCTGTCGTGTACGACCCCACGCAGTTGCGCACCTTCCTCGCCGTGGCCCAGACGCTGAGCTTCACGCAGGCCGCGCGCCGGCTGGGGCTGCGCCAGTCCACGGTCAGCCAGCATGTGCGCCGGCTGGAGGACGCGACCGGGCGGCAGCTGTTCAGCCGGGACACCCATTCGGTGGAGCTGACCGAGGACGGCGAGGCGATGCTGGGCTTCGCTCGCCGGATCCTTCAGGTCCACGAGCAGGCGACGGCGTTCTTCACCGGCACCCGGGTGCGCGGCCGGCTGCGCTTCGGCGCGTCCGAGGACTTCGTGCTCACCCGGCTGCCGGAGATCCTGGAGGCCTTCCGCTACGACCATCCGGAGGTCGACCTGGAGCTGACCGTGGAGCTGTCCGGCACCCTGCACGAACGACTGGCCGCCGGGAAGCTGGACCTGGTGCTGGCCAAGCGGCGCCCGGAGGATCCGCGGGGCGAACTGGTCTGGCGCGACGACCTGGTGTGGATCGGCGCCGAGCGGCTGCGCCTGGACGCGGACCGGCCGGTCCCGCTGATCGTGTATCCGCCGCCCGGCATCACCCGGGCCCGCGCGCTGGAGGCGCTGGAGCGCGAGGGCCGCGACTGGCGGATCGTGTGCACCAGCGGCAGCCTCAACGGACTGATCGCGGCGGCCCGCGCCGGGCTCGGCGTGATGGCCCACTCCCGGCGCCTGATCCCGCCCGGCCTGTTCCGCCTGCCGGACCGGGCCGGGCTGCCCGGGCTGGGCAAGGTCGACTTCGTCCTCGTCCACGGCCGACGCCGGGGCGCGGCGGAGGAAGCGGCGAACGCGCTGGCCACCGCCGTCCTCGCGGGCGGGGAGCGGCTGCGGCGACGGGTCGGCTGAGGCCGGTCGCCCTTGCACCGGATCCGTCAGCTGCTCGACCCGGCGCGGAAACGGCGTGGCCGGCCCCCCGCCACCCTCCCGCTTCCGGCTCGGACCGTGCCTCGTATGCGCCGATCGTTACGGTGTGCGCCGTAATCCCCGCGTACAGATTCGGTGGAGATTACGGCACCGAAACTTACTGACCCGTCAGTATCATGTCCGGCCCTTCCCCATGTGCGGGCATTTTCCGGTCACCGCCGGGGGGAAACGTGAGGTTTGCTGGGTTTCCTACCCCCTCCCGCGCGGTGACGGCGTGGGGTAGCTTTCACCGCGCTGTGCCGAGCGTCACGGGCATGACCAAGCAGCGAGGATCGGGGAGCGAGGTTTGCGCGAGTTCACCAACCCGCCGCTCACGACGGCGCCGCCGGTGGGCGGTCTGGCCGACGTGGTCTTCGAGCATGCCCGGACGGACCCGACACACGTCGCTCTCGGCCGCAAGGACGCCGCCGGGCAGTGGCGGGACGTGACCTCCACCGAGTTCCGCGACGAGGTCATGGCCCTCGCCAAGGGCCTCCTCGCGCGCGGTATCCGCTTCGGCGACCGCGTCGCCATCATGTCCCGCACCCGCTACGAGTGGACCCTGTTCGACTTCGCCCTGTGGTCGATCGGCGCCCAGGTGGTGCCCGTCTACCCCACCTCCTCGGCCGAGCAGTGCTTCTGGATGCTGTACGACGCCGAGGTGTCCGCGGCGATCGTGGAGCACGAGGACCACGCGATGACCATCGCCACGGTCATCGACCGGCTCCCGCAGCTGCGCCAGCTCTGGCAGCTGGACTCGGGCTGTGTGCAGGAGCTGTACGACGCCGGGGCGCATCTGGACGACGAGCTGGTGCACCGGCACCGGCAGGCGGTCACCCCGGACTCGGTCGCCACGATCATCTACACCTCGGGCACCACCGGCCGCCCCAAGGGCTGTGTCCTCTCACACGCCAACTTCATGTACGAGGCGGACACGATGATCCAGCGGTGGCAGCCGGTGTTCCAGACCAAGAAGGACGACGAGGCCTCCACCCTGCTGTTCCTGCCGCTCGCGCACGTCTTCGGGCGGATGGTGGAGGTCGCCGCGATCCGCGGCGGGGTCCGCTTCGGGCACCAGCCGCAGCTGAACGCCGCCGCGCTGCTGCCCGATCTGCAGGCGTTCAAGCCGACGTTCATCCTCGCGGTGCCGTACATCTTCGAGAAGGTGTTCAACTCGGCCCGCCGGAAGGCGGAGAAGGAAGGCAAGTCCGGGCCGTTCGAGAAGGCGGTCGACATCGCGGTGAAGTACGCGGAGGCCGTGGAGGCCAAGGCGTGGGGCACCGGGCCCGGCCCGTCGGCGGGGCTGCGCATGCAGCACCAGTTCTTCGACAAGGTCGTGTACTCCAAGGTCCGAGCGGCGATGGGCGGCCGGATCCGCAACGCGATGTCCGGCGGTTCCGCGATGGACCGCCGGCTGGGCCTGTTCTTCGCGGGCGCCGGTGTGCAGATCTACGAGGGCTACGGCCTGACCGAGTCGACGGCCGCGGCGACCGCCAACCCGCCCGAGCGCACCCGCTACGGCACCGTCGGCCAGGCCATCCCCGGCGTGACCGTGCACATCGCCGACGACGGGGAGATCTGGCTCTACGGCGGAAACGTCTTCCAGGGCTATCTGAACAACCCGAAGGCCAGCGACCAGACCCTGCACGACGGCTGGCTGGCCACCGGCGACCTCGGTGCGCTCGACGACGACGGCTATCTGACCATCACCGGCCGCAAGAAGGAGATCCTGGTGACCTCCGGCGGCAAGAGCGTCTCCCCCGGGGTGCTGGAGGAGCGGGTCCGCGAGCATCCGCTGGTCAACCAGTGCATCGTCGTCGGCAACGACCGCCCCTACATCGCCGCCCTGGTCACCCTGGACCAGGAGGCCGTCGAGCACTGGCTGCAGATGCGCGGAAAGCCGCGGATGACCCCGGTCCAGTTGGTGCGCGACCCCGACCTGGAGACGGAGGTGCGGCGGGCGGTGGTCGCCGCCAACACCCTCGTCTCCCAGGCCGAGTCGATCCGTACCTTCCGCATACTGGCGCAGCCGTTCACCGAGGAACACGGCCTGCTGACACCGTCGTTGAAGCTGAAGCGGAAGGCGATCGAAAAGGCGTACGACAACGAGGTCGAGGCTCTCTACCGGACGTGATCCTCCTGATGGTGCGTCAGCCGATCGTCACCTTGAAGATCTTGTCCGAGCCGTCGGCGGCACCCCCGTTGTTGTCGCAGTTGGTGGTGGACAGCCACAGCTGGTCGGCGCCCGGGACCTTGGTGACCGTACGCAGGCGGCCGTAGGTGCCGACGTAGTAAGCGCTCGGGGTGCCCACACTCTCGGTGTCGCCGTTGATGGGGATCCGCCACAGGCGTTCGCCGCGCAGGGACGCCATGTAGATCACGTTGCGGACGATGGCGATGCCGCTCGGTGAGGCCTCGGAGACGTTCCAGGTGGCCTTGGGGTTGGTCATGCCGGCGACGTTGCAGCTGCCCTCGCAGGTGGGCCAGCCGTAGTTGGCGCCGGGATTGATGAGGTTGAGTTCGTCCTTGGAGCTGTTGCCGAACTCCGCCTCCCAGAGCCTGCCGTTGCGGTCGAAGGCGAGGCCCTGCGGGTTGCGGTGGCCCAAGGAGTAGACGTAGTTGCCGAAGGGGTTGCCGGGGGCCGGCTTGCCGTCGGTGGTCATGCGCAGGATCTTCCCGTTGAGGGAGTTCTTGTCCTGCGCGAGGTCGGGCTGCTGGGCCTCGCCGGTGGAGACGTACAGGTAGCCGTCGGGGCCGAAGGCGAGGCGTCCGCCGTTGTGGTAGCGGTTCTTCTTGATGCCCTGGAGCAGCACCTTGTAGTCGCTGAGCGTCGTGCCGTCGTAGGTCATGCGGACGACCCGGTTGCCCTCGGCGGCGGTGTGCATGAAGTACACGTAGTGGTCGGTCTCCCACTTGGGGTCGACGGCGACACCGAGCAGACCGCCCTCGCCGTTGGTGGTGACGGCGTTGGGGACCGTGCCCACCTGCGTCCTTGTGCCACTCTTGGTCAGCTTCCAGACCCGGAAGTCGTCCCGCTCGGTGACCAGGGCGGACTGTCCGTCGGGCAGCCAGTAGGTGCCCCAGGGGATGGTCCAGCCGGTGGAGAGGGTGGCGATGGAGGAGGGGACACCGCCGTCGGTGGCGCAGGCCCTGGTGGTGAAGGTGACCGTGTTGCTCGGCGCGGAGACATTGCCGGCGGCGTCCCGGGCGACGACGTTCAGGCTGTACGGGCTGTCGCAGGCGAGCCCGGTGAGGGTGGTGGACGTACCGCTGGTGACGGTCTTGTAGACGGTGGTGTCGCTGCGCACGTCGTAGGCGGTGACCGCGTGGTCGTCGGTCGAGGCGCCCCAGGTGAGGTCGACCGTGTTCGATGTGACATCGGCCGTGTGCAGGGTGCCGGGCGCGGTCGGCGGTGTGGTGTCGGAGCTGGGCTGGGTGGTGCAGTCGACGACCGGGCTGGCGGGCGAGGTGTTGCCGGCCGCGTCACGGGCGATGACCGTGAGGTCGTAGGTGGTGTTCGGGGCGAGTCCGGTCAGTGTCTTCGAGGTCGCGTCGCCCGCCGCCTCGCCGATCTTGTTGCCGTGCTCGTAGAGGTCGTACGCCGCGACGCCCACGTCGTCCGTCGACGCGCCCCAGGCCAGGGTCAGGCGGTCCTCGCCGATGTCCGAGCAGGAGGGCTGCCCGGGGCGGGTGGGCGCCTGGGTGTCGGACGGCGTGCCGAGGCTCATGCGGTCGAGGTTGGGGCCGCCGTTCACGGTGGTGGCCGTCGCCCGGATCTTGTTGCTGCCCGCCTTCAGGGTGACGTTGACGGATTCGGCCGCCCAGGTGTTCCAGTCGGCCGTGCCCGGGAAGGAGACGGCGGGCGCGACGACGGTGCCGTTGACGGACAGGTCCATCGGCCGGTCGGCGGTGGTGCCGTTGGCGTACCGCAGGGTGACCGACGCGGGCCCGGCGGCGGCCGCGCTGACCGTGAACTCCACGTAGGAGCCCTTGACGTTGGTGTAGTCGACGAATCCGGTGCCCGTGTAGCCGGTGTGGTTGGTGGCGACGGCACCCTGGGAGATCAGGGCGTCCTCGGCCTGGTAGTCGGTGGCGGCGAGGGCAGTGCCCTGGCTGAGCCCGGCGAGGGGCAGTGCGAGGGCCGCCGCGAGGCCGTACGGCAGAACTCTTCTGAGACGCATGGGTGTTTCCCCTTGTTTTCCCTCAGCCCGTGTACTGGGTGAAGACCTTGAGGTAGTCGTACGGCTGCTGCGACACGCCGCTGCAGGAGTCGCCGTCGGTACCGGCGCCGCAGGGGCGGTCGCGGTTGGCGGACCAGTAGGTGAGGCGTGCGATGTGGTGCTGCCGGGCGTAGGCGAGCATGGTCCGGAAGTCGGCGACGCGGACGCGCTCACCGGAGTCGTCCGTCCTGCCGTTCATCGACGACAGGCCGATGTGGGCGTAGGCGGTGGCGTCGTCGTAGCCGTAGGCCGCCTTGACCCGGGCCTCGAGGCCGTCCATGGCCTGGCTGGTGAAGGTGCCCATGGTCGTGGTGCCGCCGCCGAAGTCGAACGGCATGACGCACCAGACGTCGTTCGCCAGGCCGGACCTTGCCGCGCGCTTGATCATGTCGACGCCGGTCGCGTCGGGGCCGCTGGTGGTGGTGCCGAAGGTGATGACCGTCTTCAGGCCGGGGTTGTTCGCCTTCACGGTCTTCAGGGCGTCGACGACACGCTGGCGGACGGCGGCGTTCGACCATTCGGTGTTCTCGATGTCGATGTCGAGCGCCTTCAGCCGGTAGGCGTTGATCACCTTCTGATAGGCGCCGGCCAGTGCGGAGGCACTGGAGCACTTCTCCCCCAGCTTGGCGCCGCTCCAGCCGCCGACGGAGACGATCACATCGCCGCCGACGGATCGGATGCGGTCGATCGCCGACCGGTCGCTGCCGCCGGTCAGCGGCCGGCTGCCGTCCCACTTGGGGTTGCAGGTGCCGTCGGACAGCACGAAGGCGAGGGTGAACCACTTGACGCCGGTCGCCGCCATCACCTGTGTCGGGTCCGGCGGATCGCCCCAGCCGAGGTACTCGTACGGGGCGACGGCCATGCCGGGGGACGCCGCGAGCGTCTGCGCGGAGGCGGTGGGCCTGACCCGGATGAGCCGGGTCTCGCCGGGGCGGAGGGTCGCGCGGTAGGAGCCGGCGACCGTGCCCTTGTGGGAGCCGGACCACAGGTCGGTGACGTCACCGGAGCCGGTGAAGCCGACCTGGGACCAGTTCACGGTGACCGTGGCGCTGCCGGAGGTTCCGGTGTCGAACAGGGCCACCACATAGTCGCCGTCGCTCTCCCGCTTGCTCCAGACCTGCTGGACACCGCTGTTCACGATCCGTTTCGCCGCGACCCCGTCCTGGTCGACGCCGATCAGCCGGTCGTTGGTGAGCATCGCCTTGTCGACGGGATCAAGGTGGGTGAGGTCGGTGCCGAGCAGCAGCGGGGCCGCCGCCATCGACCACAGCGTGAGGTGCGAGCGGCGCTGGTCGGCCGTGAGACCCACCTGGTCGCCGTTGCCGATCTCCAGGGAGTCCAGGTCGTTCCAGCCGCCGGGGCCTGCGTACGGCTGCCAGGACGCGGCCGAGTCGAACCGCTTGGCGACATGGGACCAGTCGGTGATCGGATAGCCGCTGCCGTTGGAGCCGGGGCCGCAGTAGCACTCCACGTCGCCCTGGGTGCGCCAGCTGTTGGCGAGTGTGCGCCAGGTGGACGCGTCGGCGATCGGAAGGTTGTTGGACAGCGCGAAGTTGATGGGCCGTCCGGTGGCGCGGAGCGCCCTGTCCCAGGCCCGGACGTCGGGGACGTCCTGGCTGCCCACGCCGTCGATCTTCAGGTAGTCGACTCCCCAGGAGGCGAACTGCCTGGCCCAGGAGTTCACGAACTCCTGGGCGCCCGGCTTGGAGTAGTCGATGGAGTACATGTTCTTGCAGTTGTAGTTCTTCTCGGCCTTCGAGGTGTCCGCGATGTCCTTCGCGTGGTACGAGGTTCCCTCGATCGGCGTGTTCTTGAGGACGGCGTTCTTCGCGATGCCGGGCGTCACGTAGAAGCCGAACTCCAGGCCCTTGGCGTGGATGTGGTCGGCGAGGGCCTTGATGCCGTCCGGGAACTTGGCCGTATCGACGGCCCAGCGGCCGAAGTCGTCCACGACGAAGCCGTTGTCGTCGCACTTCTGCCAGAAGTCGTCGAGGTTGACGTAGACGAAGCCGTGCTTCCTCAGACCGCCGGAGACCAGCGCGTCGGCCTGTGCCTCGATCTTGGCCTCGGTCGGCTGCCGGCGTACGAAGCTCCAGCTGCTCCAGCCCATGGCGGGCCGCGGGGACTGGCCGTTGTCGGAGGCGGCCGCGGGGTGGGCGGCGCCGGTGAGGGGCACCGCGGCGGCGACGAGCAGTCCGGCCGCCGCCGTCGTCAGGGTTCTGAGCCGGGTCATGGACGTCCCTTCGGGGCGGGGGTGGCGTAGGAGGTGCCGATCCAGGCCTCGTCGATCCGCAGCCGCTGGTAGCGGGTGCTGTCGGTGGCGGCGGCCCAGGTGGTGTCGATCTCCAGGCGGACGTAGCGGGCCGTGGCGGCGGTCAGGTCGATGCCCTGGATCCCGCGTGCGCTGGGAAGTTGGCCGGTCTTCACCGGGCTGCCCCAGTTCTTGCCGTCGTCGCTGAGGTAGACCTTGTAGTCCTTGATCCGTGCGGACTGTTCGGTGGCGGAACGGGCGTAGGCGACGGAGTCCTCGCGCTGGTTGAGCCCGAGGTACTGCACCTTCTTCGCCGTGCCGAGGTCGAAGGTGAGGTTCACCGGGAGCGTCTTGTCGTTGTCCCAGTAGGTGAGGTGGTCGCCGTCGCCGGCGGCGGAGCCGGGATGGCCGCTCGCGGACGCGCCGGCGGTGACCTTGACGCCGGTCGCGATGCCCTGGCGACCCGCGGTGATCACCTTGAAGACGGTGTCGTACGGGTCCCAGCCGCCGAGGCCGCTGAGGGTGAGCACCCCGCCGGACTGCGACCACGAAACGGGCGCGCCGGTGCGGAGGTTGGTGACCGAGGCGATGCGGTAACCGTTGTCGCGGATGCGCAGGGTGCTGGTGCTCGGCGGGGTCAGGACGTGGATGTACTGCCGGTTCGGGTCGTCCTTGGCGATGGTGGTGACGCCGTGGGCCCCGTCGTTCCAGAAGCCGGGTTTGAGGCCGCCGTACATGTAGCCGCCGCCCTCGGTGCCGTGCAGGGACTCCCAGATCTTGTCGAGGTAGGAGTTCGCGAAGTTGTTGAAGTCCGCCTGGTTCGCCGGGAACTTCCCGTTGACCTCGGCGGTCTCCGCCATGAGCGCCTTCACCGAGGAGCCGGCGTTGGTGATCAGCCGGCCGAGCGTGAGCATCTTGTCGACGGTCGGGTTCGAGCCGTCGTACCACCAGGCGCCGGTCGAGGGCAGCTTGAAGTCCGCTTCCGTCAGGCGGGGTTGGGCGGTGTAGATGGCCTGCGGATAGTCGTAGGCGGGCGTCATCCCCGCCTTCTGCTCATTGCTGATCATGTCCATGATCGGCGTGTCTTCGTTGTTGTTGCTGAGCGTGTAGTTCGGGCGCTTCTGATAGATCTGCGCGTAGAGGTTGTGGCTCTCCCAGTACGCGTTGTCGTTGTCGATCCAGAAGCCGCCGAGGTCGGGGTAGCGGTCCATGACCTCGAAGAAGTTGTCGTAGGAGAACTGCCCGAAGCCGTCGCGGGTGGTCAGGTCGATGTTCTTGCCCGTGTATGCGGAGTAGGCGGCCGAGTCGAGCCACTCGTGGCCGCCGTCGTCGTGCCACTGGGGGTCGTCGGTCATGTAGAGGATGACCTTCATGCCCTTGGCCTTGGCGGCGTTGATCAGCTCACCGAGGAAGTCCCGCTTGGTGGAGCAGGAACCGGGGATCTTCGACGGCCAGGGGCGGGCGTAGCCGAGCCGGCTGTGGAAGGTGGCCAGCACGATGTACTGCGTGTGCAGTTTCCGCGCCTCGTTCACCCAGTAGTCCGGCGTCCAGCCGCCGCTGGTGACGTCCTTCTCCCAGGCGGTGCAGCTGGTGTGGGCGGGGGCGGTGCGCAGGCCCCAGTGCAGGAAGAGGCCGCCGACGGAGGCGCGGAGGAAGGCCTGGCGGGGGTTCTCGACGTCGCGCGGGCGGACCGGGGCGGCGCAGTTCTGGCTGGATCCGGTGGCCGAGACGCGGAGGGCGCCGCCGGTGGTGGTGCGGCTGTCGCTGACGCAGTAGCCTGTGACGGACTGGAACCCGAGGTCGTGCGGCGAGCTGCTGCCCTTCTGCGCGGCGAACCGGGTCAGCCGGATGCCGTTCGCCCCGTTGGCAACGAGGGCGGGGCGGCCGTCGTCCGCCGCGAACCTCACGGAGCTGTCGGTGAAGGTAACGCCGTCGGCATTGTGCAGATACCAGCCGTACGCCGGCCGGGTCCCGATGCTGTTCGGGTTGTAGTCCTTCGGGTCGTTGCCCGGCACACCGGTGGACACGGTGCCGTTGCCGCCGGGGACGGTGATGTCGACGTTGTTGAAGGTGACGTCGCTGATGCGGTGGCCGTCCTCGCCCCACAGGGTCGGGCTGAAGGACGGGCTGTTTCCGGTGGCCGTGATGTTGTCGTACGTGATGTCGCTGATCGATCCGACACCCGGACTGTTTCCGCACCGTTTGCGCGTGCCGATCTTCTCCATGATCGGCGAGTGCACGTTGGTCATGGTGATGTCGCGGTAGTGGACGTCGGAGATCTTCGCGCCGTCCATGGAGACCATGCCGAGCCCGGACTTGTCGGCGCCCTCGACACGGATCTTCTCGAACTGGTAGTCGCTGAAGTCGCCGCAGGTCTCGGAGCCGAACATCAGGGCGTTGCAGCAGCGTGCCGACAGCACCGAATCGCTCACGCGGACATGGCCGTTGGGGAGCTTGGCGCCGAGGGCGTAGTCGCTCTTGAAGACCAGGGCGTCGTCGTTGGCCGCGATGTGCGCGTTGGTGATCGTCGCGTTGGTCGTGGAGATGACGTTCCAGCCGTCGCGGTCGCTCGCGGTGTCGATGGTCAGATGGTCGGAGACGACGTTCGTGCAGCCGTTGATCAGGGCGGCGAAGTGGCCGCCGCGGCGCAGGGTGAGCCCGTCGCCGAGCCGGAGTCCGTCGCAGCGGGTCAGCGACAGGATCTTGTCGGCCTGGCCGGACTTGGGGTTGCCAGTGATCAGGTTGCCGGCGCCGTCGATGACCCCGCCGCCGGTGAAGCCGATGTCGGTCAGCCGGTCGCCGTAGATCATCGCGTTGTGGAAGTGGCTGTGCCCGTAGTCCTGGTACCTGTCGTTCGGGTTGGACTCGGGCGGGTCGTAGGTGCCGGCGGAGGAGCCCTGGAGGGTGGCGCCCTTGTCGAGCTGGAGCGTCACATGGCTTTTCATGTGGATGGTGTTCTTGGACTTGTAGGTGCCGGCCGGGAAGTGGACGGTGCCGCCGCCCGCCGCGTTGGCCGCGGTGATGGCCTTGTCGATGGCGGGGGTGTCATTGGTCGAGCCGTCGCCCTTGGCGCCGTAGTCGCGCACGTCGTACACGGTTGCCCGGGGTGGCGTGGCGGGGTGCGGGGCCGCGAGGGCGGCAGGCTGGGTGAGGCCGAGGACGACGGCGAGGACGAACAGCACGATCGCCGCCGCCCGTCTCGGGTCGGCGATGAGGGGTCTCATGAGACCGGCTCCTCTAGGCGAGTTGGTAGCCGCGCAGGTTGGTGAGCAGCAGGTAGGTGTCCTGCAGGGATCCGGAGGTGTCGCCGAGGGAGCGGTAGATGCCCCACTTCGGGCGCACCCGGTCGGCGAGGAAGGTGTCGACACCGGACTTCGACTTGTCGATGACGGTCGTGGAGCCGCTCTTGAGGATCCAGCGGACGGAACCGGCCGTGCCGTTGCCGACCTTGATCTGGAAGTCGACGTCGGTCCATGTGTCGTGCAGCGGGCCGAGATTCGTACGGCCGACGAGGATGTCGTCGATGGCGAGCCGCAGTTCGATGGTCTGCACTCCGTTCACCCGCCTCAGCGACTGCACGACGATCGGGGAGGTGCCGGTGCCGGGCTGCTTCATCTGCATGATGTGCGTGAAGGTCGTCGTCGCCTTCAGGGTGCTCGGGATGTACATCGAGTACGTGACCCGCCAGGTCTGGCCCTCGGTCCACTTCAGGTAGGTGGCGGCGCCCGTGCGCAGACCGGTGACCTCCTGGCGCTGGCGGTCGGTGGAGGTGTCCCGGTCGACCGTGTGGATGTTGAAGCGCCAGTTGTCGCCGGTGGCGTAGATGTGCGGATGGCCGGCGGGGTGGGAGTGCGCGCGGTCGTCCTCGACGGTCTCGAAGGCGCCGAGCCCGTCGGTGCGCGCGGACGGTGACCACTTCAGCTGCCAGGAGGCGGCGTGGGCCTCGGTGGCCGGCAGGCCGGTCACGGCCACGGCGGCGCCGCCGAGCGCGGCACCGAGTACGGCCCTTCTGGACGTGCTCATGACACTCAATCACCTCGCAGTTGCTCGTTCATGATCAGGAAGGCTCCGAGCCCGTGGAAGTCGTTGGTGGCCCGGGTGCGGCCGACGTAGTACGCGTAGTCGCCGACGTTGGTGCCGACGGAGATGTCGGCCAGGTTCGTACGGCCGTCCGCGCCGACCGACAGCCGGGCGAGCACGCCTTGGTGGCCACGCCGGGCGACCGCGTTGAAGTGCGGGTCCAGATAGCCCTGTTGGACGCCGCGGGAGAGGGCGTAGGTGAGCATGCTGGAGCAGGAGGTCTCGGTCCAGTTGTCCGGCCGGGAGCCCTTGTCCATCACCTGGAACCAGCGCCCGGACGCCGGGTCCTGGTACTTCTCCAGCGCGGTGGCCAACTTGCCCAATGTCTGGAGGAGTTGCGGACGCCGAGTCTGGTCGGCGGGGATCGCGTCGAGGACGTCGACCAGCGCCATTGCGTACCAGCCGACGGCACGGCACCAGTGCTCCGGGGCGAGTCCGGTGGCCGGGTCGGCCCAGCTCGCCGACCTGGACTCGTCGTAGGCGTGCCGCAACAGGCCGTTCGCCGCCTGGAGATGACCGCCGTAGACGGACAGCTGCCTGGCGGCCTCGTCGTTCGTGTACGCGCTGTCGCCGAACTCCCTGCCGTACTCGACCAGGAACGGGTTCACCATGTAGGCGCCGTCCGCCCACAGTTGGTGCGCCCGGCTGCTGGTGTCGGCGTGCCAGAAGCCGCCGTCGGAGGTGCGCGGATAGCTGTTCAGGCGGTCGCGGATCCGCTGCGCGGCCTTGCGGTAGCGGTCCTGGCCCGTCTCGTGGTGCAGGATCACCAGCAGCCGGCCCGCCTGCATGCTGTCGAGGCTGTTGAAGGACTGGTCGATCGTGCCGTCGCTGCGCACGAACCGGTCGACGTAGGCCTTGATGTACGACAGCAGGCGCGGGTCGTGGGTGCGCCGGTAGACGAGGTACTGGCCATAGAGGTACAGGCCCACGGGGTACGACCAGCCACCGATGGTGACCGGCGTGTAGCGCGCCATGGTGGAGTCGACGACGGCCGCGGACCAGTCACGGGCGGCGGCGGGGTCCGGACGGGTGAGGGCGGCAGACGGGACTGGACGGGTCAGGGCGGGCGCGCCGGTGGGAACCGGACGGGTAAGGGCGGGGTCGCTGGTGGGAACCGGATGGGTGGAGGCGGGGGCGGCGTTCGCCGGGGGTACGGCGGCGGGCAGCGCGGCCAGGGTGACGATGGTGAGTGCGGCGGCGGTCAGCGCCGCCCGCAGGCGTCGGCGTCTCACGGTGCTCCTTCTCGGTAGGCGTACGCGGGCGGATCCGGGGCGAGGGCGACGCCGCGCACCGCGGCATCGGCGAGGTGGCCGGCGGTTCCGTGCGTGCCGGCAGACTGAGTCCGTGCGGGTTACGTCGCCGGTCGGCGCGGCCCGCGGGCGTCGGCGTCTCAACGGCTTCCCCCTCGGCAGGCGTACGCAGGTGGGTGCGGGGGCGCGGGCGACGCCGAACACCGCCGCGTCCACGAGCTGGCTGTCCCGGGCGTGCCGACAGGCTGAGTCCGGGCGGGTGACGCCGCCGGACGGCGCCGCCCGCGGGCGTCGGCGTCCTCACCGTGGTCCTTCTCGGTAGGCGTACGCGGGCGAGTGCGAGGCGCGGGCGACGCCGAACACCGCCGCGTCCACGAGGTGACTGTCCCGGGCGTGCCGACAGGCTGAGTCCGGGCGGGTGACGCCGCCGGACGGCGCCGCCCGCGGGCGTCGGCGTCATCACGGTGCTCCTTCTCGGTAGGCGTACGCGGGCGAGTGCGAGGCGCGGGCGACGCCGCACACCGCCGCGTCGACGAGGTGGCGGTCCGGGGCGTGCCGGCAGGCGGGGTCGGTGCGGGTGGCGTCGCCGGTCAGGGCGTATGCCTGGCAGCGGCAGCCGCCGTGGTCGGCCGTGCGCAGGGCGCAGCCGCGGCACGGTTCGGGCATCCAGGACTCGCCCCGGAAGGCGTTGAAGGCTTTCGACTCCCGCCAGGCCCAGGCCAGTTCGCGGTTCGTCACGTTCGGCGGGTCCAGGCCGGGCAGGGTGCCGGCCGCGGGGCATGGCAGCACCGTGCCGTCCGGGGCCACGGTGAGCGAGACGGCGCCCCAGCCGCCCATGCAGGGTTTCGCGGTGGCGTCCAGCAGGTCGGCTGCCACCCACACCAACTCCAGCGACTGGCCCAGGCGTTCGCGCCAGTGGGCCACTCGGGCGCGGGCGCGTTCGATCTGGGCGGGTGTGGGCAGCAGCGCGGCGCGGTTGCGGGCCGCCCAGCCGTGGTACTGGGTGTTCGCCAGCTCGATCCGGTCGGCGCCCCAGTCGAGCGCGAGCCGGATCAGGCCGTCGAGGTCGTCCAGGTTGCCGCGGTGCAGCACGGCGTTCAGCCCCAGAGGCAGTCCGGCCTCGCGGATCAGCCGGGCGGCGCGCTCCTTCGCCGTGAACGACCTTGCTCCCGCGATGCGTTCGGCGGCAGCACGGTCCGCATGCTGCACCGACAGCTGCACACTGCGCAGCCCGGCCCCGGTCAGCTCGGCCAGCCGCCGCGCACCGAGACCCACCCCACTGGTGACGAGCTGGGTGTACAGACCCGCGCCGTCGGCGGCGGCCACCAGGTCGGGCAGGTCCCGCCGCAGCAGCGGCTCGCCGCCGGACAGATGGGTGTGGACGACGCCGAGGGCGCCCGCCTGCTGGAAGACCTCCGACCACTGGTCCGTGGACAACTCGGCTGACCGGCCGACCAGTTCGAGTGGGTTGGAGCAGTAGCCGCAGCGCAGTGGGCAGGCGTGGGTGAGTTCGGCGAGCAGGGCCCAGGGAGGATCGGGAGGCGCGGTCATCTGAGCCAGCCCTCCTTGCGTAACCGGCCGAGGAACTCCGCGACTTCGGCGGCGACGGGCGCGGCGGGATGTCGTACGGCCAGCTCGGCGACGACGGCGGCCACGTCCCGCACCCCGTCGCACAGCCGGAGCACACCGCCCGCACTGCCGTCGAGCACCACCACCCGCTCCGGCAGCAGCAACAGGTCGGCGTCCCGCACCGGGTCGCGGCGCAGCACCACCCCTCGGGCGAGGACGGGCCGCCATGACATGGCGAGTGAGGCCGACGGCGCCGCTGTCATGGCTCGCTCCGGTCCACCGCGTCCAGCAGGGCCCACAGCACCTCGCACTTGAACTCCAGTGCCGCGACAGCCCGTTCCTGCTCCTCACGGGTGCGGGCCCGGGCGAGGACCAGGGCCAGGGCCTGTTCGGCGTCCCGGGCGCCCTGGGTGACGCGGGTGCGGAAGTAGGCGAGGCCCGCCGGGTCGATCCACGGGTAGTGGCGTTCGAAGGCGGCGATGCGAGTGCGCATCAGATCCGGGGCGGACAGCTCGGTCAGCGAGGCCGCGACCGCGTCCAGCAGCGGGCGCCGCCGGCAGAAGGTGACGTACCCCTCCACCGCGAACCGCACCCCGGGCGGCACCCGGGCGGTGTCCCACAGCTCCTCGCGGGCGAGGCCGGCCGCCTCGCCCAGCCGCAGCCAGCGCTCGATACCGCCGCCCTCCAGGGAGTCGGTGTCGGTACCGTCCTGGTCGTGGATGCGGCGCAGCCAGGCGCGGCGCTCCTCGGGCCGGTCGAGCTTGGCGAGGATCAGCGCGTCCTTGACGGGGATATGCCGCTGGTAGTGGAAGCGGGCGGCGATCCAGCGGCGCAGTTCCGCGGGGGTCAGTTCGCCGCGGTGCATCCGCTGGTTGAAGGGGTGCCGGTCGTGGTAGCGCGTCGCGGTGACCGCGCGCAGCCGCTCGGTGAACTCGGCGGCCGGCCAGGCGGCGCGGCCGTCGAGCTCCGGTGGTGCCGCGGTCATGCGGCCGGGGGCGGCTCGGGCGGACGCCGGTCGGCCAGCGCGTACGCGGTCACCTCCAGCGCGGTCTCCACGATGTGGTAACCAGGGCTTTTCCAGACCTTTTCATCGGATGTCTGGGGGGCGGTGTGGTGCGTCGGGACAGACTGCGAAGGGGTCTCGTTCATGGGTGCGTACCCGCTTTCCTGAGGGTGGGGAGTCTCAGAAGGGAGCCGGAGTGAAGACAGGGCCTGGTCAGGGCGCGTTCACATGCATGCACCGGGTTCAGTGACACGTCCGGTGGCGCGATACAGAGTCGCGGGACGAAGGGCTCCGGTCAATGGTCCGGACCGAAAACGTCGGATGTGTTTCCGGCCAATCTCCGCTCCGGGAACTGACTGACCGGTCAGTCGAGGCGGTTCGTGCCGTCAGGAATGCGCCGCGGCGCGTGATCGTTGACCATGGAGTACCACTTGTCGACAACCTAAGGATCACGAGGCTCGTGAGCAGCAAGGTCCCCCCGATCATCCTCAACAACGGCGTCGAGATGCCCCAGCTGGGCTACGGCGTGTGGCAGGTGCCGGACGACGAGGCCGAGCGGGCCGTCGCCACGGCGCTGGAGGCCGGGTACCGCAGCATCGACACCGCGGCCATCTACGGCAACGAAGAGGGCACCGGCAAGGCGATCGCCGCCTCCGGACTGCCCCGCGAGGACATCTTCGTCACCACCAAGCTCTGGAACAGCGACCATGGGTACGACGCCACGCTGCGCGCCTTCGACGCGTCGCTACGGAAGCTGGGTCTCGACTACCTCGACCTGTACCTGATCCACTGGCCGCTGCCGGCCCGCGGCACGTCCACCGACAGCTACAAGGCGTTCGAGAAGCTGCTCGCCGACAAGCGGGTCCGCGCCATCGGCGTGTCCAACTTCCTTCCGGAGCACCTGGAGCGGCTGATCGCCGAGACCTCCGTCATCCCGGCGGTCAACCAGATCGAGCTGCATCCGCATCTGCAGCAGCACGCCGCCCGCGAGTTCCACGCCGAGCAGGGCATCGCGACCGAGGCCTGGTCGCCGCTCGGCCAGGGCAAGGGCCTGCTGGAGGTGCCGGCGATCGTCGCCATCGCGCAGAAGCACGGCCGCACTCCGGCCCAGGTGGTGCTGCGCTGGCACATCCAGCTCGGCAACATCGCGATCCCGAAGTCCGTGACCCCGTCCCGGATCAAGGAGAACATCGAGGTCTTCGGCTTCAGCCTGGACGACGAGGACCTCGCGGCGATCAGCGCGCTCAACGAGGACCGGCGCCTGGGCCCCGACCCGGCCACCTTCGGCATGGGCTGACACCCATCACTTCCGGCATGGGTTGACCCCCGTCGCCCTGGGTACGAGCTGCCCCCGTCACCTTGGGAAGGGACCGGCACGGCACCCACCGCGCACCACACGGCCGCGCGTCCCGTCCGGGCGGCGGGGCGGGCGGCCGTGCGCGGTCCGGGGGCGCCGCCCGGCGCGCCATGCGCGTGACCTGCGGCGCCTCAGCCCCAGTACGGCTCGCGACCCATGCGCGCCGACCCCAACCCGGCGCCTTGCGCCCACGCCGTTCCGGACTGCGGCCCCGCACAGATCCGACCGCACTCAACCCGACACTCGGGCCCCCTGTCGGCCATGCACCCGCACCACCGCACCCCGCACCCCGCACCCCGCACCCCGCACCCCGCACCCCGCACCCCGCACCCCGCACCAGCCCATACCCCGGCCCACGCAGAACCGCCCGCGCCCACCCCGGCGCCCCGGCCGGCTACGCGCCCACGCGTAGTCGGGCTCAGCCACCCCACGCACCGGCGCGCCCAGCCACCCCCCACCGGCCCGCTCAGTCGCCCCGCACGTCCGCGTGAAGGACCTCGAACTCCTCCAGGGCGACCACCGACACATGCGCCTTGGCCGCGCCCTCGCGCCGGATCGCCGCCTGTGCGGACCGGGACAGGGCGAGTGACGCGCGGTCGGCGAAGAGGACGCCCGCCATGCCGCGGCCGCGCTCGCGGTCCAGGAAGAGCGCCGCGCCGGCGAATCCGGGCAGGACCTCCAACCGGGGCAGCGCGCCGGCGTGAAAGGTGTCGGCGGCGAGGTCCGTGTCCGCCGGGTCGAACTCCAGCCGGGTGACCCGCAGCCTGCCGCCGGTGACGGGCCGGTGCGCGCGGTGGAAGACGGCGGCCTCGTAGTTCTCGACCGCGACGGTACCGGCGAAGGGCTGCAGCAGCTCCGGCCTCCGGGCGCTCATCACCTCGTCGCTGTTGCGGCGCGCCTCCGCGGACTCCCACCAGCTGACCGTGAGCAGTTTGCCGAGGTCACGGTCGACGAAGACACCCGCGCCCCGATAGCCGGGCCGTTCCTCCAGCAGGTCGTGCCCCCGCGTGTTCAGGGCCCCCACGGCCGTGCCCAGCTGCGCCGGATCGCCGGTCGCGTACACCGTGCGTACGAACATGCGCCTCGCCTCCCGGAGCGGCGACCCTGCCGACCAACGCGGCAGACATATCCGGAAAAGTCGTCCCCTTCAGTTTTGCCACGGTCTCAAATCACCGCAATACGCACAGCTTTCGGGAGCCCGCAACTGGAGACTTGACGAGGACATGCAGACGGGTCCACCGTGTACGGCACCTGGTAAGGAAACTTTCCTAACAGAAGGGCCCCACAGTGCGCCTTCGAACCCTGACCCTTGCCGCGGCCTCCGGGGCCGCCCTGCTCGCCGCCGGAGTGCTGCCCGCGCACGCGTCCGCCGGCTCGGCGACGCGGACCGCTCCGGCCTCCGCCCAGGAGGGCTCGGTCAGTGCGGCAGATCTGCTCGCCAAGGTGAAGTCCTGTTCGCAGATATCGAACGGCAAGTACAAGACCGACGACGAGACGTCGGCCACGGTCCCCGTGTGCGGCAAGAACGGCGCGGTGTTCTGGAAAGCCGACATGGACATCGACTGCGACGGCCAGCGCACCACCAACTGCAACGAGAACCGCGACCCCTGGTACCAGGACGACACCGCCTTCCACCAGTCCGACGGCAAGCCGCTGAAGGCGGAATCGCTCCCGTACATCGTCGTCCCCAGCTCCAGCGGCATCTGGAACTACTCCAGCGCCGGCATCAAGGGCGGTGGCGTGGTCGCCGTCATCTACAACAACAAGGTCGAGTACGCCGTCGTCGGCGACACCGGCCCCACGAAGATCATCGGCGAGGCGTCGTACGCCACCGCCAAGGCACTCGGCATCGATCCGGACCCGAAGACCGGCGGCGCCGACTCGGGCGTGACCTACATCCTGTTCAAGAACTCCAAGGTCTCCCCCATCGAGAGCCACAGCGCCGCGGTCTCTCTCGGGGACCAGTTGGCCAAGCAGTTCCTCGCGAACAACTGACCGGCGTGTTACGTCAGTTGGGCTGACCCAGCGGGCGTACGACCACGGTGTTGACGTCGACCCCGGCCGGCTGCCGGATCGCCCAGACCACCGAGTCGGCGATCTGGTCGGCGGTCAGCAGGTGTCCCGGCGGCAGGCTGCCGAGCCCGTCCCAGAACGGGGTCTCCACCCGGCCGGGGGCGACCAGCGTCACACCGATCCCGAACTCCGTGACCTGACGCCGGGTGTTCTCGGCGAGCCCGGTGACCGCCCACTTGGTGGCGCCGTAGATGTTGCCCGGGGTGTTCACGAACCCGGCGACGCTGCCGACGAGGACGATCCGGCCGCGCGACTCCTTCAGCGCCTCCACTGAGGCCCGGATGAGCAGGGCCGGACCGAGGACGTTGGTCAGCACCATCTCGGTCCAGCCGGCCGGGTCGCCCTCGGCGACGGTGTCATGGGTGGCGAAGCCGGCGTTGGCGACGACGGTGTCCAGTCGGCCGTATGCCTTGAGCGTACGGTCGACGGCATCCTGTATGTCGTCGAACACCGCCGCGTTACCAGCGACCGTCAGCAGCTCCTCGGGATTGCCGAGGCCCTCGGCGAAGTCCCGCAGCCGGGCCTCCGTACGGCCGGTGACCGTGACCCGGTGGCCGGCGGCCAGCAACTGCCGGGCGACGGCGGCGCCGATGCCGGTGGCGCCGCCGGTGACGAGTGCGACCGGAGAGTCGTTCATGTGCGGTCCCCCTGTGTGTCGGTGAGACCGGGATTCCATCACTTGGAGAACTCTCGAAGTCAAGCGCCGTCGGCCGCAGCGGCCCCGCGCCCGGTCACACCGGCCGTACCGCCCGGTGCACCGTATGGGCCGCCAGTACGAAGACGTCGGGGCGCCGGTGGAGGCTGCCGGGGTCGGTGGGGTCGAGGAGGCGGTCGAGGGTGGTCCGGTCCTCGGCGTCCAGGGCGTCGGCGTGGATGTCCCGGGTGCGGGTCAGCACGCCGACGACGAAGGCACGGACCTGGTCCGGTACCGGGGCGGGGATGTCGAGGAGGAAGCTGCGGGTGCCCGTGTGCTTCAGGCCGGCCGCGGCCAGGAGGGCGGGCCAGTCCTCGGTCTCGGCGACCGCGCCGGGCAGCTCGGCGCGCATCCGCGCGAAGCGGTCCTCCTGGGCCACGTCGAGACGGGCCTGCAGTCCAGGGCGGCCGAAGCCGATCTCGCGGGGCAGATAGCGGGCGTGCAGGCCGCCCTCCAGGATGGCCAGGGTGCCGCCGGGGGCGAGCCGGGCGCCCAACGCGGCGAGCGCGGCCCTCTGGTCGCCGAGGTGGTGCAGGCTGCGGCTGGCCCACAGCAGGTCCGCCGGATACTCCAACCCGGCCAGGGATTGCGGCAGTTCGCCGACGAGGGTGTCGAAGCGGTCGGCGAAGCCCAGGCGGGCGGCCCGGTCCCGGGCGCGCTCCAGAAGCGGTTCGGAGGCGTCGGCGGCGACCACCCGCGCGCCGGGGAACGTCTCCGCCATCAGGCAGGCGATCACTCCGGGCCCGCTGCCCGCGTCCACGATCAGTCCCGGCTCGGTCACTTCCTTGCCCAGCCAGGCCAGGGCACGCGCGTACCCGGGGGCGGACACCTCGGCCTCCGCCTCCAGCAGCGCCGCCAACGCGGCCCAGTCGACGTCGCCGCCGTGGGCGTGACCGTGGCCGTGCTGTGTGGGGTGCCCGTGGTGGTGGGCCTGGGGGTCGTGTGCCATGTCGCTCAGCCTCTCGCTCGGATGCGGCCAGAGTGCGACGGCGCACGAGGAGACGCCAGTTTCGTTGCCGGTGCCGCAAAAAGAAGACGATCCCGGCACCTGGAAGGATCCGGAGCGGCCCCCGGCTGAGGACTTGGACGGACCGCCGCCCGGGAGGCGGCGGTCCCACCGAGGTCAGTTCCAGATGCCGCTGATGTCGGAGGCGTTGGCCGCGGCTCCGGCATGGGTGGTCAGCCCGGCCAGGTCTTCGAGGGTGCGCAGCGTGTCGTAGTGGTTGTAGTGCGTCGAGGTGGAGCTGCCCGGCGCGACGTGCGCACCGTAGAACACGGTGGCGATGTGGTTGCTGTGCGAACTGTCGTCCTCGTCGAAGGTGACGGCGAGGATGCTGTTGTGTGTCTTGGCCCAGCTGGCATAGGCGCCGAGGTTGTTCTGCAGCCAGGTGTCACCTGTGTTGATGGAGCAGTCGTGCATGTCGTTGCACAGGTTCGGGACGACGAACGACTCCTTGGGCAGGGTCGTGTAGTCCGTCGGGAACTGCGTGAAGGTGTGCGCCGTGGTCAGCGGGACGTTGGTGAAGGCGAACCACGGGTTGTGCTTGCGGGCGTACTTGGTGGCGGAGTTGGTGCACACCGTGGAGCCCTGGGAGGGAAGACCCTCGTTGTAGCTGCCCCACGTCTTGCCGGCGGCGATGAGCTCGGAGCCGAGGTTCGCGGCGCTGCTGAACTGCGGGGTGTAGCAGTTGTCGTTGGTGATGCCCTGGTTGTTCCCGGAGAACAGGTCCAGGTAGTTCGGCTGGCTGGGGTGGGTGATGGCGAACGAGTTGGTGAGGTTGCCGCCGCCGGCCTTCAGGGTGTTGTTCAGGTACGGGGCGCTGGAACTACCGATGACCTGCTCGTAGGAGTGGTTCTCGAAGACCACGACGACCACGTGATCGGGGGCGGGGAGAGTGGCGGCCTGGGCGGCCGGGGCGGCGGCCCAGACTCCGAACAGGGCGGCGGGGAGGGCGGTGACGAGGGGGAGCGCCCGGCGCGAACGCTTGATGCGGGACAGCAAGGACATGGTGGACCTCCTGTGGGAGCGGTCAGGACAGCGCGGGGGGTTGTCTACTGCTCAGGCGGTCGTCTTTGCTCGGGCAGGTAGGAGCGTAGGGGGCCGCCCCGAGGTCTTCAGGTCCGCTGAAGTGAAGGGCCGTCAAACAGTCGTGAACCGCTCGGAGTTGCGGTCCTCAGTGGCCTGTGGGCTTGGTGAAGGCCCGCACCTGGAAGACGGGGTCCGGGCGGGGGCGGTCCTGGTCCGGGAGGCGGGACAGGCGCGCGGCGAACTCCTCGGTGTGCGGCTCGCCCGGTGGCAGCTGGGTGAACCAGCCGCGGCGCAGGTCGGCGATGGTGGCGCGGGGGCTGCGGCCCTGGCCGACGCCGGGGAACGTGGTCTCGCCGGCCGGCCGGAGCCCGTGCCGTACGGCGTGCGCGGTGACGGTGGCGGCGGCGTCCTGCGCGGGGCGGCGCGGACGGGCGGCGAGGACGGCGTCGATGTCGCTGCCGACGTCGTGCGCCGCGGCCTTGTCGACGGTGGTGACGAAGACCCCGCCGGGCCGCAGCACCCGGGCGCACTCGGCGACGATCGCACGGACGTCCGCGGCGTCCTGGAGCAGGTGCAGCAGCCAGATGCTGGTGACCGCCTGGAAGGTGCCGGTACGGAACGGCAGGCGGCGGCTGTCGGCCCGGACGACCGCACCCGGCAGCCGGCCCCCCGCCATGCGGACCATGGCGGGGGTGAGGTCCACGCCCGTCACCCGCAGCGCGGGACGGCCGGCGGCCAGCCGGCGGGTGACTATGCCGGTGCCGCAGGCGACGTCGAGGAGACGGCTCGGACCGTCGGGGATCAGGCCGAGGATCGCCTCGGTGGCCGCTGCGGCGCGGGCCTCGCCGCCCCGGGACGCGTCGTAGGCGTCCGCTTCTTTGTCGTAGTCGAGCACGCCCCTCAGTGTGTGCCGTGGCCTGGGGCGATGTCCTCCACCCTGCGGGCGAGATCGAAGTCCTTCTCGGTGACGGCGCCGCCCGCACTGTGGGTGTTCACGCTGAGGGAGACGGTGTTGTAGCCGAGGGTGAGGTCGGAGTGGTGGTCCAGTTCGTCCTGGACTGCGGCGATGTGCATGACCAGCGCCGCCGCCGCGACATGCGAGCCGAGGCGGTAGGAGCGGGTGAGCCGGCCGTCGTCGACCGACCAGCCGGGCAGCTCGGCGAGCCGGTCCTCGATCTCCTTCTGCGACAGCGGTTCGACGGCCATGGCCGGGTCTCCCTTCGAGGCGGCGGGAAGGCGGGGTACGTGTTCAGCCTGCCACGTCGGCCGGGCGCTCACTCCACCACAGGGCCGGGCGCGTCAGCCGTGTGCGCACTCCGCCGCGAGGTCGTCGGCCAGCGCGGCGATCCGGTCCCGGCCCTCCACCCGGGCCACCCAGACGTGCGGCAGGCCGGTGTCGCCGTACCGTGTGCCGAGCAGGTTGCCGCAGATCGAGCCTGTGGAGTCGCTGTCGCCCGAGTGGTTGACGGCCAGCAGCAGGGCCTGCTCGGCAGCGGGCTCGGCGAGCGCGCAGTAGACGCCGATGGCGAGGGCCTCCTCGGCGACCCAGCCGGCGCCGAGGGACTCCACCCGCTCGGCCGTCGGCGCCCCGTCGGCCGCGAGGTCCAGGGCGGCGCGCAGCGCGTCCGTGGTCTCCGCGTGGCCGGGGTGCCGCTCCAGCAGCCGCAGCGTGCGCAGTACGGCACCCTCCAGGGACTCCCCGGAGACCAGGTGCGCCACGATCGCGGCGAGCGCGCCGGCCGCGTAGTAGCCGGTGGGGTGGCCGTGGGTGATCTGCGCGCCGCGCGCGGCCATGGCGAAGGCCTCCTCGGCGGGGGCCACCAGGCCGAAGGGGGCCGAGCGCATGACGGTGCCGCAGCCCTTGGAGTCGGGGTTGACCTCGCCCGGTGTGCCGTCCAGCGGGAGCGCCGGGTCGGGCGCGTACATCTGGGCCACGCCGGACAGGCAGGCGTTGCCGGGGGCGCGGCGCGCGTACAGCCAGGCCTCGGTGACCAGGCCGCCGGCCGGTGCGCCGGGCTGCGGTTCCGGCTGCTCGGGGCCGGGCTTCGACTGGGTTTCCAGCCAGCGCTCGTACGCCTGACGCAGCAGCAGGGGCCAGGCGCCGCCGATGCCCTTCTCGCGCTGCCGCGCGTGCGCCTGAATCAGGGCCTCGACGGTGAACAGGGTCATCTGGGTGTCGTCGCTGATCAGACCGATCGCGCCGTACGCGCCGGGGACGAGACCGGTGACGCCGCGCGCGCCGTGGGCGGCGCGGATCCGGTCCAGGGAGGAGAACTCCACGGGGTAGCCGAGCGCGTCACCGAGCGCGCCGCCGAGGAGACAGCCGCGCACCCTGGCCCGGTACACGGCCGCGGTCTGAAGGGACGCCTGGGGGGACGAGATCCGTTGCCATGGCTTCGACCAGAGCTCGTTCATGCGCAACTGAAGCAACTCCTCGACTACGGTCGGACGTATGGCCATTGTCGCTTCCGGTCCCTCCGCGTCCGCCACCGCCCCCGCCGTCGACAAGGGCGTCGGCCCGCTGCTGCGCGCCTGGCGGGAGCGGCGCCGCACCTCCCAGCTGGAGCTGGCGCTGCGCGCCGACTCCTCGGCCCGGCACATCAGCTTCATCGAGACCGGCCGGTCCCGGCCGAGCGAGGAGATGGTGCTGCGGCTCGCCGAACATCTCGACGTGCCGGTGCGCGAGCGCAACGCGCTGCTGCTGGCCGCCGGTTACGCCCCGCGCTATCCGGAGACCCCGCTGGGCGACCCGGCGCTGGACGCGCTGCGCGACGGCATGGAGCGCCTCATCCAGGGCTACGAGCCCTATCCGGCGCTGGTGGTCGACGCCGCTTACACGGTCGTGGCCGCGAACCGGGGCATCAGGATGCTGCTGGACGGCGTGCCGGAGACACTGCTGTCGCCGCCGAACTCGATGCGGCTGACCCTGCATCCGGAGGGTCTCGCGCCGCGCATCCGCAATCTGCGCGAGTGGCGGGGGCATCTGCTGGCGCAGATGGAGCGGCAGATCGCCCTGCAGCGCTCGGACCAACTGCGCTCCCTGTACGAGGAGGTGGCCGCCTACCCGGTGCCCGAAGACGCGCCGGGTGACGATCCCGCCGAGCCCGTCCCGTACTTCGCGCTGCCGCTGCTCGTCGAGCACGACGGCCGGGTCCTGTCGTTCGTGTCGTCGATCTCCACGTTCAACACGCCGATGGACGTCACGGTCGCCGAGCTCGCCATCGAGACGTTCCTACCGGCGGACCCGGCGACCGCCAAGTACCTGCAGACTCTGGCGGTTTGACGGCTCCCGCCGCAGGAATCCCCTCGGACCCGTGTGCGAGAGGAGATCACGTGGCAGACTGCGCGGGTACTTCGGCGCGTAGGGGAGGGCGTGGCGTGAGTGAGCGGCGGGCTGCGCCCACCGTGGGCCAGGTGGTGCTCGGTAAACGGTTGCAGGAACTGCGCGAGGCGTCGGGCCTGAGCCGGGAGGAGGCCGCCAAGGTCCTCAGGGTGGCGTCGGCGACCGTACGGCGGATGGAGATGGCCGAGGTCGCCCTGAAGATCCCGTACGTGCAGGTGCTGCTGGACACCTACGGGGTGGCCGAGGAGGAGGCGGGCGCGTTCGTGCGGCTGGCCGAGGAGGCGAACCAGCCGGGCTGGTGGCAGCGCTTCCACGACGTGCTCCCGGACTGGTTCAGCCTCTACGTCAGCCTGGAGGGCGCCGCCCGGATCATCCGCTCCTACGAGCCGCACTTCATACCCGGTCTGCTGCAGACCGAGGACTACGCGCGCGCGGTGCTGGAGGCCGGGACGATCGGGCAGACCTCGCCCGAGAGCGTGGAACGGCATGTGTCGCTGCGCATGGAACGACAGCGGCTGCTGGAGGGCGACGACCCGCCCCACCTATGGGTGATCATGGACGAGACGGTGCTCAGGCGCCCGGTGAGCACGCGCGCCGAGGTGATGCGCGAACAGGTGGACCGGCTGCTGGAGTTCGCCGGGCGGGACCGGGTCACCCTCCAGCTCGCCGAGTTCGCGGCGGGCCCGCATCCGGGGACGTACGCGCCGTTCACGCTGTTCCGGTTCGCGGAGCCGGAGCTGCCGGACATGGTGTTCACCGAGTATCTGACCGGCGCCCTGTACCTGGACTCCCGCCGCGAGGTGGCCGCGCACCTGGAGGTGCTGGACCACATGACGGCCCGCGCCGCCTCGGCACAGCGCACACGGATCCTGCTGCGGGAACTCCGCACGACCTTGTGACGCCCTGACCGGACCGATCCCTGGGGGAACAGCCGTATGACCGCACGCGATGCCATGCCCATGCCCGTCGACACCAGCCGTCCGCATCCCGCCCGGGTGTACGACTGGTGGCTGGGCGGCAAGGACAACTACCCGGTGGACGAGGAACTGGCGCGGAAGATCCTCGCCGTGGACGGCACGGTCGTGCGCGGGGCGCGCGCCAACCGCCGGTTCATGCACCGGGCCGTCCGCACGGCGGCCGAGGCGGGGGTGCGGCAGTTCCTCGACATCGGGACCGGCATCCCGACCGAGCCCAATCTGCACCAGATCGCCCAGGGCGTGGCACCGGAGTCCAGGGTGGTGTACGCGGACAACGACCCGATCGTGCTGCGGCACGCGGAGGCCCTGCTGCGCGGCTCCGCCCAGGGCGGCACGGACTACATCCACGCCGACGTCCGTGACCCGGACACCATCCTGCGGCTGGCGGGTGAGTCCCTGGACTTCGGCCGCCCGGTCTCGCTGTCCCTGGTGGCACTCACCCACTACCTGGGTGACCAGGAGGACGGCGTGTTCGGGCTGGTCGAGCGGTACGTCGACGAGCTCGCCCCGGGCAGCTTCCTGATCCTGTCCCAGGTCACCCAGGACCTCAGCCCCGAGGGAGTGGCGAAAGCGGCCGAGCTGTTCCGCCGCAGCGGCACGCCGTTCCACCCCCGCACACTGCCCGAGTTCTCCCGCTTCTTCGACGGCCTGGAGCTGCTCGGCCCCGGCGTCATCCCGGTGTACGGCTGGCGCCCGGAGCCGGTGGACGTGGCGGCCCAGGCGGAGGGGGTCGTGCCGGTGTATGCGGGGGTGGCGGTCAAGCGCTGATCTTCGCAAGCCGCGCCGTCGGTCCGGGACGACCCGTACGGGCGGCCGGGCGGCTGCGGCGAGCCGTGGCCGGTCGGCCGGATGACCCGCACGGGTCCGTGGGCAGGTGCGTTCCCGAGTTCGCCATGGTCTGCGAGCAGACGCTCCCCCCGCCGCTCGGCCGTCCAGCACTGCGGGCCGGTCCTCCACACCTCGGTCGCGCCCGCGGGCGCGACCTGCCGGCAGGCGTCAGGCGGCTCCGTCCTTGCCGCCGGGTTCGTCGTCCACGATCTCCGCGTCGACCACGCCCTCGGTGTCGGCCGGGGTCTCGTTCTCCTGTGTGGCCCGGCCGCCCGCGGAGGCGGACGCGTACATGGCCTGCCCCATCTTCTGGCTGACGGTGGCGAGTTTCTCCACGCCGGTGCGCAGGGCGCTGGTGTCCGCGTTCTGTTCCAGCAGGGTCTTCAGTTCCGCGGCGGCCGTCTCCACCTCGCCGCGCGTGTCGGCGGGAACGCGGTCGTGGTTGTCGCGCAGGAACCTCTCGGTCTGGTAGACGAGTTGCTCGGCCTGGTTGCGGGTCTCGGCGGCCTCGCGGCGTTTGCGGTCCTCCTCGGCGTACTGTTCGGCCTCCCGCATCATGCGGTCGATGTCGTCCTTGGGGAGCGCCGAACCGCCGGTCACCGTCATCTTCTGCTCGCGGCCCGTCGCCAGGTCCTTCGCGGAGACGTGCATGATCCCGTTGGCGTCGATGTCGAACGCCACCTCGATCTGCGGGACGCCACGCGGCGCGGGCGGCAGCCCGGTGAGGTCGAAGACGCCGAGCTTCTTGTTGTAGGCGGCGATCTCGCGTTCGCCCTGGTAGACCTGGATACCGACCGAGGGCTGGTTGTCGGTGGCGGTGGTGAAGATCTCCGAACGGCGGGTCGGGATCGTGGTGTTGCGTTCGATCAGCTTGGTCATGATGCCGCCCTTGGTCTCGATGCCGAGGGACAGCGGGGTGACGTCGAGCAGCAGCACGTCCTTGACGTCGCCGCGCAGGACCCCGGCCTGGAGGGCGGCACCGACGGCGACGACCTCGTCGGGGTTGACGCCCTTGTGCGGGTCCTTGCCGGTGAGGTCGCGGACCAGGTCGGTGACGGCGGGCATCCGGGTGGAGCCGCCGACGAGGATGACGTGGTCGATCGCGGACAGCTGGATCCCGGCGTCCTGGACGGCCTGGTGGAAGGGCTTCTTGCAGCGGTCGAGCAGGTCGGCGGTCAGCTCCTGGAGCTGAGCACGCGTCAGCTTCTCCTCCAGGTGCAGCGGGCCCTCGGCGGAGGCGGTGATGTAGGGCAGGTTGATCGTCGTCTCCGAGGACGACGACAGCTCGATCTTGGCCTTCTCGGCGGCCTCGCGCAGCCGCTGCACCGCCATCTTGTCGGCGCCGAGATCGATGCCGTAACTCCCCTTGAACCGCTTCACCAGGTACTCGACGATCCGCTGGTCCCAGTCGTCGCCGCCGAGGTGGGTGTCGCCGTTGGTGGCCTTCACCTCGATGACGCCGTCGCCGATCTCCAGCAGGGACACGTCGAAGGTGCCGCCGCCGAGGTCGAACACCAGGACCGTCTGCTCCTCGCCCCGGTCCAGGCCGTAGGCGAGGGCGGCGGCGGTCGGCTCGTTGATGATCCTGAGCACCTTCAGGCCCGCGATCTCGCCGGCCTCCTTGGTGGCCTGCCGCTGGGCGTCGTCGAAGTACGCCGGTACGGTGATCACCGCGTCCGTGACGTCCTCGCCGAGGTAGGCCTCCGCGTCCCGCTTCAGCTTCTGCAGCACCCGCGCGGACAGCTCCTGCGCACGCAGGCGGCCGCCGTCGATGGAACCCTGCTCCGGAAAACGCCAGGAAGCGTCTCCCATGTGCCGTTTCACCGAGCGGGCGGTGCGCTCCACATTGGTCACGGCCTGCCGTTTGGCGACCTCGCCGACCAGCACCTCTCCGTTCTTCGCGAACGCCACCACGGACGGTGTGGTGCGCGCACCCTCCGCGTTGCTGACGACGGTGGGCTCGCCGCCCTCCAGGACGGCCACCACCGAGTTCGTCGTCCCGAGATCGATCCCGACCGCACGTGCCATGGTCCGTCCCCTTCCGCCCGGGCGCCTGCCGCACTCCCAGCACAGGACGTGCCCGCGACGCTGTCAATGGCCGGGTACCCGTACACGGCGATGCCGCGCCCCTGGGGCGGGACGCGGCATCCGGGGCCGTACGGGCCTCAGGCCAGCTCGGCCGTGAGGGTGATGGTCGTACCGGCCAGGGCCTGGCTGACCGGGCAGTTCTTCTTGGCCTCCTCGGCGGCCGAGGCGAAGCCCTCCGCGTCCAGGCCGGGTACCTGGCCGCGCACGGTGAGGTGGATGCCGGTGATGCCCTCACCGGGCTGGAAGGTCACGTCGGCCCTGGTGTCGAGCCGGGTGGGCGGGGTGCCGGCGCCGGCCAGGGCGTGCGAGAGGGCCATGGAGAAGCAGCTGGAGTGGGCGCCGGCGATCAGCTCCTCGGGGCTGGTCTTGCCGTTCGCGTCCTGGGAGCGCGAGGCCCACGTGACCGGCTGGTCGGCGATGCCGGAGGAATCGAAGGTGACGACGCCGTTGCCCTGGAGCAGGTTGCCTTCCCAGACGGTGTGCGCGGTGCGCGTGGTGGCCACGATGGTTCCTTTCGCGTCGGGTCCCGTGACGTGAGATCCCGTTACGGGGGTTTTCCGTTCTCCTATCCGATCACATCCGGGCCCGCCGCACTCTGAAGACCGGCCCACGCGGCGTGAACGGGAGGTGAGGCTCACGAAGGAACGGGAAGGAGTCGTCCCGGCTTCAGGCGGCCCGCTCGTCCTCCGTGTCGTCGGTCAGCGGGATCTGGGGGCCGTTCAGCTCGTCCAGCCAGCGGCGCAGCACCTGGTGCACCTGCTCGGCGCCGGTCAGTTCCGCCTCGCCGTCCACCGGTGCGGACAACTCCAGCGGCGAGAGCAGGAACGGGTGGGACTGGGCGCCGCCGAGGCCGCCGTGGGAGCCGATCTGCTCCTCGAAGGCGAGGACCTCGCCGCCGGCGGGGTCGAGGGCGGAGTTCACCATGATGTCGGCGGTGTGCGGGAAGGAGTGGGTACGGCGGACCGCCTCGGCTGCGCCGGGACCGAACCGGGCCAGCGGGCCGGGCTGGTCGTCGAGCTTGCTCAGCGGGATCTCGGCGCCGTGGGCCCCCAGCACCACGCCGTCGTGCTCCTCGCTGCGCACCAGGAGGAAGCCGATGCCGGGGTGGTTGGCGAGGGTGGTGAGCAGGGCGGGGTGGCGGGCGTCGATCTCCTCCTTGGTCATGCGGTGGGGCACGTCCGGGAAGGAGACCAGGCCGAGATTGCCGGAGGCCAGCACGATCGGTTCGGAACCGGGGGCGGGGCGGAGCTGCTCGCTCCTCTCCTCCACCGGCCGGCGCAGCGCCGCGCGTACCGCGGCGCGGGCCTCGGTTCCGCTGTGCGTGCTCCCCCGCTGCCGAACGCGTGGGGGGACCCCCGTCGCCCGGCGCGGCACGGGCAGCCCGCAGCCGACCCGGACCAGGCCCCCGAGCGTGCGGCCGTAGCGGGAGCGGAAGGTCTCGCCGGGGCTCTGCCCGTGGTCGGAGAGCACGATGACGCGGTACGGGCGGGGCGCGTGTTCGGCGACCCGCTGGAGGAGGGCGAGGGAGCGGTCGAGGCGCTGCAGGACCTTCTCGGCGTCCCGGCTGCGCGGACCCGAGTGGTGGGCGACCTCGTCGTAGGCGACGAGATCGGCGTAGACGGCGGTGCGCCCGGCGAGCATGTCGCCCATCACCGCCGCGACGACGACGTCCCGTTCGACGACGGTGGCGAAGGCGCGGACGAGCGGGTAGAGCCCGCCGCGGCTCACCCGGGGGCGCTGCCCGCACATCCGGGCGCGGGTGGACTGGCCGATCTCGCGGACCACCTCGGCGACGAAGGACAGGGCGGTGCGGACGGCGCCCGCGGGGTCGGAGAAGTAGGCGAAGTAGCCGGCGCGGGAACGGTTCTCCCGCCCCCGTCGGCGGGCCGCGATGGACAGCACGAGGGCCTGTTCACCGGCGCCGCCGCTGAAGAGGTTGCCCCTGCTGGCGCCGTCCACGGTGAGCAGTCCGCCGTCACCGGTGCGCAGTACGGCGCGGCGCTGCAACTCGGCGGCGCTCGTCGGGCGGTTGCACACCATCACCTCCCCGCGCTCCTTCTCGTACCAGCGGAAGGCCGGCACGTCGAAGGTGCTGCCGTGGAGGATGCCGAGCTGACTGGCACCGGTCTGGCTGGACCAGTCGGTGCGCCAGGGGGTGATGCGGTGGGTCGGGGGCGGGCCGTCGCCGGTCGACCGTGGGCCGTCGCCGGTCGGTGGTGCACCGTGGCCCGTGCCCAGCCAGCGTGCGACCGTGGGCATCAGCCCCGTCCGGACCGCGTCGACGAGGACGTCGTGGCCGACTCCGTCGAGCTGGACGAAGACCAGGCCGGGGGCGGTGGGGCAGGGCGGGTCCGTTCTGCGGCGGCGGGCGGCGAGGCGGTGCAGGCGGCGCCGGTAGGTCTCGTCGTCGCGGACGGCGAGGGCCGCGCCGGTGGCCGAGGCGACGGCGGACATCACCGCGGCCACGATGACGGCGGTCTCGGGAGCGGCCTCGCCGCGGCCGGAGGGGTTGATGCGCAGGGCGAGCAGCAGCAGCGAACCGTTGAGGAAGAAGACCAGCAGGCCGAGCACAAGGGCGGGTACGAGCAGCAGGAGCCGGACCAGGAGCGGCCAGACCACGGCCGAGAGCACACCGAAGGCGCCGGCGCCGCAGGCGGCGGTGACGGCGATGCGGGTGGCGCTGTCGCCGTCGGCGGACTGGAGTTGGAAGTCGGGCAGGAGCGCGGCGAGGACCAGCATGGTGAGGGTGGAGACCGCCCATACGGCGACACTCCGTCCGATTTGACTGGCGACCCGTCGCCACCGCACGCCACGCACGCCTCGCCCACCCCACGTCCCGGCCCGCTCGACGCGAGGGCCCCGCTCCACCTTGTCACACGGGTCGCCGGGCACGTGAGCGGCCGGACTCTCCGGCCGATCGGCAAGATGTGCGGCCCCCTTCACAAGGTGTCAGGCCGCCCGCGGAGTCGACCTGATCGCGTTGTCAGTCCCCCCTGCCATCATCCCGGCATGCTCTACGAAGCCTTGGCGACCGAATCCCGCAGGACCGACGCGCTGGACGACGTACGGTCCGCCGCGCTCGACCGCGTCCGCTGGCTCGTCGACCTGCTGGAGCGTCAGCGGACCGAGTTCCGGCAGGCCATGGGACACGAGCGCAGGCGGTCCAGGGCGGCGGGCGCGGCGACCCAGGCCGAGATCGACGCGCGGCTCGCGGCCTGCGCGGACGAGGAGGGCAGGGCCGCGGTCCTGTGTCTCATGCTGGCCGCCCGCTTCGACGACTTGAGCCTGTGGCAGTACGACACCGAGATCGGGTCCCTGATCGCGCGGGTGCGCGGCTGGACGCCCGAGGAGGTCGCGGTGATGCTGCTGCGCGCCACCGAGTACGGCATGGCCTTCTGGTTCGCCGATGCGCTGGGTCTGGTGCTGAACGCCGCCGAGCAGCTCGACGCCGACGGCCACCGCGCGGTCCTGCCCTGGCTGCGGCACGCGCACACGGAACTGATGGACGCCTCGGTGGACGCGGGCCGGCGCACCTCGCTCGGCCGCCGCCTGCGCGCGCTGCTCGCGAGCGCGGACGAGGCGTACATCCCCGAGGGACTGATCCCCGCCCACGCTCCCTGGGCCGCCCCGCTGAGCGACCGTGCGAAGACCTCGCCGAGTCGGGAACTGGCCGACCTCCTACGGCACTTGGCGAACCCGTCGGGGCCGCGTCCCACTGGGAAGTGGCGGCGCACATGCATCGAACTCGCCGACGCGGCGTCGGCGTGGGACCTCGTGGCCGACGTCCTGCACGCGCTGGCCGAGGGCGATCCGCTGTGCAGCAAGGGAAGCGGCCCGCACGCCGGCTGGCTCCCCGGCGGTTACCACTACCACTACCTCGTCCATCAGAACCACGGGGACCTGGCGCGCGGCGTCGTCTGGGCGGCCGCGCTGACCGCCGGCCCGGCCGCGGTGCCGTACCTCGCCGCGCTCGCCCTGCGCACCGGCGGCCCCGGCAGAGACGTGACCGAGGACGTCAAACTCGCGAGCGCCGCGATCAACGCGCTGGCCGAGGTCGACGATCCGGATGCCCTGGAGGCACTGTGGCGGCTGCACTCCCGGATCCGGCACCGGGCCCTGCGCAAGCAGCTCGACACCGCCCTGGTGACGGCCGCCGCGCGGCAGGGCATCACCCCGGCGCAGTTCGTCGAACGCAGCGTGCCCGCCCACGGCCTGGCGCCGGACGGCTCACTGGAACGGGAACTGGGCGGATACCGGGCGCGGGTCGCGATCGAGGACGCGCTGACGGTACGGCTCACCTTCACCGGTCCCGACGGGCGCACGTCCCGTACCGCCCCCGCTGCCGTGAAGGACACATTTCCGGACGCGCTCGTGGAGTTGAAGGCCCTGGCCAAGTCGGTGCGGGACACGCTGTCGGGTGAGCGGGCCCGCGTGGAAGCACTGATGTCGGCGGGGCGCGAGTGGCCGTACGACGCATGGCGCCGTCACTACCGCGACCATCCGGTCACCGGCCTCCTGGTCCGCGGGTTGATCTGGGAGTTCCAGGGAGCGGACGGTGTGTGGCGCGCGGCGGCGCCGGCGGCCGAACCCTCCGGTGCGCCCCGGCGCGTCCGGTTGTGGCATCCGGTCCGGGCGTCGCAGGACGAGGTCGGCGCCTGGCGGGCGCGGGTCCTAGCGGAGGGGCTGCGGCAGCCGTTCAAACAGGCCTTCCGCGAGATATACCTGCTCACCGCGGCGGAGGAGGAGACCGGCGTCTACTCCAACCGGTTCGCCGCCCACATCGTCCACTACCGGCGCCTGTACGCGCTGTTCAAGGAGCGCGGCTGGCAGGCCAACTTCCTCGGCCGCTACGACGGCGGCTACGACGGGCTGGCGCGCGCCGAGTTCGGCGACGGCGAGTGGCGGGCCTGCTTTCATCACGAGCCCGCCGAGGGCGACGACCGGCACTACGCGCCCGAGTACGCCGCGACCGACCAGGTCCGCTTCGAGCGGCGGGACGGTCGGCGCTGGCAGGAGGTCCGGCTGGACGAGGTGCCCCCGCTGGTGTTCAGCGAGGCGATGCGGGACGTGGACCTGTTCGTCGGCGTGACCTCGATCGCCGCCGACCCCGACTGGACGGACCGGGGCGAGGACCGCCACGCCGCGTACTGGCGCACGGCCACCTTCGGCGAACTCACGACGAGCGCGCAGATCCGCCGCGACGCCCTGGAACGGATCCTGCCCCGCCTGAAGATCGCCGACCGGTGCACGCTCGACGGCCGCTTCCTGGTCGTCCGCGGCGAACTGCGCACGTACCGGATCCACCTGGGCTCGGCCAACATCCTGATGGAACCGGACGACAGCTACCTGTGCATCGTCCCGGCACGCGGACGGGGCGACGGCAAGGTGTTCCTGCCGTTCGAGGACGACCGGCTCTCCCTCGTCCTCAGCAAGGCGTTCCTGCTCGCCGCCGACACGAAGATCACCGACGAGACCATCCTCATGCAGATCAAGCGAGGTGCCTGATGGCCACCGTGACGTTCCGGGACGAGACCGCGACGGGCAGGCCGGTCGCCGAGTGGGCGGTCGCCGGGCTGCCGGAACGGATGACCGTACGGGAGCTGATCGGACTCCGGGTCCAGGAGGAGGTCGCCCGGCACAACGCCTGTCCCGGCGACCGGTTCAACGGCCTCGTGCGCCCCGACGGCGCCGAGACGGAGCTGAACGGCTACCGGCTGCGCGAGCCCCGCCGCATCGACTGGGAACGCCAGGCCGAGATCGCCGAACGCGCCTTCCTGGCCAACGGGTTCTTCGTGCTGGCCGGTGACCGCCAGGCCGAGGACCTGGACGAGGTCGTGGATCTCACCGCTGATCCCGACCTGGTCTTCATCAAGCTCGTCGCCCTCGTCGGCGGCTGAAAGGCCGGCAGGGCGCGGAACCCAGGGGAACCTAGCGGCCGTCGTAGCCGGCCGTCGGCATGGACAGGCGGCGGTGGACACGCGCCTTCATCTGGGCGTCGTACGACGGCTCGGCCCGCCCGACCGTCTCCACGCGCACGCCCCGGCGCGCGCACTCGGCGGTGAACGCCTCGACCGAGGACAGGGCCCGCTGGAGCACGCGCAGGCTGGGCGCGACGAACACGTCCACTCCCGGCCGGACGCCGTCCCACAGCGCGCCGTGGTCGAAGCGCAGTCCGCCGACGAGGAGTTCCCGGGCGATGACGTATCCGCGTTCGGCGGCCCAGCGGGCGCACATGGCGTGCTGGCTGCGGGAGTCGACGAGGAAGGGGTCCGCCTCCAGTTCCTCCAGGGGGGTCAGGCTGGCGATCGCGATGACCCGCACCGGCGCGGGCGTGTCGGAGGTACCCCGCAACTGTCCCATGGCGTCCCCCTCACCTCCGGGTTTCGCCGCAGACCCTACTCCTGCCCGTAGGCTTCGGGGAGTCGCGTGAAGGAGGCGAAAAGGGTGCCGGTGGAGATCACCTGGTGGGGTCACGCCACCTGCACGGTCCAGGACGCGAACATACGGGTGCTCACCGATCCTCTGTTCGCCCGCCGGCTGGCGCACCTGCGGCGGCGCCGGGGCGCCCTGCCGCCGGCCGAGGCCCGTCGCGCGGACGTGGTGCTCGTCTCGCATCTGCACGCCGACCATCTGCATCCGCCCTCGCTGGCGGGCCTCGCCCCGGGCACGCGCCTGCTCGTGCCCCGGGGCGCACCACGGGCGGTGCCCGGTCTGCGCCGGCTGCGGGTGACGGAGGTGGTGCCCGGAGACGTGGTGCGGATCGGTGAGCTGCTGGTACGGGTGGTGCCGGCCCTGCACGACGGGCGGCGGCTGCCGGTGGGCCCGCATCGCTCGCCCGCGCTCGGATATGTCGTGGAGGGCGAGGCCCGGACGTACTTCGCCGGGGACACCGGACTGTTCGGCGCGATGGCCGAGCGGGTGGGGCCGGTGGACGTGGCGCTGCTGCCGGTGGGCGGCTGGGGGCCGTATCTCGGTGCTGGGCATCTGGACCCGGGACGGGCGGCGCGGGCGCTGGCGCGGCTGGCACCGCGGGCGGCGGTGCCGGTGCACTACGGGACGTACTGGCCGATCGGGATGGACGCGGTGCGCCCGCACGAGTTCCATGCGCCGGGGGACGAGTTCGTGCGGTTGGCGGCCCTGGCGGCGCCGGGGGTGGCGGTGCACAAGCTGGGGCACGGTGAGAGTGTGCGGCTGGTGGTCGCGCGGTGAGGTGGGCGGCCTCCGTGGCGGTGCTGGCCGCCGCGTCCACCACGTCGACCGTACCGCCGGAGTCGACGCAGCAGGCGATCGGCTATCCGTCGTTGTTTCTGCTGGTGCTGATCGGGGCGCTGGTGCCCGTGGTGCCGACCGGGGCGCTGGTGAGTTCGGCGGCGGTGGTGGCGTTCCATCAGACGGCGCCGTTCTCGCTGGCTCTGGTGTTCGTGACGGCGTCTCTGGCGGCGTTCCTGGGGGACGTGGCGCTGTACCGGCTGGGGCGGCGCGGGATGCGGTCGCGGAACGGGTCGCGGTGGCTGGAGGCGATACGGTCGCGGGCGCCGGACGCGCGGCTGGCGTCGGCGAGGGAGAGGCTGGCCGAACACGGGGTCGCCGTGCTGGTGTTGTCCCGGCTCGTCCCTGCGGGGCGGATACCGGTGATGCTGGCCTGCCTGATGGCGGAGTGGCCGCTCAGGCGGTTCGCTCGGGGGAACCTGCCCGCGTGTCTGGCCTGGGCGGCCACCTACCAGGTGATCGGGATTCTGGGGGGTTCGCTGTTCAAGGAGCCGTGGGAGGGGATTGTGGTGGCGGTCGCGCTGACCGTTGTGATCAGCGCGATGCCGAGTGTGGTGCGGCGGTTTCGGTAGCGTGGTGCGGCGGTTTCGGTAGCGCGGTGCGGCGGTTTCGGTAGCGCGGGTCGCCTTACTCAAGCACCTTTGAAGCGCCGACCGGTAGATCCCACAGGTCTTCCCTCTCCAGTCCCGCCTTCTCCCAGGCCGTCCGCACCCGTGTGAGCGGTTCCAGGACCGGCTCGGCCGAGAGGATGAACGTACCCCAGTGCATGGGGGCCATGCGGCGGGCGCCCAGATCCAAGGTGGCCTGTACGGCCTCCTCGGGGTTGCAGTGGACGTCGCTGAGCCACCAGCGGGGGTCGTAGGCGCCGATGGGCATGAGGGCGAGGTCGATGCCGGGGTAGCGGCGGCCGATGCGGGAGAACCAGTGGCCGTAGCCGGTGTCGCCGGCGAAGTAGAGGCGCTGTCCCTCGGCGTCGGTGAGCACCCAGCCGCCCCAGAGGCTGTGGCAGGTGTCGGTGAGGGTGCGCTTGGACCAGTGGTGGGCGGGGACGAAGTCGAAGCGGACGCCGGACAGTTCGGCACCCTCCCACCAGTCCAGCTCGGTGACGCGGGTGAAGCGGCGCCGGCGGAACCAGCGGCCGAGGCCGGCCGGTGCGAACACCGGGGTGTCCCGCGGAAGTTGGCGCAGGGTGGGGGCGTCGAGGTGGTCGTAGTGGTTGTGGCTGATGACGACGGCGTCGACGCGGGGCAGGGTGTCCCAGGGGACGCCGACGGGGGTGATGCGGGCCGGGGTGCCGAGGATGCGGCGGGACCAGACGGGGTCGGTGAGCACGGTGAGACCGCCGATCCGCACGACCCAGCTGGCGTGTCCGGCCCAGGTGACGGCGAGGGTGCGGGTGTCGACGCGGGGCAGCGGGGCGGGAGCGCAGGGGAGCCGGTGGATGTCCGCGAGGCCTTCGGCGCCGGGGCGCACGGCGCCTTCACGGGCGAAGCGGGCGAGGGCCTTGAGGCCCGGCAGCGGGGCGGTGAGCCGGTCGTGGAAGGTGCGTGGCCACACGCGGTGTTCGGCGAGAGGGCGGGGCTCGGCCAGCGGCGGGAAAGGGGGCGCCAGGGGGGTCGGAGTGCCGGTGGAGCGAGTCGGTGCGGTGGGTACGGTCGGTGCGGTCGCCATGGTCGTCGTACTCGTCGGGGCCGATGCGGGCTCGTGCGTCTCGGGCTCATGCGTCTGCTGCGTCATCGAGGAGGCTCCCATCGCTGAGCGTCGTCGCGGAGATCGTCGAGGACCGACGTCAAGAAGATCAACGCGCGTTGCACATGTGGCAGTTCCAACGGCAGGGGTGAGGTGAGGCATTCCGCGCGTTCCTCGTCGGTGCCGCCCAGGAGGGGGCCCGTGGCGAGCCTTACCCGCAGCGCCCCGAGGTCGTCGCCGAAACGGTGGCCGCCGGGCGCGGGCATGCCGAGCCGGGCGGTGAGCAGGTCCTCCAACTCCTGTGCGTCGCCGACGCCTCGTTCGGCGAGGGGTTCGCGCAGCGGGCCGAGGTCGGCGTACAGGTGACGGCCGGCCTGCGGGGGGCGGGCGAGCCCGCCGCCCGCGACGACCGCGGCGTGCGCGGCGGCGGCCACGCGCGCGTGCAGCCGTACGGCGGCCTCGCGGCGCTCGGTGACGGGTGGGGGTTCGTCGAGGGCGTAGCCGGCCGCGGCGGCGACGGGTGCGGCGATGCGGGCGCCGAGCCCGGTGAGGATGTCGAGCACGCGCGCGTGGAGCTCCCGGCCGGATTCGGTGGCCGGGAAGCGGGCGACGGCGGCGGGCCAGCCGGCCGGCAGCAGGGATCCGGCGAGGTCGGTCACGACGGTGACCCGGTCGGGCTGCATCTCGGCGGGGCTGAGCAGCACGGTGTCGTGGGGGTGGTGCAGGGTGTCGCGCCAGGTCTCGTCGCTGACCAGGTGCAGTCCTTCGGAGGTGGCGGCCTCGACGGTCTCGTGCAGCAGTTCCGGCGGGGCGACGGTGGCGGTCGGATCGTCGGCGACGGACAACACGAGCAGCCGTGGGTCACCGCCCTCGGCGCGGACCCGGCGGACGGTCTCCAGCAGGGCGTAGGGATCGGGGACGCCGCCGCTCTCGGCGGGGGTGGGCACATGGTAGGCGGGCCTGCCGAGCACCCGGGCGTACGGCGCCCACCAGGCCGCGCAGGGGCGCGGGACGAGGACGTCGGCGCCGTCGCCGGCGAGTGCGGCGGTCAGGGCGAGCAGCAGCGCCGGGGCGCCGGGGCCGGCGGCCGCCTGGTCGGGAAGGGTGGGCAGTCCGCGCCGGGTCCAGTAGCCGCAGGCCGCTTCGAGGAGGGCGGGGGCGCCGCCGACGGGCTGGGCGTCGGCGCGGCTCGCCGCCGCGGCGAGTACGGCGGTGAGTTCGGGGAGCACGGGGAGGCCGTCGCCGGGCAGGGGCGGGCCGTAGCGGACCGGGCCGTGGCCCTCGGGGTCCGTCCGCCGCATGTCCGCCTCCGCGCGGTCGTGGTGCCGTGTGCCGCCCGGTCCGGGCCGGGGCCGGACCGGGCGGGGGGTGTGTCCGTGGCCTGTGGTGTCCGTTGATGTGGGGGCCGCCCGCTGGTGCCCTCGGGAGGGTGTGTACCCGCCGGACGGCACTCCATGGGGGCGGGCGTCGCCCCGGTCATCCGTCCGTGGGCCGGGCTCCCGCGGTGCGCCATCTGCCGTACAGCCGGTAGCCGGCTCCGCCGCAGGCCGCGGCGATGAGGGCGGCGCCGGCGGCGAGGGCCGGGACCGAGTCGGTGTAGCTGCCTCCCGTCCCTGCCTCGGCTCCGTGCTGCACGGTGGGCGGGTCACAGCCGTCGGTGCCGTGAGCCCGCCGGCCGTCGGGGGCGCCGCAGGGGCGACCGTCCAGACAGGGCTCGTCGTGGCCCGGCGCGCACCGGTGGCCGTCGTCGGGGCACGCCTCGCCGGGCCTGCACCCCGAACCCGGACCGCTCGGGCACGCCTCTCCCGGCCTGCACCCCGCACCCGCACCGCCCGGGCACGCCTCCCCCGGCCTGCACCCCGCACCCGCACCGCCCGGGCACGCCTCCCCCGGCCTGCACCCCGCACCGTCCTGGCATGGCTCGCCGGGCCGGCACGTGGCGGCGGGGCCGACGCGGGAGTCGCCGCACTGCTGTGGCGCGGCGCACGGTTCCGGGACGGCCATCGGAGCGGTGGCGAGGGGCGGGGACGGAATGCCCGGGCCCGCGTCGGCGGAGGCGGCGGGTCCGGCCAGGGCGAGCACGGCCCCGGCGACGGAGGCGACGGACAGGGCACGAGCGGTGCGGCGCATGGGACGGGCTCCTCGGCGGACGCGGCGTCACGGTACGGGGCACGGGCGTGCCCTCGCTGCCATGACAGCCCGCGCGGCGCCGCGGCGCGCGCGGCCGGACCCCATTCGCGGGACGGGCACGCCCGGCCGGGTGACGGAACGGGCCCCGGTTTCGGCCCCGCCGGCCGCGGCGGCCACCTCGGCGGGTATCGCGTCCGCACCACCAGGGAGGTTTTCCGTCCCCGGTGCAGGTGACTCGGCAGGTGCTGACCGGATCGTCCGCTTCGCACCCCACCGGGGAGGTCCCTCCATGAGCACCAAGGTCTCCGACCACATCCTCGAGCGCCTGCGCGCCTGGGGCGTGGAACAGGTCTTCGGTTATCCGGGCGACGGCATCAACGGGCTGCTCGCCGCATGGGGCCGGGCCGAGGACCGGCCGCGGTTCATCCAGTCCCGGCACGAGGAGATGTCCGCGTTCGAGGCGGTCGGATACGCGAAGTTCAGCGGCCGTATCGGGGTGTGCGCGGCGACGTCGGGACCGGGCGCCATCCATCTGCTCAACGGCCTGTACGACGCCAAGCTCGACCATGTGCCGGTGCTGGCGATCGTCGGCCAGACCGACCGGTCCGCGATGGGCGGCTCCTACCAGCAGGAAGTCGATCTGCACACGCTGTTCAAGGACGTCGCCTCGGACTTCCTGGAGACGGTGACGGTGCCCGAGCAACTGCCGAACGTGCTGGACCGGGCCATGCGCACCGCCCACGCCCGGCGCTGCCCGACCGCCCTGATCATCCCCGGTGACGTGCAGGAACTGGACTACTCGCCGCCGACGCACGAGTTCAAGATGGTGCCCTCCAGCATGGGCATGAGCGACTACACGGCGACCCCGACGGACGAGGCGCTGCGCCGCGCGGCGGACGTGCTGAACGCGGGCGACAAGGTGGCGATCCTGGTGGGCCAGGGCGCGGCCGCTGCGGTCGCGGAGGTGCAGGAGATCGCCGAGCTGCTCGGCGCCGGGGTCGCCAAGGCGCTGCTCGGCAAGGACGTCCTCAGCGACGAACTGCCGTACGTGACCGGGCCGATCGGCCTGCTGGGCAGTCGGCCGTCGTACGAGCTGATGCGGGACTGCGACACCCTGCTGACGATCGGGTCGTCGTTCCCGTACACGCAGTTCATGCCGGACTTCGGCAAGGCGCGGGGGGTGCAGATCGACATCGACCCGCACATGATCGGGATGCGCTTCCCCTACGAGGTGAATCTCGTCGGTGATGCGAGGGCGACGCTGCGCCGGCTGATCCCGCTGCTGACCAGCGACCGGGGCGGGCGCGAGTGGTACGACACGGTGTGCGCGAACGTGCGGCGCTGGCACGAGACGATGGAGCGGCGGGCCGGTCTGTCGGCCGATCCGATCAATCCCGAGTACGTGGCCCGGGCGCTGGATCCGCTGCTGCCGGAGAACGCGATCCTGACCTCCGACTCCGGTTCGGTGGCCAACTGGTACGCGCGGCACATCACGATGCGGCCGGGCATGCGCGGTTCGCTGTCCGGGACGCTGGCCACGATGGGGCCGGGCGTGCCGTACGCGATCGGCGCGAAGTTCGCGCATCCGGACCGGCCGGTGTTCGCGCTGGTCGGCGATGGCGCGATGCAGATGAACGGCCTGGCGGAGATGATCACGGCGGCGAAGTACCGGGACCGCTGGTCGGATCCGCGGCTGGTGGTCGGCGTGTGGAACAACCAGGACCTGAACCAGGTGACCTGGGAGATGCGCGCCATGGAGGGCGCCCCGTCGTTCCTGCCGTCGCAGTCGATCCCGGACGTGCAGTACGCGGCGTTCGCCCGCTCGCTGGGTCTGACCGGCGTCCGGGTGGAGAAGCCGGAGGACGTGGAGGCGGGCTGGCGGGCGGCTCTTGAGGCCGACGGGCCGTGCGTGATCGAGTTCCTCACCGATCCCGCCGTGCCGCCGATCCCGCCGCACGCGACCTGGGAGCAGATGGAGGCGACAGCGGCGTCGATCCTGAAGGGGGACACCGACCGCAGGTCGGTGGTCAAGCAGGGCTTCAAGGCCAAGGTGCAGGAGTTCCTGCCCGGCAAGGACAAGGGCTAGCCCCCTGTGGAGGTTGACATGCAGCGAGGCAGTGACCGGCTGAACGTCCACCGGGACGATGAGATGAAACACGAGCTGAAGGGTCTGCTGAGGTCCGGCCACCCGACACGGGTGGAGGAGTGGCACGATCCGGAACCGGCCGCGGACGACGACCCCGAGGTGTGGAGCGGGCCCGTGGGCGGCCTGGGCTCACCGGCGTCGCTGGAGCGGGTGCGGTCTGAGCTGGCCCGCACCCTGAGCCGTGGCTCGTTCCCGGCGACCGCCCGTGACCTGGCCCGGATGCTGCGCCGGCACAACGCGCCGACCGCACTGGTCGACGCGGTGGCCGGGCTGCCCCACTCGGCGCGCTACGAGAACGTGCAGCAGCTGGCCGAGGCGCTGGCGAGCGGCGCATGAGCCGGGACCGGGTGAGCCGGGGCCGGGCGACCGATGTCGCGAGGGGTGCCGGCGAGAAGAACACGGAAGGAGAGTGAGCAGTCATGCGCATCGCGTTTCTCGTGGCGCCCCAGGGTGTGGAGCAGGTCGAGCTGACCGAGCCGTGGAAGGCGGTCTCCGACGCCGGGCACGAGCCGGTGCTGGTGTCCACGAAGCCGGGGAAGATCCAGGCGTTCGAACATCTCGACAAGGGCGACACGTTCGACGTGGACGAGGTGGTGGGCGAGTCCTCCGCGGGGTCGTTCGGCGGTCTCGTCCTGCCCGGCGGGGTGGCCAATCCCGACTTCCTGCGGATGGACGACAAGGCCGTGGCGTTCGTGAAGGACTTCTTCGAGCAGGGCCGCCCGGTCGCCGCGATCTGCCACGCGCCGTGGACGCTGGTGGAGGCGGACGTCGTACGGGGCCGGGTGCTGACGTCCTGGCCGAGTCTGCGGACGGACATCCGCAACGCGGGCGGCACCTGGGTGGACGAGCAGGTGAAGATCTGCGACCACGGCTCCAACCTGCTGGTGACCAGCCGCAAGCCGGATGATCTGAAGGCGTTCTGCGACGCGTTCCTGCATGTGTTCGCCGGTGAGGCCGGCTGAGCCGCCCGACCGTGAGGGCCGGCCCGCTGGGGCCGGCCCTCTTCGTGTGCCGGCCCCAGCGGGCCGGTCCGGCCGCTCAGGTGCCGGACGACTCCGGAGTCGCCGCCCCGCCGCACCGCCGTTCCCTGGCGCCCTCACGGGTGCGGCCCGCGCTGATCAGACGGCGCGGGTTGCGGCGCAGATACTCGCCCTCCAGCTGCGCCATACGCTCGTTGTGGGTCCGCAGCGCGTCGTTCGAGCCGTACAGGAGGGTGTCGTGGCGCGTGCGGTGGATCGTCTCCAGCTCCTTCATGAGCTGCTGGTCGTCCAGTCGGCTGGGCTCGACTCCGGTCATGTGGTGCCCCGCTCGTCGTATCCGTGTCCTTGGGTCCTGGCCCGGGTACCCGCCCGGCAGGCACTGCCCCCGAGGAGTCTCCGGGAGGAATCCATGGAGCTCGCGTTCCTGAATCCACTGTACGAACATCCGGGGTCCTGGGCCTCCGCATACATCGACACCTCTTTGCACGCCGAGGACCAGCAGCAACGGCGTCATCTGATCGCGGAAGCGGTCACCCGGGAGCTGGCCCGGCAGGGGCGGACGAGCCCACCTGCCGGGCGGTACACGACGCCCTGGAGGCTCTGCGGCACGCGCCGGAGCCGTACGGCCGGGCCGTGTTCGCCCGGGACGGCGAGGTGGTCCTGGAGGTGCCGCTGACGCGAGGTCCCCAGGACGGCGAGGCGTACTGGGGTGCGCTGCCGCGGGTGACACCGCTGCTCGACCTCGCCGGTGAGGACCCGCTGTCGCTGGTGGCCTACATCGACCGGACCGGAGCCCGCATCGAACTGCGCAGCGCGCTGCTGCACGAGGAGGCCGGGCAGGTGACGGGCAGGCGGCAGTGGCCGATGCACCGGTCGATGGCGTCCGACTGGTCCGAGCGGCACTTCCAGCTGAAGGTGGAGGACACCTGGGAACACAACGCGCGTGAAGTCGCCGAGGCGCTGGCCGCGTGCCAGGAGGAGACCGGCGCCGACCTGCTGATCCTGTGCGGGGACGACCGGGGGCGCAGGTCGGTGCACGAGCAGCTGCCGAAGGCACTGCGGGGCCGTGCGGTGGAGACGTCGCGCGGCAAGGACAGCGAGCTGCTGCCGCAGGAAGTGGAGGAGATACGCGCCGAGCACGTACGGCAGCGCATCCTGGCGGAGGTGGACCGGTTCCGTGCGGCGCGTTCGCCGGACGAGGAGCGGCGGTCGGCGGCCGTCGAGGGGGTGCCGCAGCTGATCGAGGCGGCGCGCGAGCACCGGCTCGCCGAGCTGCTGATCCGCCCGGACGCGCCCGACACCCGCCGCGAGGTGTGGATCGGCGAGGACCCGGACCAGCTGGCGGCCCGCCGCGACGAGCTGCGGACCGTCGGCGAGCAGCAGGCGTGGCCGGCCCGGGCCGACGACGCGCTGGTACGGGCGGCCGTGGTGACCGACGCACCGGTGGTGTCGCTGACCCCCGTGCTCCAGGAGACCGGGGAGGAGATCGCCCCGGGCGGCATGGGCGCACTGCTGCGCTGGAGGTGACGGCGAGAAGCCCTTGAGGGGCGCGGGCACACGCAGGACGACCCGGACCCCCACGGCGGGACGCGCCTGATCCGGCGCCCCTAGCGGACGCGCTCCACCCGGCGCTCGTCCCAGACCGGCGCCGGCGTCTCGCGGACGCGGCCGTCGGCGCCGAAGACCAGGTAGCGGTCGAAGGAACGGGCGAACCAGCGGTCGTGGGTGACCGCGAGGACCGTGCCCGCGAAGGCTTCCAGGCCCTCCTGCAGGGCCTCGGCCGACTCCAGGTCGAGGTTGTCGGTCGGCTCGTCCAGCAGCAGCGCGGTCGCGCCCGCCAGCTCCAGCAGCAGGATCTGGAAGCGGGCCTGCTGGCCGCCGGAGAGCCGGTCGAAGGACTGTTCGGCCTGCTGGGTCAGCTCGTAGCGGCGCAGCCGGGACATCGCGGCGCCGCGGTCCTGGGAGTGCTCCTTCCACAGGATGTCGAGGAGGGTACGGCCTTGGAGTTCGGGGTGCGCGTGGGTCTGTGCGAAGTGGCCGGGGACGACACGTGCGCCGAGCTTCCACTCCCCGGCGTGCGCGACGTCCTCGCCGGCCAGCAGGCGCAGGAAGTGCGACTTGCCGGAGCCGTTGGAGCCGAGGACGGCGACCCGTTCGCCGTAGAACACCTCCAGGTCGAACGGGCGCATGAGGCCGGTCAGTTCGAGTTGCTTGCAGGTGACGGCCCGTACGCCGGTACGACCGCCCTTCAGCCGCATGGTGATGTCCTGCTCGCGCGGCGGCTCCGGCGGCGGGCCGGCCTCCTCGAACTTGCGCAGCCGGGTCTGCGCGGCGCGGTAGCGGGAGGCCATGTCGGCGCTGTTCTCAGCTGCCTGACGCAGCGTCAGTACGAGCTTCTTCAGCTGGGCGTGCTTCTCGTCCCAGCGGCGGCGCAATTCCTCGAAGCGGGCGAAGCGTTCCCGGCGGGCCTCGTGGTAGGTGGCGAAGCCACCGCCGTGCACCCAGGCGTCGGCGCCCGCCGGGCCCGGCTCCACGGAGACGATCTTCTCGGCGGCGCGGGCGAGGAGTTCACGGTCGTGGGAGACGAACAGGACCGTCTTGCGGGTCTCCTTGAGCTGTTCCTCCAGCCAGCGTTTGCCGGGCACGTCGAGGTAGTTGTCCGGCTCGTCGAGCAGCAGCACCTCGTCGGTGCCGCGCAGCAGCGCCTCCAGCACGAGGCGTTTCTGCTCGCCGCCGGAGAGGGTGCGTACCTGGCGCCACTGGGCGCGCTCGTAGGGAGTGCCGAGGGCCGCGGTGGTGCAGATGTCCCACAGCGTCTCGGCCTCGTAGCCGCGCGCCTCGGCCCAGTCGGCGAGGGCCTGGGCGTAGGCCAGCTGGGCGGCCTCGTCGTCGACGGTCATGATGGCGTGCTCGGCCTCGTCGACCGCCCTGGCCGCCTCCCGGATGCGGGGCGGGGCGACGGACACGAGCAGGTCCCGTACGGTCGTCTCGTCCCGTACGGAGCCCACGAACTGGCGCATCACACCGAGGCCGCCGCTGACGGTGACGGTACCGGCGTGCGGCTTCAGCTCGCCGGAGATCAGCCGGAGGAGAGTCGTCTTGCCGGCGCCGTTCGGGCCGACCAGGGCGACGGCGGCGCCCTCGCCGACCCGGAAGGACACGTCCCCGAGCAGGGTCCTCCCGTCGGGGAGGTGGTACTCGAGGTGCGCGGCTTCCAGATGTCCCATGGGCAGGCATTCTCCGGGGCGGCCCACGGCGGCGGCAAACGCTTATCCGGGCACTACCCCGCCGTGTCCACCGGCTCCCCCGCCGGGCCCGCCTCTCCCGCCGGCTCCACCGTGGCGCCCTCCCAGGACAGCGCCTTCCAGCCGTCGGACGGGGAGCCCTCCAGGACGACCACGCCGGTGTTGCCCAGGGGGCGGGCGGCGGCGAACGCGACGTCGACGTTGTGGGCGCGGGCGGAGGTCCACAGGCGGATCGCGGCGCCGTGGCTGACCAGGGCGACCGTGCCGGCACCGCTCGCGGCGGCCTCGGCCACCACGGCGTCGTACCGGGCCAGGGCCTCCTCGCCGCTCTCCCCGCCGGGGATGCGCGGCGCGGTGTCGCCGGCCGCCCAGGCGAAGATCGTGCGCATGTACTCCCGGCCCTCGGCGGACTCGCCGGGCAGCATCTCCAGGTCGCCGGCGGACACCTCGCGGATGCCGTCGCGGACGATCACCTGAAGGCCCCGGGCGGCGGCCAGCGGGGCCGCGGTGAGCCGACTGCGCAGCAGTGTGGAGGCGTAGACGGCCTCGATGTCCTCGTCGGCGAGCGCCTCGGGCAGTGCGGCGGCCTGCGCCTCGCCGAGCGGCGTCAGCCCCGGTCCGGGCACGGCGGTGTCCAGCAGGTGGTCCATGTTGGACGGGGTCTCACCGTGACGGACGAGGAGCAGGCGCATCCGGGGGACTCCTTACGCGCGGGCCGGCGCCCGGCGCGGACCGGCACAAGAAACGGGCACTTCAGGGTAACCGGACCCCATGAGCCCAGACCTGGACCTGACCGACCTGGACCTGACCGACCTGGACCCGGCCGCCCGCTCGGCCGCCCGGAGCGTGCTGTGCCGGCTGCTGGATCTCGACGGCCGGCTGTTCGAGGCGGCGGCCGCCTGGCACTGGCCCGGCGCCGAGCGGGTGCTGCCGCGCCTCAGCCACAGCGCGAACCACGGGGTGCTGTGGTTCGCGACGGCCGCCGCGATGGCCGCGAGCCGCACCCCGAGGGCCCGCCGGGCGGCCGCCCGGGGCCTGGCCTCCCTCAGCGTGGCCTCCCTGACCATCAACACGATCGGCAAGCGCTCGGTGCGCCGGGCCCGCCCGGTACTGGACCCGGTGCCGCTGGTGCGGCAGCTCAAGCGGCAGCCGATCACCACGTCGTTCCCGTCCGGGCACTCCGCGTCGGCCGCCGCGTTCGCGACCGGGGTCGCGCTGGAGTCCCCGGCCTGGGGCGCGGCGCTGGCGCCGCTGGCGTTCTCGGTGGCGGCGTCCCGGGTGTACACGGGCGTGCACTTCCCGAGCGATGTGCTGGCCGGGGCGGCCCTCGGCGCGAGTGCGGCCTTCCTGGTACGGCGGCTGATGCCGACCCGCGCCCAGATGCGGCGGCGGCCCCGGCCGCGCGCGCAGGCGCCGGCGCTGCCGGAGGGCGAGGGTCTGGTGGTGGTCGCCAACCGGGGCTCGGGGACGGCCGACCGGGTCCGTGCGCTGCACGCCGCGCTGCCGCGGGCGGAGATCGTCGAGTGCACGCCGGCGGAGATCGGCGACGAACTGGAGAAGGCGGCGGCCCGTGCCCGGGCGCTCGGCGTGTGCGGCGGCGACGGCACCGTGAACGCGGCCGCGAGGATCGCGCTCGGCCACGGGCTGCCGCTCGCGGTGCTGCCGGGAGGCACCCTCAACCACTTCGCCCTCGACCTTGGCGTGGAGGACGAGCGCGACCTGGCCCGCGCGGTCCGGCACGGCGAGGCGGTGCGGGTGGACGCGGTCCGCTATGTCGCCGGCGAGCGCGAGGGCCTGTTCCTGAACACGCTGAGCCTGGGTGTCTACCCGGAGCTGGTGCGCGTGCGGGACCGCTGGGCGCCCCGGATCGGCGGGTGGCCGGCCGGGCTGCTGGGCGCGCTGCGGGTGTTGCGCGCGGACCGGCATCCGCTGGAGGTGGAGCTGGGCGGTGAACGGCGGCCGCTGTGGCTGCTGTTCGTCGGCAACGGCGTCTACCACCGCATGGGGCTCGCGCCCGGCCGCCGTACCGATCTCGCCGACGGGCTGCTGGACGTGCGCGTGGTGCACGGCAGCCGCCGGCCCGCCCTGCGCCTGCTGGCCGCTGCCGCCGCGGGCCCCCTCACCCGCTCCCCCGCCCACTCGGCGGTGCAGGTGAACCGGCTCCGGCTGACCGGTGTCACGCCGGGCACCCCGATGGCGTACGACGGCGAGGTGACAGCCGTGTCGGGCGAGGTGACCCTGCAGAAGCTGCCGGAGGCCCTGACTGTCTACCGCCCGCTGACCGCAGCTCCTTGACGAGCGGTCAGGACGGCATGCCCGGATCCCAGGTATCCAATATATGAAACGCCAGTCTCATCATTCGGCATGCGCGCGTATCGTGACGCGTACCAGCGGTGACGAGGGTGAAGGGGAACAGCCATGCCGAAAGCGCAGGAGACCGCTGTCTACACGCACGGGCACCACGAGTCGGTGCTGCGGTCGCACATCTGGCGGACCGCCGAGAACTCCGCGGCCTATCTGCTCGGTTCACTGAAGCCCCACATGAAGATCCTGGACATCGGCTGCGGGCCGGGCACCATCACGGCCGACCTGGCGGAACGGGTCCCCGACGGCCAGGTCACCGGCGTCGACCACGCACCGGGCATCCTGGAGCAGGCCCGGGCCACCGCCGCCGGGCGCGGCCTGACCAACGTGGACTTCGCGGTCGCCGACGTCCACGCCCTGGACTACCCGGACGACACCTTCTGCGTGGTCCACGCCCACCAGGTGCTGCAGCACGTCGGCGACCCGGTGCAGGCACTGCGCGAGATGCGGCGCGTGACGAGGCCGGGCGGGTTCATCGCCGTACGCGACGCGGACTACGCGGCGATGACCTGGTACCCGGCGGTGCCCGGCCTGGAGGACTGGCTGGACCTGTACGAGCGGGTGGCCCGCGCCAACGGCGGGGAGCCCGACGCCGGTCGCCGGCTGAAGACGTGGGCGCTGGCCGCCGGGCTGACCGACATCACCGCCACGTCCAGCACCTGGACCTTCGCCACACCCGAGGAGCGGGCCTGGTGGTGCGGCCTGTGGGCGGACCGCACCCTGGCCTCCGCCTACGCGGAACGGGCCACGCAGGGCGGCCACGCGACGGAGGACCAGCTGCGGGCGGTGTCCGAGGCCTGGCGGGAATGGGGCCGACGGGACGACGGCTGGTTCGCGGTCCTGCACGGGGAAATTCTGTGCCGTAAAGAAGCCTGATCCGCCGATTTCGAGAAGCCCGAATCCTCTGGCACTGATACTGTTCGGCGCCGGATTCGCGGTGAAAGTTCTCTGGTGGATTGCCCTGGCAGTTCTGGTCGTCTGGCTGCTGGGCTTTCTGGTGCGCAGCACGACTGCCGCCGGCGGCAGGGGGCGCTGGTACCGGTGGTGAGCTAATCCCGGGGGAGCAGCGGTCCGAGCGGCCCGAGGTCCAGATTGAGGTCCTCGGGCCGCAGTCCGTAGCGCTCGCGCAGCTCGGCCATGCGCTCCTCCAGGAGCATCAGGGTGAGCCCGATGCGCTCCTCCTGCTCCTCGGTGAGCTCACCGGTGTCGAAGCGGCGCACGGCCTGGCGTTCCATCAGCTGCCGGAGCAGTTCCACCACCGTGAGCACCAGTTTCACCAGGTCACGCTCGACCGTGTCGGGTTCCAGGTCGAGCCGGTTGCGCGGGGTCACAGGATCTCCTCGAAGGGCGAGGGAACCGACTCGTTCACGGAGCTGATCAGCGCGTTCAGATCGATGCGGACGAGGTCGACGTCCGCGATCCGCAGGGTGATGTCTCCGGTGACGACGACTCCGCCGGCCAGCAGTCGGTCGAGCAGATCGACGAGGGCGACCTCGCGCCGTTCGACGACGGTCACGGCGTCGCCTCCCCCGTGAACGAATAGGCGGCCCAGGGGCCGGTGAGTTCCACCCGGATTCCGGAAGTCTCGTCTTTCGTACGGTCCACTAGTTCCACGAATTCCTCGGAATGCGCACGGGGCACGAGATAAGCGGCGTTGAGAACGTTCCGGCCGGGTTCGGCGGAAAGTGCGGAAGTCTGCGGGGCATGCAGCCGGGAGTCCTCGGCGAGCCGGGAAAGACGCTCGTGCAGCGACCGGGCGAACGCCTCGGCCCGCTGCCACCGCTCCTCGCTCGCGTGGGTGCTCTCACGCCGCCGGCGCAGATAGTCCCTGCCACTCGCGGGCTGCGCGGCGGGGGCGGGCTCGGCGGGCTCGGCCTCGAGGTACACCTTCACTCCCCATTCCACCCGGCCCTCCAGCCGGTCCAGGACGCGCCCGAAGTCCTCCTCACGGGCCTCGATCATCACCCGCACCCCGGAGTCGTCCCGGAAGACGGTCGCGAGCCTCAGCGGCAGCGGGGTGGTGACCGTGGTGAGCGCGTCGATCACGCCCTGGTGCGCTCGGGCGGTAGCGGCCAGCCAGTCCAGGTCCTCCAGGTGCGCCTTGAGGGCCTCCTCGCTGAAGTCCGCCGCCGGGACCTGACTGACGACCGCGACCAGCCCGTGGTGGCGCAGCAGCGCCGGCGGGGCACCCCCGACGCCGGTGAGCTGCGATTGCAGGGGTGTCCCGAAGGGGCGGCAGACGGCGTAGACGTAGCGCAGTCCTGTCACGGTGCCTCCTTCGGCACGCGGCCCGGCTCCAGCTCCTCCAGCCGGGCCAGCCGCTCTCTGAGCTCGACGTTCTCCCGGGTCAGCGCGTCGCGACGGGCCCGGGAGGAGAGCGCCGGGTCGCTCTCCCACCAGTCGATGCCCATCTCCTTGGCCTTGTCGACCGAGGCGACGATGAGCCGCAGCTTGACGGTCAGCAGTTCGATGTCGAGCAGATTGATCCGGATGTCACCCGCGATCACCACACCCTTGTCGAGCACGCGCTCCAGGATGTCGGCGAGGTTGGCCCCACTGCCCGAACCGTAGGGCTCGGGGAACCGGCCGGGCGTCGTCATCGACGGCTCCCGCGCTCGGCGTAGTCGGGCTCCTCTTCCTCGTACTCCTCGTCACCCTCGGCTTCGTCCTCGTAACGCCCTTCCTCCTGGTCCTCGTACTCCTCCTCAGGCTCCTCCTCGCCTTCTTCCTCCTCCTCATCCTCGTACTCCTCCGGCTCCCCCTCGTCCTCCTCGGGCTTCTCGCCCTCGTCCTCGCCGCGGGGCTCTTCGGACTCCTCCTCCGCCACCGCATCCTCGTGGCTGCGGGCCACCTCGCCGTCGCGGATCTCGCCGCGCCAGCCGTCCTCGGCCTCTCCCTTCAGGGTGATGAACCGGACGTAGTTCTTCAGATCCAGCCTCACCCGCCGGCCCTGTGCGCGCCACAGATTGCCGGTCTTCTCGAACAGGCCGCTCGGGTAGTACTCGATGACCAGCAGGATCCGGGTGAGACTCTCGCCCAGGGGGTGGAAGGTCACGACCCCCTTCGTGGTGCCCTTGGCGCCCTCCGAGGTCCACTGGATGCGCTGGTCGGGAAGCTGCTCGGTGGTGTGCGCCTTCCAGCTGCGGTTGGACCAGAAGATCTTCGCCTGCCAGTCACTGTGGGTGTCGTCGGCGCGGTTCGCGCTCTTGACGCCCTTGGCGAAGGTGGAGAAGTCCTGGTACTGCGTCCACTGGTCGTAGGCGGTGCGCAGCGGCACGCCGACGTCGACCGACTCCATGATGACCGTGGGCTTGTTGCCGCCCTTGCTCTTCTTCCTGCCCTTGCCGCCTCCGAGGTTCTTGACCGCTTGCGTGACGTTGTCCTTGACTCGCGAGGCGCCCAGCTCCAGGGCGGAGCGCAGCGGTCCCTTACCCTCGGCGATCTTGCGGCCTGCGTCGAGCGCCAGCTTGGCGAAGCCGGGGCTGTTGCCCTCCGCGATGTCGTTGAGCTTGACGGTCGTCTCGCCGAGCTTGTGCCCGAGACCGCTGAGCAGCCGTTCGGCCTGGGCGGCCAGGTATTCCTGTGCCTCTGCCTTCAGCCGGTCGGCGGCCTCGCTGTGGGCGAGTTCGGTGAGCGGGTTGTCCTGCGCGGCCTTCGTGGCCCGGCCGGCCGTGGACGCTGCGGATCCGAGTGTGTCGGTCATCGGTCATCGCCGCCCTTCGACGGTCCGGCGCCACGGGCGTCGGCCGCCTTCTTCCCGGCCGTGCCGGGCTTCCTGGCCACCGCCTTCTTCGCGGGTGCCGTCTTCTTCGCCATGGTCTTCCGGCCGGCGGAGGCCTTCGTCGCGGCCTTCCCGGCTGCCTTCTTGCCGGAGGACTGCCGCCGGCGGGCCTGGCGGTCGTCGTCCTCCCGCTCCTTGCCGCCGCCCCGCCGCGCTTCGAGGTCCTGGTCGTCGTCCTCGGGCTCCTCGTCCGAGCCCACCGCGGGCAGCGCCCCGGACAGCTCGTCGCGGACGTGGGCGGTACGGTCGTGCAGCCGGTCGGCGAGCGCGCCCATCTGCCGCTCGACCATGGCCCCGGAAGCTGCCTTGCCGACGCCCCGCAGGTCCTCGCGCAGCTGGTCGCCGATCTCCTTGAACTGCGGGTTGTCACGCAGCTGCTGCCGCGCCATGGTGGCGAGCGCGCCGGGGCCGAGGTTCAGCTTCTTTCCCGCGACCAGGGAGCCGACCGCGACCGCCATCTTCAGCTTCTTCGTGCGCCCCAAGAGGTATCCGGCCCCTATAGCGAGGCCCAGTGCCGTTCGGTTCATCATCCCGTCCCCTCGCCTGTGGTACGGCCGGACTGCATTCCTGTCTCCAGCCGGTCGAGCAGCTCGTCCTCACACCGGTCGAACTCCTCCTCAGTGATCTCGCCCGCCTCCAGCCGCTCTTCCAGTCGCGCCAGTTCGGCCCGTACGGTGGCGGGGTCGTAGTAGATCCGCTCCGCCTCGCGGAGCACCTGGCCGATCGCCCACCCGGCACCACGCACCGGTGCGAACGGCAGCAGCAGCACCTCGCCGATCAGTCCCATGGCCTCCTCCTTCCGGGCCGCCCCGTCAGTGCGCCTCGCTGTCCGTGCCGGCCGGCTCGGCCGCCGGCTGGGCGGGACCGGGCTCGACGAAGCTGTACGGGGGCAGCGGGCCGTTGACGCGCAGTTCGAGGTGGGGGCGGTCGGCGCGGACCCGGTCGGCGGCCGCCAGGAAGTCGGTGGCAGCGTCCCGGGCGACCAGGAACGACACGTTGAGCAGCCAGCCCGTGGACTGCGGGCCGGCGCTGACCGCGGCGGCGACCGGCTCCAGCACGGCCTGCACCGAGGCGGCGTCCTCGGCCTCCTTGGCCTTGACGGCGCTGGCGACCAGCTCGCCGAGGCGCAGTTTGTCGTCGTAGCTGCCGCCGCCCGCGCGCCGGTTCGCCTCGGCGAGGCTGCGCAGATCCGGGTTCTCGGCCATGACGAGATGCAGCACGGCCTCTTCGGCATGGTTGGCCTTGACGTTGTACTCGATCTTGCCGTCGAGGGCCTTGAGCCGCTCCAGGTAGTGATCGGCGCGCTCGTCGAGCACATGGGCGACGGCATCGTCGTCGGAGGCCACGTTTCCGAACCGCATGGGGAGCACACAGCCGGCCGCGCCGACCTCGGCGAGGACGTTCTGGTGTGCGAGCAGGTCCCGGCGCTTGGCCCGCAGATCCTCAGGGGCGTCGCTGACCACGGCGGCCAGCTCGCCGACCGTGAGGACCCGCACCGGGCGCGGTGGCTCCCCCACACCGGTCATGCCCTCAGGCAGGGCCTGGTGCGTCCGGGCGGTGATCCCGTAGACGTAGGTGCTCACTCCCGCTCCTCCTTCCGGTGGGCCGTGGCCTTACGGGGCCGGGTCCGTTCCTCGCCCTCCTCGCGGGCCTGCTTGAAGGCTTCGGAGATGGTCTCCGCGGCGCCGGTCAGGGCGCCCTTGGACTTGCCGCGCGCGCCGGACTCGGTGACCTCGCCGACGAGGTCGGGCAGCCCCGGGGCCTTGTGGGGTCCTGCCTCCAGGTCGAGACGGTTGCACGCCTCGGCGAAGCGCAGGTATGTGTCGACGCTGGCCACGACGACCCGCACGTCGATCTTCAGAATCTCGATGCCGACCAGGGAGACCCGCACGAACGCGTCGATCACGAGCCCCCTGTCCAGAACGAGTTCGAGTACGTCGTAGAGGCCGCTGGTGCCGCCTCCGCTTCCGGTCTGTGCCGGGACAACGGTCATGCCGGCCGTTCCTCCTCGTGATGGGTCGGTGTCACGGTGGTTCCGCGAGCGCGGCAGTAAGGCGACCTAGCGGCCGCCGGGTCGGCGCGTGTCGGACCGCCCCCGTTCGTACCGGTGAACGCGCCGGTAGCCGGTGAGCCGGCCCTCCTGGTCGAGATCGACCTGGTAGCTCGCCATCAGGCTCATGGTGTCCGGGACCCGTGCGAGTTCAAGGACCTCCATCTCGAGCACCCATCCGTCCTCGGTCTGCTCGAAAGAGGTCACCGATTCGGGAGCGAGCCCCGTGAGTTCCGCGAGCTGGGCACGCGCCTCGCGCAGCACCTCCACGGGTGCCGGCCGACGCTCCTCCGCATTGCTCCGCTTCTCTTGGTCGTGCGACTCCTGTGAGTTCTGAGGTTTCTGTGAGCTCTGTGAACGGGATGTGTTGCTTGTGTTCGACATGGTCACCTCTTCCTGCGGGTGGCCGTTCATCTCATGGCCAAACCTTCAGGAGCGAATCTCCGCGAGACGCCGCCGGGCCGGCCCCAGGGCGCGGCCCCGGCCCGGCAGTCCGGACCAGGGGTCGGTGCCGGCCTGGTCGACCGCGTCCGCGATCGTCCAGCGGCGCGCGTCGAGCCCGGGGTCGTCCAGCTGCTCCCAGGCGAGGGGTACGGCGACCGGGGCGCCGGGGCGGGCGCGGACGGTGTAGGGGGCGACGGCGGTCTGCGCGTAGGCGTTGCGCTGCACATCGAGGTAGAGACGGTCGCCGCGGTCCTCCTTGCGGGCGGCGGTGGTGAGCCGGTCCGGATGCCGCAAGGCCAGCAACTCGGCCACGCCACGGGCGAATTCGCGGACCTCGTCGAAGTCGCTGCGGCCGTCGAGATGGACGACGAGATGGACTCCGCGCGATCCGGTGGTCATGGGGGCGGCGGGCAGCTCCAGTTCGTCCAGCAGCTCCCGCAGCAGGCCGGCCGCCTCGCGCACGGGGGCGAAGTCGTCGCCGGGAGGGTCGAGGTCGAAGACGAGCTGGTCGGGGTGGTCGGGGCCGCCGGAGCGGTCGGTGCGGGAGAGCCAGCGGTGCAGGGTGAGGCAGGCCTGGTCGGCGAGGTAGAGAAGGGTGGCGGTGTCGTCGCAGACGGCATGCGTGACCGTGCCGCCCTCCTTGGGGACCTCCACGCGGGTGATCCAGTCCGGATAGTGCTTCGGGACGTTCTTCTGCATGAACCGCTCCCCGTCGACGCCGTCCGGATACCGCTCCAGCATCAGCGGACGGCCCCGCAGGTGCGGCAGCATGTACGGCGCCACGGACCGGTAGTAGTCGGCGAGATCGCCCTTGGTGTACTCCTCGGCGCCGGTGCCGCCCGGAAAGAGCACCTTCCCGGGCCGCTGGATGTCCACCGTGCGGCGGCCCGCCCGTACGGTCCGGGCGTCCGTGTCGTTCATCGCACGACCGCCTCCTCCACCAGCAGCTTGGCCGCCGCCGCGATGCCCACGGCATCGATGCCGGCCGCGTTCAACTGCTCGTCGGGCGCGGCCGAGCCCGGCATGGTGCGCACCGCGAGCCGGACCAGCCGGGGCACGGGCCGGCCGTCGGCGAAGGCCTCCGCGACGGCGTCGCCGAGGCCGCCCTCGGCGTGGTGGTCCTCCACGGTGAGCAGACAGCCGGTCTCCTCGGCGGCCCGGTGCAGCGTCTGGGTGTCGACGGGCTTGACGGAGTACAGGTCGATCACCCGCACCCGGATGCCGTCCGCGGCGAGCCGGTCGGCCGCGGCGAGCGCCTCGGGCACGGTGACCCCGGCGGCGACGACCGTCAGCCGGTCCTCCTCGCTGGAGACGAGCGTCTTGCTGCCGCCCACCGGGAACTCCTCGTCGGGGCCGTAGATCACCGGCGTCTTGCCGCGCGAGGTGCGCAGATAGCGGATCCCTTCGAGGCCGGCCATGGCCGCCACCAGCCGGGCGGTCTGGTTGCCGTCGCACGGGTACAGCACGGTCGAGCCGTGCGCCGCGCGGAACATCGCGAGGTCCTCCAGGCCCATCTGCGAGGGCCCGTCCTGGCCGATGGCGACACCGGCGTGCGAGCCGACCAGGTTGATGCCGGAGCCGCTGATGGACGCCATCCGCACGAAATCGTGGGCACGGGTGAAGAACGCGGCGAACGTCGAGGCGTACGGCAGCCAGCCCCGCGCGGCCATGCCGACGGCCGCGGCGACCATCTGCTGCTCGGCGATGTAGCACTCGAAGAACCGGTCCGGGTGGGCCTTGGCGAACTCCTCGGTGCGGGTGGAGTCGCCGACCTCGCCGTCCAGGGCGACGACATCGCCCCGGGCGCTGCCGAGCGCGGCGAGGGCGGCGCCGAAGGCGTCCCGGGTCGCGACCTCGTCGCCCTCGTCGTAGCGCGGCAGTTGCAGCACCTCGGTCGTCAGGTTGCGCAGCGCGGCGGCGGCCGGCGGCTCGTGGACCCGGACGTGCAGCGAGCGCGGCCCGCCGAGCTCGGCGACGGCCTCCCTCGCGTCCGGCACCGGCTTTCCATGATGGCCCTCCAGGTCCTCGACGGCGGCGACGCCCTTGCCCTTGAGGGTGCGGGCGAGGATCGCCACGGGCTGCCCGGTCGTGGACAGCGCCTCGCCGTAGGCCCGGTCGATCTTGTCGACGTCGTGGCCGTCGATCTCGACCGTGTGCCAGTCGAAGGCCTGGAAGCGGCGGGCGTAGGCGTCCAGGTCGTGGCCATGCCGGGTGGGGCCGCGCTGGCCGAGCCGGTTGACGTCCACGATCACGATCAGGTTGTCCAGGTGCTCGTGTCCGGCGTGTTCGGCCGCCTCCCACACCGAGCCCTCCGCCAGCTCGCTGTCCCCGCACAGCACCCACACCCGGTAACCGGTGCGCTCAAGGCGCTTGCCGGCGAGGGCGATTCCGACCCCGACCGGCAGGCCCTGGCCGAGGGATCCGGTGGCCGTCTCCACCCAGGGCAGCCGCCGGGGCGTCGGATGTCCTTCGAGCCGGCTGCCGAGCTTGCGGAAGGTGAGCAGTTCGCCGTCCTCGATGGCACCGGCCGCCTTGTAGGCGGCGTACAGCAGGGGCGAGGCGTGTCCCTTGGACAGCACGAAGCGGTCGTTGGCGGGGTGCTCGGGACGTTCGAAGTCGTAGCGCAGATGGTTGGCGAGCAGCACGGCCATCAGATCGGCGGCGGACATCGAGGACGTGGGGTGCCCGGATCCCGCGGCGTCGGACGCCCGCACGCTGTCCACGCGCAACTGCTGTCCCAATTCGGCGAGTTCGGCGGTGTTCATGAGTCTCCTTGCAGTGAGTCGAGGGGTACGGCCCGCGGGGTCACCCGGCGGCGGGGTCCGGGGGGTCGGTGCGCCTGACCGGGCCGGGGGCGGGGTGGTCCGGGGCGTCGGTGCGCTTGACGGGGCCGGGGGCGGGGTGGTCCCCGCGCCCGCGGGCCGGCGGTGCGCCGCCGGGTTCCGCTGCTCCGGCCTGCTTGGCTGCTTCGGCCCGATCCGGCCCGCCCGCCCGTTCCGATCCAGGCGTCTGTTCCGGTCCGTCCGGCCGTTCCGGTGCACCCACCCGCTCCGGCCCGCCCGGTACGCGTGCCAGCTCCGGGGAGGCCGTGTCCAGGGGGACCGACCAGGACCGTACGAGGCCCAACTGGACGCCCTGGCGTGGCAGAACGGCGTCCAGCAGCCAGTCGGCGGCCACCCGCACGCGGTTGCCGGGCAGCGCCGCCAGGTGGTAGCCGCGGGTGACCGCACCGGCCGCCGGCCCGGACAGCGGGATGCCGAACGGGTTGGCGGCGGCCTGGATCCCGCCGAGGTCGACGGCGAAACCCAGGTCACGATGGCGGTAGGCCCGCCGGCGCCGACCGAGGCCGAGCGAGGCCGCCACGTTCTCCGCGGCCACCCGGCCCTGCCGCCACGCGTGCTGGGCCGTCATCGGCGTGAACTTCCCCGGTTGCTCCAGGTCCGGTACGGCGGCCGCGTCCCCGCAGCCGAACACCTCCGGCCGGCCCGGCACCTGCAGATACGGGTCGACGATCAGCCGGCCCTTCTCCAGCGGCTGCCCGACCGCCTCCACCAGCGGGTCGGGCCGTACCCCGACACACCACACCAGCGACCGGGACGCGACGAACTCGCCATCGGTGAGCAGCACCCCGTCATGGGTGGCCTCCTTCACCGACGTGCCCATCCGTACGTCGACACCGCGCGCCCGCAGCACCCGGTCGGCCGTGCGGGACAGCCGCTCGTCCATCTCCGGCAGCACGCGCGGCGCCACGTCCAGCAGCATCCAGCGCGGCCGGAACCCGGCGGGCAGCGGATGCCGGCGGGCCAGCCGGTCGGTGAGCAACTGCATCTGCGCGGCCACCTCGGTGCCGGTGTAGCCGGCGCCGACCACGACGAAGGTGCAGCGGGCCGCGCAGGCCTTCGGGTCGTCCTCGCCGGCGGCCAGCTCCACCTGCCGGGTCACGTGGTCGCGCAGGTACAGCGCCTCGGGCAGCCCGCGGAAGCCGTGCGCGTGCTCGGCGACCCCGGGGATGGGCAGCAGCTTGTTCACGCTGCCGACACACAGCACCAGCCGGTCGTAGTTGAGGGTGCCGATGCCGCCCTCGGGGTCGGAGTAGTGGACCGTACGGCCGTCGAGGTCGACATGGTCCGCCTCGCCGAGCACCATCCGGACCCCGTGCAGGGTGCCCGGCAGCGACACGGTGACCCTGCGGGCCTCAAGGATGCCTGCGGCGACCTGGGGCAGCAGCGGCAGATACAGGAAGTAGTCGGTCGGGTTCAGCAAGGTGACGTCGGCCCGGTTCCGGGTCAGCCGGGCCACTGTGCGGGCAGCCCGGTACCCGGCGAAACCGGCGCCGACGATCACTACGTGAGGTCGGCTCACGGTGCGCCTCCGGCGGTGTGGCTCGTCCGAGGTTTTCCGCGTAACCGGGGCGGCGGCACCCAAACGCAGGGCGGGTCACCCGTACGCCGGTCGGAGCACCCGAACGCCGCGCCGCGGGCCCGGCGTTTCGCGCGCCCGGCGCCGGTTAACCGGCCCCGGACCGGATCACACGGCATCAGCGCCGCCCGCGCGGAGGTTTCCCATGCCCGAGTACGGCTATTTCCTGGCGAGCGAGGAGCACAGCCCCGCCGACCTCGTCGAACAGGCCCGGATGGCCGAGCAGGCCGGGTTCCGGGCGCTGTGGATCTCCGACCACTTCCACCCGTGGAACGACGCGCAGGGGCAGAGCGCCTTCGTGTGGTCGGTGATCGGCGCCCTGTCGGAGGCGGTCTCGCTGCCCATCGAGACGGCGGTGACCTGTCCGACCGTGCGGATGCACCCGGCGGTGACGGCACAGGCCGCGGCGACGAGCGCGGTGATGACCGAGGGCCGTTTCCGGCTGGGCGTCGGCACGGGTGAGGCGCTCAACGAGCACATCCTGGGCGACCGCTGGCCGCCGGTGCATGTGCGCCTGGAGATGCTGGAGGAGGCCATCCAGGTGATGCGCCGGCTGTTCACCGGCGAGGAGGTCAACCACCGGGGCACGCACTACACCGTGGAGAACGCCCGCCTCTACACCGTGCCCGACGAGCCCGTCCCGATCGACATCTCCGGCTTCGGGCCGAAGGCCACGTCGCTCGCCGCCCGGGTGGGCGACGGGTACATCACGATGATGCCGGAGGAGGAGATGGTCACGCAGTTCCGCAAGGGCGGGGGTGGGACGAAGCTGGTCAGCGGCGGTACGAAGGTCTGTTACGGCACCGATCGCGAGGAGTGCGTCCGTACGGTGCGCCGGCTCTGGTACAACGAGCTGCTGCCCGGCGAGATGGGGCAGGTGCTGCCGTCGCCGCGGCACTTCGAACAGCTGCGGGAGCTGGTCACCGAGGACATGGTGCGGGAGAAGGTCGTGTGCGGGGACGATGCCGACCAGTATGTGTCCACGCTGAGGGCGTTCGCCGACGCCGGGTTCGACCGGGTGTACGTGAACCAGATCGGGACCGAGCAGAAGGGGTTCTTCGACTTCTACCGGACCAAGGTGCTGCCGCGGCTCGGCGGGTGGGGTCAGGGCTGGTTCGGTGGGTTGCCGGGTGCCTGGTGGCCGGTGCCCGGGGGCTCCTTCGGGACAGGGGGGTACGGCACGCCCAGGCCGCTCGGCGGGCCGGCCGGCGGGGTGCCGCCGATGACGCGGGACGGAGGCGCGGGGTGGCTGTGCCTCGGGTGGGCGGCGCCGCGCAGGGCGTAGGCCACCACGCCCAGGATCGCCGCCGTGATCAGGGCGGCGCCCCAGCCGGGCAGGGCGGTTGCCAGGGCCAGGCCCACCGCGAGGGCCAGCGCGGCCCCCGCGTACAGGGCGGCGGCGCCGGAAGCGGCGTAGAGCATGGCGGTGCGGCGCCGCTTGCGGGTCTGCTCCCGCAGTTCGTCGCGTACCGTCTCGCGTGCCACCTGTGCCAGCTCTTCGACCAGCTGTTTGTCCAGATGTTCCAGGTGATCCAAACGGTCCATACCCTCCGGGTACCCGTCGGACACGGCGGGTAACGCGGGCGCCCCTGCACGCCCCCGCCCGCCCCAACTAGGCTCGGACGCATGGAGATTCTGGGCGCCTCGCTGCGCATCTGCGTAGCCGACCTCGATACCGCGATCCCCTTCTACGAGCGGCTGGCCGGCGGCAGAGCCCTGCGTTTCGAGCGCGGCGGGGTCCAGGTCGCCGCGATCGGCTCCTTTCTGCTGATGAGCGGCCCGGAGGCGGAGCTGGACATCCTGCGCAAAGTGACGGCGACCATCGCCGTGGAGAACGTGGACGAGGCGCACCGGCTGCTGACCGACCTCGGCGCCCGGATCATCGCGGGTCCGGTGCCGACCCCGGTGGGCCGGAACCTGCTCGCGATGCATCCGGACGGGTCGGTGTTCGAGTACGTCGACCAGCGGGGCTGAGCCGGTCAGACCGCGTCGGGGCGCATCCGGAAGTCGTACCGGTCGGGCAGCGGCTCGTCGGTGAGCCGGGCCCAGAGGCGGCCCAGCGCCTCCTCTCCTTCCCGCAGGTCGGCGACCTCGAACCCCGCGTCGAAGACGGCCCGCGCCTCGGCGGTCCGTCCCTCGGCGAGCAGCAGTTCGGCCTCCAGCAGCCGGAAGCGTCCGCGCGCGCGGACGGCGGGCAGCAGCCGGTCCCAGACCGTCCGGGCGTCCGCCGTCCGCCGCACCGTCAGCAGTGCCCGCAGGGTCTCCCGGCCGAGCGCGGCCACGGCGGCGGTCCAGGTCTCGCCGTCGTCGCGCCGCTCGCGGCACAGGTCGTCGAAGGCGTCCGCGTACCGTTCGGCGGCCCGCTCGTGATGGCCGGACTCCTGGTCGGCGACGGCGAGGCAGCGCAGCAACGGCCAGAGCGACGGGGCGAGTTCGAGGCCGCGTTCCCAGCTGCGGACGGCCTGGGCGCGGTCGCCGGCGTGCCACTGGGCGACGCCGAGGTGGTACTCGGTGTGCGGGGAAGCGGGTGCGGTCTCCAGCATGTCCCGCCAGTGCGGGGCGACGAGAGTCTCGCCGGGCGGCCGTACCCGGCGCGCCTCGGGCAGGGAGCCGGTACGCAGCAGTTCCCGCCAGGGTGCCTGCTCCGCGCCGAGGGTGGACTCGGGGAACGGGGTGCCGGGGAGTTTCCAGTCGGCGCGCAGCACTTCGAGCGCGCCCCAGCCGGATCCGGCGGCCAGGATCTCGCCGGGGTCGGTGTCGGCGCAGGGCCGCCAGGCCGCGTAGGCCTCCTCGACGCGGGCGCGGGGCAGGGCGGACTCCAGCCGTTGCTCGGCGCCCTGCACGGCCCGGGTCCACTCCCCCTCGGGCGGTGCGTCGAGCGGTCCGTACGCCTCCAGCCAGGACACCTCGTTCTCGGGCTCCAGCCGGACGTGTTCCAGCTGGGTGCGGGCGAGGCCGGCCTGGATCTCGCAGTAGCCGCCGGTGCCGGGTTCGGTCAGCCACTCCTGCCAGCGCCGGCCGCCGGGCAGGTGGCCCCACACGAAGAGCTTGCGGCCGCGCAGGGCGTCGGTGGAGGTCTGCACCAGTCCGTGGCCGTCGGTGTCCAGCGCGGCGATCCAGCGGCGGCGGCCCTCCGGCACCTCGTAGAAGTAGTCGGCGGCGTACGGGCTGTTGAGGGGACAGGTGCGGTCGATGCCGTCGTAGGACGGGACGGGCACCCGGCGCAGCCGGCGCTCGTAGCTGAAATGCCAAACCTCCTCCGCGGGGGCCAGGATCCGGCACTCCTCCGGCACCGCGATGTTGGACCACCAGTAGGTGGGCACCGGGCGCTCGTGGGGGTTGCGGACGCGGACGCCGACGTAGAGGAAGTCGGAGCCGTCGGGCAGCCACAGGTCGACCTGGAAGGGCAGGTCGCGCAGCCGCTCCCACTCCCACAGACGCAGCATCTCCCCGCCGTCCGGGGCGGGGACGCGGGCGGCGTGCAGGGGGGCGCAGGAGAGGGTGGTGTGGCCGGTGGCGCCGACGTTCCACTCGATGCCGCCGGAGTACCAGGCGCCGTTGAGGGCGAAGTTGGCGGGCTGGAACACCGGGTTGCGGTAGAGGAGTTCGCGCCCGGTGGGCAGGTGGAGCAGGGAGGCGATGCGACCGCCGAGGCCGGGCAGGACGGTGGCGCGCAGCCGGTCGTTCTCGATCACCAGGGCGTCGAGGGCGCGGGGCTCGCGGGTTCTGTCGTAGCCGTCGCGGATGCGGACCGGGAGCAGGCTGCGCAGTGGCTCGTACCCGAGCTGGCGGGCCATGTCCCGGGGCATGCCGTCCCGGTCGCGGTCGTCGATGCGGTGGACCTCGTCGAGCGGGCGGAGTGGGGGCAGGGGGTTGTCCGGGCCCAACTGCCCGGCGGGCAGCGTCAGTACCTCACGTCGGATCCTCGTCACGATCACCATGGAACCCGGCGGCGCGGCACTCGGCCAGGGGACCTGCTGGTCAGGATTGCGCAAAGGCGGCCGCGGCGGTCAGCGGGCGGGGCGCATCTCGGCGGTGAGCGCCCAGCGTTCGTGGTCGCGCCAGGCGCCGTCGATGTAGAGCATGGCCGGGGAGAACCCCTCCAGCCGGAAGCCGGCGCCGCGGGCCAGCGCGATGGACGCGGTGTTCTCGGGCTGCACGTTGATCTCCAGCCGGTGCAGCCCGAGCGGGCCGAAGGCGTACCCGATGACCAGGTCGAGGCCCTCGCGCATCAGCCCGCGCCCGGCGGCGTGCGCGAAGGCCCCGTAGCCGAGGGCACCGCACTGGAAGCCGCCGCGCACGATGTTGTTGATGTTGATGTAGCCGGCGATGTCCCCGCTGTCCTTCTCGCACACCAGGAAGCCGGCCTTCGTCGGGTCCTCGATCAGTCGGCGCGCGTAGGCGGCGTAGGCCTCGTCGTTGTCCGGCGGGAACAGCCAGGGCCGGTGCAGGTCCTTGCTCTCGCGGGTCCGCGCGGTGAACTCGGGCCCGTCTTCGAGGGTGAAGTGACGGATGGCCACGCGGGGACCCTCGGCGAGGTAGTGGGGTGCGGTGTGCGGCATCGGGCCAGGTTACGGCGTCCCCGCCCCGGCCGCCTCCGAAAGTCCACCCGCGCCGACACCTCGCGCTCCCCGGCTCGGCTCGGCTCGGCTCGGCTCGGCTCGGCTCGGCTCGGCTCGGCTCGGCTCGGCTCGGCTCCAGCAGATCAGCCTGGACCGCCTCCAGCCAATCCGCCCGGGCCGACACCTCGAACTCGCCCGGACCAGCACCTGGCATCCGCCCGGCCCGCCCCCAGCCGATGCACCTGGGCCGCCTCCTCAAACCCGCCCGGACCACTCCCGAGATCCACCCGGCCCACCTCCCCGAAGCCGCCCGAACCACTCCCGGAATCCACCCGGCCCACCCCCTCGAAGCCGCCCGAACCACTCCCGGAATCCACCGAGCCCACCCCCTCGACGCCACCCCGACCGGCCCAGGAATCCGCAGCCCACCCTTTGGACACCACCCCGACCAGCCCCCGGAATCCACCCAGCCGGGCGGAGCCGCCCACGACCGGCGATCGCCGCACCCCGGTGTCCGCAGCGCGCTCGCCACGGTCACCGGCCAACTCCGCGGTTCCCGGAGGGATTCGGTGGGCGCGCTCAGCGCAGTGCCGGCTCGTCCAGCGTCAAGGTGCCCGCGTCCGCGTCGAGTTCGGCTGCCGCACCGAACGGGACGGTCAGCGCGCCCGCGCAGTGGCCGAACCCGAACTCCTCCACCACCGGTACGCCGAGCGCGCCGAGCCGGTCGGTCAGCAGTGGCCGTACCTCGGCGTAGTCCGGGCAGCGCTCCCAGGAGCCGAGCAGCACCCCGTGCACCCCCTCCAGCCAGCCCGCGCGCAGGAGTTGGGTGAGGTACCGGTCCAGCCGGTAGGTCTCCTCCCCCACGTCCTCCAGGCACAGCAGCCCGCCCGCCGCCGAGGCACGCGCGTGCGGCGTGCCGAGTTCCGCGGCGAGCAGGGACAGGCAGCCGCCGAGGGTGACTCCGCGGGCCCGGCCGGGCACCAGGGCACGGCCGCCGGAGGCGATGGTGCGGACGGTCTCCGGGGCGAACAGCGTGGTCCGCAGATGCTCCTGAGCCCGGGCGTTCTTGATGAAGTCGATGCCGGCCGCCATCGGCCCGTGCAGCGTGGCGAGCCCGAGGCGGGTGGCGAAGGCCTCGTGCAGGACCGTGATGTCGCTGAAGCCGACGAAGACCTTCGGCCCGGCCGCCCGCATGGCCTCCCAGTCCAGCAGGTCGACGATGCGTTGGGCGCCGTACCCGCCGCGGGCGCACAGCACCGCGGCGACGGACGGGTCGCACCAGGCGTTCTGCAGGTCGACCGCGCGGTCGGCGTCCCGGCCGGCCAGATAGCCGAACTCCCCGTGCCGGTCCAGCACATGGGGCGCCACGACGGGATCCAGGTCCCAGCCGCGCAGCACGTCGAGCCCCGCCTGGAGCCGCTCCTCGGGCACCGGCCCGCTCGGGGCGACGACGGCCACCCGGGCGCCCGGGGCCAGCCGCTCCGGGCGCGTCAGCTCCTTCACCTGTGCAGCTCCAGTCTCGGGACACCGGGCACGTCCAGCTTGAACACCTGGGCGTACAGTGAGAGTTCGGCCTCCAGGGCACGCACCATGGTCTCCGCCCGCCGGAACCCGTGCCCCTCTCCCTCAAAGGTGAGGTAGGCGTGGGGCACGTCTCGGCCGGCGATCCGGGCGAGGAAGCGTTCGCACTGGACGGGCGGGCAGATCACGTCGTCCAGGCCCTGGAGGAGCAGGAACGGCGCGGTGAGCCGGTCGGCATGGGTGGCCGGCGAGCGCTCGGCGTACCGGGCGGGCACCTCGGCGAGCGGGCCGATCAGCGACTCCAGGTAACGGGACTCGAAGTCGTGGGTCTCCCCCGGCCCCCAGGTGGCCAGATCCAGGACGGGATAGCTGATGGTGCCGCAGGCGTAGACGTCGGTCGTGGTCAGGGACGCGGCGGAGGTCCAGCCGCCCGCGCTGCCGCCCCGGATCGCGAGTCGGGCGGGATCGGCGGTGCCCTCGTCGGCGAGGGCGCGGGCGACGGCCGCGCAGTCCTCGACGTCGACCACGCCCCACTGTTCGCGCAGCCGCTCGCGGTAGGCCCGGCCGTATCCGGTGGAGCCGCCGTAGTTCACCTCGGCGACCCCGATGCCGCGCGAGGTGAAGTAGGCGATCTCCAGGTCCAGCACGAGCGGCACCCGGCCGGTGGGGCCGCCGTGCGCCCAGATGACGTAGGGCGGCAACTCGCCGTCGGGCGCGGTGTGCTGGGGGTGGTGCGGCGGGTAGACGTGGGCGTGCACCTCGCGGCCGTCGGGGCCGGTGAAGACGCGGATCTGCGGCTCCGGGTAGTACGCGGGGTCCACGGCGTCCCGGTGCCGGGCGCCGATCGCGCGGGCCCGGCCGGTGACGGTGTCCAGCTCGACCACCTCGCAGGCGGTGCGCGGGCTGGCCCCGACCGCGACCACCCGCGCGCCGTGGGCCGCGAGATGGGCCGAGAACTCGGTCCACGGTCCGGCGGCGTCGACGATCTCTCCGGATTCCGGATCCAGGATGCCGAGCACGGTCGGCCCCTTGCCGTGCACGACCGCGATCAGCCCGTTGTCCAGCGGCGCGAACCAGCGCAGGCCGAGCTGCCACAGGGGCCCGCCGAACTCCTCGTCGCGCGGGCACAGCGGGGCGCCGTCGCGGTAGAGGTTCCACCAGCCGCTGCGGTCGCTGCTGTACAGGAGCCTGCCGTCCGCGGCCCACTCCACCTGCGCGACGGCCTCGCCCGGTCCGCCGGCGACGGTACGCGCGTCCCGTAGCGTGCCGTCGTCGGCGACGTCGGCCACGAGCAGTTCTGTGCCGTCCCACGGCATGCGCGGATGGTCCCAGGCGAGCCAGGCGGCGCGGCGGCCGTCGGGGGCGAGGCGCGCCCCGGTGACGAACCGGTGCCGGCCGTCGCTGAGTTCCCGGACGGCGCCGCGGTCCTCGGCGGCCGAGCCGTCCAGCGGTACGGCGGCGATCACGCGCCGCACGTCACCGGGGCCGTCCCCGGTGAACTCCTCCAACACGCACCACACTTCACCGCGCTCCAGGTCCACGCGCGGTTCGGCCCACCGCAGCCCGCCGCCCACGGGCGACACCGGGGTCAGCGGGCGCGGCTCGCCGCCGGGTTCGTACCGGTAGAGCCGCTGGTCGGTGAAGTGCACGAAGACGACCAGGGGTAGCCCGTCGCGTACCACCCCGGCCCAGGGCCGGCCGCCGTACTCGATGACCCGGCTGCGCACGTTCCAGGGCGCGGGCAGCACGGACTCCTCGGTCCCGTCGGTGCGGCGCCGTATCAGGGCGCGACGGCCGCCCTCGGTCGGCCGGGGTTCGGTCCACCAGCTCTCGTCCCCGACAAAGCCCGGCCACTCCGGGCGGCCGTCGTGCGCGGCGGCCAGGGCCGCGTCGACGGGCGACGGCCAGGAGCCGTACGGCGTCTTCAGCATCTCGTCCCCCATCGTCTAGGCCGTCCGCAGGAACCGGTCGAGCACCCGGACGCCGAAGTGCAGCGCCTCGACCGGCACGCGTTCGTCCACGCCGTGGAACAGCGCCTGGTAGTCGAGGCCCTCGGGCAGCTTCAGCGGGGCGAAACCGTAGCCGGTGATGCCGAGCCGGGAGAACTGCTTGGCGTCCGTGCCGCCGGACATGCAGTAGGGCACCACGTGCCCTTCGGGCGCGAACTCCTCTACGGCGGCCCGCATCCTCGCGTAGGTCGGCGAGTCCACCGGCGCCTGAAGGGCCACCTCCCGGTGCGCGTACTCCCAGCTCACGTCCGGGCCGGTGAGATGGTCGAGGGTGGCGGCGAACTCCTCCTCGCCGCCCGGCAGATAGCGCCCGTCGACGTAGGCGACCGCCTCGCCGGGGATCACGTTCAGCTTGTAACCGGCCTCCAGCATGGTCGGGTTGGCGCTGTTGCGCAGGGTGGCCTCGACCAGCTTGGCCGCCGGGCCGAGTTTCTCCAGCAGCAGGTCCACGTCCGTGAAGTCGGGCTCGACGCCGTACAGTGCGGCGAGTTCGATGAGCGCGGCCCGTACGGTCGGGGTGAGTCTCAGGCGCCACTCGTGTTCGCCGATGCGGGTGACGGCAGCGGCCAGCCGGGTCACCGCGTTCTCCTTGTTCACCTTGGAGCCGTGCCCGGCCCGGCCGCGCGCGGTGAGCTTCAGCCAGCCGGTGCCCCGCTCCCCCGCCGCGATCGGGTAGAGCTGCCGGCCGGCGCCGTCGTGGAAGGTGAACGCGCCGGACTCGCTGATGCCCTCGGTGCAGCCCTCGAACAGCTCGGGATGCCGGTCGGCGAGGAACCCGGAGCCGTCCTCGGCGCTGGCCTCCTCGTCGGCGGTGAACGCGATGACGAGGTCCCGGCGCGGCCGTACGCCCTGCCGGGCCCAGGAACGGACGACCGCGAGGATCATCGCGTCCATGTTCTTCATGTCGACGGCGCCCCGCCCCCACACCACGCCGTCGCGGATCTCGCCGGAGAAGGGGTGCACGCTCCAGTCGGCGGCCTCCGCGGGTACGACGTCGAGGTGACCGTGGACCAGCAGGGCATCGGCGGAGGGGTCGGTGCCCTCGATCCGGGCGACCACATTGGTGCGGCCCGGCGTCCGCTCCAGCAGCAGGGGTTCCAGTCCGGCCCCGGCCAGCCGCTCGGCCGCGTACTCGGCGGCGGGGCGCTCCCGGCAGTCCCCGCCGCCCCGGTTGGTGGTGTCGATGCGGATCAGACCGGAGGTGAACTCCACTACCTCGTCCAGCGCCTGCTGGTCGGCCGGCCTCTCAGCCATACTGCTCCTCCACGGCGGCGGAGACGATCGTGGTGACCGCCTTGAACGTCCGGATCCCCTCGTACATCGTGGCGCTGGTGTACGCCACCTTCCGCTCCCCGATCCGGGCGACCCCGGGCACGATGGTCGCGGCCATCGCCAGGTGCTCGGCGTCGAACTCCACGGCGACCGTGAACGGCCCCGCGTCGACGGGCTCGTGGCGCACCGCCAGCCGGGCTGCCACCTTGGCGGCGGCCCGGATGTCGCCGGCCGTACGCGCGGGCGTCCGGCATACCGCTGCATACCGGGACACATGGTCCTTCACCGCTACCTTCAGCGCCTCCGGCGCGTACCCGAGCGCGTCCTCGCAGGCCACGTCGTCCCCGGTGACCAGGACGACGGGGACGCCGTACTCGGCCACGACCCGCGCGTTGAGCAGGCCCTCGCTGGCGCGGACGTCGTTCAGCCACACGCCGGTGATCTGGTTGGCGAGGTAGGTGTGGGCGAGGACGCCCTCCATGCCGGCGCCCGCGTGGTAGCCGACGAACGCGATGCCGTCGACGTCGCCGTGCTGCACCCCCTCCACCATCGACAGCGACTTGTGCCGCCCGGTGAGCATCTCGACCCGCTCGTCGAGCCGCTCCAGCAGCAGGTTGCGCATGCTCCAGTGGGCCTCGTTGACGAGCACCTGGTCGGCGCCGCCGTCGAAGAAGCCCTCGACCGCGGCGTTCACGTCCGAGGTGAACATCGACCGGCACCGCTCCCACTGCGGCGTCCCCGGCAGCACGTCGGCCGGCCAGGTGACGCCCGTGGCCCCCTCCATGTCGGCACTGATGAGGATCTTCATGGTGGGTCACGTTACGCGCCGCAGAGCGGCCGGGCTACGACTCGGAGCGGCCGGTCACTGAGTGCTCTGCTGCCGGACCCAGATCTCGAAGTGCCCGGCGCCCGTGGAGGTGCGGTACGGCAGCGAGCCGGTGAGGCGGTAGCGGCCGGTGATGCGCATCTCCTGGCGGACGGCCTCCTCGGCCGGGGCGAGGCCGCCGGAGTAGTCCAGCACCACGCCGTCGAAGTAGCCCTCGCGGACCGCCGCGCGATAGCCGGGGACGCCCGTCAGGTAGCGGCCGTCCCTGGTCCTGTAGTCGATGAAGAAGAAGGACAGCCAGTCCTGGTAGTGGGTCCTCCGCGCGCGGCTGAGGCAGTACACCGGGCCCTCCTTCGGATCGCCCAGCCAGTGCTGGCCGGGGCGCACGGTGTAGGAAAGCTGCGGGATCAGATAGCGGGTGTCGGGCCAGCTGCCGAAGGAGGAGGCGGACTGCGACAGACCCAGGGTGAGGGCGAGCACGCCGATCGCGATGGCCCACTGGGGGAACTTGAAGTGGGCGCCCATCAGCCGGGTCACGCCGACGCCCGCCATCGGCGCGGCGAAGAACAGGCCGAAGCCCACGTGCTTCTGCAGGGAGGTCTCGGTCTGCAGGTGGATCTGGTAGGCGGGCGCGAGCAGCGCGGTGCCGGTGAGCAACACGCCCAGGCAGGTACGCCAGCGGCGGCCCGGCACGGCCCGGCGCCAGCCGGGTATCTCGGCGAGGCGGGCGGTACGGGCGTAGGTGACCGTGCCGACCAGGGCGACGGCGACCAGCAGCCCCGCCCAGCGCGTGGAGTCCTGAAGGATCTGCCAGGCTGGGGTGTCCCCGTGGGCGCGGGCGGTGGTGGTGCTCTGGATCGCCGACAGATAGCCGCTGGCCACCAGTCCGCCGCCGAGCAGGGCGAAGGTGGCCGCGCCGAACAGGGCGCCGCGCAGCAGGGCCCGGCGCATGTAGTGGTCCCGGTAGGCGGCGAGCACGTACAGGAGTACCAGGGTGGGCAGGAACAGCGCGGAGGCGTACTTCACGCCGACGGCGAGCGCGGCGACCGGGGCGACGGCCGCGGCCCACGCCCAGTGCCGGGGTGCGATCACCACCAGCAGCCAGGCGGTCAGGGCCAGCAGACAGACCGCCATCGCGTCGTACGTGGCGAAGTGGCCGAGGAACAGCGTGGGCATGGAGACGGCGAACAGGGCGCTCGCGCACAGTCCCGCACGCTCGTTGAACAGCCGGCGGGTGAGCCCGTACAGACAGGCGGTGGCCGTCAGCATGAACAGCAGGCTGAGCGCGCGCACCCCGGCGAGGCCGAGCACGGAGTCCACGGCGGCGGCGAGCACCGGGTACAGCACGGGCGCGCCGGAGAAGTAGCTGCCGAAACCGCCGTAGTTCGGCGCTCCGTGGAAGAGGCTGCCGATCTCCACGTGCCCGGCCCAGATGTACAGGGCCTCGTCCTCGAAGGCGGAGTTGGCGAGCCGCAGCGACAGGGCGGCCTGGACGACCAGGACGGCGGCGAGCATGGCGAGGGCGACGGTGCGGCGGCGCCGGCCGGTGTCGGCGGCCCAGCCCATCAGTGCGGGCGGCGGCAGCGTCCAGCCCGGCAGCGGCTGTTCGACGAAGGAGAAGCCGGGGTCGGCCTGCGGCGGTGGCGGCGGCAGAACCCGCAGTTGCAGGGTCTCCTCGTGCACCGGGGGGTGCGTGTGGCTCATCGGCGTGTCTTGTCTACTTCAGGGCGGCGAGGTCGAGGTCGTAACGGGGGTTCCGGGCGGCCCGTCCGAACGCGGCGAGCGTCTCGGGGCTGCTGTCGACCCGCCAGTCCGTCTCCTTGTTCAGGTCGAACCAGATGAAGCCCACGACGTCCGTGCGGGAGGCGACGGTCCTCAGCAGCTCGGTGATCTGGGCGCTCTTGCGCGGGCCCGGCTGGGCACCGGTCTCGGCGAGCAGGAAGGGACGCCGGGTGAAGGTCCGGATCTGCCGGAAGGTGGGCCCGAACAGCGTCGCGAAGTCCTGGGCGCCGGTGCGGGCGTAGTAGCCCACCACGCCGACCCAGTCGACGTACCCGTCACCGGGCCAGTACGGCTTGAGGGCCACCCGGGGCACGGGGTTGACGATGTTCGGGCTCCACACCCAGATGACCGTCGAGACGCCCTCGTCCTGGAAGACATCGTGCACATGGCGCCAGGCCCTGACGAACTGGGCGGCGGTGGCCTTGTTGTGGCCCCACGGGTACCAGTTGCCGTTCATCTCGTGCGCGAGGCTGATCGCGACGGGCACGTTGAGGGCGCGCAGGGCGTGGGCGGTGTCCTTGATGTACGCGTCCTGGCTGCCGTCGGCGATCTGGGCGAGGGTGGCCTTGTGCGGCTCCCAGGCGATGTAGGGCAGCTGGCCGTTGTCCCACACCGCGCGGGTCTGGTCGGTCTGCAGCTCGTCGCCCCAGCCGAGGTAGTACTCCAGCATGGTCGGAGTGCGGCCGACCTGGGAGGCGTACCGCCGCACGGGGCCGAGGTCCTTGGGGACGCCGTCGAAGGTGGCGCCGAAGTACTTGTTCCTCGGGTGCAGCAGGGGGGTGACGTCGTAGGGCTGTTGGGGGATGTACGTCGTACCGCCGCCGGACGCGGACGCGGCGGGCTGGGCGCCGTTCCCGCCGGCGCCGATGGGGGCCGGGCCGGTGCTCGCGCAGCCGGCGAGACAGAGGACGGCGGCCGGCAGGACCGTCCACATCCTCATCAGGGCCTTCACGCGGTCACCTCCTTCGGCTGGAGCAGCACCCGGACGACCGCGACCGCGTAGAACAGGCCGGAGGCCAGCATCAGGGCGAAGTTCTCGGGGTGGGCACCGCTCATCCGCCACACGGCGAGGGCCGGCCACAGCACGGCCGTCGGCGCGCTCCACAGCCACATGCCGCCCCAGAAGCGGCGGGTCTTGTTCTTCTTCGCGCCGCTCGATCCGGTGGGCTGCCAGCCCATGGGGCGGCGGCGTACGACGTCCCAGATGGCGAAGACGTGCGCCCAGCCGTACAGCACGCGGGTCGCCCAGGCCTCCAGCCGGTACGGGTTGCGGTGCCACAGCGGGTAGACCACGGTCAGGTACAGCACGCTGGGCAGGACCATCCAGTAGTTGGTCGCCTGGAGCTGGTCGGGGTAGTGGATCAGCAGGGTCAGCGCGATCAGCGGGGTGGTGAAGGTGAGCAGGGCCGTCTCGATGTAGTAGACGAAGCCGGAGATGTAGCACAGGCGGCTGGCGAAGCGCATCTTCACCTGCCAGAAGTCCCCCAGGCTGCCGAGCATGCTCATCGAGGCCATGCACCAGCGGTACTGCTGGTTGTAGTAGGCGCCGATGGTGTCGGGGCAGATGCCGGTGGACAGCGCGAGGGGGACGTAGCGCAGGTCCCAGCCGCGGGCGCGCAGGTCGAAGCCGGTGTGCATGTCCTCGGAGTGCTCGATGAGGCTGGTGCCGCCGATCTCGTCCAGGGCCGCGCGCCGGTACACCGCGCAGGAGCCGACGCAGATCGAGCCGTCGCTGCGCTGCCGGGAGACCTGCACCGAGCGGTAGAACAGCTCCTGCACGGCACCGGCGCCGCGCTCGATCCAGTTCTGCTGGTCCAGGACGCGGAAGTACTGCGGGGACTGGACGATGGCGCAGCGCGGGTCGTCGTCCAGGTACGGCAGCAGCTCGTGCAGCAGGTCGGAGCGCGGCACGAAGTCGGCGTCGAGGATGAGGACGGCCTCGCCGGAGGAGTTCTCGAAGCCGTGCCGGAGGTTGCCGGCCTTCTTCATCCAGCCCCGGTTGGGGCGGACCAGATGCCGGAAGCCGAAGTCGGCGGCCATGGCCGCGGCTTCCGCGCTGTCGCCGTCGTCCAGCACGAGGACCGCTACCTCGCCCGGGTAGGTGTCGGCGAGGATGCCCACATACCGCCAGGTGTTGTGAAGCACCTCGATGGGCTCGCCGCAGACGGGCAGGAAGACGTCGACGCTCGGGTAGTGGTCCGGCTGCCAGCGGCGCACGACACGGCGATGCGCCTTCAGGTCGAAGCTGGGCGCGAACGCCTCCAGACGCATCGATATCAGAAAGCCGACCACGGCCAGCAGCAGGGTGGGCGCGAACACCCAGATCCAGGCACTGTGCCGGGCGGTGTCGGCCTGGCTGAGCAGCACACACACGAACCCGATGAAGGAGCTGGAGGTCAGCACCCAGGTGTGGCGCTTGACGTAGCTGTACTTCTCGCGTTCGTCGGGCGGAGTGGGGAGCAGCCCTTCGGGAACCGACTGCGGACGCCCCGAGCGCGGGGCACGCCGCCGCCCTCGGCTGCGTACTTCCGCCGTACGAACGGACACGGCTGAGGGCCCCCTTGCACACCTTCGGGTGATCGAGCGAGGGGAATGCTATAGGAAGGACGTTCACACAACGCACACACCTTCGCCATATCCGGACCGCCCTCCTCCGGTGACGCAGACGGGGTGCGCGGGACGGCGGTCCCACGCACCCCGGAAAGCCGCAAAGAGGCCCTTACTGCCCACCGGCGAGGACGAACCAGCGGGCCGGCAGGTCGATGCGGGTGCCGTCGGTCAGGTACTCGGTCTGCGGCAGGGTGGTCTCACCCTCGGCGAGGACCTTCAGACCGGCCTCGCCGAGCAGGCGCGGAATCTCGGCGTCGTCGGCGTCGGCCGGCTTGAGCCCGTGATGGAAGACGCGCTGGAGCTTGGGCCCAGGGCCGCCGTCCTGGGTCGCGGCGCGCCGGAGCACGTTCCGGGAACCGGAGGTGAGTTCGACGACGAACGCACGGCCCTCGGTGCCGATGAGAGCCGCGACGGCGGCGGCGATCGCCGGCCGCGCCTCGGGCTCGCTCTGGTGGATGACGGCCCGCATGTAGACGTTGACGTCGCCGAGGCGATCGCGCAGGGCGCCCACGGCGTCCGCGTCGGTGAGGTCGAGCTGCTGGAACTCCACGGCGTCGTCCTGCGTGGCACGGCGGGCGTGCTCGACGGCGGAGTGCGAGAGGTCGACGCCGACCGCGCGCGCGAACCGGGTGGCGAGGTAGCGGGTCTGGGTGCCGTTGCCGCAGCCGAGGTCGACGATGGTGCGCGCCGGGTCCGCGTGGGGCAGGAGAAGGGCGGTGTACGGTTCGGCGGACAGGGCGGGCTCGCAGTCCCAAATGGCGTCGCCCGCCTCGTCGGAGGTCTCGCTCCAGTAACTCTCCCAGTTGCTGCGGTACTTGTCCGAGACGTTCATGCGTTCTCCCCACGGTTCGGTTCCGTGATCGGGATATCGCGAGGGCCTGGAACGGGGCAAGGGGCAGGAGGCCACCTTCACCGGATGTACGGCCCCGGACAACCTGCAGGGGGCCCGCCGGCAGAGTGCCCGTCCCTTGTCAGCCCCGTCCGGCGAGAGCCTGTTCGAACCACACGGTCTTGCGGTGCCCGCTGCCGCAGGCGCCCCACTCCCGGGCCAGCCGACTGACCACGCGCAGACCGCGGCCCGACTCGTCGGACGGCTCGGCGGCGAGCATCTCGGGCAGCCCGGGTTCGTCGTCGGTGACCTCGAACAGCAGGGCGTCGGTGCGGACCACGCGCAGCCCGACCGGCTCGCTCACGGCATGCCGTACGGCATTGGTGACGACCTCGCTGACCAGCAATTCGGCGGTCTCCACGGCCTGCGGCAGGCCCCAGGCGAGGAGCCGCTCGCGGACCAGGCGCCGGGCCCGGGCGACCTCCCGCGGGTCGGCGTCCAGCCGCCATTCGGCGACGTGGTCTTCGGGGATGCCGTTCAGCCGGGCCATCAGCAGGGCGACGTCGTCCTTGCGGCCGCCGCGCGTGTTCAGGGCGCGGATGATGGTGTCGCAGGCGTCGTCCATGGAGGCCGCGGGATGTGCGGCGGACTCGCAGAGCGCGGCGAGTCCCTCGCCGATGTCGCAGCCGCGCACCTCGACCAGTCCGTCCGTGCACAGCACCAGCCGGTCGCCGGGCGAGACCTTGACCCGGGTGGCCTCGAAGGGCACGCCGCCGACGCCTATGGGGGCGCCGGTGGGCAGGTCGAGGAGTTCGCTGGAGCCGTCCTCGGCGCGGACCAGCACGGGCGGGATGTGTCCGGCGTTGGCGAGGTGCAGTTCGCCGCGGATCGGGTCGTAGACGGCGTACAGGCAGGTGGCCAGGTAGCTGTCGCCGAGTCGGCGGGCCAGGTCGTCGAGATTGCGCAGCAGCTGGGCGGGCGGGGTCTCCATGGTGGCCATGGTCTGCACGGCGGTGCGCAACTGGCCCATCATCGCCGCCGAGTTGAGGCCGTGGCCCATGACGTCGCCGACCACGAGGGCGGTGCGCGAGCCGGGCAGTTTGATGGTGTCGAACCAGTCGCCGCCGATGCGCCCGAGCCGGGTGCCCGGCAGATAGCGGGTGGCGATGTCGCAGCCGGCCATCCGCGGGGTGACCTGCGGGAGCATGCTGTCCTGCAGGGTGTCGGCGACGTTCTCCTGGTAGGTGTACATACGGGCGTTGTCCAGCACGAGGCCCGCACGGGCGGCGAGTTCGGCGCCGGTGGTGCGGTCCATGTCGTCGAAGGCCGGGCGGTCCGGGCGGCGCATCAGCACCATGAAGCCCAGCACGACGTTACGGGCCTTGAGCGGCACGATCAGCAGGGAGCGCCCGCCGATGAGAGGCCTGAGGTCCCGCTTCTCGAACTCGCCGGCGATGCGCTCGCTCAGCTCCTCGGTGACCCTGGGGACGAGGACCGGCTCGCCGGTGACCATGCACTTGTAGAACGGGGTGTGTTCGGGGAAGGCGAAGGCCTCGCCGACGGGCACGGTGTCGTCCCAGCGGCCCGGTTCGTCGTTGTGCTCGACCCACACCCGGAACATCACGGTCTGCGCGTCCGGCGGGCCGTCCGGGAAGCCCTCGCCCGCGAGGACGGCCGCGCGCAGATGGGTGCCGGCGAAGTCCGCGAACCGGGGTACGGCGGCGCTGGTGACCTCGCGGATGGTCTCGCCGAGGTCGAGGGAGGTGCCGATGGCGGAGCTGACCTCGTTGAGGAACTCCAGCCGCTCGCGCACGGCGGCGTACTCCAGGTCCTGCTCGGCGCCCTGCGGGACCACGACGGCCGACGTGGTCCGCTGCCGGGGCACGACGGCCTCGGTGCGCTTGCGTCCGGGACGGCGGGGCACGCCCCAGTACGGAGTGACCGGCACCCGGTCGAACTGGCTGAACTCCAGGACCGGATAGCCCAGTTCCAGCATCTGGGAGACGATTCGGCCGCTCAGGCCCGGGCCCATGTTGGGCAGGATCTCGGGCAGCCGGCGTTCGAGTTCGTCGGAGGCGGGCAGCTCTGTGTGGCGGGCGAAACCGGGCGAGATGCGTTCGGCGGTCTCGTCGTCGTAGCCGCGTTCGTCGCGCAGCCGGGTGGCGTCGGCGGCGAGCACCAGCAGCCGGGACGGGCCCGGGCCGACCAGCGGATAGGCCCACCACAGCACGTCGAGGCGCTCGCCGTCGCGGGCCGGCTCGTGCGGGAAGAGCCGGGCCCGGCCGGCGGTGGCGTAGGCGGTGTGCCCGCCGAGGGAGGTCTCCAGGTCGGGGCCGAGCCCGTCGTACTCCTCGTGGGCGTCCGACGGCGCGTCGCCGTGCAGGTCCTCGGGGAGGGCACCCGCGACGGGCAGCAGATCGGCGGCGGCGCGCCCGACGGCTTCCTCCCTGCCGACGCCGAACAGGCGTCGCGCGCCGCTGCTCCAGTGGGACACCATGCCGTCGCGGTCGACGACGACCACGGCCAGCGGAATCCGACCCGCCGCCGCGTCGCCGGCGCCGCGCCCGGGAGGTGTGTCCCGCTCGCTGCCACGGTCCATGGCCCAGGCCCTCTCTCCCCACGGCTGTCCGCAAACGATCTGTGCCGCCCGCCACTACGGTACGGCGGCGGCCGGTCGCGATGTGTGGCAATCCTGGAATTGGTTTCACCGGATCGCACCGGCGCGCAGCTCAGCGCCCTGCGGGCGTCCCGCCCCGCGCCCTCGCTCAGTCCTCGTGTCCCAACTGCAGGTCCCGCTCGGTACGGCCGCCGCCCGCGACCTGCAGCACGGTGGCGACCGGCGGGTAACCGGCGGCGATGACGGTGTACTCGCCGGAGGAGAGGTCGACGAACCGGAACGTTCCGTCCGCCCCGGTCGTGAGGGTGTCGACCACGTTCCCGGCGGCGTCGAGCAGCGTCACGCGCGCGTCCTCCACGGGCCGGCCGCCGCTCGCCCGGACCGTGCCCTTCAGCACGGCGCCGCCCGCGAGTTCGACGTCCTGCCGGGTCTCCCGGGCGGCCTGCACGGTGACCGGGAGCGCGGCCGGGCGGAAGGCGGGGGCGCTGGCGGCGAGGGTGTACTCGCCGGCGACCAGCTCGGTGATGACATAGCCGCCCTCGCGGCCGCTGCGGGTGGCGGCGACGACCTCGCCGCGCACGTTGGTGAGGGTGACGGTGGCGTCGCGCACGGGGCTGCCGTCGGCGGTGAGCACGCTGCCCGCGAGGCGTCCGGCGCCGCCGAGGACGACGTCGAGTTCGACGGGCCGTTCGCCGACGGTGACGGAGACGGCCTGCGGCTGGTGGCCGCCGGCGGCGGCGATCAGCACGTACGACCCGGAGCCGGGCGTGCTGAGCGCGTACCGTCCGTCCTCGCCGCTCGCGCCGCGCCCGATCTGCTGCCCGGCGACGTCGATGAGAGTGAGCGCCGCGCGGGGCACCACGGTGCCGTCGGGGTGCTGGACCGTGCCGCAGACGGGGATTCCGGCGGCGTAGGGCGAACGGGCCTGCGGGATCGGGGTGTTCATGGTCTCGGGTTCGGTTTCGGCGGTGGGCTGGGACACCAGGGGTTTCTCCTTGAGGAAGAAGGCGATGAGCAGGCCGAGGACGAGCACCGGGACGAGGTAGAGGAAGATCCGGGGCATCGCGTCGGCGTAGGCGCGGATGTAGGCGTCGCGCAGCGCCGGGGGCAGCGCGTGGACGAGCTGCGGGGTGATGGACTCGGGGTCGGGCAGCGCCGCGCCCACGCGCGGGGGCAGCTCCTTGTGCAGGGAGGAGGTGAGCCGGTTGGCGAAGAGGGTGCCGAAGACCGCTGCGCCGACGCTGCCGCCGATCTGCCGGAAGTAGTTGTTGGCGCTGGTGGCGGTGCCGAGGTCGGTGGGACGGACCGAGTTCTGCACGGCGAGGACGAGGACGGGCATCACCATGCCGATGCCGGCGCCGAGGACGGCCATCCAGATGCTGTAGTGGAGCCGGGGCGTGTCCGCTTCGAGGCGGGACAGCAGCCACATGCCGGCGGCGGAGACGGCTCCGCCGAGCACGGGGAAGATCTTGTAGCGGCCGGTGTGGCTGATGAGCTGCCCGCCGATGATGGAGGCGCCGACGATCCCGGCCATCATGGGCAGCATCAGCAGCCCGGACTCGGTGGCGCTGGCCCCGTCGACCATCTGCAGGAAGGTCGGCAGATAGCTGGCGGCGCCGAACAGGGCGACGCCGATCACGAGGCCCACCAGGCCGCTGATGTTGAAGACGGAGTCGCGGAACAGCCTGAGCGGGATGAGGGGTTCGGCGGCGAACCGCTCCGCGACGAGGAAGAGGACGACGGAGGCGAACGCTCCGGCGCCGAGGGCGAGGATCTGCCGGGAGCCCCAGCCGTACTCGGTGCCGCCCCAGCTGGTCAGCAGGACCAGACAGGTGGAGGCGGCGGCGAGCAGCAGTGCACCGAGGACGTCGAGGCGGCCGCGGCTCACCGGCCTGGGGAGTTTCAGGACGACGGTGACGACGGCGAGGGTGACCAGTCCGAAGGGCACGTTGACGTAGAAGCACCAGCGCCAGGAGAGGTGGTCGGTGAAGTAGCCGCCGAGCAGGGGTCCGGCCACGGAGGCGAGCCCGAAGGCGGCGCCGATCAGGCCCATGTAACGGCCGCGCTGCCGGGGCGGCACGACGTCGGCGATGATCGCCTGCACACCGATCATGAGCCCGCCCGCGCCGACGCCCTGGACCGCGCGGAAGGCGATCAGCTGGTCCATGGACTGCGCCCGGCCGGCGAGCGCGGAGCCGAGGACGAAGACGGCGATGGCGAACTGGAAGACGCCCTTGCGGCCGAAGAGGTCACCGAGCTTGCCGTACAGCGGCAGGCCGATGGTGGAGGTGAGCAGATAGGCGGTGATCGCCCAGGACATCCGGTCCAGGCCGCGCAGTTCGCCGACGATCCTGGGCAGAGCGGTCGCGACGATCATCTGGTCGAGCGCCGCGAGCAGCAGGGCGAGCATCAGCCCGAAGAACACCAACCGCACACGCTGTGCGCCGAGTTCGGCGGCCGGTGCGGGGGCCTGCGGCGCGGCGGCGGTCACTTTCCGGGCCGGTGTCACCACCGGCTCCTGCTCCACGAGTGTCGTGCCGCCCACGTACCGCTCCCCTCGTCACACCTGTCACAAATCCCGCGTCAAGCGTCAACTGTGAACAACTGCGGTGAGTTACGACATCGTTCCGGACGAGGGGGAGATCCACCCGAACCGGTGAAGGGGCACAACACCCCTTCACCGCTGGAGCCTTGGCCCTACTTCTCGACCTCGGCGGCGAGCCTGGCGAGCACGGCGTCGTAGATCCGGCCGAGGCCCTTGGGTGCGAACGTCTTCTCGAAGAAGCCACCGATGCCGCCGGCGCCCTTCCAGGTGGTGGTGACGACGACCCGGGACTTCCCCTCGCCGGCGGGGGTGACGCGCCAGGTGGTGACCATGGAGGAGTTGCGGTCCTTCTCGACCAGCTCGCCGTCGGTGGGCTCGCTGACCTCCAGAAAGCAGTCGCGCACCCGCTTGCTGGTGGCCTGCAGCTTCCAGTGGACGAGGGTGCCCTCGCCGTCGCCGCCCTCGCGGACCTCGTACTCGCTGAAGTGCTCGGGCAGCAGCTTCTGCCGCGTGCCGCGGTAGTCGGCGAGGGCGTCGAACACCTTCTCCGCGTCCGCCGCGACGACCCGCTCCGTAGTGGCCTCGACCTGCGCCATTGCGTTCCTCCACGACCTGGTTTCTCGGGGTTGGGGAAAGCCAATCACCCCGGTGCCCGGCCACCAAATCGGGGGGTGCCGTCAAGGCTTCTCACCAGGGGCCGCACGATCATGGGAACACATGTTCTATTGTGTGCGCAGTGCTAGCGAGGAGGCGTCATGCGCTGGGAGAACCTCACGGACGAGGGCCAACACGGCCGGGCCGAGACCGCGCTGTTCGGCGCCGACGCCGTCACGACCCGCACCTTCGACCTGCCCGAGTTCCGCGGGATCACCTTCCACGAGGTCCGCGCGCGCTCCGTGCTCAACCGGGTGCCGGGCGCCTCGCGCATGCCGTTCGAGTGGACCGTCAACCCGTACCGGGGCTGCACGCACGCATGCGTCTACTGTTTCGCGAGGAAGACGCACAGCTATCTGGACCTCGACACCGGCATCGGCTTCGACACCCAGATCGTCGTCAAGGTGAACGCGCCCGAGGTGCTGCGCCGCCAGCTCGCCTCCCGCCGCTGGCAGGGCGATCACGTGGCGATGGGCACGAACGTCGACTGCTACCAGCGCGCCGAGGGCCGCTACCGCCTGATGCCGGGCATCATCTCCGCCCTGACCGAACACGCCAACCCGTTCTCGATCCTCACCAAGGGCACCCTGATCCTGCGCGACCTGGACCTGCTGGTGCGCGCGGCCGAGGTGACGGACATCGGCATCTCGGTCTCCGTCGGCTTCCTCGACGCCGAGCTGTGGCGCACGGTGGAGCCGGGCACGCCCGCGCCGGAGCGCCGCCTGGACGTCGTGCGCACCTTGGGCGAACACGGCATCGGCTGCGGGGTGCTGATGGCGCCGGTCATCCCGTTCCTGAGCGACCATCCGGACCGGCTGCGAGCCACGGTACGGGCGATCGCGGCGGCCGGGGCCACCTCCGTCACCCCGTTGGTACTGCATCTGCGGCCCGGCGCCCGGGAGTGGTTCATGGCGTGGCTCGCGCAGCACCATCCGTATCTGGTGCGGCGCTACGAGCGGCTGTACGCGGAGGGCGCCTACGCGCCCAAGTGGTACCAGCGCCGGATCACCCGTCAGGTGCACGAGCTGGCGCAGGAGTACGGCATCGGGCCAAGCCGTCCGGGCCTGGCCCGCCGGATCCGCCCGGAGCAGCCGGCCGAGCCCGAGGCCGTGGCCGAACCGACCCAGCTCACCCTCATGTGAGGGCTCACCGGGGGGCGTTGCCCACCCTCGCGTGAGGGTGTTCGACGGCTTCGGTCGACCCAATCGGGTCATCTCTGCCCATAACGTGTTCTTCTGCGCGCCGATTCCGGGACGATACGGCGGAAGATGTGGACCTTCGCAGTCCGCCGACACCGCCGTCCCGGGAGGACGCATGAGAACACGCGCAGCCGTGCTGTGCGCGGCCGCCGCCGTGCTGGCTGGGTCGGTCACCGCCGTTCCCGCGCACGCCGCCCCCTCGGCACACCTCAGCTGGAAGGAGTGCGGCACCGGCAAATATCCGACACTCCAGTGCGCGTCCCTGAAGGTGCCGTTGGACCATGCGAACCCGTCCGGCCGGCAGATCACGCTCGCCCTCTCGCGCGTCCCGCACACCGCGCAGACCTCCCAGGGGCCGCTGCTGGTCAACCCCGGCGGGCCCGGCGGCAGCGGACTGACCCTCGCCGGCTTCGTCGCCTCGGCCCTCCCCCGGAGCGTGGCCGCGCAGTACGACATCGTCGGCTTCGACCCGCGCGGGGTGGGCCGCAGCAGCCCGGCCCTGAACTGCGCGCCGGGCCACTTCAGGCCGGTGCGCCCGGACACCGTGCCCGCCACGGCCGAGTTGGAGCGGACCAACCTCGCACGCGCCGGATCCTTCGCCGCCGCCTGCGGTCGCAAGTACGCCGACGTGCTGCCGTACATCGACACCGTCAGCGCCGCACGCGACATGGACTCCATCCGCCGGGCGCTCGGCGCGCCGAGGATCAGCTACTTCGGCTACTCCTACGGCACCTACCTCGGCGCGGTCTACGCGAGGCTGTACCCGGAGCGGGTCCGCCGCCTGGTGCTGGACTCGGTCGTCGGCCCGGTCGGCGTCTGGTACGAGGACAACCTCGCCCAGGACTACGCGTTCAACGACCGCCATCGCGCGCTGATGGCCTGGATCGCCCGGTACGACTCCACGTACCACCTAGGCAAGGATCCCGAGAAGGTCGAGGCCGAGTGGTACGCGATGCGGGCGGCCCTGGCGAAGAAGCCGGCCGGCGGCAAGGTGGGCGCCTCCGAGTTGGAGGACACCTTCATCCCCGGCGGCTACTTCGACGGTTACTGGCCCTACCTCGCCAGGGCGTTCGCGGCGTACACGCGCGCGAAGAACACCGGGCCGCTGGTGGAGGCCTACCAGAACTTCGCGGCCGTGGGCGGCTCGGGGGAGAACGGCTACAGCGTCTACTCGGCGGTGCAGTGCCATGACGCCCCCTGGCCGAACAGCTGGAACCGGTGGCGCGCGGAGACCTGGGACGTGTACGGCAAGGCGCCCTTCATGGCCTGGAACAACGCCTGGTACAACGCGCCGTGCGCGTTCTGGCCGACCGCGCGGCGCACGCGGCTGAACATCGCCAACGCCGAGCTGCCGCCGGTGCTGCTGTTCCAGGCGACGGACGACGCGGCAACGCCGTATCCCGGCGGTGTCACGGTCCACCAGTTGCTCGCCCGGTCCAGCCTGGTGGTCGAGGAAGGCGGCGGCAACCACGGCATCACGCTGAGCGGCAACGCCTGCCTGGACAAGTACCTGGTCGCGTATCTGACGAACGGCCAGGTGCCGCGCGGCGCGGGTGTCGCCGACGCGGTCTGCGCGAAGTCGCCCGACCCGAAACCCCTGGCGGCGAAGGCGGCGTCGACGTCGTCAGGCGGCTCGGCACTGCACGGCCTGCTGGGCTTCCGACGGTAGGGACGGCCCCCGCCGGCCGGGCGAATCCGCGACCGGTCGGGGCGTTGTCAGTGGCGTGCGCCACCATGGAGCCATGACCGAACCGACCCGCATCACCGCCCCCGACGGCGTGGCCCCCGCGACCCAGTACAGCCATGTCGTCTCGGCGACCGGCCGCTTCGTCGCCGTCTCCGGCCAGCTCGCCCTGGACGAGCACGGCAAGCTGGTCGGCGAGGGCGACCCCGCGGCCCAGGCCCGCCAGGTCTTCGAGAACCTCAGGCGCTGTCTGACCGCGGCGGGCGCCGGCTTCGAGCACGTGGTGAAACTGACCTACTTCATCACGGACACGGCCCACCTCCCGGCCATCCGCGCGGCCCGCGCCGCCCACATACCCGACGATCGCCTCCCGGCGTCCTCCGCGGTCCAGGTGGCCGGGCTGGTGGCACCGGAGTTCCTGATGGAGATCGAGGCGCTGGCAGTGGTGGGCGACCGGCCGGGGCGGGCCGACGGACCGGGCCAGGGCTCCTAGCCGGGCAGGGGCCGCGCTGTCAGGTGGCAGTCCTCGACGATCCGGCCGGGACGGTTCCGGCCGCGCCCCACCTGGAGACCCGCACCGGGCACATCACCGCGCACCTGAGCCGTCTGGCGGAGCTGTGCCGTCGCGACGCCCCGGTCCGGCTGGTCGGCCGCCGCATTAGGGTGCGGGCATGGATGATCAGCTGACTTCGGTACGCCCCATGAGCCTCGCCGACTGCGACCGCGTCTCCGAGATCCGCATCCACGGCTGGCAGCACGCCTATGAGGGGATCATGCCGCAGTCGTACCTCGACGGGCTCAGCATCGCGGCGGACGCCGAGCGGCGGCGGGCGTGGTTGGCGCAGGGGGACGGCTCGGTGGTGAACCTGGTCGCCGAGCGGGCGGGCAAGGTCCTCGGCTGGGCGGCGTACGGGCCGTACCGGGACGGTGAAGTGCGCACCGCCGACGCCGAGTTGTACGCGATCTACGTCGATCCGGCGCACCTCGGCGCGGGTGTCGGCCGGGCCCTGCTCGCCGAGGCGGTCGAGCGGTGCTCGTCGTACCCGCGCATGTATCTGTGGGTCGTGCGGGAGAACCTCTCGGCCCGCCGTTTCTACGAGCGCGCCGGGTTCCGGCCGGACGGTGTCGAGGAGCCCTTCGAGGCGGGCGGCGTGTCGGTGCCCGAGGTGCGGTACGTCAGAGAACTGTCCGGCTGACGGGGCGTCATCCGGCCTCGTCCTGCTGCGGGATGAGGGCCAGCGCCCGCACCGCCGCCTCCGCGAGGGCCGGATGGGCGAGGGCCTCCTTCAGGACGCGGCGGGCGCAGGGGTCGCCGAGGGTGCCGAGGCCGTCCACGCAGGCGAGGGCGACGCGGTGGTAGGGGTCGTGCGGGCGCAGCCGGCGTTCCAGGGTGGTGATCAGGGCGGGCACGGACTCCGGGGCGCGCAGGTCGGTCAGCAGCCGTACCGGGTGCAGGGCGTAGGCGACGCGGAGTTCGTTGGTGGCGAGGGCCGCCGCGGCGCGGGCGGTGCGGGGGTCGCCCAGGCGGGCGAGGGCATGGGCGGCGGAGGCGCAGCGCGGGGGGTCACGGTGGTTGAGGAGGAGCACCAGTGACTCGAAGGCGCGCCGGTCGCCGGCGCGGCCGAGCCGGAACGCAGCCAGTTCCCTGGCCCACAGCGGCTGTCCGGGGGCTGTGAGCACCTCCGCGAGTTCGTCGTGGTCCTCGGCGGCCAGCAGCCGGTCGAACGCCGCCGAACCGTGGGACTCCTGCCGTAAGCGTTCCGTGAGCGATCGCAACTCTTCGTCCACGAAGTCCAGCGTAGGCGGGTCGCGTGGCGTGCGGGAGCTACATCACAAAGTCGGGCCGGACTCAGATCTGGCGTGCTCGTTACTCACGGGTTAAGCTCAGACGAGCGAGTTACCCACTCGCGCTTCCGCTGACGACGGTTTGGTGACGCAGCCGTTGTGAGCGTTGTCGGTTCGGTACGACGTACCGCAGTACGACCCGGCTCCGGGACAGGGCCGGTCGGATTCGCCGCCGTTTGCCGTTCACGGGCGTGTGCAGCGCCCGTGGCATCCGGCAGCACCGGGCGTGTGCGCTCAGCAGCCCGGCAACACCCGCATCCCTTTCCGCTCCGCGGTGCGCCCCTCGGCGCACCCGGCGCGCTCCTCGTCGTCACCCTCATTCCTGGAGTCCCGCGATGGCCACTCCCCTTTCCGACTCAAGCCTGTCCCCGCTCAAGACGATCGCCGTCGTCGGCCTCGGCACCATGGGCACCGGCATCACCGAGGTCCTCGCCAAGGCGGGCCGCGAGGTGATCGGCATCGACATCAGCGAGGCCCAGGCGGCGAAGTGCGTCGCCGCCCTGGAGGCCCGAACCGCCGGCTGCGTGGATCGCGGCCGGCTCACCGAGCAGGAGCGCGCCGACGCCCTGGCCCGGGTGCGCACCGCCACCGACCTCGCGGCGGCGGCCGACGCCGACCTCGTCATCGAGGTGGTCCCGGAGTCGTACGAGGTCAAGCACCAGATCTTCCGTGAACTGGACGGCATCGTCCGCCCGGAGACGATCCTCGCGACCGGCACCAACGCCCTGTCCGTCACCCGCCTCGCCGCCGACTCGGCCCGCCCCGAGCGGGTGCTCGGCCTGCACTTCTTCAACCCGGCGCCGGCCATGAAGCTGGTCGAGATCGTCTCCTCGGTGCTGACCGCGCCGGGCGCCGTCGCCGCCGTCACCGACCTCGCGATCGAGCTGGGCAAGGAGCCGGTCGCGGTCGGCGACCGCCCCGGCTTCGTCGCCGACGGCCTGCTCTTCGGCTACCTCAACCAGGCCGCCGCGATGTACGAGGCCCGCTACGCCTCCCGCGAGGACATCGACGCGGCGATGCGGCTGGGCTGCGGCCTGCCGATGGGCCCGCTCGCGCTGCTGGACCTGATCGGCATCGACACGGCGCGCACGGTCCTGGAGGCCATGTACGCCGAGTCCCGCGACCGGCTGCACGCACCGGCCCCGATCCTGAAGCAGCTCAGCGAGGCGGGCCTGACCGGCCGCAAGTCCGGGCGCGGCTTCTACACCTACGAGGCTCCGGGCAGCGCCACGGTCGTGCCGGACGCGCTGACCCCGGCGGCGGACGCCGCGACCGCTCAGGGGCGGGAGGTCCGCTCCGTCGGCGTCGCCGGCTCCGGCACCATGGCCTCCGGCATCGCCGAGGTGTTCGCCAAGGCGGGCTACGACGTCGTGCTGGCCGCCCGCAGCGAGGAGAAGGCCCAGGCCGCCAGGGCCCGGATCGGCAAGTCGCTTTCGCGCTCTGTCGACAAGGGCCGGCTGACCGCCGAGGCCGCCGCGCAGATCCTGGACCGGATCACCCCGGCCGGGTCCTACGACTCCTTCGCCGAAGTCGACCTGGCCGTCGAGGCGATCGCCGAGGACCTGGAGGTCAAGCGGCAGCTGTTCGCCGCGCTGGACAAGGTCTGCAAGCCCGGCGCGGTCCTCGCCACCACCACCTCCTCGCTGCCCGTCGTGGCCTGCGCCCGCGCCACCTCGCGCCCGCAGGACGTGATCGGCATGCACTTCTTCAACCCGGCGCCGGCGATGAAACTGGTCGAGGTCGTGCGGACCGTGCTGACCGCCGACGACGTCCACGCGACCGTCCGGGAGGTCTGCGCGAAGATCAAGAAGCACGCGGTGGACTGCGGCGACCGGGCCGGCTTCATCGTGAACGCGCTGCTGTTCCCGTACCTGAACAACGCGATCAAGATGGTCGAGGAGCACTACGCGTCCCTGGACGACATCGACGCGGCGATGAAGCTCGGCGGCGGCTACCCGATGGGCCCGTTCGAGCTGCTGGACGTGGTCGGCCTGGACGTCTCGCTGGCCATCGAGAAGGTCCTGCACCGCGAGTTCCGCGACCCGGGCCTGGCCCCGGCCCCGCTGCTGGAGCACCTGGTGGCCGCGGGCTGCCTCGGCCGCAAGACGGGCCGCGGCTTCCGCGAGTATGCCCGCCGCTGAAGGCGCAGGCGACTGGTCGCGCGCGGAGACGGACTGGGGCGGACTGCTCGACCCGGTGGACGCTCCCCCGCCCTCCTGGGGCGGGGGCGGCTCCCAGGGCGGGGGAAACCCCTCACCCGCGCACCGAACTGCGCACATGCAGTACGTTCGGGTCATGTCCCAGCCCGCCAAGTCCTCACGTACACCAGCTACGCCCGACGCGCCGGAAAGTGCCGCAGGCAGTCGCGCCGCCGCCCAGCGGCTCAAGATGCGCCGAGAACTGGCGGCCGCAGCCATGGAGCTGTTCGCGACCAAGGGGTACGAGGCGACCACCGTCGACGAGATCGCGGCCGCCGCCGGAGTCGCCCGCCGCACCTTCTTCCGCCACTTCCGCTCCAAGGAAGAGGCGATCTTCCCGGACCACGACGACACCCTGATCCGCGCCGAGGCGGTGCTCAACGCCGCCCCCGCGCACGAGCACCCGCTCGACACCGTGTGCCGTGGCATCAAGGAAGTCATGAGGATGTACGCGGCGGCCCCGGAGATCTCGGTCGCCCGCTACAAGCTCACCCGCGAGGTGCCCACCCTCAGGGAGGCCGAGATCGCCTCGGTGGCCCGCTACGAGCGCCTGTTCACCCGCTATCTCCTGGGCCACTTCGACGAGCACGCGCACGCCGACGACGCCAACGACGACCCGCTGCTGGCCGAGGTGGCCGCCTCCGCCGTCGTCACCGCCCACAACCACGTCCTGCGGCGCTGGCTGCGGGCGGGCGGCCAGGGCGACGTGGAGGCGCAGCTCGACCACGCCTTCGCGATCGTCCGCAAGACCTTCGGCACCGGCATCGGCGCCGGGCGCGGCTCGGCCCCCAAGCCGGCCACCACCGCCCCGGCGACGGCCTCCACGCACGGCGAGGTGCTCGTCACGGTCGCCCGTACCGACGCGCCGCTGGACGAGGTCATGCGGACCATCGAGGAAGCGCTGAAGGAGCGCTGAGCGAGGCTCGGACGGAGCGCCGACCCCACTCCCCCGCTGTGACGACGGCCACCCGACCGGGTGGCCGTTTTGCCATGCCAGGGCCCGTTTTCGAGGAGATTTCAGGCCCCGTTCGATCGATCATCGCTCATTTGTTACGTAAAGATTTCACCTGAGCCCAACTTCTGGCACTCAGTGCCTTGCAGCCTGACACGCGGTGTCATACGTTGAAGATGTCCGGGCGGCCGGCGAGCAGAGACCGTTCGCTCGCCGGCTGTCCCCAAAGGCCCACGGCCCGCGCGCCCGGACGCCTGCGTCACAGGCAACCTCCTGCGCCACAAAGCGCTGCCGAAGCACCACCGAGCCGACCCGACGGCACCTTTCCCAAACCCTCAGCAGCACTCCCAGCAGCAGCACCGACGACCCCTCAGCGCCCCTCCCTCAGGGCGCTCACCGCCGGAGGCAACACCGTGACCGTGAAGGACATCCTGGACGCGATCCAGTCGAAGGACGCCACGTCCGCCGACTTCGCCGCCCTGCCGCTCCCCGAGTCGTACCGCGCGATCACCGTGCACAAGGACGAGACGGAGATGTTCGCGGGCCTGGAGACCCGCGACAAGGACCCCCGCAAGTCGATCCACCTGGACGACGTTCCCGTGCCCGAGCTGGGCCCGGGCGAGGCCCTGGTGGCCGTCATGGCCTCCTCGGTCAACTACAACTCGGTGTGGACCTCGATCTTCGAACCGCTGTCCACGTTCGGGTTCCTGGAGCGCTACGGCCGTACCAACGAGCTGGCCAAGCGTCACGACCTGCCGTACCACATCATCGGCTCCGACCTCGCGGGCGTGGTCCTGCGCACCGGCCCGGGCGTCAACGCCTGGAAGCCCGGTGACGAGGTCGTCGCCCACTGTCTGTCCGTCGAGCTGGAGTCCTCCGACGGCCACAACGACACCATGCTCGACCCCGAGCAGCGCATCTGGGGCTTCGAGACCAACTTCGGCGGCCTCGCCGAGATCGCGCTGGTCAAGTCCAACCAGCTGATGCCGAAGCCGGCGCACCTCAGCTGGGAGGAGGCCGCGGCCCCCGGCCTGGTCAACTCCACCGCCTACCGTCAGCTGGTCTCCCGCAACGGCGCCGGTATGAAGCAGGGCGACAACGTGCTCATCTGGGGCGCGAGCGGCGGCCTCGGCTCCTACGCGACGCAGTTCGCGCTCGCGGGCGGCGCCAACCCGATCTGTGTCGTCTCCTCGCCCCAGAAGGCGGAGATCTGCCGCTCCATGGGCGCCGAGGCGATCATCGACCGCAACGCCGAGGGCTACAAGTTCTGGAAGGACGAGCACACCCAGGACCCGAAGGAGTGGAAGCGCTTCGGCAAGCGCATCCGTGAGCTGACCGGGGGCGAGGACATCGACATCGTCTTCGAGCACCCCGGCCGCGAGACCTTCGGCGCGAGCGTCTACGTCACCCGCAAGGGCGGCACCATCACCACCTGCGCCTCGACCTCGGGCTACATGCACGAGTACGACAACCGCTACCTGTGGATGTCCCTGAAGCGGATCATCGGCTCCCACTTCGCCAACTACCGCGAGGCCTGGGAGGCCAACCGGCTCATCGCGAAGGGCAAGATCCACCCGACCCTGTCGAAGGTCTACTCCCTGGAGGACACCGGCCAGGCAGCGTACGACGTCCACCGCAACCTGCACCAGGGCAAGGTCGGCGTGCTCTGTCTCGCCCCCGAGGAAGGCCTCGGCGTGCGCGACGAGGAGATGCGCGCCCGGCACATCGACGCCATCAACCGCTTCCGGAACGTCTGAGGGCCATAGATGACAGAGCGCCAGAAGGACCGTCCGTGGCTCATGCGGACGTACGCCGGCCACTCCACGGCCGAGGCGTCCAACGAGCTGTACCGGCGCAACCTCGCCAAGGGCCAGACCGGTCTGTCGGTGGCATTCGACCTGCCGACGCAGACCGGCTACGACCCCGACCACATCCTCGCCCGCGGCGAGGTCGGCCGGGTGGGCGTGCCCGTCGCGCACCTCGGTGACATGCGCCGGCTGTTCCAGGACATCCCCCTGGAGCAGATGAACACCTCGATGACGATCAACGCCACCGCCATGTGGCTGCTGGCGCTCTACCAGGTCGTCGCCGAGGAGCAGGGCGCGGACATCACCAAGCTCCAGGGCACGACCCAGAACGACATCGTCAAGGAGTACCTGTCCCGCGGGACGCACGTCTTCCCGCCGGGGCCCTCGCTCCGCCTGACGACGGACATGATCGCGTACACGGTCTCCCACATCCCGAAGTGGAACCCGATCAACATCTGCAGCTACCACCTGCAGGAGGCCGGGGCCACGCCGGTGCAGGAGATCGCGTACGCGATGTCCACCGCGATCGCCGTCCTCGACGCCGTGCGCGACTCCGGCCAGGTGCCGCAGGAGCGCATGGGGGACGTGGTCGCCCGCATCTCCTTCTTCGTGAACGCGGGCGTCCGCTTCATCGAGGAGATGTGCAAGATGCGGGCGTTCGGCCGCATCTGGGACAAGGTCACCCGTGAGCGGTACGGCATCGAGGACCCCAAGCAGCGCCGGTTCCGCTACGGCGTCCAGGTCAACTCCCTCGGCCTGACGGAGGCTCAGCCGGAGAACAACGTCCAGCGGATCGTGCTGGAGATGCTGGCCGTGACCCTCTCCAAGGACGCACGCGCGCGTGCCGTTCAGCTGCCCGCCTGGAACGAGGCCCTCGGCCTGCCCCGCCCCTGGGACCAGCAGTGGTCGCTGCGCATCCAGCAGGTGCTGGCCTACGAGAGCGACCTGCTGGAGTACGAGGACATCTTCGAGGGCTCGAAGGTGATCGAGGCGAAGGTGGACCAGCTGGTCGCGGACTCCCTCGCGGAGATCGACCGCATCCAGGAGATGGGCGGCGCGATGGCCGCCGTGGAGTCCGGCTATCTGAAGTCCCAGCTGGTCTCCTCGCACGCCGAGCGCCGGGCCCGGATCGAGTCCGGCCAGGAGAAGATCGTCGGCGTCAACGCCTTCGAGGGCACCGAGCCCAACCCGCTCACGGCCGACCTGGACACCGCGATCATGACGGTCGACCCGGCGGTCGAGGCCCGGGTCATCGCCGGGCTCCAGAACTGGCGCGACACCCGCTACCAGCCGCCCTTCAACCACCCGCGCCCGTGCAAGGCGCTGGAGCGGCTGAAGGAGGCGGCCAAGGGCACGGACAACCTGATGGAGGCCACGCTGGAGTGCGCCCGCGCCGGGGTCACGACCGGCGAGTGGGCGGGCGCGCTGCGCGAGGTGTTCGGCGAGTACCGGGCGCCCACCGGGGTCTCCTCCGCGCCGGTGGCGGTCGCCGCCGAGCCGGGCTCCGCGCTCGCCGAGGTGCGCGCCAAGGTGGATGCCACCGCCCGCGACCTGGGCGTCGGCAAGCTGCGCTTCCTGGTCGGCAAGCCGGGCCTGGACGGGCACTCCAACGGCGCCGAGCAGATCGCCGTACGCGCGCGTGACGCCGGCTTCGAGGTGGTCTACCAGGGCATCCGGCTCACCCCCGAACAGATCGTGGACGCGGCCCTCGCCGAGGACGTGCACGCGGTGGGCCTGTCGATCCTGTCCGGCTCGCACGCCCAGCTGGTGCCGGACGTACTCCAGCGGCTGCGTGTGGCCGGTGCCACAGATATACCGGTGATCGCCGGTGGCATCATCCCGAATGGTGACGCCGAGCAGCTCAGGGCCGCCGGTGTCGCCGCGGTGTTCACCCCGAAGGACTTCGACATCACCGGAATCATCGGCCGCATCGTCGACGAGATCCGCAAAGCGAACAAGCTCGACCCCCTGGAGGTCCCCGCATGACCACGCCTGTCAACCGCCTTCGCCCGCGGCGCTCCTGCCTGGCCGTGCCGGGCTCGAACCCGCGCTTCCTGGAGAAGGCGCAGGGCCTCCCGGCGGACCAGGTCTTCCTCGACCTGGAGGACGCCTGCGCGCCGCTCGCCAAGCCCGAGGCGCGGCACACCATCGTCAAGTTCCTCAACGAGGGTGACTGGACGGGCAAGACGCGCGTCGTGCGCGTGAACGACTGGACGACCGAGTGGACGTACCGGGACGTCGTCACGGTCGTCGAGGGCGCCGGCCAGAACCTCGACTGCATCATGCTGCCGAAGGTCCAGAACGCCGAGCAGATCGTGGCCCTGGACCTCCTGCTGACGCAGATCGAGAAGACGATGGGCTTCGAGGTCGGCAAGATCGGCATCGAGGCGCAGATCGAGAACGCGCAGGGCCTGAACAACGTCAACGCGATCGCGCAGGCCTCGCCGCGCGTCGAGACCATCATCTTCGGCCCGGCCGACTTCATGGCGTCCATCAACATGAAGTCCCTCGTCGTGGGCGAGCAGCCGCCCGGCTACCCGGCGGACGCCTACCACTACATCCTGATGAAGATCCTGATGGCCGCCCGCGCCAACAACCTCCAGGCGATCGACGGCCCCTACCTGCAGATCCGCAACATCGACGGCTACCGCGAGGTCGCGCAGCGCGCCGCCGCGCTCGGCTTCGACGGCAAGTGGGTGCTGCACCCGGGCCAGGTCGAGGCGTCCAACGAGATCTTCTCGCCGTCCCAGGAGGACTACGACCACGCCGAGCTGATCCTGGACGCGTACGACTACTACACGTCCGAGGCGGGCGGCAAGAAGGGCTCCGCGATGCTCGGCGACGAGATGATCGACGAGGCCAGCCGCAAGATGGCCCTGGTCATCTCCGGCAAGGGCCGGGCCGCCGGCATGCAGCGCACGTCGAAGTTCGAGATTCCCGCCGGCTAAGGAGCCCTGAGCACGATGCAGTTCGGACGCACCTACGAGGAGTTCGAGGTCGGGGCGACGTACAAGCACTGGCCGGGCAAGACGGTCACGGAGTACGACGACCACCTGTTCTGTCTCCTCACCATGAACCACCACCCGCTCCACATGGACACGAACTATGCGGAGAAGACGACGGACTTCGGCAAGAACGTCGTCGTCGGCAACTACATCTACTCCCTGCTGCTCGGCATGTCCGTGCCGGACATCTCCGGCAAGGCGATCGCCAACCTGGAGATCGAGTCGCTCAAGCACGTGGCGCCGACCTTCCACGGCGACACGATCTACGGCGAGACGACCGTGCTGGACAAATGGCCGTCGAAGTCGAAGAACGACCGCGGGATCGTCTACGTCGAGACCAAGGGCTACAAGCAGGACGGCACGCTCGTGTGCGTATTCCGCCGCAAGGTGATGGTGCCGACCGAGACGTACATCAAGGAGCGCGGCGGCGAGCAGCCGGGCCGCCCGGAGCTGAAGCAGCAGGAGAAGTAATGGCCCGTCTCGCCCAGACCGCCGGTCTGACCGACGTCCAGCAGGAGATCCTCTCCACCGTGCGGGACTTTGTCGACAAGGAGATCATTCCTGTCGCGACCGAGCTGGAGCACCGCGACGAGTACCCGCAGCAGATCGTGGACGGCCTGAAGGAACTCGGCCTGTTCGGTCTGATGATCCCCGAGGAGTACGGGGGTCTGGGCGAGTCGCTCCTGACCTACGCCCTGTGCGTGGAGGAGATCGCCCGCGGCTGGATGTCGGTGTCCGGCATCATCAACACCCACTTCATCGTCGCGTACATGCTCAAGCAGCACGGCACACAGGAGCAGAAGGACCACTTCCTGCCGAGGATGGCGGCCGGCGACATCCGGGGCGCCTTCTCCATGTCGGAGCCGGGCCTGGGCTCCGATGTGTCGGCGATCACGTCGAAGGCGGTCAAGGACGGCGACGAGTACGTCCTGAACGGCCAGAAGATGTGGCTGACGAACGGCGGCACGTCCTCCCTCGTGGCCGTCCTCGTCCGGAGTGACGAAGGACACCCCGAGGGCACCGCGCCCCACAAGTCGATGACGACCTTCCTGGTCGAGAAGGAGCCGGGCTTCGGCGAGGTCCGCCCGGGGCTGACGATCCCCGGCAAGATCGACAAGATGGGCTACAAGGGCGTCGACACCACCGAGATGATCATGGACGGCCTGCGGGTACCGGCCGATCGGGTGCTCGGCGGCGTCACCGGCCGAGGTTTTTACCAAATGATGGACGGCGTCGAGGTCGGCCGGGTCAACGTGGCGGCGCGTGGCTGTGGCGTCGCCCAGCGCGCCTTCGAACTCGGCATCCAGTACGCCCAGCAGCGGCACACCTTCGGCAAGCCGATCGCCCAGCACCAGGCCATCCAGTTCAAGCTGGCGGAGATGGCCACCAAGGTCGAGGCCGCCCATGCGATGATGGTCAGCGCGGCCCGCAAAAAGGACTCCGGCCAGCGAAACGACCTTGAGGCCGGGATGGCGAAGTACCTGGCCTCGGAGTACTGCAAGGAGGTCGTGGAGGACGCCTTCCGCATCCACGGCGGCTACGGCTTCTCCAAGGAGTACGAGATCGAGCGCCTCTACCGGGAGGCTCCGATGCTGCTCATCGGTGAAGGTACCGCCGAGATCCAGAAAATGATCATCGGCCGCAGGCTGCTCGAAGAGTATCGACTCCAGGGCTGATTGTCCGTATACGGGGTGTTTTCTTCGAGAAGAAGATCACACCCCGTAGATGTAGTTCGGCCGTCGACTCGGCAGCCTGGCTTGCCCAGTTGTGGCCCGCGACCGGTACGATCCCGGGAAAGCCGCCGTCCCCCGTCTTGCGCGGCATCATCCGCTACGAAGGTCATCCATGCCCCACAGCCAAACCTCTGCACCTCGCGACAGCCGAGCCGGCGTACGCCTCGCGCGCGGAGCATCGCCGTGGCTTCTCCCGACCGTCGCCACCGCAGCACTCAGCCTGGCCCGCGCCCGCCGCTCCGGCGCGGCCAAGGCCGTGGCCGTGCCCGCCACCGCGCTCGCCGCGGGCATGCTGTGGTTCTTCCGCGACCCCGAGCGCGAGATCGGCTCCGGCCGGGTGATCTCGCCCGCCGACGGTGTGGTGCAGAGCATCATGCCGTGGAAGGACGGGCGCACCCGCGTCGCGATCTTCATGAGCCCGCTGAACGTCCACGTCAACCGCGCGCCCCTCGCGGGCACGGTGACATCCGTCGAGCACATCCCCGGCGGCTTTGTTCCGGCCTTCAACAAGGAGAGCGAGAACAACGAGCGCGTAGTCTGGCATTTCGACACCGAACTCGGCGACATCGAGATGATCCAGATCGCCGGCGCGGTGGCCCGCCGCATCGTGCCCTACATCCCCGCGGGCACGAAGGTCGAGCAGGGCGACCGTATCGGTCTGATCCGCTTCGGCTCGCGTGTCGACCTCTACCTGCCCGAGGGCGTGGAGGTCGCGGTCGAGGTCGGCCAGAAGACCGTGGCTGGGGTGACTCGCATTGACCGTGATTGATCCGGAGACCCAGGCCGGCTGGGTGCCCGAGGCCGACGAGGTGGACGACGAGGAGGAGATGCCCCTCTCTCTCCGTCTGTCGATAGCGGACACCCTCACCCTGGGCAACGCCACGTGCGGGTTCATGGCGGTGTACTTCACCACCACCGGCATCCTGATCCCGCACCTGACCGGGAACGACGAGTCCGCGGGCATGGCGCGGCACAGCGCCGCCACGGCCGTCATCCTGATGCTCTGCGCGGCCGTCTTCGACCTGTTCGACGGGCTGGTGGCCCGCAAGCTGCGCTCGTCGCCGATGGGCGCGGAGCTGGACAACCTCTCCGACCTGATCAGCTTCGGGCTCGCGCCCGCGTACTTCGTCCTCGTCTACGGCATGGTCGCGGACGACGCACACCAGAGAATGGCGGCGCTGGGGGCAATCGTGGTGCTCCTGGCGGTCGTCCTCCGGCTGGCGCGCTTCTCCTGCGTGACCATGAAGGACGGCATGTTCCAGGGCATGCCCAGCCCCTTCGGGGCGCTGACGGTGGTCTCCATCGTCCTGCTGGAGCTGCCCTTCGTGGCGACGCTGCTGGCGATTCTCGGTACGGCGTGGCTGATGGTGAGCCGGGTGGAGTACCCGAAGCCCAGGGGCCGCCTGGCGGGGGCCATGCTCGCATGGATCGTCCTGTCGATGGGCCTGCTGGCGGCCTGGGCCTTCGACGCGCCCAGCGGGCAGCTGCTGCTCCAGACGGGCTGCGCGCTCCAGCTGGTCATGGGCGCGGTGATTCCGTTGTTCGCCACGGCTCGGCGGGTGAACAACTTCCGCGACAACCGGCGCGAGGCGCGGGCGGCGCAGTTGCCGTAGCGGCGCTTTGGCAGGGGCCCCGGACCAGGCAACGGTTCGGGGCCCCTCGCTTGTGTGGCCCACCTGGGGGCTCCGCCCCCAGACCCTCGGCTTGTCCACCCGCCCACCTGACTCGGTTGGCTGAGAGGTGAAGCGACAAGACCACGTCCGCCCCGGAACAGTGGCTCTCCAGCCGCCTGAGACGGGTGGCCGGGTGGGCGGGTGAGCGGGTGAGCGGGTGGGAAACGGGGGTCTGGGGGCGGAGCGCCCAGGGGCCTCAGTCCAGGTGGTCCTCGGCGATCCGCATGGCGACCCGCTCGAGAATCGGCCCCGCGTCCGCGATGCACCTGGCCACGTCCGGCTCGACGGAGGTCAACGGGTACGCCCTCTCGATCCCCGCCCGCAGCAACGCCTCCGGCGACAGAGCGAGCCGCCCGCACACAGCCACCACGGTCCTTCCCGCGGAGCGAGCCGCGGCAGCAACACCCGCCGGCGCCTTCCCGTGCAGCGTCTGCTCGTCCAGCGAGCCCTCACCGGTGATCACCAGCGAGGCCCGCTGCAGCGCGGGCGCGAAGCCCAGGACGTCCAGCATGACCTCGATCCCGGGCCGGAAACGGGCGCCGAGGAGCAGCGCGCCGTACCCGATGCCGCCCGCCGCGCCCGCGCCCGGCGACGCCGCGTACTCCGCGGCCGGCGGCCCGACCTCGGCCTCCAGCACCTTGGCGAAGTGGACGAGGGCCGCGTCCAGGGTCTCCACGTCGTCCGGGGAGGCGCCCTTCTGCGGGCCGTACACCGCCGGCGCGCCCTTCGGCCCGGTCAGCGGATTGTCGACGTCGCTCGCCAGCACCAGCTCCACCGACGACAGCCGCGGGTCCAGGCCGGACAGATCGGTGCGGGCGAGCTCCGCCAGCCCGCCGCCGCCCGGCGCCACCGGCTCGCCGTCCTCGTTCAGGAAGCGCGCGCCCAGCGCGGACAGCATGCCCGCGCCGCCGTCCGTCGTGGCGCTGCCGCCGACGCCGAACACGATCGTCCGCGCGCCCGCGTCCAGCGCGGCCCGCAGCAGCTCGCCGGAGCCGTACGTGGAGGCGGTCAGGGGTGCGAAGACCCCGGCCGGGAGGCGCTGGAGGCCGCTCGCCTCGGCCATCTCCACGACCGCGGTCCCATCGCGCAGCGCGAACGCGGCGGTCACCTCCTGGCCCAGCGGGCCGGCGACCCGTACCTCTCGGCGCTCGAAACCGGCCGCGACCGCCGCGTCCACCGTCCCGTCGCCGCCGTCGGCCACGGGCAGCGCCTCGATGCGAAGATCCGGCACGACCCGGCGCAATCCGGCCGTCACCCGCTCGGCGACCTGCACGGCCGTCAGCGAGCCCTTGAACTTGTCCGCGGCGATGAGCACCCGACGGGTCTCGTTCACTGCAGCGTCCGCCACCTTGCTTTCCCCTTGCTCTCCGGGCCCCGCGCACGTCAGGGCCAGTCGCGCCGCTGCGACCTTAACCGGAGGAGTCCTCCCTCGTCATGCCCCGACCGAAGGCTGGGAAGCGGCTGGGAACACCCTGGGCAAAACGGGTAGACCCCAGCCATGACCAGCCAGCCCCCGCAGCCCGCCGGCCTGCCCGCCCTCGCCGACCGCATCCACGGCGGCTGGCTCGGCCGGATCGCGGGCAACATGCTCGGCAAGCCGGTGGAGCAGGGCGAGGTGTGGACCCGCGAGCGCATCGACCGCTATCTGCGCACCGCCGAGGCGCTGCCGCTCACCGACTACCTGCCCGAACCCGCCGACCCGGCCGAGACCGCCGTACTGCGCCCGGAGTGGCGGGACTGCGTGCGCGGCCGGATCCACGGCAGTGTGCGCGACGACGACGTCGACTACGCGATCCTCGGCCTGCACCTGCTGGAGACGTACGGCTTCGGCTTCAGCACCGAGCAGGTCGGCGACCTGTGGCTGCTGCGGCTGCCGTATCTGCAGACCTTCACCGCGGAACGGGCCGCGTACCGCAATCTCGCCAACGGGCTGAAGCCACCGCTGACGGCGACGTACGACAACCCGTACCAGGAGTGGATCGGCGCGCTGATCCGCGCCGACGTCCACGGCTGGACCCATCCCGGCGATCCCGTGGCCGCCGCCGGGCTCGCACGCCGGGACGCGGTGCTCTCGCACACCGGGAACGGCGTGTACGGCGCCATGTGGGCGGCCGCGCTGATCGCCGCCGCCTTCACCGCCCCCACGGTGCGGGACGCACTCGACACGGCGCTCGGCGTGATCCCGGCGAGCAGCAGGCTCGCCCGTACCGTACGGCGGGTCATGACCCTGCACGAGACACGGCTGCCCTGGGAGGAGACCCTGGCCACGCTGGCCGCGGAGACCGCCGGGCTGGGCTGGATCCACACCGTCCCGAACGCCGCCGTCCTCACCGCCGGACTGCTGTACGGCGACGGCGACTTCACCCGGACCATCGCCCTGACCGTGCGCGGCGGCCTGGACACCGACTCCAACGGGGCTACGGCGGGCTCGGTGACCGGGGTCCTCACCGGCGCGGACGCGATCCCGGCCCAGTGGAGGGACCCGCTTCAGGACACGGTACGGAGCGCGGTGTTCGGCTTCGACTCCGTACGGATCAGTGCGCTGGCGGAACGCACCCTGCGCCTGGCGACGGCGGCCCGGTAGCCGCTCCGCGCCTGGTTACCCTTCCCCAATGACGACTCCTGACTTCGCCACGTACATCGCGAGCCTGCCCCGAGTCCTCGCCGGCGCGGCCGTGCTCTTCCGGGACGCCGAAGGGCGCGTGCTGCTGGTCGAGCCCAACTACCGCGAGGGCTGGGCGCTGCCGGGCGGCACGATCGAGTCGGACGACGGGGAGACTCCGCGCCGGGGCGCGCGCCGGGAGACGCTGGAGGAGATCGGCCTCGACCGGGAGCCGGGCCGGCTGCTGGCCGTGGACTGGGTGCACGGCACGGGCCGGCCCCCGCTGGTGGCGTACCTGTACGACGGCGGAGTCCTCACCGAGGCCGAGCTGAAGGCGATCCGCCTCCAGGAGGAGGAGTTGCTGTCCTGGCGCCTGGTCCCGCGCGAGGAGATCACCGACCACCTCCCCGGCGCCCTCGGCCGCCGCGTCCTGACCGCTCTGGACGTCCTCGCGGACGGCTCCGGCACCGCGGAGCTGGAGAACGGCCACCGGGTGGCGTGACCGGCCTTTCACCGGCCGCGGTCGCGGCGGGGCGCCGGGCGTGGCTCGGCTGAAGGTGTTCAGGCCGCCATCAAGGCGTTCTCGGTGCTTTCCACGGCCGGGTGCTCGGATCGCAGTTCGAACCAGATGGTCTTGCCAGTGGCTGTCTCCGTGCTGCCCCAGGCATCGGCGAGCAGGTCGAGGAGTTCCGTGCCGCGCCCGCCTTCCGCGTCGGTGTCGACGACGCTGCGCAGCGGGCCGGCGGACTCGGTGTCCTCCACCTCGCACGCCAGTCGGGAGTCACGCACCCGCAGGTTGAGCCGGAGCGGCCCGCGGGTGTGCCGCAGGGCGTTGGTGACCACCTCGCTGACCAGGAGCTCAGCGGTGTCGGCCAGGTCGGCCAAGGACCAGTCGCTCAGCTGAGCGGTCACCAGGCGTCGTGCTCGGCCCGCCGAGGTCAGTTCCCGGGGCAGGGGCCAGGAGGCGTCCCAGACGGTGGCGCGACCCCGGGGAGCGTCCAGCGGCCGTATCGGTGCGAGCGTACGGGACCAAAGAGCCCACTGCCGGGTGGCCCAGGAGAGCGCGGCGTGTGTGGCCATGGGAATCAGTCCTTCGGAGGGAAGCCGTACATGTAGCAGTCGCTACACCTCAAATATAGACGTAGCGGGTGCTACGGTAAAGACATCGCCAAAGGTTCTTATAAGGGACATATAGCCCGAGCTTCCCTCACCGCATCCAGGAGCCCTCATGCCGCGGCCGCCCGACCCGGCCAAACGACGCGATCTGCTCGACCGGGTCCGCGCATACGTCCTCCGCAACGGGCTGACCGACCTCTCCCTGCGCCCCCTGGCCCGTGCGCTGGGCACCAGCGACCGCATGCTCCTGTACTACTTCGGCTCCAAGGAGCGGATGGTCGCCGAGGCCCTCGCCGACTACGAACGCCGGCCTCTTCTGCGCACCCGCGAGCTGCTGGAGGCCTTCGGCTCACCGAGGGACGCGGCGGGCCTGCGCCGCTTCATGGAGGAGGTGTGGCATCAGTTCAGCGACCCCGACGTACGTGCCTCGCTCCCCCTGTATCTCGAGGTCATGAGCGCCAGCCTGCTCCACCCGGACCGGTACGGGCCGGTCCTGCACGACATCGTCACCGAGTGGACGGACCTGCTCACCAGCGTCTTCCGCGACCTCGGCATGGACCAGGACCGGGCCCGCACCGAGGCCGCCCTGCTGGCGGACGCCTCCTTCGGCCTCGTGATCGCCCCGCTGGCGAACGGCCACTGGGACCGGGCGGACAAGGCCTTTCACGCCCTCCTCGACATCCTGGAACCCGGATGGCGGACCCAGACGTGACGCTCGGCCCCGATATCCGCTCGCCCCGATCACACGGGCGTCCTACTCTCGGCCCATGGACAAGCCTCTCCTTGCCCTTCTCAGCGGCGCGGGTATCTCCACGGACTCCGGAATCCCGGACTACCGCGGGCCGAACGGGCTGTGGCGGCGGGATCCGGCGGCGGAGAAGCTCGTGACGTACGAGTACTACATGGCGGACCCGGAGATCCGCCGCCGCTCGTGGCAGATGCGGCGCAAGAACCGCACCCTCGAGGCCGAGCCGAACGCCGCGCACCGTGCCGTCGCCGAGCTGGAGAAGTCCGGCATCCCGGTCCGGGTCATCACGCAGAACGTGGACGGACTGCACCAGCTCGCCGGCCTGCCCGCCCGCAAGGTGCTCGAACTGCACGGCAGCGCACGCAGTGTCGTGTGCACCCGATGCCACGCGCGCGGGCCGATGGAGGACACCCTCGCCCGCGTCGAGGCCGGCGAGGAGGACCCGGCCTGCCTGGAATGCGGTGGCATCCTCAAGTCCGCGACCGTGATGTTCGGCGAGCGACTGGACCCCGTCGTCCTCGGCGAGGCGATGTCCATCAGCAAGGCGTGCACCCTGTTCATAGCCGTCGGCAGCAGCCTGCAGGTACAGCCCGCGGCCGGCCTGGTCGGCATCGCCGCCGACCACGGCGCCCACCTGATCATCGTCAACGCCGAGCCGACCCCGTACGACGAACTCGCCCACGAGGTCGTACGCGAGCCGATCGGCACCGCCCTGCCCGCACTGCTGGACCGCATCCGGACCGAGAGCGGCACATAGGATCCGTGCGCCTCAGGAGGGCCTCCCCCACCGAGTGCCGTCGCTGGAGCGGGCTAGAACAGCGCGGTGTCCCGTTCGAAGTCCAGCAGGCGGCGCTTGCGGTCGAGGCCGCCGCCGTAGCCGGTGAGGTCGCCGGACGCGCCGATGACGCGGTGGCAGGGGACGATGATGCCGATGGGGTTCTTGCCGTTGGCGAGGCCGACGGCGCGGGACGCCCCGGGGTTGCCTAGGGCGTCGGCGAGTTGGCCGTAGGTGCGGGTCTCGCCGTACGGGATGCGGGTGAGCTGTGCCCAGACGCTGCGCTGGAACGGGGTCCCCTTCAGGGCGAGTCCGAGGGTGAACTGCTTCAACTCGCCCGCGAAGTAGGCCGTCAGCTGCTCCCACGCCGCGGCGAAGGAGGGCAGGCTGTCGTCCCGGTGGCCGAAGTTCTCCGCGGGCGGGCGGTGTCGCTGGCCGGCCATGTAGAGGCCGCACAGGGTGCCGTCGGCGTCGGCGACCAGGGTGAGCGGGCCGTACGGGCTGTCGATCAGGGTGTGGGTCATCGGAGAACCTTCTTACACGGGCAGGAAGTTGATCGGGTGGCCGTCGGTCGCCCACAGGTACTGCACGGCGTACGCCCGCCAGGGCCGCCATGCCTCCGCCCGGGCGGTGAGCGCGGCCGGGGTGGAGGGCAGGCCCAGCTCCCCCGCCGCGCGCCGGATGCCGAGGTCGGTGGGGAGGAAGGCGTCGGGATCGCCGAGGGCGCGCATGGCGATGACGTCGACGGTCCACGGTCCGAAGCCGGGCAGGGCCAGGAGCCGGGCGCGGGCCTCCGCCCAGTCGGACTCGATTCCCAGGTGGAGGGTGCCCTCGGCGAGTTCCCGGACCAGGGTGGTGAACGTGGTGCGCCGGGTGCGGGGCATCGCCAGGGTCTCGGGATCCACGGCGGCGAGGGCCTCGGGGGAAGGGAAGAGATGCGTGAGGCCGCCCTCGGGGTCGTCGAGGGGTTTGCCGTGGGCGGTGACCAGGCGGGCCGCGTGGGTGCGGGCGGCCGCCGTGGAGACCTGCTGACCGAGGACGGCGCGGACGGCGAACTCGGCCTCGTCGACCGTGCGCGGCACCCGCCGACCGGGCGCCTTGTCGACCAGGGGCGCGAGCAGCGGGTCGGTGCGCAGCCGGTCGTCCACGGCGACGGGGTCCGCGTCCAGGTCGAGCATGCGGCGGCACCGGCTGATCGCCACGGGCAGATCGCGCAGATCGCTCAGCGTGAGGCGGCAGGCGATGTGGTCGGGGCGGGGCGTGAGGGAGACGATCCCATGGCCGTACGGCAGGCGCAGCGTGCGCCGGTACGCGCCGGTGGGGGTACCTCCCACGCCGTTCGGGCAGTGGGGGAGCCACTCCTCGACGCCGGGTACGGCGGTGGCGGCGAGGTGGCCGAAGAGGTTGGAGGGGTTGAGCGGGGCACGGAACGGCAGCCGCAGGCTCAGCACACCCGGGGTACCGGTCCCGGACTTCGGGGCGCGGGCGCGCAGCTCGCTCGGGCTCAGGGCGAAGACCTCGCGGACGGTGTCGTTGAAGGTGCGGACGGAGGCGAAGCCGGCCGCGAAGGCGATCTCCGTCATGGGCAGCGGGGTGGTCTCGATGAGCAGCCGCGCGGTCTGGGCGCGCTGGGCACGGGCGAGCGCGAGGGGGCCCGCGCCCAGCTCGGCGAGCAGCTGCCGCTCCACCTGGCGGGTGCTGTAGCCGAGCCGGTCGGCGAGTCCGGGCACGCCCTCGCGGTCCACGACGCCGTCGGCGATGAGCCGCATGGCGCGGGCCACCAGGTCGGCGCGCTGGTTCCACTCCGGGGAGCCGGGGCTGGTGTCCGGGCGGCAGCGCTTGCAGGCCCGGAACCCGGCCTGCTGGCAGGCGGCCGCGCTCGGGTAGAACGTCATGTTCTCCGGCTTGGGCGGGACGACGGGACAGCTGGGCCGGCAGTAGATCCGGGTGGTCAGGACGGCCGTGAAGAACCACCCGTCGAACCGCGCGTCCTTGGACTGCACGGCGCGTACGCAGTGCTCCCGGTCGAGGTGCGTCGCTGTCTGCATGCGTCCAGCATCGGCCACCCGGGGCGCCGACCGCTGGCGGAAATCCGACAGCAGCGTCCGCGGGCCTGGTGGGGTGCCGATCCGGGCGGGCGCGGCCGGGGCGGCATCACGGCGTGTGTGTGCCGAGAGCGGCGGTCTGCCGGAACCCGGCGATCCAGCCGGCGGTGTGGCGCAGCCCGCCGAACGTGTAGAAGTGGACCTTCACGGCGCCGTGCCGTTCGGGGTCGTAGCGCTGGGCGAGCGCGTGCAGGAAGCGGTCCGGGCCGGTCGTACCCATGAGGTTGGTCAGCGAGAAGCCGTACTTGCGGGCGACGGAGGCACTGGTGGCGACGCCGAACCGGGTGGCGTAGCCGAGCAGCCGGCGTACGCCCGCCGGTCCGGGCACGCCGATGCGGACGGGCAGGTGCACGCCCCGGGCGCGGGCGGCCTCCAGCCAGCCGAGCACGGGGTCGGCGTCGAAGCCGAACTGGGTGATGACGTCGCCGCCGAACCGGTGCGCCCCGATGGCCGCCGCCTTGTCGGTGAGCGCGGACCACAGCGTGCCGTCGGCTATCGCGGGGTGGCCCTCCGGGTAGCCGCTGATGCCGACGTGCCGGACGCCGTGGCGCTGGAGCAGGCCGGTGCGCAGGACGGCGAGGGCGTCCGGGTAGGGGCCCTCGGGGCGGGCGGGGTCGCCGCCGACGACGAAGACGTTCTCGGCGGTGCCGTCCTCGGCCAGCCCGGACAGGAACTCCTCCAGGGCGGCCCGGGAGGGCAGGCGGCGTGCCGAGATGTGGGGCACGGGGACGAAACCGAGCCGTTTGACCGCGCGGGCGGCCGCCAGCCGCATGCCGAGGTCCTCCCCGGCGAGGAAGGTGATGTTGATCCGGGTGCCCCGCGGGATGCTGCCTTGCGCTTCCTCCAGCCGGGGCACGTCCTTGCCGGTCATCTCCAGCGAGAAGTCGTCCAGCAGCGCGGCACCGACCGCCGGGGTGACGGTGAGAGCGGGGTTCATCGTGCTCCTCGTACGACGGCGTTCGGGACCCCGGCCGATGATGCCACGCGGGCTGCGGGGGCCGCGGCCCGGGGTGGGCCGGCTATGGACCGGCCGCCCGCACCGGCTTTGGCCCTGGTGACCGGACCACGGTCCGGGCAAGGTGGTGGCTCCCGAACCCCGAGGAGGTCCCTGACCATGCGATTCCGGCACGCGGACACCATCTGGGCCAGATTTCCCGAACTGGCCTCCGGCGCGCTGTACGCCGACGGCGTCGGCGCCGGTGCGGACACCGGGCCGCGCGCCGCCGAGTACACCGCCCGCGCCCTGGCCCGGCTGTCCGGCGCCACCGAGGGCGAGTTCCCCGAGGTGCTGGCCTGGCGGCGGACGTTCAGCCGGACGGGGCTCAGGCCGACGCAGTACCGGTGCGCCGCGGAGTCGCTGCTGCGGCGGCTGCGGAAGGAGGGCGCGCTGCCGCGCATCCATCCGCTGGTCGACCTGTGCAACGCGCTGTCCGTGGCGTACGCGATCCCGGTGGCGGTCCTCGACATCGACCGGATCACCGGGCCGCTGCTGGAGGTGCGGCCGGCCGGCGGCGACGAGACGTACACGGCGTTCGGCGGAGGCGTCGAGCGTCCCGCGCCCGGCGAGGTGACCTTCGTCGACTCCGCCGGACGCGCGCACGCGCGGCGCTGGACCCACCGGCAGAGCGGCCACTCGGCGGTCGGCGAGCACACCCACCGGGTGCTGGTGGTGGCGGAGGCCATGCATGACGGCGGCGCGGAGATCGTGCCCGAGCTGCTGAAGGCGGCCGAGGCCGAGGTGGCGGCCCACTGGGGGATCGGCACGGAGACGGCCGTACTCACCCGGGCCGCGCCGGACTTCGTCTTCGGCGGCTGCACCCGGCGCATGACAGCATGAGCACGGTGGACGAGAAGCGAGGGATGCCGGCCGGCGCGGGTGAAGTCCCTGGTCGTGGCTCGGACTTCCTGCAGCTGGCGGCCGGTGATGTGCCCGTCGGCGGGAAGGCCGAGTGGCTGGCCGGACGGCTGCGGCGGGCGATAGCGGACGGCCGCCTGGCGGTGGGCAGCAGGCTCCCGCCCACCCGGGTGCTGGCCACCGAACTCCATGTGTCCCGAGGGGTGATCACCGAGGCCTACCGCCGGCTCGCCGAGGACGGCCATCTGGAGGGCCGCCGCCGCGGGGGCACGGTGGTGGTGGCGGCACCGTTCGCCGCGGCACGGGGCGTCCGCCGGGGCGAAGGACCGGAACGCGAGGAGTCGCGGAGGGCCAAGGTGGATGCGGCACTCGTCAGCCCTCGCGCGGAGCGCCCGCCGGCGACCCCTCGCGCACCCCGTCCCCCGCGACCAGCCGCCGGCCGCACCTCCCCCACGAGCCCTGAGCGCCCCACCACACCCGCGATCCCGTTCCTCCGACCCCCCGGCGCCGACGTCTTCGACGCCTTGCGGGAGGTGCCGGCCGCCGTCGATCTCACTCCCGGGCGGCCCGACCTCGCCGCCTTTCCGCGGACCGCCTGGCTGCGCGCCGAGCGTGCCGTGCTCGCGGAGCTGTCCGCCGAGCACCTCGGCTACGGCGACCCCCGTGGCGCTCCCGCGCTGCGGCGGGCCGTGGCCGACTGGCTCGCGCGGATGCGGGGCGTACGGGTGGAGCCGGACGAGGTGCTGATCGTGGCGGGCACCGCCCAGGCGCTCACCCTGCTGCACCAGGTGCTGCGGGCGGACGGCATCGACGCCGTCGCGGTGGAGGACCCCGGCTCGCTCGGCGGCCGCCAGCATCTGCGCAACGGGGGCCTCGACACCCCGCCGGTGCCGGTCGACGGGGACGGGGTGCGGGTGGACGCGTTGCGCACGACCGGTGCCCGCGCGGTGCTGCTCACGCCGGCCCACCAGTTCCCGACCGGCGTGGTGACCAGCGGCGAGCGCCGGCGTGAGCTGCTGGGCTGGGCCCGGGACGGCGGGCTGATCCTGGAGGACGACTACGACGCCGAGCACCGCTACGACCGGCCGCCGGTCCCCGCGCTGCGGGCGCTGCTGGCCGACCGGGTGTGTTACATGGGCAGTGTGTCGAAGCTGCTCGCTCCGGCGTTGCGCATCGGCTGGCTGGTGGTCCCGCCCCGCTATCGCACGGGCCTGGTCGACGCCAAGCGGTTCAACGACCTGGGCAACGCGGTGCTGCCGCAGCTGGTGCTCGCCCGGCTGATGGAGTCCGGTGGGCTGGAGCGGCAACTGCGGCTGCTGCGGCGGCGGCACCGCGACCGCCGCGACGCGATGATCGCCGCACTCGCCGAGCATCTGCCCGGTGGGACCGTGCACGGAGCCGCGGCGGGCCTGCATCTGACGGTCACGTACACCGCGGACGTACCCGACACCGAGCTCGCCGCCGCCGCGCTGGGCCGGGGCGTGAAGTGCCAACCCCTGTCCTGGCACCGGCAGTTGCCCGGCCCGCCCGGTCTCGTCCTCGGGTACGCGGCCACCGCGCCGGGAGTCATCGCCGAGGGCGTGGCGCTGCTCGGCAGGACCCTGCGCGAACTGTCCTGACGGCTGCTCGCATCGCCAAGGGCAACGCCGGTCAGCCGACTTGGCGGGCGAACGCCTCGTACGCCCGCTCGTCGAAGAGAACGAAGCGCACCTCCTCGACCGCCGTCGCCGTGTTCCGCACGGTCTCCACGGCGATCCGTGCCGCGTCCCGCATCGGCCACCGGTACACGCCCGTGGAGACGGCCGGGAACGCGACCGTGCGGGCGCCGAGTTCGTCGGCGGCCCTCAGGGACTCGCGGTAGCAGGAGGCGAGCAGATCGGAGCGGTCCTCGCTCTCGCTGTACACCGGGCCCACCGTGTGGATGACCCAGCGCGCGTCGAGTTCACCCGCCGTGGTGGCGACCGCCTGGCCGGTGGGCAGGCCCTTGCCGTACCGGGAGGCGCGCAGGGCGCGGCATTCCTCCAGGATGGCGGGGCCGCCGCGCCGGTGGATCGCGCCGTCGACTCCGCCGCCGCCGAGGAGGGAGGAGTTGGCCGCGTTGACGATCGCGTCGGCGCTCTCCCGGGTGATGTCGCCCTGGACCAGGGTGATGGTGGTCATGTCTGCTGCCTCAGTCTTCGCCATACGGCCTTGGCCGCGTTGTGCCCCGACATGCCGTGCACGCCGGGTCCCGGCGGGGTGGCCGAGGAGCAGATGAAGACGGCCGGATGAGGGGTGTGGTACGGGAACAGGGACAGTCTGGGGCGCAGCAGCAGCTGGAGTCCGGACGCCGCGCCGCAGGCGATGTCGCCGCCGACGTAGTTGGCGTTGTGGGCGGCCAGCTCGGCGGGGCCGGCGACGGCGCGGGCGAGCACGCGGTCGCGGAAACCGGGGGCGAAGCGCTCCAGTTGGCGCTCCATGGCGTCGGTGAGGTCGCCGGACCAGCCGTTCGGGACATGGCCGTACGCCCAGAAGACCTGCTTGCCCTGGGGGGCGCGGGTCGGGTCGACGATGCTGGGCTGCACGGTGATCAGGAACGGCCGGCCGGGGGCGCGGCCCTCGCGGGAGGCGGCGCGCAGGGCGGTGGAGATCTCGCCCTTGCTCGCGCCGATCTGCACGGTCGTGGCGGCGCGGGCCTCGGGCGCGGTCCAGGGGACGGGGCCGTCCAGCGCATAGTCGATCTTGAAGACGCTCGGGCCGTAGCGGTAGTGCGCGTAGTGGTTCCCGAAGCCGGCGATGCGGGCCAGCGCGGTGGGCGAGGTGTCGAAGACGTACGCCCGTGCGGGGGGCAGGTCGTCCAGGCGCTTGACCTCGTAGTCGGTGTGTACGGCGCCGCCGAGGTCCTTGAGGTAGTCGGCGAGGGCGTCGGAGATGGCCTGGGAGCCGCCGCGGGGCACCGGCCAGCCGCGGGCGTGGGCGGCCAGGGCGAAGACCAGGCCGATGGCGCCGGTGGCCAGGCCGCTGAGCGGCGCGATCACATGGGCGACCAGGCCGGCGAAGAGGGCCTTGGCCCGCTCGTCCTTGAAACGGCGCAGCAGCCAGGTGGACGGCGGCAGCCCGGCCAGGCCGAAGCGGGCCAGGGTGACGGGGTCGCGTGGGAGGGCGGTCAGCGGCAGGGACATGAAGTCCCGTACGAGAGTGTCCCAGTGGGCGAGGAACGGCTCGACCAGTCTGCGGTACGCGCCCGCGTCCCGGGGGCCGAAGGAGGCGGCCGTCTCGGCCACCGAGCGGGACAGCACGGCCGCGGTGCCGTCGGGGAAGGGATGCGCCATCGGCAGCTCGGAGTGCAGCCACCGCAGGCCGTAGCGGTCGAGGGGCAGGGCGCGGAACGCCGGTGAGTTGATGCCCAGGGGGTGGGCGGCCGAGCACGGGTCGTGCCGGAAGCCGGGCAGGGTCAGTTCCTCGGTGCGGGCGCCGCCGCCCACGGTGGACTTCGCCTCGAACAGCGCGACGGAGAAGCCGCGGCGGGCCAGCTCCACGGCAGCGGTCAGTCCGTTCGGCCCCGCACCCACCACGACCGCATCGAGCATCGACGGCACCTTCGGACCCCTTCGTCAGCCGATGGCCACTCGGGGTCAGGATATGCCGCGGGACTGACATTCCCTCGGGCCGGGTGGCCGGGCGGACCGGCAGACGGGGCCCGGCGGGACGCCCCGGTCGGATTCAGGCCACCGTGCGCAGCAGGTCGGCCACCCGGCGGGCGGTCGTGGCGTCCCGGGCCGCGGTGAAGGGCAGGGCGTTGCCGCCGGTCACCCGGAACGGTTCGCCGGCGCGGGTGAGGTGCGTGCCGCCCGCCTCCTCGACGAGGAGCAGCCCGGCCGCGTGGTCCCAGGCCGCTTCCCAGGAGAACGCGACGGCGTCCAACTCCCCCTGGGCTATGGCGAGATACTCCAGGCCCGCCGAACCGCAGGGGCGAGGGGCGAGGCCGTCGGTCCACAGGACGCTCAGCGCGCGCTTCTGCTCGTCGGTGGTGTAGTCCGGGTGGGACGTGGCGACGACGAGGTCGCGGCCGGGCGCGGGCGGGCCCGCGAACAGCCGCTCGCCGTCGAGGAAGGCGCCCTGGCCGCGGACCGCGGTGGCGAGCTGGTCGCGCGCCGCGGCGTAGGTCCAGGAGGCGAGGACGACGCCCCGCTGGACGAGGGCGACCAGGGTGCAGAACCCGTCGTCGCCGTGCACGAACTGGCGGGTGCCGTCCACCGGGTCGACGATCCAGACCGGCGCGTCGCCCTGCAGCGCCGCATAGGTCGCCGGGTCGGCGTGCACGGCCTCCTCGCCGACCACGACCGAGCCGGGCAGCAGGGCGCCGAGGTCCGCGGTGAGCCGCAGCTCGGCCAGCCGGTCGGCGTCCGTCACCAGGTCGTGCGGGCCGCTCTTCTGGTCCACCTCGTGCTCGGCGAGGCAGCGGAAGCGGGGCAGGATCTCGGCCGCGGCGGCCTTGCGGACCGCTTCCTCCACGTCGGCCGAGCAGCGGGCGAGAAACTCTTCGATGGTTTCCGTCATTGCTTCGATCATGCCTCCATGAGAGCACGTCCCTCTGACAATCCCCGCCCGCCCGGTGCACAGCGGGTGGAATCGGGATGAAGAACAGGTTCCGGATGATCAGTCAGCGGCCGACGGCGTACCCCTGCATCCCGCGCGGGTTCGCCGCCGCCGAGAGCACGCCGGTCTCCGGGTCCCGGGCCACCGCGCACAGGCGCCCCTCGGACCAGGCGGGGCCGACGGTGACGTCGTGGCCGCGCCGCCGCAGCTCCTCGATCACGTCCGCGTCCATGCGGGATTCCACGGTCACGCTGCCGGGGCGGCGGCCGCGCGGGTGGAAGGAGCTTGGGAAGCTGTCGTTGTGCCAGTTCGGGGCGTCGATCGCGCCCTGGAGGTCGAGGCCGCCGCGTACCGGGGCGCGCAGGGCGGCGGCGAGGAAGAAGTGCAGCTGCCACTGGTCCTGCTGGTCGCCGCCGGGCGTGCCGAACGCCAGGACCGGCACGCCGTCGCGGAGCGCGAGGGACGGGGTGAGGGTGGTGCGCGGGCGGCGGCCCGGAGTGAGGGAGTTCGGCAGGCCCTCCTCCAGCCAGGTCATCTGCAGGCGCGTGCCGAGCGGGAAGCCCAGCTCGGGCACGACCGGGTTGGACTGCAGCCAGCCCCCGCTGGGCGTGGCGGCGATCATGTTGCCCCAGCGGTCGACGACGTCCAGGTGGCAGGTGTCGCCACGGGTCGTGCCGTCGGCGGCCACCTGCGGGTCGCCGGGGAACTCCGCGACCGTCGGCTCACCGGCGCCCATCGGGTCGAAGCCGCGGACCTCGCCGGTCTCCACGCGCGCGTACGCCTGCGCCGGCAGCCGCGGGGTGCGCCCGCCGGGGCTGCCGGGCCGCAGCTCGAAGGAGGCCTTGGCGCCGACCAGGGCCCGCCGCCCGGCGTTGTAGCCGTCCGACAGCAGCTCGGCGACCGGCACCTCGGCCGCGTCCCCGTACCAGGCCTCGCGGTCGGCCATGGCGAGCTTGCAGCCCTCGATCAGCAGGTGGACGTACTCGGCGGAGCCGTAGGCGGGCAGCTCGGGCGGGAGCAGGGCGAGCTGCTGCAGGAGGGCGGGGCCCTGGCTCCAGGGGCCGGCCTTGCACACGGTCCAGCCGTTCCAGTCGTAGGTCACCGGGGTCTCGTAGGTGGCCGACCAGCCGGCGAGGTCGGCCTCGGTGAGCGTGCCGATGTGCCGTGCGCCGCTGGTGTCCATGGTGGGCCGCCGGGACTGCCGTACCAGCGCCTCGGCGACGAACCCGCAGCGCCATACCTCGCGGGCGGCGTCGATCCGGGCCTCCCGGTCGCCGCTGCCCGCGGTCTCGGCGAGCAGCCGCTTCCAGGTGGCGGCGAGGGCGGGGTTGCGGAAGAGCTCACCGGGGCGGGGCGCCCGGCCGCCGGGCAGGTACACCTCGGCCGACGAGGGCCATTCGGTCGCGAACAGCTCCCGTACGGCCTCCACGGTCGCGCCGAGCTTCTCCACGGGCGCGTGCCCGTGCTCGGCGTAGCCGATGGCGTACTTCAGCACGTCCTCCAGGGACCTGGTGCCGTGGTCGCGCAGGAGCAGCAGCCAGGTGTCGAAGGCGCCGGGCACTGCGGCCGCGAGCGGTCCGGTGCCGGGTACGAGGTCCAGCCCGAGCCCCCGGTAGTGGGCGACGGTGGCACCGGCCGGGGCGACCCCCTGTCCGCACAGCACCCGCACCTCGCCGCCCGCCGGGGCGAGCAGGACCGGTACCTCGCCCGCGGGCCCGTTGAGATGCGGCTCCACCACGTGCAGCACGAACGCGCCCGCCACGGCGGCGTCGAAGGCGTTTCCGCCGTCCTCCAGGACCGCCATCGCCGACTGGGAGGCCAGCCAGTGGGTGGAGGACACCATGCCGAAGGTGCCCTGCAGGGTGGGCCGGGTGGTGAACACGGCAGACGCCTCCTCGGCTCGGGTACCTCGTCCGGGTGATCGTACGAGCGTGATCGCGGTCCGGGGAACACGGCGACGACCTGCGCCGTTGATCTCGTGCGGGCGGCGGCAGGGACGGAGGCCCAGGCAGTGCACGGTGAGTACAAGGTGCCCGGCGGCAAGCTCGTCGTCGTGGACGCGGACGTCGAGGACGCCGTGCTGCGGCACGTGCGCGTGTCGGGCGACTTCTTCCTGGAGCCGGACGAGGCGCTGGACGCGGTGGACCGTGCGCTGGAGGGCGCCCCGGCGGACACCGACGCGGCGGGCCTGGCCGCGCGGATCGAGGCGGCGCTGCCCGCGGGGACGGTGATGTACGGCCTCACGTCGGAGGGCGTGGCGATCGCGGTGCGGCGCGCGCTCGCGCACGCCACGGACTGGACCGACCACGACTGGCAGCTGATCCACGAGGGCCCGCAGCCGCCCGCGCTGCACATGGCGCTGGACGAGGTGCTGACCGCCGAGGTCGCCGCGGGCCGGCGGTCGCCGACGCTGCGGGTGTGGGAGTGGGGCGCCCCGGCGGTGATCATCGGCAGCTTCCAGTCGCTGCGCAACGAGGTGGACCCGGAGGGCGCCGCGCGGCACGGCATCGAGGTGGTGCGACGGATCTCCGGCGGTGGCGCGATGTTCGTGGAGCCCGGCAACACGATCACCTACTCGCTGTCGGTCCCCGAGTCCCTCGTCCACGGCCTGTCCTTCCAGGACAGCTATGCCTACCTGGACGACTGGGTGCTGGGCGCCCTCGGTGAGCTGGGCATCCGGGCCTGGTACCAGCCGCTGAACGACATCGCGACCGACCAGGGCAAGATCGCGGGCGCGGCGCAGAAGCGGATCGCCGGACCCGGCGGGGGCCCGGGCGCCGTACTGCACCACGTGACCATGTCGTACGACATCGACGCCGACAAGATGGTCGAGGTGCTGCGCATCGGGCGGGAGAAGCTGTCCGACAAGGGGACGAGGTCCGCGAAGAAGCGGGTCGATCCGCTGCGGCGGCAGACCGGCCTGCCGCGTGCGGCGGTCATCGACCGGATGATCGAGTCGTTCCGCGTGCGCTACGGCCTGGCGCCGGGCAAGATCACGGACGAGGAGCTGGCGCGCGCGGAGGAGCTGGCGCGGGCCAAGTTCACGTCGGCGGAGTGGACCGCTCGGGTCCCCTAGCCACCGCGCAGGCCGGACGCCCTGGTTCAGCAACGGGTCAAGCGCTGTCATGCCGTCGGCCAAGCGAGCGTATGGGTTCCGTGTACGGCCGACAGCAGGTCACGACATGGCTGGATTTGCCCTCTTGCCCGCTGGCTAACGTGGTCGCGCCCGATCGGCCACGCACGCACGGGGAAGAGGTGACGGCGATGGGGGCGCCGATACGTTCACGACTGCTGGATTTCGCTGAGCCGGATCCGCCCGGGACGGGCCTCCCGCAGCACACTCCTCGGTCGCTCCGCTCGGCGCTGCGGGACCTCGTGGAGGCCGCGCCGCCCCCGCGCACGGCCACGGACGACCGGCCCGGCCCGAAACCCGGGGTGCCCGCGTACCACACTCCAGTGTGCGTGCCGGCACATCCGCGGTCCGTCACCGGCACCGGCTCCGACGGCCGCCCCGCGCGCGTGCCCTTCATCGCCCTCGAACTCTTCCAGCACCCCGCACACGGCACCGTGGCGTTCGCGTTCACCTCGCCGGCCAGGCTGGTGCAGGCCCTCGGCGAGTCCCAGCCGTGGGTCGCCGCCTCCCTCGGCCCGCTGGCCGAGGGCGTGCGCGAGCAGGGCGTCACGGTCCTGCTGGACCCCCGGGTCGCGCCCGGGGAACCCAACTGGCGGCCTGCGGACCTGGCCGCCCATGCGCGGGAGGTGCGCCGGTGAGCGACTTCAAGGCGGTCTACGACGACCTCGCCGCCATGGCGAAGACCTTCCACGACCAGGCCGGCGACTACCGCGAGCTGCACCCCGACGTGGCACCGCCCGTCGTCAGCGGCGGCGACCCCGGCCTCGACTCGGCCGTCAAGGAGGTCGCGGACCTCATCATCGCGCTGCACACCGGCATGGCCGACCGACTCGACGACCACGGGGACAAGGTCGCCTACGCGCGGGACTCCTTCCACCGGCACGACGTGGACGTCCATGGCGTCTTCGAAGACCTGATCAAGTGAGAGCCGATGAGTGACAGCTGGGTCGGCGGCGACATCGGCGGTCTGCGCACGATGGCCGAGACGTACAAGAACGCCAAGGACAAACTCGACGCCGTGGTCAAGCCGCTGAGCAGCGCCGTCGACAAACTGGTCGGCGACGCCGGCTGGCAGGGCGAGGCGGCCGAGAGCTTCCGCGGCAAGTGGAGCGAGGACGCACTGGCCGCCGGCGGCTTCGCCGAACTGGTGCACGCGGCGGGCGAGATCTTGGAGACCCTCGCCAACGCGCTGTCCACGTGCGAGTCGTCCCTGCAGAACGCACAGCACATCGCGGCCGGCAAGGGCGTGCCGACGGACGCGAAGGGCGCGCCGCTGCCGGTCATGACGGCGAATCCGCCGAGCGCGGACGACCAGAACACCATCTCGGCGATGAACGACTACGCCACGGCGCGCGACGAGATCCTCCACACCGCCCAGCACGCACGACTGGTGGCGGCGAAGGACTTGCAGGGGCTGTACGACAAGGTGACGTCGAAGGACGACTCGGTGTCCCCGGGAGACAAGGTCACCCTGTACGACGCGCTGCGCGGCCTGTACGCGTACGACGCCGAGGACGCCCGCGCCGGGGGTATCGAGGCCCGTCGGCACATCGACGCGGCCAGGGCCGAGGCACAGGCGGCCAAGAAGCAACTCCGCGACGAGCGCAAGGTGTTCCAGCAGCAGGGTCGGAGGATGCCGGACGATCTTCCGGCCAAGAGTGCCTACCGCGACGCGGTCACCAAGGTGGACTCGCTGGAGGCGGACATCGCGCGTGCCGACAACGGCAGCACCGCGTTGCCGTACGACCGTGCGCTGAACGTCAAGCTGGTGGACGCCGCGGACGCGCTGCGCCTGGGCAAGGGGCTGGAAGCGCTGCCGGACGTCCTGAAGGAGATTCCGGTGCTGGACGTCGCCGCGGCGGCGACCTGCGGTCTGATCGAGGCGAAGGACGACCACGACAAGGGCTGGTCCTGGCAGCATTCCGTCACCGTCGACGTCGGGGCAGCCGTCGGCGGCCTGGCCGTCGGTGCGGCTGTCACGGCGGCTCTGCCCGTCGAGGGTGCGGTCGCGGTCGCCGCGGTCGGCGTCGGCTCGGTGATCGTCGCGACCTCGGTCATCGACCACGCCTTCCACGAGCACTGGAGCGAGGACATCCACGACCACGGGGTGGTCGGAGGCGTGCTGACCGGGGCCGGGCATGTCGCCACGGAGACGGTCGATGATGGAAAGCGACTGGTGAAGGATGTCTGGCATGGCGTCACGAGCGTCTTCTGAGGCCCCGGCGCCCGGGTTCTCCGTGCCCATTCCGGCCCTGCCGAAGCTGGGCAGGACCTGGTACGAGCGCGGCGCACTCTACTGGCTGTCCCGGGCGCGTACGACCGTCTTCATCGTCCTCGTCATGGCCATGTTCGGTCTCTTCGCGCTGGGCCTGTACTCGGGGTTCCGTGACGTCCTGCCGCCCGCCGCACGTGTCGTGTGGGACAGCTTGCAGGTGGCCGCGTCCGCCGTGGCGCTGGTGTGGGGCTGGGTGAAACAGCGCCGAGGCCATCGGGAGGCGCTGCTGAATCCGCCCACTCCCGAAGAGACCCTCCGGGCCAAACGCGACCACAACAGGCGCGTCCCAGGCCGGATCGCCATGGGCCGCGGGCTGGTGCTGCTCGCCGCTCCGGTCATGCCGGCGTTCGCCGCATACATCGCCGGCTGGTTCGCCGCCTGGCTGACCGTCTGGGAGTACCCCAGCGAAGTCGGCGCCCGCCGCTGGCTGGAGGAGCACCGGTCCGCAGCATGACGACGACTTCGACGCCCGTCGGCATCCCGTCCCTGCCGGGGCTCGGCACCACGTGGTACGAGCGCGGTCCGCGCTACTGGCTGCGCCGCGCCCTCGGCGCCGCGCTGTGGCTCGCGGTGCTGGCCTTCTGCGTCTACCTCGCGCTCGTCCTGTACGGAAGCTTCCGCGACGCCCTGCCGCCGGCGGTCCGCCCGGTATGGGACTGGGCGCAGGCGGCGGCGTCCGTCGCGGCCCTGGTGTGGGGCTGGCTGGTGCAGCGCCGGGACCACCGCGGGAAGCTCCTGGACCCGCCTGCCCCCGACGCGTTCCGTGCCGCCAAGCGGGACGAGCGCCGCCGCTCCACCGGTCCGGCCCTCGCCGCTCGTGCCCTCTGGCTCATCGCCGCACCCGTCCTGCCCGCACTGGCCGCCTGGGCCGTCGGTTGGTCGGTCGCCGCCTTCACCGTCCGCGAGTACCCCAGCGAAGTCGGCGCGCGCCGCCGGCTTGAGGAGCAAAAAGGACAGAACGGCACGCCGTGAGCCCACCGCCGTGACCGCCCGGGCACACAGCGGAGTTCCTACTTCCGCCCCACAGGGACTCGTGTGACACTGGCGTCCCATGTCCACCAAGCGGACCCTTCCGTAGCCCCTCCCCCACACGAGAAGTGAGCCGTGCGTTCCCTTCCTCTGCCGCTCGCCCTCACCGCGCGGATCTCGCCGGTCGCGGTTCTCGCCTGTGCCGGCTGGGCGCTGACGTCCGGCCCGGCCGCGCCGCCGGCTTCCGCCGGGCACCAGACGACCCAGCAGACGTCCACCCAGTCCTCCTCGTCCTCCTCGGACCCGTCGTCCACCTCGACGGCGAAGGCGTACAGCGCCGCGCCCTCCCCCTGCGCCAGTGTGCCCGCGGCGACCGTCAAGTCCCTGGTGCCGGGGGCGAAGACGACCGGCAAGGAGATCCCCTCGACCGATACCAAGCTGCGCCGCACCTGCTCCTGGAACGCCCTGCAGGGGTACGACTACCGCTGGCTCGACGTGTCCTTCGAGATCAGCGGGTCGGACCAGGAGGCCACGCAGGAGTACCAGCAGCGGGTGAAGGAGAAGAGCGGCGGCGGGGAGGTGCCCGGGCTCGGGAACAGCGCCTACTCCGTCGTCAACCTCACCACGCAGGACAAGCAGCAGACGCGCGAGGGCGTGGTGATGGTCCGGGTGTCCAACGCCCTGGTGATCGTCACCTACAACGGCAGCAACTTCGACACGAAGAAGGCGCCCGGCACGGACGAGATCAACAAGGGGGCCATCCAGGCGGCGCGGGCCGCGGTGGGCGCGCTCGGGGGCGGGCAGTCGCAGACCGGCTGACCGCCCCCGGACTCCCTTACGCGTAGGCCCCCTTGCGGCCGGTCAGCAGCGTGAGGACCAGGTACAGGACCAGGGACGTGCCGAGGCCCACCGCCCAGCCGTAGTCGGCGAGGGAGGACAGGGCGGGGATGGGGCGGCCGTCGATCAGGGGTTTGAAGCTGGCGCCGCCGATCGCCAGGACGCCGCCGGACAGGAAGGCGACGACCGCGCGCCAGTTCCAGCCGCCCGCGTACCAGTAGCGGCCGCCGGTGCGGTACAGGTCGGCGAGGTCCAGACGGGTACGGCGCAGCAGCCAGTAGTCGGCGACGAGGATGCCCGCGACGGTGCCGAGCAGACCGCCGACCAGGCCGAGCCAGGTGAAGATGTAGCCCTGCGGGTCGGAGTACAGCTTCCAGGGGAAGATCAGGACGGCGAGGACCGCGGTGATCAGGGCCCCGGTGCGGAAACTCACCTTCCGCGGCGCCACGTTGGAGAAGTCGAACGCCGGGGAGACCAGGTTGGCCGCGATGTTCACGGACAGGGTGGCCACCAGGACCGTCACGAGTGCGTAGAGCAGTCCGACCACGTTGTCCGTCTTCGCCGCCAGCTGGACCGGGTCCCAGACCGGCCGGCCGTACACCGCCTGGGAGCCGGAGGTGACCAGGACGGACAGGAAGGCGAAGAGGGTCATCGTCGTCGGCAGGCCGAGGGCCTGGCCCCAGGTCTGGGCCCGCTGGCTTCTGCCGTAGCGGGTAAAGTCCGGGATGTTCAGCGACAGCGTCGACCAGAAGCCGATCATGCCCATCAACGAGGGCCAGAAGATCTTCCAGAAGCCGCCGCCCCAACCGAGCTTGGAGGGCTGGTCGAACAGCGGGCCGACCCCGCCGGCCTTGCTGCTCATCCACCACAGCATCACGAACGCGCCGACGAGCACGAAGGGCGCGGCCCAGTTCTCGAAGCGGCGGATGGTGTCCATGCCGCGGTAGATGATCGCGACCTGGATCACCCAGAAGATCGCGAAGGACAGCCACATGGTCCAGGCGTAGCCGCCGATGTGCGCCGCGTTCGACCAGCTGTCGCCGATCAGCTTCCCGGCGAGGAAGTAGATCGCCTCGCCGCCGATCCAGGTCTGGATACCGAACCAGCCGCAGGCCACCAACGCCCGTACGACGGCGGGCAGATTGGCGCCGCGCACGCCGAACGAGGCGCGGGCGAAGACAGGGAAGGGGATGCCGTACTTGGGGCCGGCGTGTCCGGTCAGCAGCATCGGCACCAGCACGATCAGGTTGGCGAGGGCGATGGTGAACACCGCCTGCTTCCAGTCCATGCCGACGGCGATCAGCCCGGAGGCCAGCGTCCAGGAGGCCGTGTTGTGGGCCATGCCGACCCACAGGGCGGAGAAGTTGTACGTGGTCCAGGTGCGCCTTACGGCCGGGACCGGGAGCAGGTCCTCGTTGGCGTAGGGACCACTGGGCGGCGGGGTGCCAGGAGCGAGTTCCACGCGCCCGTCGGGGAGGGTAACTTGGCCGGACAAGGGTATGGCCGTGGGAGCGGTGTCGGTCATGGGCTGGCCAATCGGGGTGAGGTGGGTCGGGAGTGGCCGTGCGGGCACCAGCCCCCTCCCCGGGGCGGGGAGGGGAGACCAAGTGGGGCGTGGGGGGTTGAACTCGAAGGGGCCGGATCAGGAATTGACGGCCGGGATCACCTTCGTGCCGTAGGCGTCGATGGTGGCCTCCTGCGCGTCGTGCATGTCGTACACCGCGAACTGGTCGACGCCCAGGGCGCGGAGCGCGGTCAGCTTCTCGATGTGCTTCTCGGCCGGCCCGATGACACAGAACCGGTCGACGATCTCGTCGGGCACGAACTGGGTGTCCGGGTTGCCGCTGCGCCCGTGGTGGGCGTAGTCGTAGCCCTGTCGTGCCTTGATGTAGTCGGTGAGTGCGTCGGGGACCTGGGCCGAGTGCTCTCCGTACTTGGCGACCAGGTCGGCGACGTGGTTGCCGACCATGCCGCCGAACCAGCGGCACTGCTCACGGGCGTGGGCGAGGGCCTCCGGCGAGTCGTCGGCGGTGACGTACGCGGGGGCCGCCACGCAGATGGTGACCTCGGACGGGTCGCGTCCGGCGGCCACCGCCGCGTCCTTGACGGCCTTCACCATGTACTCGGTCAGATACAGGTCGGACAGCTGGAGGATGAACCCGTCGGCCTCCTCACCGGTCATCTTCAGCGCCTTGGGGCCGTACGCGGCCATCCAGACGGGGAGCTGGGCGCCCGGCTTGATCCACGGGAACTTCACGACCGTGCCGCCGCCGAGGTCGGCGGCCTCGCCCCGGCCGAGGGCCCGGATGACCTTCATCGCCTCGCTGATGCGCGCGAGGGTGTTGGGTTTGCGGCCCGCGACCCGCATCGCGGAGTCGCCGCGGCCGATGCCGCAGACGGTGCGGTTGCCGAACATGTCGTTGAGGGTGGCGAAGGTGGAGGCGGTGACCTCCCAGGTGCGGGTGCCCGGGTTGGTGACCATCGGGCCGACCTTCAGTTTCGAGGTGTTGGCCAGGATCTGGCTGTAGATCACGAACGGCTCCTGCCAGAGCACGGCGGAGTCGAACGTCCAGCCGTACCGGAACCCGTTGCGCTCGGCCCGTTTCATCAGGCTGATGACGCGGGAGGCCGGCGGGTCGGTCTGCAGGACGAGTCCGAAGTCCATGAGCGCCTCTCCTAGTTGAGGTACTGACAGGTGGAGCGTGGGGTGAAGGCGCCGTGCCCGGCGCGCCCGGTGTACTCGCGCTCGGTGATGACCGGCTCGCCGCGCGAGAGCACGGTCTCGACCCGGCCGGTGGTGCGCTTGCCCTCGTAGGCCGAGTAGTCGACGTTCATGTGGTGGGTCTCGGCCGACATGACCTGCTCGGCGTGCGGATCGTAGATCACGATGTCGGCGTCGGCGCCCGGGGCGATGGTGCCTTTCTTCGGGTACAGCCCGAACATCCGGGCCGGGGTGGCGCAGGCGATCTCGATCCAGCGGCGACGGGAGATGTGCCCGTCGACGACGGCCTGGTGGAGGAGGTCCATACGGTTCTCCACGCCCGGCAGGCCGTTGGGGATCTTGGAGAAGTCGCCGCGGCCCAGCTCCTTCTGGCCGGTGAAGCAGAACGGGCAGTGGTCGGTGGAGACGACCTGGAGGTCGTTGGTGCGCAGTCCCCTCCAGAGTGCGGCCTGGTGCTCCTTCGGCCTCAGCGGCGTGCTGCATACGTACTTGGCGCCCTCGAAGTCCGGCTCGGCGAGGTTGTCGGTGGACAGGAACAGATACTGGGGGCAGGTCTCGCCGAAGACGTTCAGCCCCTCGTCCCGGGCCCGCGCCAGCTCGGCCACCGCCTCCATGGCCGAGACGTGCACGACGTACAGCGGGGCGCCCGCGACCTGGGCGAGCCGGATGGCGCGGTGGGTGGCCTCGGCCTCCAGCAGGGCCTTGCGGACCTCGCCGTGGTAGCGCGGATGGGTCTCGCCCCGGGCGAGGGCCTGCTCGACCAGGACGTCGATGGCGATGCCGTTCTCGGCGTGCATCATGATCAGCCCGCCGTTCTCGGCGGAACGCTGCATGGCGCGCAGGATCTGTCCGTCGTCGCTGTAGAAGACGCCGGGGTAGGCCATGAACTGCTTGAAGGAGGTCACGCCTTCCTCGATCAGCAGGTCCATCTCCTTGAGCGTCTCCTGGTTCACATCGGAGACGATCATGTGGAAGGCGTAGTCGATCGCGCAGTTGCCCTCGGCCTTGGCGTGCCAGGTGTCCAGGCCCTCGCGCAGGGTGTGGCCGACGCTCTGCACCGCGAAGTCGACGATCGTCGTCGTACCGCCCCAGGCGGCGGCGCGGGTGCCGGTCTCGAAGGTGTCGGAGGCGAAGGTGCCGCCGAACGGCAGCTCCATGTGGGTGTGCGCGTCCACGCCGCCCGGGATGACGTACCTGCCGGTCGCGTCGATGACCCGGTCGGCGGTGAACGCCTCGGCGGCGGGGGTGCCGGAGGCGGCGAGGGCGGCGACGCGGCCGTCCTCGATCAGGACGTCGGCGTGGATCTCGTCCGACGCGGTGATGACGAGTCCACCACGGATGACGGTACGGCTGCTCATGCTGCTCCCTCGGTCAACAGTGCTGCGGTCAGGGTGCGGTCAGCGGCGTGTACGCCCCCGGTGCCCGGTCCCGGTAGAACTGCCAGCGGTCGCGGACCTCGCGGAGTTTCGCCAGGTCCAGGTCCCGTACGACGAGTTCGGTCTCCTTGTCGCTCGCCACCTCGCCGACGAACTGGGCCTCGGGGTCCACGAAGTACGTCGTGCCGTAGAAGTCGTTGTCGCCCAGGTCCTCCACGCCGACCCGGTTGATCGCGCCGACGAAGTACTCGTTGGCGACGGCCGCCGCCGGCTGCTCCAGCTGCCAGAGGTAGCGGGACAGACCGCGCGAGGTGGCCGAGGGGTTGAAGACGATCTCGGCGCCCGCGAGGCCCAGCGCCCGCCAGCCCTCGGGGAAGTGGCGGTCGTAGCAGATGTAGACGCCGATCCGGCCGGCCGCCGTGTCGAAGACCGGCCAGCCGCTGTTGCCCGGGCGGAAGTAGAACTTCTCCCAGAATCCCTGCACTTGGGGGATGTGGGTCTTGCGGTACTTGCCGAGGTAGGTGCCGTCCGCGTCGATCACGGCGGCGGTGTTGTACAGCACGCCCGGCTGCTCCTCCTCGTACATCGGCAGCACGAGGACGATGCCCAGCTCGCGGGCGAGGGACTGGAAGCGCTGGACGGTGGGCCCCTCGGGGATCCGCTCGGCGTACTCGTAGAAGGCCTTGTCCTGGACCTGGCAGAAGTAGGGGCCGTAGAACAGCTCCTGGAAGCAGAGGACTTGGGTGCCCTGCGCGGCCGCGTCGCGGGCCGCCTGCTCGTGGACCTGGATCATGGATTCCTTGTCGCCGGTCCACGCGGTCTGGAACAGGGCGGCACGGATCACTCGGCTCATCGGGACCTCCGGTAGCTCGGTGTGCCGTGAGCGTAGAAAGCCCGCGCGGGCCGTTCGATTGGCAGCGTGTCACGTCTGCGGGCCGTGCGCGTGCCACCGTGTCACGTGTGCCGGGTCCCATGTTTCACCGCCGTTTTCGCAGGTCGTCGCATGTTTCACCCCTGTTGCGCGTCATGCGCGAGGAGCGCGATGTGCACGGAGGCCGCCTGTTCGAAGTCGTCCAGGTCGACGCCGAGGCGGGACTGTATGACCTCCAGGCGGCGGTAGAGGGCGGGCCGTGAGACATGGTGGAGCTGGGCCGTGCGGGACTTGTTGCGGCCGGTCGCGAGATAGGTCCGCAGGACGTTCAGCAACTCGGGTTCGGACTCGCAGAGCAGCCCGTCCAGTTCCCGCTCGGCGAAGGACTGCACCTGCGGGTCGTCGCGCAGCAGCCGGACCAGCCCGCGCAGGTGTACGTCCTTCAGGCGGACCACGTCCGGCAGGTCGAGGGCGGCCGAGGAGTCGGCGACGGCGTCGGCGACATGCCGGGCCTCGCGCAGCCCGGCGGGCACGTCGTCCCAGCCGGTACGGGGGGCGCTGGCGGCGACCACGGCCCCTGACCCGGCGCGCAGCCGGGCCGCGAAGTGGGCGGTGAGGGCGTCGGCGTCCTGGTCGCGGGCGAGGCTGAGCAGTACGGCGGCCCGGCCGTCGGCGAGTTCGGCGACCAGCCCGGACATCCCCAACAGGCGTAGCACCCGGTCGAGTGCGTCCGGGGCGCGGCCGAGGACGACGAGCGGGACGAAGGTGCGCCGGTTGACCGGCAGCCCGGCCGCGCGCGCCCTGGGCAGCAGCCGGCACGCCGGTACGACTCCGGAGAGCAGGTCGGTGAGCAGGCTCTGCGCGGACTCCTCCTCCCAGGAGTGTGCGGAGCCGCCGCCCAGCATGCGGTGCAGGACCAGCGCCTCGGCGGCCCGGTCGGCGAGCAGCCGCCCGGTGGCCGTGTCGCCCCGGTAGCCGCACAGCAGCAGCCGGCCCCAGCGCTCCCCGCGGCCGCCGAGTTCCGCGCTGATCCAGCCGCCTTCGGCGCCCGCGCCGGCCTGCCGGGAGACCCTCTCCCAGTCGCGCAGCACGTCGTCCACCGCGGACCGCTCGCCCGCCGTGGCGAGGACGCGGTGGGCGAGGTTGGTGACCACGACCGGGCAGCCGCTGTGACGGGCGACCTCGTCCAGCAGGCGTTGCAGCGGGGCGCCGGCCGTGATCAGGGCGGTGAGTTCGGTCCGTACGGTCTCCGAGAGGCTGACGGCGGCGAACTTCCGCCGTACCAGCCGGGACTGGACCTCCTCGGTGAGCTCGGCGAACGGGAACGGCCGGTGCAGGACGACCATCGGCAGTCCGCACCGCTCGGCGGCCCGGCGCATCACCTCGGGCGGCGCCGGGAAGGCCCGCCCGAGGCCGAGCACGACGGCGGCGGCCTCCGCCCGGTGCAGCGACTGGATGTACTCGGCCTGCTTGGCCTCGTCACCGGCCAGGAGCACGCCGGTGGTGAGCACCATCTCGCCGCCGCTGAGCATCACCCCGACATCGGCGGCCTCGGCGACATGCACCCAGCGCACCGGCCGGTCGAGCTGCCCGGCACCGGCGACCACCTCGGGTTCTCCGGCGAGCACCCGTTCCAGGGTGAGCACCTGGCGGACGGAGAGGGCGGGTTCCCAGCCGTACCGGGTCTCCGAGGTGGTGGTCATGGCCGTACCGCCGTTCTCTAGTACGTACTCCTGAGCGCCCGTTCCAGGATCGCCGCGCCCTCCTCGGCCTCCGCGACGGTGAGCGACAGCGGTGGGGCGATGCGCAGGGCGCTGGTGTTGTGGCCGCCGCCCTTGCCGATGAGCAGCCCGCCCTCGCGGGCCGTCTCCAGCACGGCGGCGGCCGCCTGCGGATCGGCGTCGTCGGTGCCGGGCCTGACCAGTTCGATGCCGATCATCAGCCCTCGTCCCCGCACTTCCCGGACTCCCGGCAGCTGTGCGGCGACGGCCCGCAGCCGCTCGATGAGCAGGCCGCCGACCCGGCGGGCGTTGCCTTGGAGGTCGTGTTCGAGGAGGTAGGTGAGGTTGGCGAGACCGGCGGCCATGGTGAGCTGGGTGCCGCCGAACGTCGAAATGCTGTTGGCGTCCAGGCAGTTCATGATCTCGGCGCGGGCGATCACCCCGCCGATCGAGGCGCCGTTGCCGATGCCCTTGGCGAAGGTGACGATGTCCGGCGGGCCGCTGCGGGCGTGTGCCTGCCAGCCCCAGAAGTGCTCGCCGGTGCGGCCCCAGCCGGTCTGCACCTCGTCGGCGATCCACAGGATGCCGTGCTCCTTCAGGACCTCGCGGAAGGCGGCGTAGAGCCCGTCGGGCGGGGAGGTGAAGCCGCCGACGCCCTGGATCGGCTCGGCGATCAGCGCGGCGGGCGGGCGGGTGTGCCCCAGGATGTCCTTCAGGTCGGCGACACAGGCGTCGATGAACGCGCGGTCGTCCAGCTCGGCGAACGGGCCCCGCGTGCGCACGCCGCCGTGGACGTACAGGGTCTGCAGCGGGGACAGCGAGGTCGGCGACCAGCCGCGGTTGCCGGTGATGCCGACCGTGCTGAAGGAGCGGCCGTGGTAGCTGTTGCGCATCGCGAGGATCGTGTTGCTGCGCCGGTGGGCGGTGGCGAGCAGCAGGGCGGTGTCGTTGGCCTCGGTGCCGGAGGTGGTGAAGAAGACCCGCGCGTCCGGGATGCCGCTCACCTGGGCGATGCGCTCGGCGAGTTCGACCATCGGCCGGTTGAGGTAGAGGGTCGAGGAGTGGATGATCCGCCCGGCCTGCTCGCTGACCGCCTTGGTCACCTCGGGCAGCGCGTGCGCGGTCATGGTCGTGAGGATGCCGCCGAAGAAGTCCAGGTACTTGTTACCGGCGGAGTCCCAGACATGGCGGCCCTCGCCGTGGGTGATCTCGATCGGCTCGTCGTAGTAGAGAGCGAGCCAGTCGGGCATGACCTGGCGGTGGCGGGAGTAGAGATCGTTCACGGCTGCACCAGCCCTTCGTATGCGTCGGGGCGGCGGTCGCGGTAGAAGGCCCACTGCTGCCGCACTTCCTCGATCAGGTCGAAGTCGAGGTCACGGACGAGGAGTTCCTCGGACTTGTCGCTCGCGACCTCGCCGACGAACTGCCCGCGGGGATCGACGAAGTAACTGGTCCCGTAGAAGTCGTTGTCGCCGTACTCCTCCCGGCCGACCCGGTTGATGGCGGCGATGAAGTATTCGTTGGCGACGGCGGCGGCGGGCTGCTCCAGCTGCCACAGATAGCCGGACAGCCCGCGGTGGGTGGCCGACGGGTTGTAGACCAACTGGGCGCCGTTGAGCCCGAGTTGCCGCCAGCCCTCCGGGAAGTGGCGGTCGTAGCAGATGTAGACGCCGACCTTGCCGACGGCGGTCTCGAAGACGGGCCACCCCAGATTGCCGGGCTTGAAGTAGTACTTCTCCCAGAAGCCCTTCACCTGCGGGATGTGGTGCTTGCGGTACTTGCCGAGGTAGGTCCCGTCGGCGTCGATCACGGCGGCGGTGTTGTAGTAGAAGCCGGACTGCTCGACCTCGAAGACGGGGACGACGATCACCATCCCGGTCTCGCGCGCGAGGTCCCGCATCCGTCGGACGGTCGGCCCGTCGGGCACCGGCTCGGCCCAGCGGTAGTGCTCCGGCTCCTGGACCTGGCAGAAGTAGGGCGAGTTGAAGACTTCCTGGAACCCGATGACCCTGGCTCCCTGCCGGGCCGCCGCACGGGCGTGCTCCTCGTGCTTCGCCACCATGGACTCGGTGTCGCCGGTCCAGGTGGCCTGGACCAGGGCGGCTCGTACGACGTTGGCCATGAGCTGCTCCTTCGACGGGACCCTCAGAGCCTCTACGCCCGTAGAGGGGGCCGTAGAGGGACGAAAGTAAGCCTCCGGGAGGCCCTTGCCAAGACCATCGTCGTCAACCCGCGGAGTCGATCACGTTTCACACTCCGGTGGGTGAGCGAGGGCATCGCTCGAAGGGGTGAAACGGAGCATACCGGGATGACTCCATGGATCGCCGGTCACGTCGCGTGCCCGGCCACCCGCAGTGCGTGCACGAGATCCCAGTGCCGCTCGTCGGAGACGGCCTGTGCGGCGCGGAGCAGTAACGGCACGAGCCGGGGCGGATCGGGTACGACACTGCGGGCGGCCTCTTCCGCCGTACGGACCCGCACACAGGCGTCGAGCAGGGCCTCCGCCTCACGTCGGCGCCCCTCCCCCGCGAGCCGGAGCACCGCCGCGCCGATCTGCTCCGCCGGGCGGGCCACGCCCTGCCGCAGCATCTGCCGCCCGTCGGCCTCCCGCCCGGCGGCGGCGAGCGCGTCGGCGGCCGCGGCCAGCCGCTCCGCGGGCAGCGAGGCGGCCTCCCACAGCAGCGTCGCCCAGTCGGCGCCGAGTCCGGCGCGGTGCAGCGCGTCCGCGAGCGCCGGGAACCGCCCGACGGGCCACTGCGCGATCTCGACGAGCAGCACATGCGCCTCCCCGGTGCGCCCCTCGCCCCGCAACCGCGCGAGCCGCTCCACGACGCCGGCCACCGCCGCTCCCGTCTCGGCGTCCACCACTTCGACGGGGGCCGCCACGGGCTCGGCCGCCGGCACGCCCCCGGCGAACCGCGCCCCACGCGGCGCACGGCGCGCGCTCGCCTCCGGCATGACCGCCGACGCCGCACCCGCCTCGGCCACGTCCCCCTCTCCCATCATCCCGGCGAACCGTGCACTGCCACGGCGTCGTTTGCGGGTCTTGGCGGGGGTGCGGGGAGGCTCGGGGACGGCTGGGGGTGGGGTGGTGGCTCGGGTCTGGGGCGGGGGCGGGGGTGGAGTGCTGGCTTGGGTCTGGGGTGGGGGTGGAGTGGTGGCTTGGGTCTGGGGTGAGGGCGGGCTGCCGGCTTGGGTACGCGGCGAGGATCGGGGGGCTCGCGGGGGCTGCGGGACCGCGTCGGAAGCGGAGGCGGCGGCTTGCCGGGGCGAGTTGACGCCGGGAGGGGTGGGTTGCCGGGCCGCAGCGCCCTCGGCGGGACGGGGTCCGGGCTCGCCGCCGTGCCGCAGTGGACCCGCGTCCGGCGCTCCCCGGCGGTCCAGCTCCGTCAGTCGGGCCTGGAGTTCGGTGCACCTCGCGGTGGCGCGCTCGTGGTCGTCCTGGGCCCAGGCGAGGTCGAGGCGGAGGGACTCGGCCTGTTCCGCGGATGCGGGCGTGGACAGCAGGCGGGTGAGTTCGGCCTGGCGTTCGGCGGCGTAGCGCTGTTCGCGGAGCATCACGTCGAGGCGGTCGAGCAGGGTGTCCCGCGCGCCGGGGCGGCCGTCGTACGCCGTGAGCGCGGCCCGGTACAGGGCGCGGGCGCGTTCCCGCTCGGCGGCAGCGGCGGCGGGGCCGTACGCCGTGGCAAGATCCTCCAGCAGGGCCTGCACCACGTCCCACGGGGGCACCTCGCGTCCGTCCAGACAGGCCCGCATCCCGTCGGGGTCGCGCTGCCAGAAGACCCCGCTCCACCCTCCGCCCTGGTCCAGGCGCGCCAGCAGACCGTCCAGGTAGCTCGCGAACTCCCGCACTCCACCGGGGAGTCGATCCACCGCCATCGCTCAGCTCCCGCCCGACCGCCGGCCCTTCCGGTGGGTAGGCAACACGAGTCGTGTTACGGCACTACTACACACAGTTTTCCGGCAGAGCGCGGGCACCTCACGCGACCACCAGCGCACACCGCGCGACCAGCTCGTCCATCGACAGCCCGAGGGCCCCGGCCAGCGCGGCCACGGTGAAGAACGCGGGTGTCGGCGCCCGGCCCGTCTCGATCTTGCGGAGCGTCTCGGCGGAGAGACCCGCCTGCGCGGCGACCTCGGCCATGCTCCGGCCTCCGCGCGCCTCGCGCAGCAACCGCCCGAGCCGCTCGCCGCGTTCGCGTTCTTCGGGGGTGAGAGGGGTGCGCACCATGCGCCCATTCTAATACCGGCCTTCACCGCGACCCACCCATTAAAATACCGGTATAGTAATTGGCATGATGGAGCTGAAGACCGACAAGTCGATCGACGCGATGCACGCCGCGGGCCAGGTCGTCGGGCGGGCCCTGACGGCCGTACGACGGGCCGCGGACGTCGGCGTCTCCCTGCTGGAGCTGGACGAGGTGGCACGGGAGGTGCTGCGCGAGGCCGGGGCCTCCTCGCCGTTCCTCGGCTACCGCCCCTCCTTCGCCCCGACCCCCTTTCCCGCCGTGATCTGCGCCTCGGTGAACGACGCGATCGTGCACGGCATCCCCACCGGCTACCGGCTCCGCGACGGCGACCTGGTCTCGATCGACTGCGGCGCCACCCTGGACGGCTGGGCCGGCGACTCGGCGATCAGCTTCACGGTGGGCCGCCCGCGCCCGGCCGACCTCCGCCTGGTCGAGACGGCCGAGCGGGCGCTGGCGGCGGGCATCGAGGCGGCCGTCGTGGGCAACCGCATCGGCGACATCGCCCATGCCGTCGGCCGGACCTGCCGTACGGCCGGTTACGGCATCCCCGACGGCTTCGGCGGCCACGGCGTGGGCCGCCGTATGCACGAGGACCCCGAGGTCCCGAACGAGGGCCGCCCCGGGCGAGGGCTGCCGTTGCGCCCCGGCATGGTCCTCGCCATCGAGCCCATGCTCATCGCGAGCGGCAAGGACGCCTACCACGCGGCGGGCGACGGCTGGACCCTGAGGACGAGCGACGGCTCCCGCGCGGCGCACGTCGAGCACACGGTGGCGATCACGGACTCCGGTCCAAGGATCCTCACGGCAAGGGAAACCGCCTGAGGAGTGCGGGCCGCGGGCGAACATGCCCACCCCCACAGATCGTGACATCGTGGGCATGAGCAACCCACACCGGGTTACCCGGCCGCTCCGTATGTCGTCAGCGAAGGAGCCCATGCCATGACCGACGGCTACCCTCCTGACCCCTTCGGTGAGTTCCTGGCCCGCTTCTTCGGTGGATCCGGCGGAGCCCGTGGCGCGCCGCGCCACATCGACATCGGGCGCCTGCTCAGCCAGCCGGCCCGCGAGCTGGTCCGAGGGGCCGCCCTGTACGCCGCCGAGCACGGCAGCCGGGACCTGGACACCCAGCACCTGCTGCGCGCCGCCGTGGCCGCCGAGCCCACTCGGAGCCTGCTGAGCCGGGCGGGCGCGGACCCGGACTCCCTCGCGTCGGAGATCGACGACCGGGCCGGCCCGCCCCAGCACCCGCCGGGCGAGGTGCCCCCGCCGACCTCGCTGTCGCTGACCCCGGCCGTCAAGCGCGCCCTGCTGGACGCGCACGACCTGGCGCGGGCGAGCGGCGCCGGGTACATCGGCCCGGAGCATGTGCTCAGCGCGCTGGCGGCCAATCCGGACTCGGCGGCCGGCCACATCCTGAACGCGGCCCGCTTCTCGGCGGGCTCCCTGCCCACCGAGGCCCCCGAGAGCACCCCGGTCCGGGTGGAGCGGCAGCGCGCCACCGGCACGCCCACGCTGGACAAGTACGGCCGCGACCTGACCGAGCTGGCCCGGCAGGGCCGGATCGACCCGGTCATCGGCCGGGACACCGAGATCGAGCAGACCATCGAGGTGCTGTCCCGGCGCGGCAAGAACAACCCGGTGCTGATCGGGGACGCGGGCGTCGGCAAGACGGCCATCGTGGAAGGCCTTGCCGAGCGCATCGCCGACTCGGACGTCCCGGACGTCCTGGCGGGCCGCCGGGTCGTCGCCCTGGACCTGACCGGCGTCGTCGCCGGCACCCGCTACCGGGGCGACTTCGAGGAGCGCCTGAACAACATCGTGGAGGAGATCCGCGCCCACTCGGACAAGCTGATCGTGTTCATCGACGAGCTGCACACCGTCGTGGGCGCGGGCTCCGGCGGCGAGGGCGGCTCGATGGACGCGGGCAACATCCTCAAGCCCGCCCTGGCCCGCGGCGAGCTGCACATCGTGGGCGCGACCACGCTGGAGGAGTTCCGGCGGATCGAGAAGGACGCGGCGCTGGCCCGCCGGTTCCAGCCGATCCTGGTGCCCGAGCCCACGGCCGAGGACACCATCGAGATCCTGCGCGGGCTGCGCGACCGGTACGAGGCCCACCACCAGATCCGCTACACCGACGAGGCGCTGGTCGCCGCCGTGGAGCTGTCCGACCGGTATCTCACCGACCGGCGGCTGCCGGACAAGGCGATCGACCTGATCGACCAGGCGGGTGCGCGGGTCCGGCTCGGTGCCCGGACGAAGGGCGCGGACGTGCGCGCGCTGGAGCGCGAGGTGGAGCAGCTGGTCTGCGACAAGGACCAGGCGGTCGCGGGCGAGGACTACGACAAGGCCAAGGAACTCCGCGACCGGATCGGCGAGCTGAAGCAGCGCATCGCCGAGGCGAGCGACGAGGACAAGGCCGACGAGGGGCTGGACCTGGAGGTGACGGCGGAGGCCATCGCCGAGGTGGTGTCCCGGCAGACCGGCATCCCGGTCAGCCGGCTCACCCAGGAGGAGAAGGAACGGCTGCTCGGCCTGGAGGAACACCTGCACCAGCGGGTCATCGGCCAGGAGGACGCGGTCGCCGTGGTCTCGGAGGCCGTGCTGCGCTCCCGTGCTGGGCTCGCGAGCCCGAACCGGCCGATCGGCAGCTTCCTGTTCCTCGGCCCGACCGGCGTCGGCAAGACCGAGCTGGCCCGGGCGCTCGCCGAGGCGCTGTTCGGCAGCGAGGACCGCATGGTCCGGCTGGACATGAGCGAGTACCAGGAGCGGCACACCGTCTCCCGGCTGGTCGGCGCCCCGCCCGGGTACGTCGGCCACGAGGAGGCCGGTCAGCTGACCGAGGTGGTGCGCCGGCACCCGTACTCGCTGCTCCTGCTGGACGAGGTGGAGAAGGCGCACCCGGATGTCTTCAACATCCTGTTGCAGGTGCTCGACGACGGCCGTCTCACCGACTCCCAGGGCCGGACCGTGGACTTCACCAACACGGTGATCGTGATGACCAGCAACCTCGGCTCGGAGGCGATCACCCGGCGCGGTGCCGGGATCGGGTTCGGGCCGGGCGGCTCGGCGGCGGACGAGGAGGCGCGGCGCGAACAGATCCTGCGGCCGCTGCGCGAGCACTTCCGGCCGGAGTTCCTCAACCGCATCGACGAGATCGTGGTCTTCAAGCAGCTGACCGGTGGGCAACTGCGGCAGATCACCGACCTGTTGCTGGAGAGCACCCGGCGGCTGCTGGACGGGCAGGGCGTCTCGGTCGCGTTCACGGACGCGGCCGTGGACTGGATCGCCGAGCGCGGCTATCAGCCGGAGTACGGCGCCCGGCCGCTGCGCCGCACGATCCAGCGCGAGGTGGACAACCAGATGTCCCGGCTGCTGCTGAACGGCACGATCTCCGAGGGCAGCCGGGTGACGGTGGACGTCCGGGACGGACGGCTGGACTTCCGCACCCAGGAGACCCCGCCGCCCGCCACCGAGGAAACCGAGCCGCCCGCACCGGAGTTGTAGGCCTGCGACGCGCTACCGGGTCGCAGGCCTGCGACACTCCTACGACACGCCGCGGCCTACGGCGCCGGATCCACGACCATCGCCGAGCCGCCGCCGCGACGTACCTTCTCGGCGGCGGCCAGCCACTTGCCGCCTGGCAGCCGCTGTACGCCGGTCGCCGCGCCGATCTCGGGGTTGAGCTTGAAGGAGTGCCCGAGGGCCTCCAGCTGCTTCCTCAGGTCGCCGTTGTACAGGGCGGGTTCGAGTTCCGTCTGGGCAGCGTTGCGCTGGCTGGCGCGGGGTGCGGCGATGGCGTCGACCAGCGGCAGACGCCGGTCCAGGAACTCGGTGAGGGTCTGCAGCACGGTGGTGATGATGGTCGCGCCACCGGGCGAACCGAGCGCCACCACGGGCCGGTTGTTCTTGTCCAGCACGATCGTCGGGGAGATCGAGGAGCGGGGCCGCTTGCCCGGCCCCGGCAGGTTCGGGTCGTGCACGGCCGGGTTGGCCGGGGTGAAGGAGAAGTCGGTCAGCTCGTTGTTGAGCAGGAAGCCCCGGCCGGGCACGGTGATGCCGCTGCCGCCGGTCTGCTCGATGGTGAGCGTGTAGGAGACGACGTTGCCCCACTTGTCGGCCACGGTCAGATGCGTGGTGTTCTGGCCCTCGTACGTCGTCGGGGCCGCCGTACCGCCCTTGCCGCAGGCCGCCGGGTGGCGCGGGTCGCCGGGGGCGAGCGGGCTGGTGAGGACCGCGTCGTCCTTGATCAGGCAGGCGCGCGAGTCGGCGTACTCCTGCGACAGCAGCTCTTTGGCCGGTACGTCCTCGAAGGCGGGGTCGCCGACCCAGCGCCCGCGGTCGGCGAAGGCGATGCGGCTGGCCTCGATGAAGTGGTGCAGGTACTGCACCTGGCTCGCCTTCGAAAGGTCGGTGTTCTCCAGGATGTTGAGGGCCTCGCCGACCGTGGTGCCGCCCGAGGAGGAGGGGGCGATGGAGTACACGTTCAGGCCGCGGTACGACGTCCTGGTGGGCGCCTGGAACTTGGCCCGGTAGACGGCGAGGTCCTTCTCCTCCAGCTTGCCGGGGCGGGCGTTCCAGCCGGAGGCGGGGTCCACGGGCGGGTGCTCGACCGTGTTGACGATGTCGTCGCCGATGTCCCCGCGGTAGACGGCGCCGACGCCCTCGCGGCCCAGCTCCTCGTAGGTGCGGGCCAGTTCGGGGTTCTTGAAGGTGGAACCGACGACCGGCAGCTGTCCGTTCGGCAGGAACAGCTTCGCGGTGTCCAGGAAGTAGCGGAACCGGGTCTCGTTGGACGCGGTCTGCGAGCGGAAGGTGTCGTCCACCGTGAAGCCGTCACGGGCGATCCGCTCGGCCGGCTTCAGGACCGTGCCGAGCCGTTTGCTGCCCCACTCGTCCAGCGCGGTCTGCCAGGTCGCGGGCGTGCCGGGGGTACCGACGCTCAGGCCGCTGCTGACGGCGTCGGCGAAGGCGAGCGGTTTGCCGTTCTCCACGAACAGGTCGGAGTCGGCGCTGAGCGGCGCCGTCTCGCGGCCGTCGATGGTGTGCACCGTGCGGGACTTGGCGTCGTAGTAGACGAAGTAGCCGCCGCCACCGATGCCCGAGGAGTAGGGCTCGGTGACGCCGAGCGCGGCGGCGGTGGCGACGGCCGCGTCGACCGCGTTGCCGCCGTGCCTGAGTACCTCGATGCCGGCGGCGGAGGCGTCGGCGTCGACACTGGCGACCGCGCCGCCGTAGCCCACCGCCACGGGAACCTTGGTGGGGGTGCCGCTCGTTGTCGCGGCGGGTGGCGCCGCCGCCCCCACCGACACCAGCGCGGCCGAGACCGCGACGACCGCCAGTTTCCGCGTGCCAGGACGACCCATCCGAACCTCCCGTCGGGACAGTCCGCCGCAGCGTAGCCAGATTGCCGTAGTACCGACAGTACGCCTCGGTCACTCGCCATACGACCGTCACAGATCGAACACGGGTACGTAGCCGTTCCCCGGGCCCGCTACCATGCCCGGCCATGAACGACGACGTGCGCAACATCGTCCTGGGCCTGGTGGCGACCGCGATATCGGCCTCGCTGGGCTGGCTCGCCCGCACCTATCTGTGGCGCCGCAAACTGCGGCGCAAGCAGGCGTTCTTCGGGCTGCCGGAGAACTCGGAGTCGCTGCTCGTCGTCAACCGCGACCCGGCCGCCACCGAACCGGCGGTGCATCGCTTCGACGTGTTCGCGCTGCTGGAGCTGTCCGCGCTCATCAAGGACTGCGGTGCGCACGCCCAGGTGGTCACCCAGGACGCGGTCCAGCAGGGCTTCGGCGAACGGACCGAGTTCTGTGTGGGCGGGCCGTCCTCCAGCCGGCGGATGGCCGCGCACATGTCGGCGATGCTGCCGGGGGTGTCGGTCAACACCGACCCGGAGCCCGGGCCCGAGCGCAGCGCCTTCCGGATCAGCGGCGAGCACTACCGCATGGAGCGGGGCGTCAGCGAGTACGTCCTGCTCGCCCGGGTCACCGCGGGTGGCCAGAGCCGTCCGGTGTTCCTCTGCTGCGGCCAGAGCGCCATCACCAACCAGGCCGCCACCCGTTATCTCGCCCGCCACCACGAGCGGCTGCACCGCAAGTACGGCACCGGGTCCTTCGTACTGCTGCTGAAGGTGGTCAACTCGCAGGCGTACGGCCCGGATGTGGCCGAGCTGGTGGCGGACGTGACGCGGGCAGCACGGACGCCACTGCCCGAGACGGCGTCCGCCGACACGGCCGCTTAGCCGTTCAACAAACTTTACTGGCACGTAACTTACCGACGGGTTACTTGCGGTAAGAGGTCCCGGTTACCGTCGGGTCACTTTGCACTTGACCAATGAAGGAGTGACCCATGGGACACGGTCGCACCGCTCTGCGCACCGCCGCCGCAGGAGCCGTCTCGGCTGCGCTCATCGCCGGCGGCGTCGTCGGCCTCGCGCCCGCCGCTCAGGCCGGCACGCCGTCCTTCCGGTTCGTCGACATCACCGGCGACGGCGGCACCGTGCTGAAGGCGAACGTCGTCACGCCCGCGGGCGCCGACGGCTCGCACAGCTACCCGCTCATCGTGCTGCCCACGAGCTGGGGCCTGCCCCAGGTGGAGTACCTCGCCCAGGCGCAGAAGCTCGCCGACGCCGGCTATGTGGTGCTCACCTACAACGTGCGCGGTTTCTGGCAGTCCGGCGGACAGATAGAAGTGGCCGGTCCGCCGGACATAGCGGACGCCTCCAAGGTCATCGACTGGGCCCTCGCCAACACCCCGTCCGACCCGCGGCACGTGGGCATGGCCGGGGTGTCGTACGGCGCCGGGATCAGCCTGCTCGCCGCCGCGCACGACAAGCGCATCAAGGCCGTGGCCGCGCTGAGCGGCTGGTCGGACCTGATCGACTCGATCTACTCGGGCCGCACCCAGCACGTCCAGGCCGCCGCCGTACTGGACGGCGCCGCCACCCTCACCGGCCGGGAGAGCCCCGAAGTCCGGGACATCTTCGACCACTTCTACGCCTCGGACCTGTCCAGGGAAAAGGAGATGATCGACTGGGGGCGGAAACGTTCGGCCGCGACCTATGTCGACCAGCTGAACAAGAACGGCGCGGCCCTCATGCTCGCCAACGCCTGGGGCGACACGGTCTTCCCGGCCAACCAGTACGCCGACTTCTACCAGAAGCTGACCGTGCCCAAGCGGCTCGAACTGCGCCCCGGCGACCACGCGACCGCCGAGCTGACCGGCCTGTTCGGGCTGCCCAACGACGTCTGGACGGACACCGAGCGCTGGTTCGACCACTATCTGAAGGGCGCCGACAACGGCATCGACCGTGAACAGCCGGTCCAGTTGAAGTCCCGTAGCGCGGGGGGATACGAGGGCTACCCGGACTGGAAGTCGGTCGAGGCGACACGGCGGAAGTTCGCGCTCACGGGCTCCACCACCATCCACGCGAACGTCGACTCCGGCGCGGACGGCGGGATCGTCTTCCTCTCCAGCATCCTCGACCAGGTCGCCCAGGTGCCGCCGATGGCCGCCATCCCGCTGCTGCCGCGCCGTTTGGCGGCCGTGTGGCAGTCGGAGCGGTACGGCAGCACCCAGCAGGTGCGCGGCACGGCCACCCTGCACACCACGCTGACCCCGACCGCGGAGAGCGGCACGTTCGTCGCCTACCTGTACGACGTGGGGCCGCTCGGTATCGGCAAGCTCGTCACCAACGCGCCGTACACCTGGCACGGGCGGACGCCCGGCGAGCCGTTCGACGTCGACCTGGACCTGTTCTCCACGGCCTACGACGTACCCGCCGGGCACCGCCTCGCGCTGGTGGTCGACACGGTCGACCCGCTGTACATCGAGCACAACCCGTCCGGCGCGCAGCTGACCTTCTCCTCGCTCCCGGACGACCCGTCGTACGTGTCCGTCCCCGTGCGCGAGCAGTGATCTCCGGCTGCCGCCGGACGAGCATGGCCCGTGTGAACTGCCGCCCCCTGGGGTCTCGCAGCATGCAGAACGGCACATCTTAGTCGAGGGTCGGCGGCGATGGGCCTCCCGGCGGGAAGGAACTCCTCCGCGCGCAAAGGGGCGTCCGCGTGGTGTACGTGAACTGGCCGGTGTCCAGGGGGAGACACCGGCTCAGTTCTCCGCGATCTCCGCGTAGAGCTGGGACAGCTCGGGGACGCCGCTCGCGGCCCAGTCCTGCCCGGCGCCCGCCACCTCGACCTCACGGCCGGAGGCCAGCCGTACGACGGGCTCGCCGTCGGGGCGGATCAGCCAGGCGGCGCCGGGCACGGTGCGCACCACGACCGTGCCCAGATACAGTCCCGCGTCGTTGCCCAGCCAGGGCAGGATCTCGGCGTCGTCGCGCCAGCGCGGGACCAGCTGGTCCAGGGCCTCCAGGGAGGCCGGGGTGTCGTCGAGGCGGACGCCCGCCCGGGCCGCCTGCGAGCGGAGCAGTTCGCACTCGGACAGCAACGCGGCGATCCCCTCGGGGTCGGCGGGGAGCTCCCCCGCGCTCGACTGCGCTCGCGCGGGGGCACCCCCACCGTCGCCGTTCTTCTTGTGCCGGTGGCCCAGGAACGGAAGGTTCATGGACCCAGCGTGGCATCAGACGTCGAGGTCGACCACCACCGGAGCGTGATCGGAGGCACCCTTTCCCTTGCGCTCCTCGCGGTCGACGTAGGAGTCCTTGACGGCCTTGGCGAAGGGTCCGTTGCCGTACACCAGGTCGATGCGCATGCCGCGGTTCTTCGGGAAGCAGAGCTGGCGGTAGTCCCAGTACGTGAACGGGTGGTCGTACTTCAGCGGGCGCGGCACCACGTCGTTCAGGCCGGCCTCGCGCAGGGAGACGAGGGCCGCGCGCTCGGCCGGGGTGACATGGGTGGAGCCCTCGAAGGCGGCCACGTCGTAGACGTCGTCGTCCGTCGGTGCCACGTTGTAGTCGCCCATGACCGCGAAGGGGCGGCCGCCCTGTGCGTCGCCGTACACGGCCGCCTTCAGGGCCTCGAACCACTGGAGCTTGTACGCGTAGTGCGGGTGCTCCACCTCGCGGCCGTTCGGCACGTACACCGACCAGACGCGGACCGGGCCGCAGGTCGCCGAGATGGCGCGCGGCTCGGTCACGCCCTCGAAGCCGGGGTCGCCGGGCAGGCCCTTGACGACGTCCTCGATGCCGACGCGGGAGAGCACCGCCACGCCGTTCCACCGGCCGGTGGCGTGGACCGCCGACTCGTAGCCCAGCTCGCGCAGCTGGTCGAACGGGAACTGCTCCTCGGCGACCTTGGCCTCCTGCAGGCAGAGCACGTCGGTGCCGCTGCTCTCCAGCCAGGCCAGCAGCCTCGGAAGGCGGGCGGTGATCGAGTTCACGTTCCAGGTGGCGATGCGCATGCCTCACAACCTACCCGGAGCCACTGACAACGGACTCAGACCTCCGCAGACGCCCCCGGGGTCAGCCGCTGGTGGTCCGTGCCGCCCAGGGCGCCGATCTGGCGGTCGTAGATCGGGCGGGCCAGGTCGGTCAGCAGGGCGTCGTGGACGTCGTAGGCGCGGCGGGGCCGCACCTCGCGGACGTAGTCGATGACCTCGGAGATCTTGTTCCACGGCGCCATCACCGGCAACATCAACGTCTCCACCGGGTGGTTGGGGACGGTGAGGGCGTCGCCGGGGTGGAAGACCTTGCCGCCGTCGATGAGATAGCCGACGTTGGTGATCCGCGGGATGTCCGGGTGGATCACCGCGTGCAGTTCGCCGTGGACCTGCACGTCGAAGCCGGCCGCGGTGAAGGTGTCGCCGTGGCCTACCGTGTGCACCCGGCCCGGGAAGGCCGCTGTGATCCGTTCGGCGACGGACCTCAGCGTCCAGATCCGGGCCGCGGGGTTGTTCTCCATGGCGGCCCGGAGCCGGAACTCGTCGAAGTGGTCCGGGTGCTCGTGCGTGATCAGGATGGCGTCGGCGCCGAGTGCGGCGTCCTCCTCGCTGAAGCCGCCGGGGTCGATGACGAGCGTCTGACCGCCCTTGTCGAGACGGACACAGGCGTGGGACTTCTTCGTGAGCTTCATGTCACACCATCCTGCCGGACCCACCGCCCGCCTCGCGCGGCACGGCACGGCTCACTCGGCGGGCGTGGTCTCCTCCTGGATGACCAGCCGGGCCACCCGGAACGCGCTGTTCGCGGCCGGCACCCCGCAGTACACGGCGGCCTGGAGCAGCACCTCCTTGATCTCGTCCGGGGTGAGCCCGTTGCGCAGGGCGGCCCTGACGTGGCCGGCCAGCTCCTCCAGATGGCCGCCCGCGATCAGCGCGGTCAGGGTGATGCAGCTGCGGGTACGGCGGTCCAGGCCCGGCCGGTCCCAGATCTCGCCCCAGGCGTAGCGGGTGATGAACTCCTGGAACTCCCCGGCGAACCCGTCGGCCTCGGCCAGCGCCCGGTCCACGTGCGCGTCGCCGAGCACCTCCCGGCGGATCTTGAGCCCGGTCTGGTACCGGTCGGCCTGCGCGGCAGGCTGCGCCGGTACGGCGGCCGGGGCGATCTCGGCGACCGGCGCGACGTGCGGCGCCGCGGCGATGGCCGGGCTGACCGGGGCGGCCGGCAGGGCGATCTGGCCGGTGTCGTAGGGCTGCTGCCAGGCGGTGGAGAAGTGGTGCACCAACAGGTCGGTGACGGCCGCCGGCTGCTCGACCGGGACCAGGTGCGAGGCGCCCGGGACGACCGCGAGCCGGGCGTCCGGGATGCCGGCGACCAGGGTGCGGGCCTCGGCGGGCCCGGTGACCTGGTCGTCGGAGCCGACGAGCACGAGCGTCGGCACGCCGACCCGGCCCAGCTCGCTCCGTACGTCGAACGAGGCGAGCGCCTCGCAGGCGGCTATGTAGCAGCCCGGGTCGGTGGTGCGGACCATCTGCACCGCCCACTCGGTGATGGCCGGCTGGGCCGCGGCGAACCCTCCGGTGAACCAGCGGTCCGGTGAGGTCCGGGCGATCGGGTCGAGCCCGTTCGTACGGACGATCACCCCGCGCTGGCGGAACTCGTCGGCGGTCCCGAACCGGGGCGAGGCCGCGACCAGCGTCAGCGAGGCGAGCCGCTCGGGGTGGCGCAGGGCCAGCTCGATACCGATGGCACCGCCGAGCGCACAGCCCGCGTAGCCGAACCGCTGCACGCCAATGGAGTCCAGCGTGGCCAGCAGCCGGGTGGCCAGCTCGGCGACGGATCCGGCCGGGTGGGCGGGGGCCCCGCCGTGACCGGGCAGGTCGAAGCGCAGGACCCGCCACTGCTTGGTCAGCTCCGGCACCTGGCGGTCCCACATGTGCCATGTGGTACCCAGTGAGGGACCCAAGATCAGGACCGGAGCGTCTTCTGGCCCGTCAAAGCGGTATTGCAGGGTGTTCATCGGTGTCTCACTCACCCGACTGACCCTCTCATCTGTCACGGACGCCCCTATAACAGGGGGACGCTGGATACCGTCCTGACCAGGTTGAAGACCTCTCGGGCGGCATATCGCTTGAGGCATCGGATGATCTCGCGTCGGGTCTTGCCCTCCTGGGTGCGGCGTTCGAAGTACGCCTGCGTGCGCGGGTCGTGGCGCAGACGGGTGAACACGATGCGGTGCAGGGCGGCGTTCGCCCGGCGGTCGCCGCCGTAGTTGAGCCGGCGCGTGCTCCGCCGGCCCGACGAATACTCGACTGGGCTGACTCCGCAAAGGGCAGCAAAGGATGCTTCGGTGTTCAGCCGCTCGGGGTTGTCTCCCATGGTGATCAGCAGGGTGACGGCGCTGTCCGGGCCGATGCCCACCGGTACGAGCAGCTGTGGGACGTGACGTTCGACGAGCCGGGTCAGGCGTTGGTTCAGCTCATTGATCTGTCCGGTGAGCTGTTCGATGCGTTCGGCGAGCATGCGCAACGTCATGTGGGTGGCCTGGGCCACCGCGTCCTCGTCTCCCCCACCATCGGGCGGGCTGAGGGTCGCGCAGGTGCGGAACAGCTCGGCATTGCCCAAGCTCGACAATTGCTCCCGCAGGGCGGGGTCGGCGATGACCAGGACGGCCTTGAGCTGGTTGATCGCCTGGGTACGGGCCTTGACCGCGGAGTCCTTGGCGAGTTTGTAGATCCGGGCGCTGTGCACGGGTCCGTCGCCGGATTTGGCCTGGGCTCGGGCGCGACCGCTGAGCACGGCTCGCGCTGCGGCCTGCGCATCGAGCGGGTCCGACTTCCCGAGCAGACGGCGAGCCGACCGGTCGGGCCGGTTCACTTCAAACACCTGGATCTGCTGGGTCACCAGGTAGCGGGACAGACCCGCGCCGAAGGTGCCGGTGCCCTCCACGCCGGCCCGGCGCACCGTCCCCCGCTTGCGGGCCCACACGAGCAGCTGCCGATAGCCCGCCGCTGTGGCCGGAAACGACTCGTTACCCAGGACCTTCCCCAGCGGGGAGATCACGGCGGCGACATGCATCTCGCCGTGCGTGTCCACGCCCAGTACGACCTCTCTCCGCACGGGCGGGTCCGTGTTCGAGGAGGTGCTGCGCTGTCTGGTCGTCATGGTGGTTCGCCTCCCGCGTGGTGACGTGCTGGGTGGATGGCACCGGCCCGCATGGGCGGTCTGAACCGTGATGGCGCCTGAACTCGGCAAGGCCCCTATTGGGACACGCCCTGTGGCTCGGTACCAGCAGGCGCCATCCCGCAACGGCAGTCGACAAGCCAGTGACTGGACACTCCGGTCATAGATCTCACGAGTCAGACCCCCGCCCGGGAAGGCACTGCGCAACCGTCCCATCGATCCCGGCACAACGGCGTGGCTCGATCACTGCCTGATGGCTTCGCCCGAACCGGTGCTCAACCTGGCCGGGACAGGCTGAGAATAAGTCGACTCTTCGTCCACTCATGACCGGCAGTGACGGACAGCCGTGTGGCCCGCCATACATATGGGCGTCACGGCCGAAAGCCCCTTCCTCCTGATGGGTGCAACCCAGCCACACCGACTCGCTGGCAGGCTGCAGCTGGCTCACTCGAGACGCCGAGCTCGGGGCGGGATCAGTGAGCGCGCGATATGGGCTGTTCGGACCAGATCGTCTTGTGATTCTGGCCATGGCGGCAGCCCCAGCGCTCGGCGAGTCGGGCGACGAGGAGCAGGCCGCGTCCGCCCTCGTCGGTGATGCGGGCGCGGCGCAGGCGGGGCTGGGCGCTGTTGGAGTCGGTGACCTCGCAGACAAGGACGTTGTGGCGGATCAGCCGCAGCTCCGCCGGTGGGTGACCGTAGCGGATCGCGTTGGTGACCAGCTCGCTGACGATGAGTTCGGTGGTGAAGAGTAGGTCGTCCAGCCCCCACAGGGTGAGTTGGCGGGTGGCCCATTCCCGGGCCTGGGAGACGGCTGCCGGATCGGCCGGGATCTGCCAGTGAGCGGTGTCCTCGGCTGGTACGGCGCGGGTGCGAGCCAGTAGCAGGGTCGCGTCGTCACGCGCTTCTTCGCCCACCAGGTCGGCGACGATCGCCCGGCCGGTCTCGTCCAGAGTGCGGTTCGAGCGATGGGAGGTGGTGAGCGCATGGGTCAGCCGTCTGAGCCCGCCATTGGTGTCGTCGTCCACCCCTCGATCGACCAGGCCGTCGGTGTAGAGGGCGAGAACGCTGCCTGGCTCGAGGCCGATCGTCGCGGTCTCGTACGGCATGCCGCTGACGGCGAGTGGTGGTCCGGGGACGATGTCGACTGTTTCGGCGGTCCCGTCGGGCCGGACCAGGACGGGTGGCGGGTGTCCGGCACTGGCCATGGCGCAGCGTCGGGTGACCGGGTCGTAGACCGCGTACAGGCAGGTGGCGCCGACGGTGTCGTGTTCGTCGGCCGGTGCTTCGGCCGCAAGGCGCTGGACCAGGTCCGCGATACGGGTGAGCACCTCGTCCGGTTCCAGTTCGAGGTCTGCGAGTGTCTGGATGGCGGCGCGCAGGCGGCCCATGGTGGCGCTTGCGGGTATGCCGTGGCCGACCACGTCTCCGGCGACGAGGGCCAGCCGGAGGGAGGGCAGGGCGATGGCGTCGTACCAGTCGCCGTTGGTGCCCGCTCCCCCGCTTGCGGGCCGGTAGACGCCGGCGGTCTCGGCTGCCGGTGTGTCGGTCATGGCCGGGGGAAGCAGGCTCTGCTGCAGGGCCATGGCCGCCCGGTGCTCGCGTGTATAGCGGCGGGCGTTGTCGATGGCGAGTGCTCCCCGCGAGGCGATCTGCCGCATCAGGTCCGTCTCGTCCTCGGTGAAGGGTTCGGACAGGCCGGTGCGCCAGACCACGATCGCGCCGAGGGTGAGGCCGCGGGCGTACAGGGGGGCCGCCATCACCGCATGGGCGTCGTGCGGGATGAGGTGTTGGGCCAGGTGCGGGCCGCCGAGCAGGGCGGCGAAGTCGTCCCGGCTGCAGACGACTGTCTCGCCGTGCTGGAAGCTGCGCAGGAGGGGGTGGTCGGACAGCGGGGGGACCAGGTTGCCGTGCTCGATGCCGACGGGCCATGCTGCGGTGGCGGGCGCCAGGCCCGCGTTGCGCAGATGCAGATCTCCGCCGCCCAGCCGATCCCGGTCCGCGTCGTACACTGCGTCGCCGAGCAGCCCCCGCGACCGTACTCGGTCAGGGTGCGGACCTTGTGGCCGGTGGTGCGGGCGAGCCGTTCGAGGTCGGCGGCGTCGGCGGCCTGGAAGGCGGGGCCGATGAACCGGGAGGCGGGACCACGGCGGATCACCAGGCAGTGCGGTCCGGCCAGGGCGCCGCGCAGAAAGAGGGTGTCCCCGGTGCGGGCGGCGGTGGTAAAGCCGAAGTCGTGGGCGAAAGTCTCGGCGCGGTCCAGGTCGGGCTTGGTGAACTCCAACCAAGCCAGGTCGACCACCTTGATGACGGGCTGGGAGGCACGGCCGGGGTGCTCCCCGCGCAGGGCGCCCTGCTCGCTGTGCAGACCCTGATGGGCGTCGGCAGTGGAGGCGGCGGGGGTGGGTGTCGGATCGTTCACGGGGTTCCTTCCTGTGGCCTCCACGACCTGTGGCGAGGGTGGGGCGGGTGCCGCAGTGCCGCTGTGTCCCGGAGGCGAGGCGGAGATGAGGGTGGGGGCCCGGCCCGCCGACTGCGGCGGTGATCGGCAGGCCGGGTGGCACGGCAGGTGAGTGGTTCCTACCGTGCGAGGAGGGAGTCCAGTGCGGCGGTGAGTTCCGCGACCGGGTCGGTGGCCGCGCCATGGACGCGCCAGCCGATGAAGCGGTCCGGGCGTACCAGGACGGCGCCTTGCGGGGTGTGCCCGCGGGCGGTGGTCCAGGTGGAGCGCAGATCGCGGTAGTCGCCGTCGAGGTGGCCGACACGGATGGCGTCGAGCGGCAGCCCGCTGGTGGTGGCGATCTTGTCGGCGGCCTCGCGCCAAGCCTGGCCGTCCTCCCCGGCGATCAGCAGGAGCCGGCCGGGGCGGACCAGGCGTGCCAGGGCCACGCGATGGCCGTCGAGGTCCTCCAGCCAGGCGTGGGGCAGCGGGTGTCCGGGGCGGGCGGCGGGCTGGTAGATGCGGACCGGGTCGGGGTTCTCGGGTGCGGGAGTGCCGTCGGGGACGACGGCCGCGGACTCGTACGTGTAGCCGAACTCGACGCCCAGTTCGTTGAACTCCATGGACTGGGCGGCCACGGCCGCCAGGAACGTGCGGCGGAAGTCGGTGTCGGCGGGGTCCTCGCTCCACAGGCGGCGGGCCTGCCGCCAGTTCTCCTCCTCGCCGGCTTCGGGCCCGCCGCCGAAGAGGGCGTTGATGGCGATGTGGTTCATGGCGTTCTCCAGCGAGCGCTGGACGTTGGTGGCGTCCGCCGGTCGCCGCTCGGCCTCGTAGGTGTCCAGCAGGGCGTCGCCAGCATGGCCCTTCAGCACGGCGGCGAGCTTCCAGGTGAGGTTCTGGACGTCGTGCATGGCGGAGGTGAGGCCGAGGCCGCCGGTTGGCGGATGCCGGTGGGCGGCGTCGCCGGCGATCAGGACGCGGCCGGCGCGGTAGCGGTCGGCGACCACGCCCTCCAGGGTCCAGCGGGAGATCATGTGAACCGTCACGTCCTCCTCGCTCAGGCCCAGCCCCGTGCGCAGGTCGGCCAGGACGGACTCGTCGTCCAGCGCGCGACCGTCATCGGGCCCGTAGTTGAGGTGGAACACCCACTCCTCGGACTCGGGACCCCAGTGCTTGGGGCCCATGGGCACGAGAACACCGGGGATGCCGAGGTCGGGCAGCCACAGCCACCGGATCAGCACGTCAGGGTCGGTCGCCACCTGGGACAGGTCGGCGGAGAGGTGGAAGGAGACTACGCGGGCGAGGTTGCGCACGCCCTCCTGGACGATGCCCACGGCGGGGCCGACGGTGCGGCCGCCGTCGCAGCCCAGCAGGTAGCGGGCCCGCACCCGGTAGGTCTCGCCCGTCTCGCGGTCGGTGACGGCGGCGGTGACGCCCTCATCGTCCTGGGCGAGTGCGGTCAGCTCGTGGTGGAAGCGGACCCGGTCTGTGGCGAGTTCCTCGGCGCGGGTGCGCAGGACCGGCTCCAGTCGGATCTGGGGCAGGTTGGCCTGTCGCTCGGGGCTGGCCGCGAGCCACTCCGGAGAGTGCCCGCCGGCTCCCCAAGCCTCCATCCTGGCGACCCTGCGGCCGTAGTCTTCGTGGTCGCCTGCCAGGCCGACGTACCAGGCGGTGTGGGACATCTGCTCGGCCGGGGTGGCGGCGGCGTAGATGGTGTCGGCCACGCCGGCGTCGCGCATGATCTCCATGGCGCGCTGGTTGAGGACGTGGGCCTTGGGCAGGACGGAGGTGCTGGGCCAGGCGGTGACCAGCAGGGACTCGATGCCCATGCGGCTGAGCAGCATGGAGGCGGTGAGCCCCGCACCGCCTCCGCCGACGATGAGGACGGGGACGTCGATGTCGTTCATGGGTACTCCATGGGGTGTCACGGCTCGGGGCCATGGGGTGGGGACGGTTCAGGAGCGGCGGCGGAAGAGCGCCAAGGGCGTTTCCCCGGTCGAGTGATCGAGGCGGGGTGTCCGCCGATTGAGCTGGCGACGGCGCACGGTTGCGAAAGGCTGGTCGTTCCGAGAGGCGCCCGCTCGCTGCGGGCGGGCGTCGGCAGCCCGGACGGCACGGAAGGGGCGCGCCGGAAACAGTGGTGTCGATTCAGAGGCCGCACCCGGCCTCGGCGGCCAAGGCGGTGAGATGCGGTGGGTGCCGTCCGAGCCGTGCGAAAGGCGGCCTGCGGAGGCGGCCTGGGTATGAACGCTGTTGCTAGGCCAGCCACGGCGTGGAGGCGCAGGGCGGCAGATGCTGGCGGACGTCAATGCGGCTCATCGTGATGCTCCTCGGAGCCCAGGCGGCGATGATGCTAGCCGCCGACCAGCGCGACGAGATGGGCTCCGGCCAAGGCACCCGCGATGACGGCCGGCAGGCAGCGGGCCGCCGGATCGCCGTTGCGCAGGTGGACGACGACGGCGCCGGCCATGAGCAGGAGCAGGCCGATAGATGCGGCAGCACCGAGCGCAGTGATCCGCAGGCCGAGCAGCAGACCGGCCGCTGCTGCCACCTCCAGAGCACCCAGCAGGCGGTATCGGGTGATGGTCATGCCGACGTGGGCCGCGGCCTGGCGCATCGCGGGTACTGCCGCGAGCTTGGCCGACCCGAGCAGAAGGAAGATCCCGGCGAGGAGGACGGCGAGAATGACGGCGGTGGTGCTCATGGGGTTTCTCTCTCCAGTGGCTTGCTGGGGGCGTACTGCCAGTGCAGGACGTACCGGTCGAGGGCCGCGGTGACCCTGCTCCGTACCGCCTCGTCGGCAAGGGCGGGCACCGTGACGCGGACACCGCCGTCGTGCGGCCGGCACAGGATGCGTTCCGGGTCGCAGTCCGCGCCCTGGGCGGCCAGTTCGGCGTGGACCGCGCGGCGGGTGGCGTCCAGGCGAAGGCCGAGCTTGTAGGGCTTGCCGACGGCGGTCAGCGGGATGGCGTCGATCACGCGCACCTCGCGCGGGGCGGCGGCGCGCTCGGGGACCCGTTCGGCGGCCCAGCTGAGCAGTTCGGCGGGGTCGGCCTCGGCGCCTGGGGCGAGGGTGACGTAGGCGACGGGCACCTCGCCGGCGTGCGGGTCGGGACGGCCGACCGCCGCGGCGGCGGTGACGCCGGGGTGGGCGAGGAGGGCGTCCTCGATCACGGCGGGGTCGATGTTGTGACCCCCGCGGATGATCAGGTCCTTGGCGCGGCCAGCGAGATGGATGAAGCCGTCGGCGTCGATGCGGGCCAGATCGCCCGTGTCCAGCCAGCCGTCGCGGATCTTCCCGCCGCTCTCCAGGCGAGGCCCCTGGGTGGTGTGCTCAGCGACGTACCCAGCGAAGACGACTGGTCCGCTGACGGCGAGCACCCCGGTGGCGCCCGGCGGCAAATCGTGCCACTCGCCGGTGTCCGGATCGATCCGCACGGTCTTGACCTGCTCGTAGGGCAGGCGCCGGCCGACACTGCCGGGGCGGGTTTGACTGGGCAGGCCGAGGGCGGAGGCGCAGGTCGCCTCGGTCAGCCCGTAGCCCTCGCACAGCGGGATGCCGGTGTGCTCCTCGAAGGACCCCCGTACGGCTGGCGGCAGCGGGGATGCGCCGACGGCGGCGAACCGCATGCTGGAGATGTCCGCGTCGACGGGGACATGGGCGAGGACGGAGTACACGGTGGGCACGCCGGACATGGCGGCGATGCGATAGTGCTCCACCAGCTTCCAGAACACCGGATACAGCTCGGGATCGCGGTAGCCCAGCGGCCCGGCCCACACCACTCCCCGGCCGCGCAGCAGAGGGCCGAGCAAGGTGACGATCAGGGCGTTGACGTGGAACAACGGCAGCGCCGCGAACATCACCGAGTCCTCGTCGAGAGGAATGCTCGCGGCCACCATCCAGGCGTCGACGACCTCGTTGGCGTGCGTGTGGGCGGCAAGCTTGGGGATGCCGGTGGTGCCGCCGGTGTGGAAGTAGGCAGCCAGGTCGTCGGCGGCCGGGGCTTCGATGTCCACCAGCCGGTCGGCGGGATGGGACGCGGCAAGCTCCGTGAGGTAGCCGACGCGTACGCCCTCGATGGGGTCCAGAGCGGGCGCGGGGCCGTCAGCCAGGGTGGGGGTCAGTGCCAGCAGCGCGTCCAACCGCAAGGCCGCAGCGACCTGCCGGGCTGTGGCCCACACCTGTGCATCCAGCTGCGGACCGGCGGCGATGAGCACCCGCGCGCCGCTGCGCCGCAGCAACTGCTCGACGTGCTCGGACGCCAGGCCCGGATTGACCGGGGCGGCTACGCCCGCTGCTTGCGCGGCCAGCAGCGCGCCGGGCAGCTCCGCGGTGTTCGGCGCGAGCAGGCCCACGGCAGCCCGGCGGGTGACGCCTAGAGAACCCAGCAGATTGGCGGTGCGATGCACCTCGTCACGCAGTTGCGCGAATGTGGCTGTGGCGGGGCGCAGGAAACGGGCGGCATCGGGTAGCACCGTCAGGGCCGGGCGGTCGGGCCACAGGCGGGCGGCGCGCAGCAGGGTGTCGTAGGTGGTGGCGGGCAGGCCGCGCTCATGCAGCGGAACGGCCTCGATCGCGGACAGGTCCGCGCTGCTGTCGGGGACGGGCCACAGCAGGTCGGTGGGTGTGCGTGTCACCGGTGCGCCTTTGCAGGGTGAGGGATGGGTTCAGGTGGCCGGCCCGGTACGGGGATGCCGGGCCGGCCGGTCCCGGGCGGGGGTCCCGGGAGCCGTCAGCGGGCGCGCACCACCGTGCGCTGCTCGCCGAGATCGAGTGCGCCGTCGTCGGTCGCGATACGGGCCGTGACGACGTCGCCGTCCTTGAGGTAATCGGGGTTCGCCTGCTGGCGGGCGAAGAACTTCTGCCAGCGCTTGTGCGGGGGAAGCAGGGCGGCAAGCGTGGCCAGGAGCCTGCCCGGAGACTTCAGGGCGGTGCCGCCGGGGGTTCCGGTGAGCAGGACGTCACCGGGCTGCAGGTGCTGGAAGCGGGCGAGCAGACTGAGGGCGTGGGCGGGCCGGACGATCATGTCCGTGGTGGTGCGGTCCTGCCGGGTGGCCCCGTTGACCTTGAGGGTGAGCCGAAGGTCCGGCAGGCGGGCCAGGTCGTCGGCGTCGACCAGGAGCAGACGGGGCCCAAGCGGTGTGAAGGTCGGGTACGACTTGGACTCGTAGAACTGCGTCTTGGGCAGTTGCAGATCGCGGGCGCTAACGTCGTCTGCGACCACCAGCGCGGCGACGAACGCCGGCAGGTTGGAGTCGGTGACCTCGGTACCGACCGGCAGATCGGCACCCATCACCAGCCCGAGCTCCACCTCGTAGTCCAGGAAACGCACGTGCTGTGGACGTTTGATGTCCTGGTAGGGCCCGCTGACGGACCCGGACGCCTTGCGGAAGAACGCCGGCGGAACGGTGTCCGGGTCGAATCCGGAGTCCACCGCGTGGGAACGGTAGTTGACCATCTGCGCCACCACCCGGCAGGGCGTGGTGACGGGCGACAGTAGCTCGGCCTCTCCAACCGAAACCCCGGCGTCGGAGTCACCCGTGGCGCGGGCAGCCTGCTGCACGGCGGAACGGTCGGCGAGAAGGCCGGCGGTGGTGTCCGCGCCGGTGTCGACGCGGTGCAGCCGTCCTGTGTCGCCCTCCACCCACCAGCCGTCTCTGGTGCGGACGACCTGGATACTCATCGGCTCTCCTGAGTCCTGGACAGGCACCGACCGGAACGCTCTCGCGAGCAGCTCCAGTCAGCAGTGATGAGAGAATCAGTCCAGATGACGACCTCGTCAACAGCGGTCAGTCGTGATGAAACAATCAACGCTGATACGCTGAGCATGGTGGAGAGATGAGTATTGATCGACAGGGCAGGGCCAACACACCCAGCCACACGCCCAACCGGGTGGACCGACGCAAGGCGCGCACCCGTGCCGCGCTGATCGCCGCCGCGCAGCGGTTCCTCGCCGATCAGGGGCGGACCGACGTGAGCATCCAGGAGATCACCGAGGCGGCGGACGTCGGCTTCGGCTCCTTCTACAACCACTTCACCAGCAAGGACGAGCTGTTCGACGCCGCCGTCGCCCTCACCCTGGAGGAACACGGCACACTCCTGGAATCCGTCGCTGGAGACCTGAAGGACCCCGCGGAGACCTTCGCCGCCAGCGTCCGCCTGACCGGCCGACTGCAGCGCACCCACCCACAGATCGCCAGGATCCTCGTCCGTACGGGCATGCCCTATCTGACCTCCGACAGCGGCTTGGCACCGCAGGCGATGCGGGATCTGCGGGCCGCCGCCGACACCGGACGGCTCGACATCGACGACCCGCGCACTTCTGTGGCCATGGTCGGCGGCGCTCTGCTCGGAGTGCTCCACCTCCTGGAGACTCGCCCGGACCTCGATGCCGCGCAGGTTTCCGACCATCTGGCCTTCCGGCTGCTCCGCATGTTCGGCATGACGCACGCCGAAGCCCAGGAGATCGCCACTCGGCCCCTGCCATCGCTGCCCCGGACCTGACAATGGTGAGCAAGTTCGGTGACGCATGCGGATGTGACCGGCGCCCGTAACGCGGTCTACCGCACGCCGCACCCGCGCAGAGACACGTCGGCCATGTCCGCCAATGTGACGCTCAAAGGGGGCGAGGCGGATCCCCGACGGATCTCCGTGCAGAGGACGGTTGTGCCTGCCCGGGAGGTGCCCCGGGCGACGACCTTTCCGTCCACCAGCACCTCGGTTGAGCCGGAGGCACCTTGTCGGCTGGTCACCTGCCGCACCAGCAGCGCGCCAGGGAACGCAGAGTGGCCTGTGTGATCTGGCCCTGGGCCGCCGGGGCTCTGACGGCTGCCGGTGAAGATGCTTCCGAGATGTTGACAGGCTTGCGCGATCACGAACAGCCCGCCGACGAGATCAGCGGGGCAGGCATCGCCTCAGACACCTCCAGAGGCGTTCGACTTTGCAGAGGCGAAGGCTATGGCCTGTTGGTCGCCAAGGGCCCCGGGCCGCATCTACCGCAGGCGTATGTCATCACTACGCCCTCACGTCAAGTGCTCGCTGGAGGAGGACCCCGAGGGGTACGGTGCCACCGCCGGACACTGCAGCGCACCCGCTCGGAAGCCCCCGCCGACCGCGTCTACAGGGGCTTGTCGTCGAACGCCTCCCTCACCGGCGCTGTCACACACATGCCCCTATAACGGAGGTTACGACTGCACAGGTCTGACCAGGTGGAAAACCTCCCGGGCCGCATAGCGCTTGAGGCTTCGGACTATCTCGCGCCGGGTCTTGCCCTCCTTGCTGCGACGTTCGTAGTAGTCCTGGGTGCGCGGGTCGACGCGCAGGCGGGTCTGCACGATCCGGTGCAGGGCTGCGTTAGCTTGCCGGTCGCCGCCCCGGTTGAGGCGCCGGTACTGCCGACTGCCCGAGGAACGCTCGACTGGGCTGACACCGCACAGCGCCGCGAACGACGCCTCACTGCCCAGGCGTTCCGGGTCGTCCCCCACCGTGATCCGCAAAGTGACGGCCGTGTCCGGACCGATGCCCACCACCTCGAGCAGCTGCGGAGCGTGGCGTTCCACCAGCCGGGTCAAGCAGCCCTCCAGGTCCTTGACCTCTTCGCTGAGCTGCCTGATGCGCCGGGCCAGGAGACCCAGGGTCACGTGGGTGGCGTGGAGCACGGCCCCCTCGCCGGTCTCATGGTTCAGGCTGTCGTCGACGAGCCCTGCGCAGGTGCGGAAGAGCTCTGCGTTGCCCAGCCCGGCCAGTTCCTCCCTCAGCTGCGGATCGGCACGGACGAGGACGGCCTTGAGCTGGTTGATCGCCTGGGTGCGGGCCTTGACCGCCGAGTCCTTGGCCAGCTTGTACATCCGGGCGATCTCCACCGGCCCGTCGCCCGTCTTGGCCTGGGCGCGCGCCCGCCCGCTCAGCACCGCCCGGGCCGCGTTCTCGGCATCGAGCGGGTCCGACTTGCCGCGCCGACGGCGGTCGGTCCGGTCGAACCGGTTCACATCGAAAACGTCCACGCCCTGGGCCAGCAGGTAGCAGGACAGGGCCGCCCCGAAGGAACCGGTACCTTCCACTCCGGCCCGCCGCACCATACCCGACGCCCTGGCCCACCCCCAGCAGGTCTCGGTAGCCAGCCGCACTGGCCGGGAACTCCTCGGTGCCGATCGCTTCCCCCACCGAGGAGAGCACAGCGGCCACATGGGCATCCCGGTGCGTGTCCACTCCCAGGACCACCTCCCCCGCCGGCCGACGCCGCCGAGGACGCGAAGCGGAGGACGTGCCGGTCATGCTCGTTCCCGGGCCGTGCGGACGGTCAGAATCGTGATGACGCCTTTCCGGCAAGCCCCTATCGAGACACGTCCATCAGCCCGAGACCAACAGTGCGCTGTCCCCTGGCCGGCGGTCGACACAGTGTGATCAGGACACCTCGGTCAGAGATCTCAGGAGTCAGACCCCGCCGTAGGACAGGCACCCACCTACGGTTCTCGGCCCAACCGGCTTCCAGCCACGTCAGCCCGCTCGTTCGAGCGAATTGACTCGAAGCACCGGTCGCCTACCACCGGAACTGGCACCATGCCGCCGTCGTGCGTCACTTCGAGTCGAAGGCGGACCATTGGTGTCGGCTACAGGCCCACGTCGCGGCTGCGGATGTCCTCCAGGGATTCCCTTCGTACGAGGAGGCGGGCGAAGCCGTCGCGCACGGCGGCCACCGGCGGGCGGCCGACCAGGTTGTAGCCGGAGGCCATGGACAAGTGGTAGGCGCCGGCCACGGGTACGGCGAGCAGGTCTCCGGGGCGGATGTCGGCGGGGAGATCCGCGTCGGCGGCCAGGACGTCCCCGGCCTCGCAGTGCCGGCCTACCACGGTCACCCGGGCCGGGAGGGCGGCGCTGTGCCGGCCCACCAGTCGCGGCGCATATCGCACGCCGTACAGCGCGGGGCGCGGATTGTCGCTCATGCCACCGTCGACGGCTACGAAGACGTGGTCGCCCGTGTGCTTCACGGACAGGACGCGGTACAGGGCGACCCCTGCCGGGCCCGCGATGGCCCGGCCCGGCTCGATGATCAAACGGGGTACCGGAAGTCCTGCGGTGGCGCAGGCGTCGGCGACTTCCGCGCGGACCTTGCGGGCGAGTTCCGTCAAGTCCAACGCCCCCTCGCCGGGGCGGTAGGCGATGCCGTGGCCGCCACCGAGGTCGAGTTCCGGCAGGATCACGCCGTGCTGCTCGTGCAGCCGAGCCATCAGCCCGACCAGCCTTCGTACGGCGACCAGGTATGGCTTGATGCTGACGATCTGAGAACCCAGGTGACAGTGGAGCCCGGTGAGTTCGAGCTGCGGCTGGTCGAGGAGGCGGGCGATGGCGTGCTGGGCGTAGCCGTCGGAGATGGACAGGCCGAACTTCTGGTCGCCCGTACCGGTGCGGATCTTCTCGTGACCGCCCGCGCTGATCCCGGGCACCACCCGCACCATCACCTTCTGGTGGCCGTCCGGGCCGACCGCGGCGGCCAGCCGCGCGATCTCCGAGGGGCTGTCAATGACGATGCGGCCGACGCCCAGGCGCAGGGCAGTGTCCAGCTCGCGTGGGGACTTGGCGTTGCCGTGCAGCACGATCCGCTCGGGTGGAAAACCGGTTGCGACGGCGAGTTCGAGTTCGCCGGCCGAGCAGACGTCGAGGCCCAGGCCCTCCTCGTCCATCCAATGGGCCATGGCCCGGCACAAGAACGCCTTGGCGGCGTAGAGGACTTCGGCGTCCGGGAAGGCGTCCCGGTAGGTACGGCAGCGGTCGCGGACCTCGGCCTCATCCAGGACGTAGACGGGGGTGCCGAAGCGGTCGGCCAGTTCGGCGAGCGGTACGCCGCCGACGGTGAGGTCGCCGTGGGCGGACTCGGTGGTCGAGGCGGGCCACACCGACAGATCGGTGAACCTGCTGGTCGCGGTGGGTTCGTGAACCGTGGTCATGGTGGCTTTCCCTCTCAGGCGATCCTTGCGATCCCCAGCGCGGGAATCTCGTGGGCGACCGGCGTGGGGGCGGGGGCGGTGAACTGCGGGTCCACTGTGACGGCGGTGACGCCGAGCGGGGCGGTCAGGGCACGGAGGGCGGGCTCGGCGAGCCGGATCCACGCCTGATCGGGGCCGAGAGTGGCAGTCAGCCGGCACTCGGAGGTGAAGCCGACAGCGGTCCGCTCGCCGAGCGGGGTTCGGAAGAGCCGGGCGGCACATCCGCAAAGACCCGGCCGGACCGGGACGTACAAGGGTCCGGCCGGGAAGGGATCGGAGGGCTCGGGGTCTTCGCCGTACAGGAGTTGTGCCATGGGGTGCCTCCCGAAGGGCAGGGAGCGAGGGATGTGGGATGCCCCGGACGCGGGGAGGCGGACCGGGGCTCGCCGTCGACGTTATGCCCGGTGTCCCCGGGTCCCGGGCATGCCCTGACGGGACGCTGACGACGATCGGGGCGACCTTGACGGGATGCTGACGCCGCAGGTCAGAGGGCACGGAAAAGGTCGTCAGAAGGGCGCCAAGAACTGACGTACGGACTGTTCGAAAGCCCCTGCGCCGAGGTGAGATGGGGGCGTTTCCCAGGAGAATCGCCGACCGCGAACCCTTCCGTCGGCGTGTGCAGAACGGTGAATGACATGTCCGAGTACCGTCCGCCCTCAGCCGCCCGCGTCGTGGTGGGAGTGAGCGGCTCGCTGGGCAGCCTCACCGCGCTGGGCCGGGCGGCCGAGGAGGCCCGGCGCCGAGGGGCCGAGCTGTGGCCGGTGCTGGCCTGGGAGCCGCCGGGTGGGGACCCGACCGCCCGCAGGTCCCCGGCCGCGACCGCGATGGTCCCGGAGTGGGAGCGGCTGGCGCGGGAGAGGCTCGTCGGGGCGCTGCGGGAGGTGTTCGGCGTCACGGGCACCGGTCTGCCCGGTCAGGCGCTCGTCGCACGGGGCGCCCCGGGACCGGTGCTCGTGCGGATCGCCGACCGGGAGGGCGACCTCCTGGTAGTCGGTGCCGGACGGCGGGGTCGGCTGCACCGGGCGCTGTCGCCGTCGGTCGGCCGCTACTGCCTCGCCCGCGCAGCCTGTCCCGTCCTCGCGGTGCCGCCGTCGCCGCTGCAGGCCGCGCTGGCGGCCGTGCACCGTCGCAACATCTGGCGGCTGCGGCTGGACACCGAGGACATACGCAGGGAGTTCGAGACGGTGCCGCCAGGCGCCTGAGGTGTGCTCAGGTGGCGGCCGCCGCCGGTAGGTCCGGCTGTCCCGGTCGGGGGCCCGCTGCCGTCGGCAGGGCGAGCACCATGGTGAGACCGCCGCCGGGCGTGTCCTCGGCATGCAGCGTGCCGCCGACGGCCTCGGTGAAGCCCCGGGCGACCGCGAGGCCGAGGCCGACTCCGACACCGCGGGGCGCATCGCCGTACCGCTGGAAGGGTTCGAAGATGCGGTCCTTGGCCTCGTCCGGGACGCCGGGACCGCGGTCCACGACCCGTACCTCTACCCGGTCGGCGAGGGCGCTCGCGGAGATCAGGACCCGCTCGTCCGGTGGGCTGTACTTGACGGCGTTCTCGACGACGTTGGCGACGGCCCGCTCCAGCAGCCCCCGGTCGACGTGGACCATGGGCAGGGTCTCGGGGATGTCCAGGTCCACGCACTCCTCCGGGTTGGGGACCCCGCCGAGTGCCATGGGCACGACCTCGTCGAGGTCGGTCTCGCGGATGATGGGCACCACCGTGCCGGTCTGCAGGCGGGACATGTCGAGCAGGTTGCCGACCAGGTGGTCGAGACGGTCTGCGCCCTCCTCGATGGCCTCCAGCAGTGCCGCCTGGTCCTGTGCGGACCATTCGACGTCATCGGATCTGAGGGAGGTGACGGCGGCCTTGATGCCGGCGAGCGGGGTGCGCAGGTCGTGGCTGACGGCGGCGAGCAGGGCGGTGCGGATGCGGTTGCCCTCGGCGAGTTCCTTGGCCCGGTCGGCCTCGCTCTGCAGGCGCTGGCGGTCCAGGACCACGGCGGCCTGTGCCGCGAACGCGGCCAGCACCCGGCGGTCGGAGGCGGGCAGGACGCGGCCGCGCAGGGAGAGGGCCATGTGGTCGCCGACGGGGACGTCGACGTCGGCGTCCTCCGGGATCTCGGCCGGCCGGGGTCCCACGCTGCCGGCGCAGGTCCAGGGAGCGGTCTCGCCGGAGCGCTCCAGCAGGGCCACCGACTCCATGCCGAAGGTCTCGCGGACCCGTTCCAGCAGTGCCTCCAGGGTGGTCTCGCCGCGCAGGACGTTGCCCGCGAGGAAGGAGAGGATCTCCGACTCTGCGCGCAACCGGGATGCCTGGTGGGTGCGCCGGGCGGCGAGGTCCACGACCGAGGCCACGGACACGGCGACGCCTACGAAGATCGCGATGGCGACGATGTTCTTCGGGTCGGCGATCGTCAGGGTGTGGACGGGCGGGGTGAAGTACCAGTTGAGCAGCAGGGAGCCCACGACCGCCGAGGCCAGCGCCGGGAAGAGTCCGCCAAGCAGGGCCGCCGCCACCGTCAGGGTGAGGAACAGCAGCATGTCGTTGGCGAGGCCGACGTCGGGAGTGGCGCTGGTGAGCAGCCACGTGAGCAGGGCTGGGCCGAGCACGCCCACGGCCCAGCCCCAGAGGACCCGGGAGCGTCCGAGGCGGGCGCCCCTGGCGACGGGCAGTCCGCGGCCCTTGCCCGCCTCGTCGTGGGTGATGAGGTGGACGTCGAGGTCAGGGCCGGAGTCCCGGGCGACCGTGGCGCCGACCCCCGGTCCGAAGACGTACTGCCAACTACGTCGGCGGGAAACCCCGAGGACGATCTGGGTGGCGTTCACGCCTCGGGCGAAGTCCAGCAGCGCGACGGGTATGTCGTCGCCCACGACATGGTGGAAGGTGCCGCCGAGGTCCTCGACCAGGGTGCGCTGGTCGGCGAGTTCCTTCGGGGAGGCGGCGGTGAGGCCGTCGCTGCGGGAGATGTAGACGGCGAGGACTTCTCCGCCGGCGCCCTTCTCTGCCAGGCGGGACGCACGCCGGATCAGGGTGCGTCCTTCGGGGCCGCCGGTGAGACCGACCACGATCCGCTCACGTGAGCCCCAGATGGTCGAGACGCGGTGCTCGCGGCGGTACTCGTTGAGGTACTCGTCGACCCGGTCGGCCACCCAGAGCAGGGCCAGCTCCCGAAGCGCCGTCAGATTGCCAGGGCGGAAGTAGTTGGACAGGGCCGCGTCGACTTTGTCCGGCTTGTAAATGTTGCCGTGGGCCATGCGGCGGCGCAGTGCCTGCGGGGACATGTCGACCAGCTCGATCTGGTCGGCCCGCCGTACGACCTCGTCGGGGACGGTCTCCTGCTGCCGGATGCCGGTGATCGACTCGACCACGTCGCCCAGTGACTCCAGGTGCTGGATGTTGACCGTGGAGATCACGTCGATGCCGGCGGCGAGCAGTTCCTCGATGTCCTGCCAGCGCTTGGCGTTGCGCGAGCCGGGGATGTTGCTGTGGGCCAGTTCGTCCACGAGGACTACGGCGGGGGCGCGCCGCAGTACGGCGTCGACGTCCATCTCGGTGAAGACGCCGCCCCGGTACTCGATCTCCTTGCGCGGCACCTGCTCCAGGCCGTGGAGCATCACCTCCGTACGCGGCCGGTGGTGATGTTCCACGAAGGCCACGACACAGTCGGTGCCCCGCTCGATACGGCGGTGTGCCTCGGAGAGCATCGCGTAGGTCTTGCCGACGCCGGGTGCCGCGCCGAGGTAGATCCGGAGCTTGCCGCGTGCCATGTCATCCTTCGAAGCGGTAGCCCATGCCGGGCTCGGTGATCAGATAGCGGGGGTGAGAGGGGTCCGTCTCCAGTTTGCGGCGGAGCTGGGCCATGTAGACGCGCAGGTAGTTGGTCTTGTTGCTCTGCGAGACGCCCCAGACCTCCTGGAGCAGCTGCTTCTGCGTGATCAGTCGACCGGGGTTGGTTACCAGGATCTCCAGCAGGTGCCACTCGGTCGGCGTCAGCCGGACGTCCTTCCCATCCCGAAGAACCTTCTTGGCGAGCAGGTCGATGCTGAAGTGCTCCGTCTCGACCAGCGTCGTCTCGGGGACGAGCGGGGTGTCCTCGGTACGGCGGACGGCGGCGCGCAGCCGGGCGAGCAGCTCGTTCATGCTGAACGGCTTGGTGACGTAGTCGTCGGCGCCGGCGTCGAGCGCGGCCACCTTCTCGTCGGACGCCTGGCGGGCGGACAGAACCATGATCGGTACGCGGGTCCAGCCACGCAGTGCCTTGATGATGTCGACGCCGTCCATGTCGGGCAGGCCCAGGTCGAGCAGGACGACATCGGGCTGGCGCGCGGCGGCGAGCCGGAGGGCCGTGGCACCGTCCGGGGCGGCGTCCACGCCGTAGTGGCGTGCCTGCAAGTTGATGACGAGGGCCCGCACGAGCTGCGGGTCGTCCTCCACCACGAGCACCCTGGTCATGGGTGTGTGCCTCTCCTGTCATGCGTCGGGCCGTGGGCGCGGAAAGCGGGGCGGCCGACTTCACGGCTGCGGGAGCCGGCGGAACCGGGATGCCTCCCGGACCGCCGACTCCCGTATGGATCGCGTAAGGCCGTCACTTCTTCGCTGCGAGGTCCTTGAGCGCGATGTTGAGTTCCAGGACGTTCACCCGGGGCTCGCCCATGAAGCCCAGGGTCCGGCCCTCGGTGTGGTCCTTGACCAGCTTCTCCACCGCGGAGACGGACAGGCCGTTCTTCGCGGCGACCCGGTGGACCTGGAGTTCGGCGTAGGCCGGGGAGATCGCCGGGTCCAGGCCGGAGCCGGAGGAGGTCACCGCGTCCGCGGGTACCTCCGACGGCTTGACGGTGTAGCCGGGCACCGAGTTGTCCTTCACGACGGCGTCCTTGGCGGCGAGCACCTGGGCGCAGAGCGTGCCGTCGTCGGGCTTGTCGGGGCACTTGCCGTTCACGGCGCCGCTGTCGGCGGACAGGTTGGTGGCACCGGACAGGATCAGCTTGTACTGCGTGTTGACGCTGTTCGTGCCGAGGCCGTTCGCCGGGCGGGGCTGGA
>NZ_JBIAEC010000016.1:0-250123 GCF_042868225.1 Streptomyces sp. NPDC007856 | reverse complement strand
AACGCCATGGTCGGCCCGCGCTGGCGCTGCCCGTCGAGGAACAGGAAGTCGGACACGATCATGCCAAGGGTGTCCAAGTACCAGTCCAGAGTGCGAATGAACGACCTTGTCTCCAGCACCACATGACCGAGGCGCTGAATGCGCGACGGCTCGCGCGGGGGCCGCTGGGTGGCGTTCGTACGACGGTGGTCCGTGCCAAAGTTCAGGATCAGCGGCTCCTGCTCGGGCAGCGCGGGCAGCTGTTCGCCGCAGTACACGACGCGGACCGGGAGGCCGGAGGGGTCGAGCAGCGAGACCGACTTCCCTCCGCCGGGCACGTTGATGTCCCGGACGGTATTGCCGGTGGCTGCGGCCAGCCGGTCGAGGTCGGTGCGCTCGGCCGCACGGAACGCCGGCCCGACGAAGCGGGACGCATGCCCACGCCGGATGACCATGCAGGGTGGGCCCGCGAAGGTGCCGCGCAGCCAGAGTGCCTCCTCGGTGCGGGCGGCGATAGCGAAGCCGAAGTCGCGCGCGAAGACCTCGGCCCGGTCCAGGTCCGGCTTCTCGAACTCCAGCCAGGCCAGGTCCGCCGCCTTGATCACGGGGTTCTGGGACCGGCCGGGATGTTCGCCGCGAAGGGCCCCCTGCTCGCTGTGGAGGTCTTCGTGAGGTGTCGGCGGAGCGGCCTTGTTAACGGAGGTGTGGGACATGGTGTCCTCCAAGCAACACTGCTGTAATGAGGAAATCATCAGCTTTGCCAGACCTCATCGTCAATAGGCTGAAGTCGAAGTATTGAGGATCTCATCAGTAATGGCACACCCATCGCAACGGTTGTTACACTCGCCGCATGCCGACCTCAGCCCCGCCCAAGAACCGCTTCGAGCGCCGCCGCGCCGAAACCCGTCACGCGCTCGTCCGGGCGGCGCGGCAGATCCTGGCGGAGACCGGGGACACCAGCGCCAGCATCCAGGCCATCGCCGAGCGCGCGGACGTGGGTTTCGGCTCCTTCTACAACCACTTCGAGTCCAAGACGGAGCTGTTCGACGCCGCGGTGACGGACGCCCTGGAGGAGTTCGGACAGCTCATCGACGAGCGAGTGGGAGGGATCGACGATCCGGCCGAGCTGGTCGCCGCCGGATTCCGGCTCACCGCCAGGATGGCCGACTCCCACCCCGAGCTCACTCGGATCCTGCGTGACCGCGGTCTGGCCTACATCCACTCCGACCGCGGTCTCGCCCCGCGAGCGCTGCGCGACCTCGAGATCGGCATCGCCTCGGGTCGCTTCGACTGCGCCAACGCGACCACCGCGCTGTCCGCCGTGGGCGGCACCCTCATGTCCCTCGTGGCGCTCCGGCTGGCCCGCCCCGACCTCGACGGCGACGAGGCCGCATCAGACCTGGCCGAAATGGTCCTGCGCATGCTCGGCGTCCCCGCGGACGACGCCCGTGAGATCACCCGGCGCCCGCTGCCGGACCTCGACTGACGGCTGAGCAGGCACTACGTCTTCGGGAACCCTTGTTTGTCATACGCGGGCGTAGTCCCGGAAGGAGCTCGGCGGCGTTCTTGTCGGTGATTCGCAGCCAGGTGGTACCGCCTGGCTGCTTCGCGGCGTCCACTGAGGCGATCTGCGCGGCGGCCAGGGTCCAGCAGTAGTCGCTCCTGTACAGCAGCCGGTCGCTACCGAACGCCCGGACGAGGGCCGGGACCTGGTGCGGGAACAGGGTTCCGGCCATGTCGAACCACAAACGCCGCTGTTCCTGGACCGTGGGGCCGTTGTGGGCACCGCTGTCGGAGGCCTTGGGAGATTCCGGCGACGTTCGACTCCACGGCGACGCCATGGCTGCCGAGGTGATCCAGGGCGTGGGCGAGCTTGGCCAGGGAGCCTTCCACATCGGGCAGGGGAAGAGAGGCGAAGTGTCCGAAGCGGTCCGGATGAGTGCGCCACATCGGCCGCGAACTCGTTGACCTCGCGGGTCAACGCGCGTGCGGCCCGGTCGTCGTCGAAGTGGGTGCCCGGGGAGGAGATGGACAGAACACTGGTACGGACACCTGAGGAGTCCATGAAGTCGAGGTGCTCGGACACCGACCAGGTCGGCAAGCCCCGCATGCCGTCGGGTTGCAGGATCCCGGCTCCTTCAGCCGCCTGCCAATAGGCGGGAGCCCCGAAGCGCGCGTGAACGTCGAATGTCGAGAGGTCCCCGTTGACGCCCCTGACAGCACGTCGCCCTGCCGCACAGCGGTGGGGCGACGTGCTGCGCCTGGATGGTTGCTACTTCATGGCCGCCAGAGCCGCGTCGACACCCGCAGCGGGCGAGCCGAGGCCGGTGACGGTGTCGTAGCCGGGGCCGGCTGTGCATTCCGTGCCGCAGCCGCCGTTGGAGCCGGAGATGACGTCCCGCAGGTAGGTGCTTCCGAGGGCATAGACGTCGGTGTGTGCCGTGTCCCCGTCCCGGCCGTTCGAGGCCAGGTGGGGCTTGCCGGTGGTGGCCCGGAGCTGGTCGACCGATGCGATGATCGCACCCCAGATCGGGGCGGACAGGCTCGTGCCGCCCACCTTCAGCCACACCGAATGGGTGGTGCCGCCGTAGGTCATCGTCAGGTACACCGGCACGCCGGTGACGGGGTCGGCCACGAAACTGACGTCCGGTGTAGCCCGCAGCGGCGAGGACTGCACGCCGTCCTGGTAGACCGGGCGCGGCTCGAAGTAGCTCAAGCCGCCGCCGGTGGAGTTCCACGCCGTCTCGCTCACGGTGTTGCCGTTTGCGTCCAGTTGGAGGGTGGTGCCTCCGATGGCCAGCACGTAGGGGTTGGTGGCGGAGTAGCCGGCGGGGTAGCCGGCGTCCCCGGTGGACTGGACGCAGACCGAGTCGGCCAGCTTGCAGTGGCCGTCGTAGAAGCCCTCCTCGGAGAACTCGCCTGCACCCCAGCTGTTGCTGACGGCGGACGGGTGCAGTGCCGCGGCGGCGTCCTCGGCCCGGGACAGCGCGGCCATGGTCGGGTCCGCGGCCTCGACCAGGACAATCTTGGCGTGCGGGGCGACCGAGTGCGCCCACTCGATGTCCAGTGCCTCCTCCTCGTTCCAGCCGGTGTCCGCCTCGGGCTGGGTGCCGTCCGCGTAGACCTGCTGGAAGTCGAAGCAGTCCGCCCCCGCGCTCACCGTGTCGCACGTCTGCGGCAGGTTGAAGTGCGCGGAGAAGTGGTTCAGGTCGTCCCTCGCCGTCGGGTAGTGGTAGGCGTCGACGATCGCGATGGTCTGGCCGGTGCCGTCACCCTTCAGGCCCAGGCGTGCCTGGATCTGCTGCGGGGTGTAGCCGCGGACGACCTCCTTCGCGTTGTCCGCCCCCATGCTCAGCTTCTTGGCTGCCGGAGTCGTCGTCTGGATCTTGATCGGGTCCGAGGCGGTGCCGACCGGCATGCCGAGGTCCTTCAGTGGGCTCGCGCTGCGGATCTGGTCGCCGTGGAACTGGGTGGCCTTGGCTGCGGCCTGGGGGGCCGCGGCCGATGTGCCGCCGCTCGGAGCGCTCGGGACCCGGGTGGGCTCGTCCTCGGAGAGCTTGTACGTGGTCAGGCCGTGCGGGAAGTAGTCGATGTCGTTGACGCCGTCGCCGATCGCCTGGGCCGAGATGTTCAGGGCCCGCCAGTCGAGCGCGAGACCGATCACGTCGTCACCCGGCCCGTCGCCCAGTTGCACGGTCTGGACCTGGCTCGCCCCCAGGGCGGAGTCCGTGGCGCTCTCGCGCAGGAACCCGTCGTTGGCCGCGAACGGGGTGTCGTAGGACCACAGGGCCTGGTAGGCGCCGACGAACGCTTCGGTGCCGCCGGCGGACTTGGCGAACACCCCGGAGTGGAAGCCGAAGAACGTGGGCACGTCGTAGGGCGCCCCATCGTCCACCGGGAACACGTAGTCGTTGAACTGGCGCATCTCGACCATGCCGGTCTTCTTGGACGCGACGAAGCCCTGCGACATCCCGGGGCTCTCATAGTTCTTGAGCACCGCGCCGGTGCGGGAGTCGAGGATCTGGACCAGGTGCTGGTAGGTCCGGAAATCGCCGGTGTACGCGAAGGCGACACCATGCCCGTCCGCGCTCGGAATGTTCGGGTCGGCCAGGGCAGGGTTGGTCGGCACGATCGCGACGGCACCGGATTCTGAGGGGGTCTCGGTCCAGTTCGGGGCGCCGGTGGCGGCGTCCAGGCTGACCGCCGTCGGCGCCGGGTCGGTGGCCTGCGTGGGCAGGCCACCGAGGTGCCTCCCGCCGTACTCGAAGAACAGGTGCCCGGCGCCGTCCGTGGTGACGCTGGAGAACACCAGGCTCTTGCCCGCCGTGCCCTTCGGCTGATACGTCCACAGCGTCTTGCCCTGCGCTGTGTAGGCGGTCAGGCTGCTGCCCGGGACGACGATCTCGGAGCCGCCGTGGCCGTCGCCCGCGACCGTGAGCGAGGCGACGTAGCCGCCGGTGTGCACGTTCGCGCGTACCTTCCCGGTGTGCGTGTCCAGCACGGCGAAGCCGCGGTCGGTCGCGGCCACCACGCAGTCGCCCGCCGCGTCCTTGCCGGGCTTCGGCAGCAGACTCAAGGTGTGCACCGAACTGTCGACCGTGGCCCGCCACAGGACGGTCGGCGTCCCCTTCTTCAGGGTCCTACCGTCCAGCGCGAAGATCCCGCGGCTCTGACCGCCGGTGATCAGGTCCTTGACCCCGTCGCCGTTCACGTCCATGGCGACGGCCGCGTAGGGGTCGCCGGCCAGGGGCATGGCCTGCAGCGTGCCGCTGCGGGGGTTGACCGTGTAGGCGGTGTCGTCATAGCCGACGGTGAGGAGTCCGCCCTGGTACTGGGTGAGCGTGTCGCCGGAGATGGCGCCCTCCTGCCGCCAGTCGCGGTGACCGGTCGCGGCGTTCAACCCGATGAGCTGGGTGTGCTCGGGACCCGCGGGGGTGGCGGCGGTGCCCGTGGTCGGGTCGGAGAGCGAGGCGAACACCTCGCTGCCCTTCGCATCCGAGGACAGCTCCATGGTCAGGGCGTTCTGCCCGCCGACCGTGGAGGTGGTGGTGGAGGACCACAGGGTGCGGCCCTGGGCGTCCCAGCCGGAGATGGTGCTCTGGCCGCCCGACATGTTGGCGTTGATGCCTTGCTCCGCGACCGCGAACCGGGGCTGCCCGGCGTGCGCGTCCGGCAGGACCTGGAAGGCCTCCGGCACGGTGCCCTCGCGCGAGGTGATTACCGTTCGTTCGCCGCTGTGCGCGTCCATCGCGGTCAGGTCCCAGCGCACTGTGTCGAAGGGGTCGGTCTGCTCGACCACCAAAACGCGGTCCGCGTCCGGGTCCTTGACCAGCATGCGCGGGTAGCCGGGGGTCTTGGTGTGTGCCGCGACACCGCCGTCGGAGGTGTCGATCACCAGCACGTTGCCGTCGGCGGGCCTCGGGCTGCCCAGGTCCATGGGGGTGTCGGACCAGGACGCGGCGATCCGGCCGGCTCCCATCGACGTCAGATCGCCCCAGTACGCCCAGGGCGCGTGCGTCGAGTAGGTCCAGTCGGCGGTCCCGGTGAGCCCGCCGTGAGCGGCGCGGCTGAAGCTGTAGGTGGTCAGGTTGCTGCGGCTGTCGCCCTGTTCGGCCACCGGGTCGCCGGACCAGTCCGGGCCGACGGTGTCGGCGACGATCAGCTTGCCGTCCTGGACCAGCATGTTGCCGACATAGCCGGGAATCAGCTTGCTCCACGCGGTCTTCCCGGTACGGCCGTCCAGGATGGTGACGAAGGTGCCGTAGTCCACCTTCGAATCGGGCGAGGAGAACGGCCGGAACGGCCAGTCGCCCACCGCGTAGGCGACGGCGACGTCCTGCTCACCGTCGCCGTTGAAGTCGCCCGTTACGTACGGATGCCTACCGGTGGCCGACATCTGGTACGGGTTGTACCCGGCGTAGAGGTTCGGCAGGTACGGGTAGGGCTGGAACCAGTTCTTGGCAGTCACCTGCCAGTCGTTGTACAGCGAGGTCGCTCCGCGGCTCCACACCTGCTTGCCCTCGGCGTCGTAGCGGGCGACGGTGCCGCCGCTGAAGACGCCCACCCAGTCCTTGGTGCCGCCGAGCGCCACGGGTTCGGCGAAGCCTCGGGCGGTCTCCCACTGGCCGGTCCGCTTGAAGCCCGGGACGGCGGACGAGGCGCGCGCGTGCTCGCCCGAGGCCGACGTCAGGCTCGGCTTCGGGCCGGGCAGCGGCGGGGTGGCAGCGGCGGGGCCCTCCTGGGCGGCGACCTGCCCGGGCGTGCCGTCGATCCGGGGTTGGTAACGCTTGCTGAGCTTTTCCAGGGCGCTGGCAGTCAGCCGGATGCCTTTCGCGCCGTGCGGCGGGTCTGCCGCAACCGGCGGTGCCGCCAGCAGGCCGGCGGCCAGCCCCAGCACGGTGGCGACCATGCCGACGCGTATGCCCTTCATATGCATGCTCAACTGATCACGCACCTTTCGGATGTCTCGTCTGGAGGAAGAGCGGCTGCGTCGACGGATGCGCTGGTGAACCGCCCTGCAGGGGATGGCAGTACTGTTCCAGCGCACACGTCCCCGCAGGTGACGTACGACTGGCCGCTATCGGTCAGCAGCCGGGAGCGGCCACTCTCCGCCTCGGCCGAACACAGGAGGGAGGCGAGCCGGTGCTGGAGTCCCTGGGTCTGGACGATCCGACTGAGCGCACCTATCGCCACTTGTTGGCTTCTCCGCCGGTGACCGCGACGGAGCTGGCCAGGCACCAGTCCTGCAGCACCGCACAGGCCCGTCGCATGCTGGACGACCTGGTCGCAGCGGGCCTCGCGGTGCCCTCGGCGAGCCGGCCCACCCGCTACGCCCCGCTGGATCCGCGGATCGGTCTGGCCGCCCTGATCCGTGCGCGCCGTCTGGAACTGGAGCGCGCGGAGGCCGCGCTGGACGCCTACGGCGCCGAGTTCAACGAGCGCAAACTGAGCTCCGACCCAAGTCGGCTGGTGGAGATCATCGAGGGGCCGACAGCGATCAACGACTGGCTGACCGAGCTGATGGCGGGCGCCGAGCACGAGGTACTGTGCTTCGACACCCCGCCCTATCTGTCGGCTGACGCAAGTGCGTTGCAGTTCGAGGAGGACCTGCTGGCCCGTGGCGTGCGGGCGCGGGCTGTCTATTCGAGCCAGGTGCTGGCCGTCCCCGAGCGCGCGGAACTGCTCCAGCACCTCGTGTCGCTCGGAGAGCAGGCCCGGGTGTTGCCCCATGTGCCGTTGAAGCTGCTGGTCTTCGACCGCCGCGATGCCCTGGTTCCGCTCACCGCAGGCGCCGACGGCCTGCGCACCACGGCCGCCCTGGTCCACCGGTCACCGCTGTGCGACGCCCTCGTCGACCTCTTCGAGGCGAGCTGGCAGCAGGCCACCCCGGTTTTCGGCAGCGAGGCCCGGCAGACGGAAGCCCATCCTGAGCTCAGCGAAAGCGACCGCAATCTGATCCATCTACTCCATGCCGGGCTGAAGGACGAGACCATAGCGCGCCAAGTGGGCCTGAGCGAACGCACGTTGCGTCGACGAATCGCCGACCTTACCGCCCGCCTCGGGGCGACGAGCCGGTTCCAGGCGGGTGCACAGGCCGTTCGCCGCGGCTGGATCTGATCCCCCCGGGCGCTTTCCCCTACAGCGGGGGCCGAACGACCGTGGGCGCCGGTGCACCCTCGGGCACCGGCGCCCACTCACCCCTGCCCAGAGGTGGTCTGTTGAATTGGTGTCGAGGTATCAGGGGACAAGGATGAGACGCGGCACTCACCCGCGCCGGACGCCTGGACGAAGCGCGCCTGGCCTTCGAGAAGATGCTCACCTATGCCAACCATGTCGGCCTGTACGCCGAGGAGATCAGTCACACGGGTGAGCAGTTGGGCGACTTTCCTCAGGCCTTCACTCACCTGGCCCTCATCAGCGCCGCCTTCAACCTTGACCGCGCTCTGGGTTGACCCGCCACAGCCACAGCCGGACCGGCTTCAGGCTTGGTTGGACGTAGCGGGCCGCATCCGTGAAGCGGTCGCCGTGCCCCCGCCCACGGTATCCGGTCCAGCAGTAGTGCCAGCCGCGGTTCCCGTCCCAGCAGTAGCCCTCTTTGACGTTGCGCAGGTAGCCGACGCCGTTGTCCCAGCGGTAGTCGTCGGCCTTGACGCTGACGACCGAGCGCTGCGCGTGCGTGGATACGGAAGTCTGGACTTCCATACATCGCATGGAAGCGCGAGCGCCCAGGGTGGACGGCGGTGCAGGGGACTCTCGCTCACGCGGGCCGGAGTCAAAGCAATCCGGCTCCGGCCCGCCCGCCTCAACAGGCTTTCAGAAGCAGCAGAGCGGTGTCGTCGGAACGATCGCCTGACGGCTGGGCATGAGCGACAAGTGTGTCGGCGATGTCGTCCAGCGGGCCGGTGGCTTCGGAGAGGACTGCCGCCAGGCCGGTGAGGGCGGTGTCGTGGTCCGTGCCGGGGGTTTCGATGAGTCCGTCGGTGTAGAGGACCAGGAGGGTGCCCGGCGGCAGCGGGATGTCCGCGGTGGGGTACTCCGCCGTGGGGTCGACGCCCAACAGAGGACCTGGCGGTGCTGCCAGGATGTCGGTGTGCAGGTCGGGGCGGCGCAGCAGGGGCGGGCAGTGGCCCGCAGTGGCCAACTGGGCTATGTGGCGGACCGGATCGACGTGCGCGTACAGGCAGCTGGCGAGCAGGCCGGGGTCGAGGTCGTTGAACAAGTGGTTGGTGCGAGCCAGGACTTCACCCGAGGTTGCGCCCGCGACGGCGTAGGCGTGGACCGCGGTGCGCACCTCGCCCATCAGACCGGCGGCGCTGACACCGTGGCCCTGCACGTCTCCGATGACGGCGGCGGCTTCGGTGTCCGACAGGCGGATCAGGTCGTAGAAGTCGCCGCCCACCTCCATGCCGTGGCTGGCGGGCAGATAGCGGGCGGCCACGTCCAGGCCGTGCATCGCCGGCAGCGTACGGGGCAAGAGGCCGGCCTGGAGGCCCTCCGCCAGCTGGTGCTTGGCGTCGTACTGCCGGGCGCGGTCCAGGGACTGGGAGATCAGGGCACTGATGGCGGTGAGGGTGGCGCGCTCCTGCAACGTGAAGGAGCGGGGTTGCCGGTAGCCGACCACGCAGACTCCGAAGTACTGGCCGGAGGCCATGAGCGGCAGCCATGCCCACGCACCCAGACCGTCGTCGATGGCCGCGCTCTCGGGATAAACCGTACGAAGCTCGTCCCGGTCGACGAAGAAGGACGGCACCCCCTGGGTCAGCCCCCAGGACGGTGCGCCGGTGGTCAGCCCCGGGAGCGGCAGGTCGGAGGCGAGGGGGGCGTGGTCGACAAGGTCGACCAGCTCAGGGCTGAAGCCATGGTGGCCGACGACCCGTACTCGGCCCGCCTCCGCGACCAGCAGGGCGAAGGCCTGCGCGTGCAGGGTGACCAGAAGGTGGCCGGCCACCAGGTCCACGACCTCGTCGACGGACGCCACCGCGGCCAGGCCGCCGGAGAGCCGCATCATGTGGTAGTGGGCGTCCAGGCCGGCGGGGCCGGGCGCCGCCCCAGCACCGACGCCCAGTTCATCCGGGCTGTGGGTGGCGTCGGTAGCAGCGGATATACGCAGGCTCACACCGGTGCGGTCCGGGTAGAGCTGGAACAGCAGTTCTCTGCCGGTGCGAGGCTGGTTCACCGTATAGGACGTCGGGAGCTGGCTCGCGAGTGCGGCCTGGTACCGCAGTCGGTACGGCGCGGGAGACAGCCAGGGCACGGCTTCCCACACCCGGGCGCCCAGCAGATGCGGGATACTCTCGCCCAGCAGATCGGCCGCAGTGTGGTCGACGAAGGTGATCCGCCCCCGCACGTCGAGTCGGCACGCCCCTTCGGGAAGAGCGGCTATGAAGTCCGCTGCGGCCTGAGAGTGAGCCGGTGCCGAGGGATGCGCGGGCGCCGGCGGCAGCAGACGCGCCGCGAGCCCGGGCTGCAAGCTGTGCCCGGCCTCGGCGGCGTCCCGCAGGAGCACGGCGATACAGCGGGCCGCAGTCGTGAACCGGCCCTGTGCGCGCGCATCCGGCGCGGGCGATTTCTGAGAGAACAGCACCAGCATGACGCCCCACACGCGGGAGCCGGCCACGAGCGGGGCCGCCGCGACTGCGCCCACGAACGGGAAGGTGAGGGCCAGCTGGGGATAGCGGCGGGCGAACTCTTCACCGGAGTCGACCCACACCGGATGCCGCTGCAGAATCGCTTCGGCGAGTGGGCTGTCGGCTACGCCAGCCACCTGTAGGCGACGCAGCAGGCTGACGAACCCGGTGGGCATCCCGACGCTCGTGTCGAGGACCAGGACTTCGCCGCCGGGCTCGAGCAAAAAGAGCGCCCCCGCGTGCGCACCCATGCCGGCCACCGTCCGGGCCACGATCTGATCCAGCAGCTCCTGGACGGCAGCGGGTTGCAGTTCCTTGCCACTGGCCATCCGACACGCTCCGCGAAGTCGTGCGCCTCTCTGCAGGATAGGCCGGGCGATGCGGGTTTGCTGCCTCCTGCGAAGCCATGGATGGCCAGGGGGGTCCCCCGCCCCCACGATGATGCTGCCCGGGCGGAGCCACCGCGTGGGCTGCTGCGGTAAGGAGCGGCTGGCCGAGCACCCGATGTGACACGCGCGTAGCAAGGAAGAGGGACCCCGTACGACTCAGATCGTCGTGGACCTCACCTGCTGCCAGGGCCATGCACAGTGCGTTTTCCTCGTGCCGGAGGTGTTCCAGCTGCACGGGGAGGAGGCGCATGCTGTACGGCCCAGCCGCTATCGAGGATCAGCTGGAGCGCGTACGCCAAGCCGCGGCGGCGTGCCCGGTCCACGCCATCCTCCTCGATGAGGAGGTGAGCGGTGGTGCCCGGTGATCCGCGGCATGGCCGTATCGTCATCGTCGGCGCGTCGCTGGCCGGGCTGACGGCCGCGGAGGCGCTGCGCGAGGAGGGCTTCACCTGCTCTGCGAGCGGTACGCAGTCGTCCCCGGTCCGCCACCGCGCGGCGCGCGGTCGGACCTTGTGGCTCGTCACGCGGCAGCGGGAAGGAGGCCCCGGGCAACTTCGCGGGCCTCGGCCGGGGAGAGCCCGAGCATGTGCAGGAGCATCTCGGCCATGGTGCCTGCGGCCTGCTCGATATCGGCCTCGGGCTTGCTGAACCACAGCTCCAGAAGCGCCAGCAGGCTGCCGTTGAGCGCGGACAGGGCGATGCCCGGGTCGAGTACCGTGAAGCGGCCTGCGGCGATGCCCTGTTCCAGGTCGCGCCTGGCACGGGGAGCCAGTCCGCTGCCGGCGCATATGCGGCCGAGCTCGCTGTGGCACAGGATCCGCATGATCTCCGGGTGCGACTCGGCCAGGAGCGCGCTGAGCCGCAGACCCCCGGCGAGGCGTTCGGCGGGATCGTCGACGCCGTACAGGCGTTGGTCGATGGCTTGGGCGAACTCCTCCATTGCATCGTGGACGGCCGCATCGAAGAGCTCCGGCTTGGAGCCGAAGTGGTTGTAGAAGGAGCCGAACCCGACGTCCGCGCGCTCCGCGATGGCCCGGATGCTGGCGCTGGTGTCGCCGGATTCCGCCAGGATCTCCCGCGCCGCGCGGACGAGTGCCTGCCGGGTCTCGGTACGACGGCGTTCGAATCGATTGCCGAGTGGAACTGGCATGGGCACGCTCCCCAGATAGCAGCAGTTCTGACAATTTCCTCATTGCGTTGACGAGCCCGGCCGTCTCTGCGGTCGACACCCCGCACCCCGGAGTGACCCATCACACATATCTGATCGTTTGATCAATTCTGTAAGTGACTTGACGATAAAGCTGTCATGGATGATGCTTTCATCAGAAATAACCTAACACGGTCAGATGTGCGGTGCTCGTGGCCATTAGTGCCGATATGGGCGAATTTGCCTCACCTCCGGCACGCCACGGGAGGGTCGGAGCCCCGATCCGACACACCGCGCTCGCCTGCCGCCGCTGCCGTCCCGCGGTCGGCGTACCCCACCGCACGCCAACGCTGCCCGCACCCATGCGCAGGAAGGGATGAACCCGATGAATACCAATCAATCGAAACTCGTCGAGCCGGTGAAGCCGAGCGAGGCACCCGACGCGGCGATAGCCATGATCGATGCGGAGGGGACGGTGGTCGGGTGGACACAGGCCGCCCAGCAGTTGGTCGGGTACTCGGCCGGGGAGGTGGTGGGCCGGTCCGCCGCACACGTACTGTCCTCGTCCGAGGACGCTCCGAAGGCCAGAGCGCTCGCCGAGCAGTGCCGCGCCCAGGGCGGCTGGTCCGGCACCATGACGGTCCGCCACCGCGACGGCCACACGCTCACCTTGACTCTGCGGGTCTCGTTGCTGTGGGGAGAGAACGAGAGCCTTCGGTGGCTGGTATCCGTGACCGACATAGGCGTGCTCTCCTCGGGAGCGCTGAACGGATCGCTCCGCGAGTCGCTGCTCAACCACGCACCGATCGGCATCGTCGTCCGTGACCTGCACCTGCGCTGCACGTGGGTGAACGACGCCATGGAGCTCCACGACGGCATTCCTCGTGACCGACGGTTCGGCAGCCGCCTGAAGGATTCGCTGCCCGGTTTCGAGGCCGAAGCGCTCGAGGTGGTGATGCGGCAGGTGCTGGAGAGCGGCACCAGCATGGTCCACGAGTACCGGGCGTGGCCGCCGACCGATCGGCGCAAGGAGCACGTGGTCTCGGCCTCGTTCTTCTGCTTCCAGGACGCGGACGGCAAGCCATTGGGAGTGTGCTCCATGAGCGTGGACGTCACCGGTAACCGACGGGCGCGCGAACGCCTCGCCATCCTCAGCGAAGCCAGCACGCGCATCGGCAGCACCCTCGACGTCCTGCAGACCGGGCAGGAACTGGCCGACCTCACCGTGCCTCTGCTGGCCGACCATGCCCTCGTCGACCTGATGGAGTCGGTTCCGCTCGTCCTGGAGCCCTCGGTACGGATCGGCCCGGCGAACGGCCGCCCTCCTGCGCTGCGCCGCGCCGGTCTGGCCTCCGTCGAGCTCGGCATGCTGGAACTGCCGTGGGTGCGCGAAGAGTTGATCCACGTCCACCCGGCCTCGCCCTTCGCCGACGTACTGCGCACGGGCAGGTCCCGCCTGGTACCGGTGCTGGACATGGAGCCCAATCTCGGCCCGTGGGCCCATCACGACCCGACGCGGGCACAGAAAGTCCGTGACAGCGGCATCCACTCGTTGATGATCGTCCCCATCCACGCCCGGCGATGCGTGCTGGGACTGGCACTTTTCGGCCGCTCCGAGGAGCCGAAGCCGTTCCAGGACGACGACCTCCTGCTCGCCGAGGAGCTCGTCACCCGGGCCGCGCTCTGCCTGGACAACGCCCTGCAGTTCGCGCGCGAGCGCACCGCGGCCCTCACGCTCCAGCGCGACCTGCTCCCCCACCGTGTGCAGGGCGGCGCCGCCGTGGAGGTGGCCTCACGCTACGTGCCGGCCGACATGGACCACGGTGTGGGGGGTGACTGGTTCGATGTGATCGAGCTGTCCGGCGCCCGGGTGGCCCTCGTCGTCGGCGATGTGGTCGGACACGGCATCAACGCCGCGGCGACCATGGGCAGGCTGCGCACCGCCGTGCGCACACTGGCGGACCTGGATCTTCCTCCCGACGAACTGCTTGCGCACCTCGATGACACGGTCCGCCGGCTGAACGATGAGAACGAGGTTGACGACGACATCCCCGACCACGTCCCTGCGGTGGTGGGCGCCACCTGCATGTACGCCGTCTACGACCCGGTCACCCGGCGGTGCACGATGGCGCGGGCCGGGCACCCCCCGCCCGCGATCATCGACCCGCAGGGCTGCGTCACCTTCTGCGACATGCCAGCCGGAGCCCCGCTCGGCCTCGGCCTCGGGGTGCTCGCCTTCGAGTCCGTGGAACTGGAACTGCCCGAGGGAAGTGTCCTCGCCTTCTACACCGACGGCCTGGTCGAGTCCCGCGACGACGACATCGACGTCGGCCTGCAGCGCCTGGGCGCCGCCTTGACCCAGTCCGGCCGTTCCCTGGAGGACCTGTGCTCCCAAGTGATCGAGACCTTGCCGGCCCGGACACACTCGGACGACGTCACCTTGCTCCTTGCGCGGACCCGCGCACTGCAATCGGCCCAGGTCGCGTCCTGGGACCTGCCGAACGAGCCGACCGCCGTCCGCACCGCCCGGCACCTGGCCGCCCGCCAGCTCAGCACATGGCGGCTGGAGCATCTCCTGCCCACCGTGGAACTGATCGTCAGCGAACTGGTCACCAACGCCATCCGCTACGGCGGCGGTCCGGTCCACCTACGGCTCATCCAACATCGGGTTTTGACCTGCGAGGTCTCCGACACCAGCACCAGCCACCCACGCCCTCGGCATCCGAGCGCTTTCGACGAGAACGGTCGCGGTCTCGTCCTCATCGCTCACCTGTCCCGCAGGTGGGGCTCGCGCTCCGCCTCGGACGGCAAGGTCGTCTGGGCCGAACAGGACCTGCCCCCCACAGCCGCCGCACGGTGACGCTTCGAGCGGCGGCACTGGCCACCCGGCTGGTCAGCAACCGCCCGAGGATGCCGATCTACTGGCACGCGGTCTCCGAAAAAGAAGGTACGAACATGGGCACCGAAGACGTCAAGAACAACGATTCGCCGCATGAAGGCCAAGGCCCGAGGCTCATGCCAGGTCCTGGCGCAAACGACAGGCCGTACCCGTTCGACGGCGTGGCAGCCGCCGTGCTCGATCACCGGGGCACGGTGCTGCGGTGGACGGGGACCGCAAAACACCTGACGGGGTTCCCGGCCGAAGAGGTGTGCGGCCGCCCCGTACAGGACCTGGTGACCGAACTCCCCGACGAACTGCGCGCTGTCGCGGAGATGCCGGCATGCGGCCAGGCGCGGCTGCGGCACCGGTCCGGCGGCACCATCGATGTCACCTTCCGGATCTCTGCGATGGAAGGCCCCGCGGAGTTCCTTGTCCTGGCGGCGCCTGCCCACCACGTCGTCCACCACGAGCAGGGCGCAGCGCTCCTGCGCGCACTGTCCTCACAGAGCCGGGTCACCATCGCTCTGCACGACACGGATCTGACCACGGTGCAGACGAACGCCACGCTGAACACTCCCGACGGCCGTCGAGTACAGCCCGGTACTCGGCTGTGCGACGTGCTCTGTGCCGAGGATGCAGAGAACCTCGAGGCAGTACTGCGCCAGGTGCTGCAGACGGGCGCCCCGGTGATCCGCAGGAGCCAGCACGTGAGCTGGCGGCACGATCCGGAGCAGCGGCGGGCCCTGTCGCTGTCCGCCTTCCGTCTGGAGGACGCGCGAGGACGTCCCACAGGGGTCGCGGCCCTGTACGTTGACAGCCCCGATGTGCGGGCTCGCCGTCATCTGGACCTCACCCGTGAGGTGGCCGAGCGTGTGGGAGGTTTCCTGGACGTCGTGCGCACCGCACGAGCACTTGCGGACGTGCTCGTGCCTGCTTTCGGGGATCTCGTCACCGTCGACCTTGCACAGTCCGTGTTCGACGGGGAGGAGCCGCCGAAGCAGCTGGGCGGTGGAGATCTTGGTCTGCGCACCGCGGCCCTGGCGCCGGCCGCCACGGTGTGGACTGCCCGTACGGAGCGCGGCGATCTCTTCCCGCCGTTTCCCCATCACCCGCTCCTGCGCGGCTTCCAGCTGGGCGAGACCCTCGTCCTCGGCGCGGACGACTACGGTGCTGCACTCGGCGATCCGCAACTCGTCGAATTCGTCATCCCGCAAGGAGGCCACTCGGTGCTGGTGGCACCGTTGCACGCCCGCGGCCTCACACTCGGCGGCATATCGATCTGGCGCTGCGGCCGGTCCGAACCGTTCACCGAGGACGAAGCGAATCTCATGACGCAGATCGCCTCGGGGGCGGCGCTCGCCGTCGACAACGCCCGCCGTTACACGCGGGAACACCGGGCGGCCGTGGCGCTGCAGCAGCGCCTTCTTCCGCCGGCCACGACCGACACTGCGGCCGCCGAGACCGCCGGTATCTATCTGGCCACAGGCGGCGGAGCGGAAATCCGCGGCGACTGGTACGACGCCATCGCCCTGCCTTCTCTCCGGCTGGCCCTCGTCGCCGGGGACGTCATCGGCCACGGCATGCCCGCAACCGCCACCATGGGCCGACTGCGCACCGCCATCCAGACCCTCGCCGACCTCGAACTCGAACCGGACGAGCTGCTCACCCGAATCGCGGACCTGGTCCAGCGCCTCGTCGCCGAAGCCCCACCCGACCACCACGACGTCCTCGGCGCCACATGCCTGTACGCGGTCTACGACCCGATCACCCGGCGCTGCACCATGGCCAGTGCCGGACACCCGCCACCCGTCCTGGTCCGGCCCGACGGGACCGCCGAGACCGTCGACATCTGCCCCGGGCCGCCACTCGCCATAGGCGGCATGCCGTACGAGACCACCACGATCGAGATCGAGCCGGGCAGCGTCCTCGCGCTCTGCACCGACGGCCTGATCCAACGGAGCGACCGCGACATCGACCAAGGGCTCCAGTGCCTGGAGGACGCCCTCGCCGCGTCATGCCGTCCGGACCGCGCTCTGGACGCGACCAGCCGGGCTGTCCTCGCCAACCTGCGGAACCAGACGCAGCGCGACGAGGCGACCCTGCTGTTGGCCCGCACCCGCGCCGTGCCGGCGGAGGACACCGCTCGCTGGGAGATCCCGGCCGATCCGGCCGCCGTCTCCCAGGCCCGTGAATGGGCAACCCGCCAACTCACCAGGTGGGGGCTGGAAGCCCTCGTCTTCACCACCGAGCTCATCGTCAGCGAACTGGTGACCAACGCGATCCGCTACGGCCGACTGCCGGCGGAGCTGCGGCTGATCCGCCACAATGTTCTGGTTTGCGAGGTCACCGACTCCAACAGCACGCAGCCCCGCCTGCGCCGCGCCCGCACCACCGACGAGGGAGGGCGCGGCCTGTTTCTCGTCGCCCAATTCGCCGAGCGCTGGGGCTGCCGCCATAGTCAGAACCTCAAGACGATCTGGGCCGAGCAGCCCATTGAGCGCTCGTGCTGATGGGAGCTTGTTCGTAGCTGTGAGGTGGTACGGCAGCGGATGACTGTGCAACATCCACTCACGTTGCTTCGGTACCTGGTTGGAGGATCCTTAGGAACAGTCGGCCTAACCTGGCAAAACACGATCCGCGAGTCTCCAGCGGCTCACCGACGTTCCCCGCGGGCACTCGCGCCGACCACCTGTGCCCCGTCAGGGCGACGGAGTCGGCTTCCGGCGCTGAGCAAGTCGACGGCGAGCCACCCAAACGCTACTCAAGACCCACATACTGCTCCGCCCAGTCCGTTGCCGAGAAAGCATGCCATCACCTGACGGCGAAAGGCGGAGTCTCCGACCTGGGACAACTCCGCGCTGCCTATTCGGCGGCGTCGGACCGGTCGGCGTTCGCGGGGCCGTTGTCTGCCCGCATCGGCAGCCCCAGCCGCCGACCGCCGCGGTGAGCCCAGATGTCACCGAGGACGACTTGGATGATGCCGGTGACGGGAATCGCCAGCAGGGCACCGAGTATCCCGGCGACCTCGGCGGCGATCAGGATGGCCAGCAGCACGGTGAGGGGGTTGAGTTTCACCGTCCGGGACAGGATGAGCGGTTGCAGCAGGTGGTTCTCTGCCTGCTGATAGACGATGAAGAAGACGATGGCTCCGATGCCGGCCGTCAAGGAATGAACGAACGCGACCGCGGAGGCGACGACAGCACATGCAGACGGTGGAGGCATCCTCCGGCTGTGCCGCCTACCCCTATGGCGGCTGGCGACGGTCACGTCCTGGGCATCGCCCCCCTCCGACCACGGCGCACACAGGTTGCGGGAACGGTGTCGGCCAAGCGGTGATGGAGGCGCTGCGTAGACCGGTCCGCAGGGCGGTGGGCGTTCACGGCGATGACGGGGCCACGCCCGTCCCAGGTGCGGATGCCCAGATTGAGCTGGAGGCTGGTGCCGCAAGCCGTAAGTGCCGAAGGAAGCGTCATGGTGACGCTGGCCGCAGGTGCAATCGCAGGACCGTCGGCCTGGTGGGAGACGGCGCCGTCAGCCGCAGGCGTGATCGCTACAGTCCTGCTGTCGCCGGTGATGTGCGCCGAGCTGATGCATGCGGCCTGGCGGTACGTGCCATGAGCGAGAGCGCGTCGCGGCCGGCGACCGGCGCGCGGCGGCCCTATCTGATCGTGAATCCGCGTTCGGGCGGGGCAAGGCGAGCCGGTTCCGGATCGCGGAACGAGCCCGTGCGTTCGGAGCTCAGGTTTTCCTCATCGATCATTCCCTGCCCCAGGACCTGGCGGCTGTCGCGCGACGCGCGGTGGATGACGGTGCGGATCTGCTCGGGGTGGCCGGCGGAGACGGCACGCAGGCGCTTGTCGCCGAGATCGCCGCGGAGAGCGGCCTGCCTTGCGTCGTCATTCCGGCGGGTACCCGCAACCACTTAGCGATGGATCTCGGCCTGGACCGCGACGACCCTTCGGTCGCACTGGAGGCCCTCTCAGACGGCGTCGAGCTGCGCGTGGATCCCGGGTACGCGGGCGATCGGGCATTCGTCAACAACGTGTTGTTCGGCGCGTATGCCGCCCTGGTGCAGGACCCGGCCTATCGGGAGGACAAGATCGGCACGACGGTGCGGATCCTCCCGGAGTTCCTGGCCCGTCACGAGGGTCCGGAGCTGGTGGTACGCGCAGGACTGCTCACGGTGGACTGGCCGGATGCCGTGCTGGTGAGCAACAACCCCTATCAGGTCGACGACCCGGCCGGGCTGGGCAGGCGAGCGCGCTCGACTCCGGGCTCCTGGGAGTACTGACCGCCAGGGCGGAGACGCCCGCCGAGACGGCCGCCAGGCTGCGAAGCGGGCAGACGCACGGGCTGACCCGGCTGGCGACACCCGATGACGTCGTCATCCACGCCGACGCCCCGGTCGTCCCCGTCGGGCTCGACGGCGAAGCCGTCACCCTGCCCACTCCCGTGCGGTGCCGGATCAGTCCCCGGACGCTACGGGTATGGGTTCCCCGTCATCGACCGGGCGCCGTGCCCACCCGATGGCGGCCGCCGGGATGGGCCGTCGTCCCGCGGGCGGCCTCACTCGTCGGGCGGTCTCATGGCCGTCACACCGACTGACCCGAACGCCGCTCACCGCTTCCAGCCGGTCAGTGCTGAGGGTGCGGACGCGCGTGGAACAGAGGACGCCGCTGGGTGGCCGTGCCCGAAGCGAGATGACCGATCTCGACGCGCGTCCTGATGGCGCGGACCACCTCGGTCAGGCCCACGATGATGGCCATGACGCCCACCACCAGGGTGAGTGTCGCGATCGAGGCGAACGGCATGACGATCATCACGATGCCGGCCAGAGCTCCGACGATCCCGAAGGAGACGTGCCAGCCGCGCCCCGGCATGGCCGGGGCAGAGGCCGCCGCGGCCGTCTCCGTGGTGCCGCGCAGCAGCCAGCCGAAGCCGATCCACAGGGCGAGCAGCAGGATCGACTCAAGGGTGCCCCGGAAGCAGATCAGTCCCAGCAGGATGGAGGCCGCGCCGGTGATGAAGTGCAGCACGCGAAGGTGCCGCGGGACGTGGGCGCCGAAGGCGGCGGCGAGTTGGAAGACACCGGTGACCAGTAGGTAGACACCGAAGAGAATGCCAACGACGCGCAGCGTCGCGCCCGGCCAGACCAGGGCGATGACGCCCAGGGCGATGGTGGCGAGGCCCATCGTGAGCAGGATCTGCCAGCCCATGTTCGCCAGGGCGGCCATGCCTTCTGCCACGGGCCTCTCCTCTGGCTCGGTGCCGCGCGGGGGAACGGGGCCCGGGGAATCGGTGGGAGATGTCATGACGCCTGCCTCCTCCTTGGAGCAGCGTTGTCGCGTCAGTGCATGTCCGTCGTCACCCGACCACGCCGCATGTGCGTGTCGGTCGCGTTGGCGTCGGTACTCATGCGTGGGGGGTGATGACGGCGCGTCCTTGGATCTTGCCGTCGTGCAGGAGGTGGTACGCCTCGGCGGCGCGTTCCAATGGGAAGTGCTCGACCAGCATCCTGATCTTTTCCTGCTGGGCGAGGGTGATCACTTCCATCAGTTCGGTGAGGGTGCCCCAGTAGGGCGAGGCGACCGAGCACTCGTGCGGCGGGCTGGTGAAGTTGACGGGCAGGGCTCCGCCGCCGAGGCCGACGATGGTCAGGTGGCCGAGCACCCTGGCCACCTGAGCAGCCATCCGCAGAGTCGGGTCTATCCCGACCATGTCCAGCACGAGCTCAGCGCCCAGCTGTCCCGTCAGGTCCTTGATGCGCGTAATCGCCTCGTCGCCCGAGAGAAGCGCCTCGTCGGCTCCCATCTGCTTGGCGGTTTTCAGCTTGTCCGTGTCGGTGTCCACGGCGACTACGGTGGTTGCCGTGGTGAGCGCGCGCAGGATCTGGATGGTCATCTGACCCAGACCGCCCGCCCCGATCACGACCGCGGTCGACCCCGGTCCCAGCAGGTGCAGCGACCGTTTGACGGCGTGATAGCTGGTCAGTCCGGCGTCGCTGAGCGGGGCGGCCTGGCGGGGGTCGAGGGTGCCGAGCGGAATCAGGTACCGCGGCGCCGGGACGAGCAGGTACTCGGCCATGCCGCCGTCGTGACCGCCTCCAAGGCCGGGGCCCTGACCGCCGAGGTTCTGGCAGTAGTTCTCCAGGCCCTGGCGGCAGTTGGCACACACCCCGCAGCCCCAGGAGCCATAGACGATCACAGGGTCCCCGGCCGTGAACCCGGTGACGCCCGCTCCCAGCCGTTGCACCCATCCCGCGTTCTCGTGGCCGAGGGTGAAGGGCAGTTCGGTGACGAGCCCGGGTGGTGGCCCGGGTGCCTCCATGATGTGCAGATCGGAGTGGCACGCACCGGCACCCGCGACCTTCACCAGCACCTGCCCCGGTCCGGGCTCGGGAACCGGCACCTCGCGCAGCTCCGGCGGATGCCGCCACCCGACCAGTTGAAAAGCCCGCATGGCGATCCCTCACACACGCGCTCAGTCGCGGATGCCGTCGATGTCGACCAGGACGTGCCGCGGTCCGCGGAAGATCTGGTTGTGCCGGTACGGCGGCGGGTCCTCGACGAGCCGGGGGTTCTGCACCCGGCGGAAAAACTCACCGACCGCGACCTGGACCTCGAGTCGGGCGAGCGGGGCGCCGAAGCAGAAGTGGATGCCCTGGCTGAATCCGAGGTGCTGGTTGTCGCGGCGTCCGAGGTCGAGTTCATCGGGGTCGGTGAACCGTGCCGGGTCGCGGTTCGCCGAGCCGTACGCCAGGAAGATCGGCGCTCCCTTCGGGATGGTGGTGCCGGCGATGTCGATGTCTTCCAGGGCGGAGCGGGTGTGCCAGAACTGCACCGACGACTCGAAGCGCAACAGTTCCTCCACTCCGGGCACGATCAGCTCGGGCCGGCGGCGTCGACGGTCGAACCGTCCGAAAGCTGAGCACGCCGCACGTGCCCGCCGGAGTCGCCCTCCAGCGACGACACGCCCAGCCCGCAGCGCAGGTCCACGCCGTGATCGCGCTGCAGCTGCGCGGCGATCTCCCCGATCACCCCGCCGAGCGCGCCGACCAGCGGCGCCGAACCCCGCTCGACGACGGTCACCGGGATGTCCAGTTCCCGGCAGACAGAGGCCACTTCCGAGCCGATGAACCCGGCGCCGATGACCAACACCCGCGACGGCGGCTCGGCCAGCTCCTTCTGCAACTGCTCCGCATCATCGCGCGAGCGAATCGTGTGGACCCCGTGCAGGGCGGCCTCGGCCGGGTTCGGCCACTGCCGCGCACGGGTGCCCGTGGCGATCAGCAACCGGTCGTACGGCACCTGCTCGCCGTCGGCCAGGCGCACCTGCTTGGTGACCCGGTCCAGCCCAACGGCGGCCACCCCGAGCCGCCAGTCCGCATTCACTTCCCGCATGCGAGGCAGCTTGGTGTGGTCGGCCGGCACCCAGCCCTTGAGTACCTGCTTGGACAGCGGCGGACGGTCATACGGCTCATACGGCTCGTCCCCGATGATGGTCAGAGAACCGGTGAAGCCCTCCTCACGCAGAGTCTCCGCGGCCCGCAGCCCGGCCAGAGAAGCACCCACGATGACGATCCGGCCGCTGGCCCGGAACTCCCGGACCAGCTCTGCGACCGTTGCCCGCGGAGTCATGGCGCCTCGCCCCGCTTCGCGCCGTCCAAGCGGTCGATCACGATCGCCTGCACCGGGCACGCCGCAGCAGCTCGCTCGACCTGCAGGCGCCGCTCGTCGTCGGGGTTCGGCTCATAGGTGAGCGCCTCCTGACCGTTCAACCTGAAGACATCGTGCGCCAGATACACGCATTGCGCGTATCCCTGGCATCGATTCAGGTCCACGACGATCCGCATGGGCAGACTCCTTCCGCTCTCCCGACCGCCCCACGGCGGCGACCACCGACACGGTCATGCGGCTGTGGCGGAGTTCAGGCCGTCTGCCAGGTAAGCCGACCGCGGGTGTTCCACCCGTCAGCCCGGAACACCGGCTGAGCAGGTCCGGTCTTATTCGCTGCGCCGCCGCTTCACGGGTGACGTCTGTCGGAGTGTCGCAGCGCGAAGGGAGCGTCCCTCCTCCCATGGCGCCGGCATTCAAGGCTTGGCCCGGCCGCTGCGCCCCTAGGAAAATGCTCGCGCCGCCTTCCGACGATCGCAAACCGCCGTTCGGGGCCCAGCACGTCTCGAGGACGGGGCAGCTCTTGGTCATGGACGGATGCCTGCAGGTCGGCCACCGGGTTGTCGGTGAAGACACCGAGCCGATGTGCATCGAGAAGGATCGCGCGCCGTTTGTCGAAGGCGTTGGCCTGGGTGGCCAGACCCGCACCGTTGCGTTCCATGAGGCGGATGAAGCCGTCAACCACCTTGTGGTCGAAGGAGTTCATCCGTCGGCTGGCGAGCGCCGGATAGAGATGGTGCTCCAGGAGGGAGTCGAGGTGTCGCACCGACGCCACAGCCAGGTGCCGTTGCCCGGCCTTCCACTCCTCGACGTACTCCTCGAACCTCATCGACCCGTACTTCTGGATGCGCTCCGCCTTCGACTGAGACCGCGGTGCCGCCTTCTTCTCGTTGTAGATCTCCGTCAAACGCCCAATGGCCTTGTCACGGTCCGCGAACCCCGACTCCTCCATCTGCTTGCCGGCCGCCGACCGGTACCGGATCTTGTAAGGGTGGGGGCACTTCGACCACCGAGACCGCGGATGCTCGCACTCCTTGAAGAACGAGCCCATCCCCCGAACCAACGAATCCCGCGCCACGGCCGACCGCCTCCTCGCGACTGATGCTGACCTTTTGCTGACCAGGAGCAGTCGCGCAGGCCGTTGACCTGCGGAAACAGCGGCGTAGTGCGATATGTGGTGGAACTTCGTCGGGCGTACACAGGCGGAGATCGAGCAGGCCCGGGAGGACTGGATGAGCGGGTCGAGGTTTGGGGTTGTGAAGGGGTACGACGGGGATCCGCGGTCTGCGCCGGAGCTGCCGCCGGTGCCACTGAAGGCGCGGGGACGGGTGCGCTGAGCTGGGATCTTCCAGCCCGGCACGCAAAAAGCCGGGCGAGGCGAAACGCACCCCGCCCGGTTCACTCGGACCAAGTGAGCAAACGCCATTAGCGCCGCCCGCTGGAGGCGGTGGGCCGCGGGCTCGCCGACCGCCGCCCGGGGCAACCCCAGGCCGCCGGGCTGGGCAGCCTGGCTGTGGACGGCAAGACGCTGCGCGGCGCGGCCAAGGCGAAGGGCGACAAGACACCTGCTCGTCGCCCTCAACCACACCACCGGCCGACCGCGGTGACCGACTGGTTCCACCGCTGCTTCGTCGATGGCTACGACTGGGTCATGCTGCCCAAGGTCGTGGGCATGTCGCAGTAGGCCAACGACGGGCGTATGGCGAACAGGCTGTACACCTCCGGTGGCTCGTTCATCAGCACCATGAGCGACATGCGCGGGCTCTGCGCCTACCGGCATCGACCGCAGCAGCGACCAGGCGTGCCCCTACGCCCGCGGCTACCGGGCGCTGCTCCACCGCGACCGCACCGAGTTGAAGCCCACCGCACGCGCCTTCGATGGCTTGGAGAAGGCCCTGGCCGGACTCGGCCTCCTCTCGGCCTCCTCGACGACGCCTTCGCCCTGGACCTGCGCAAACTCCAGGACTACTTCCACCGCGTGTGGTCAACGCTTTCCGCGCCGCCGACGTCGCCAAGGCGGAACAACACGAGGAGGACGACAGGGCATTGTGCGACCACAGCGAGACCGCTGCCTGACCCGCCGCGGACTGACGGCAGCGCACCGGCGTACTGCCGACCGGGTGGGGACCGCTCCGGCGAAGAGGCCGTACCGCTCGCCCCAAGCTACGCTGCCAGCGGGGGCCGTCGTGGATCACGGAGTCAGCCATGCCGAAGCCCGAGCTGTCGAAGAACCGGTCGTCGTTGAAGCACAAGCTCCGATATGCCGTACGGCACCCCGGGCGGATCCCTCCTTATCTACGCCGCGCCGCACGGGACACCTGGCTGGGCTTCCGTCACCGCGACCACGTCGCGTACTACCGCGCCGTCATGGCCTCCGACACCGCGCGCAGCCCAGAGCGTGCCGTCGGGAGCGGCTCGGAGGCCGGCTGGCTGGCGCTCGGGCAGATGCAGTTCGACTACCTGGTCGAACACGGTCTGAAGCCGCGGGACCGCATGCTGGAGATCGGCTGCGGGAACCTTCGCGCGGGGTGGCGGTTCATCGACTACCTCGACCCCGGTCACTACTACGGCATCGACATCTCGCCGGACATCCTCCTCGAGGCACAGCGCACCCTCGTCCGCCGGGGCCTGCAGGGCCGCCTCCCCCACTTGGCTCTCGTCGAGAACCTGACGCTCGACTTCCTGCCGTCGGGCTGGTTCACCGTGGTGCACGCCCACAGCGTCTTCTCGCACTCGCCGCTCGCGGTGATCGACGAGTGCCTGGCCAACGTCGGGCGCGTGCTGGCCCCGGGCGGCTTCTTCGACTTCACCTACGATCGCACGGAGGGCACCGAGCACCAGGTGCTCCGCGAGGACTTCTACTACCGCACCGAGACCCTCCTCTCGCTGGCCGCGCGGCATGGCCTGACAGCCCGCTTCATGGACGACTGGGAGCGGCGCCCGCACGGCCAGTCGAAAATCCGGGTCACGCACGCGGTGGCGGCGTAGTGGTTCAGCGACACCTGTCGATCTGCCGCCGTGATCGCTTTCCGCTCGTTTCCGTGGCAACGCTTTGCCTCGCCACACGCCACCGGAAACGCGCGAGAATTGAAGAGGCACACCACACCGACTCCGATGAAGGGAGGAGGGGGGATGGCCAAGACAGCGGAGACACCGCAACAGAAGACCCATGAGGGGGACGGCGCGGGTCTGCACCTGCACATGCGCACGCTGCATCCTCCGGTGCCGATTCCGTACCTCAGCAAGGAGGAGATGACGAGCACGGCCCGGGCGGCGACGGCCCGCATGCCCGGTACTCCCACAGTCAAGGATCTCGCCTTCTACGGCGGCCTCGGCGCACTGACCGTGGCGGGAGCTCTGGAATGGCCCGTCGCCCTCGCCGTCGGCGGAGCCACCTGGCTGGTACGCAGTGGGTGGAAGGAGAAGAAGGAGAGGAAGGAGAAGCAGACGGCAGGCGCCCAGACCTAGGCGTCCGGGCGTGGGGGCAGTCCGGCGCCCGGCCGGTCGATCGGACCCTCGATCAAGCCCTTCTGAACCGGCCTGGCAACGACCGGATCCACGCTGACGGAGCCGACGAGCGCCTCGGTCATTCCGCTTCGGCCGCGGGAACCGAGGACGACCGCCGAGGCCATACGGCTCTCCCGTACGAGGGCGTATCGGGCTCCTCGGGCAGTACGTCGGTGAAGATCTCCACGTCGGTCCGCCGGCGCCGGGCCCGCCGCTCGGCGGTGGCCACGATCTCCTCGGTCATCAGTTGATCGGAGGGCCTGCCGAGGTCTGCGGAGAGGGAGACACCCGCGTACCGCTCCCACAGCGAGGCGTACACCAGCCGGAGCGGCACCCCGCGCACGGCGGCCTCGTCGGCCGCCCAGTCGACGGCCCGCAGGCTCGGCTCAGCCGTCGACGCCTAGGCCGATGGGGAGGTCCAGCGCTGTCAGCCCCCCGTTCCGAGGTCGAAGACGATGCGGGCCTTGACCCGGCCGCGCAGGACGTCGTCGATCGACTCCCTCGGGGTGGGTCAGTCGTGCGGGACGACGGCGACGGGGGCGGTGGCGTGGTGCAGGACGGCATGGGTGACGGGTCCGATGTGGGCACCGGCGGGTGCCCGGCGGACGCGCCGGCCGACGACCACCAGCGAGGCCTCGCGGGAGGCGTCGATCAGGACGTTGGACGGGCTGCCGAAGCGCGACTCCGCGACGACCTCGACGTCCGGGTACTTCTGCCGCCAGGGGGCCAGCACGTCGGTCAGGGCGCCGGCGTCGCTGTCCGCCAGCAACTGCTGGACTCCGGGGTCGGGGGCCATACCGTAGGCGTAGTACGGCGTCGGGTTCCAGCCGTGCACGACGCGCAGCGGCGCGTTCCGGCGGACGGCGGCGTCGAGGGCGAACCGGATCACGGTCTCGTCGGGGCAGCCGAGGTCGACTCCGAGGACGACCGGGGGGACGGAGGTGGCGGCGGACGGGCCACCGGCGGGGTGCGTCTCGTGTTCGTCCGCGGCCTGCCGGCCGGACCGGACCAGGACGACGGGCCGCTCGGCGTGCGCCACGACGGCGAGTCCGACCGAGCCGACCAGGAAACCGGCGATCCCGCCCAGCCCGCGCGAGCCGAGGACCAGCAGTTCGGCGTCCTTCGCCACGCCGACCAGGGCCTCGGCGGGCGAACCGCTGAGCTGCTCCGTGCTCACCTCGACACCGGGGTGGCGCAGCCGCAGGTCCTCGGCGGACTCCCGGGGTATCCGCTCGCTCCAGTGCTGATAGGTCTCGCCGCCCAGGAACGGGGCGTGCGCCGTCGGGGCCGGTGCCGGCTCCCAGACCTGGACGAGTTTCACGGGCAGTCCACGCAGCTCCGCCTCGCGGGCCGCCCACTCCGCGGCGGCACGGCTCTCGGGCGAGCCGTCGAGACCCACGGTGATGGTGCGGGGCATGATCTCCACCTCCTGCATCGGGGAACCCGATTCCAGCGTCGTGTTCAGGGTTGCGCGGGCAGGGGCCACCGCCCCTCCTCCCTCACTCACTCTCGTCCGTCGCGCGGCGTCCCGCCCGATGCCGAAGGTCTCCATCGGATGGGCTGAACGTCCCTCCGCGGCGGACTGGTTGGGGCGCGAGCCGGACTCAGCCGCTGCGCCGTGCTCAGCCCGCCGTGGGGTCCGGGCGGATCAGGGTGCCCCGACGAAAGGTCGTGGATGGTGCCGGTCTCGTCGGCGGTGCAGCGCGCAGGGTCTCCGGTGGGCCCCGATGGTCCCGGCGCCCGCGCCCGCTCGGCCCGCACCAGACGGCCCGTGGGCCGGGCGGTGTCACAGCGGGGCCTTCAGACCCTGGCCCGAGGGCCGGTCCGCCCTCTTCCCGGCAAGCCGTCGGGGTTCGACTCTCATAGGCAGGAACCGCGGCAGTCTCCCGGGACACGACGTCAACCAGGCTGCGGTGCCATGTCCTTGCGACTCCGAAGAGGTGGGGCGGTCCTTCCCGCGGTCCCCCACGAGTGGCAAGGACGTCCGCGCGGGTCTCGTGTCGGGGGAGGCACGACGCTCGCACGACGGCCGTCGCCCTCGTGGGCACGCGGGCGACGGCCGTTGTCGTCGGTCGAACTCGTCGGCGGTCCTGGTTGTTCGCACGGCAGGCACGGCGTCCGGGCACCGAGGCGACGATCCCGGATCGGTACGCCGAGAAAGGTGTTCATGGGCGGATGGCCCGACGGGAAGCCGTACGAAGTGGAGTGCTCCGAGAGCTTGGCCGGCCGCAGCGGCTCGGGGTGCTTGAGGTCCAGCTCCCGGCCGACCGAGAGGACGGCCTCCAGCAGGCTGTGCACCCGGTCCCGGGGCTTCAGGATCCTTCCGGCCGCTGCCTGTCGTGGACCTGAGTGGCGATGACGGCGGCCTGGATGCGCCGTTCGACGCCGAGTTTGGCGAGCAGACGGGAGATGTGGTTCTTCACCGTCTTCTCGGCAAGGTAGAGCCGCTGGCCGATCTGTCGGTTGGTCAGCCCCTCCCCGATCAGGGCCAGGATCTCCCGCTCACGTTCCGTCAGGCCCCGCAGTTCGTCCGGCTCCTCCTGCTGCTCACCGCCGCGCAGCCGGGCCATCAGCCTGGTGGTGGCGCTCGGGTCGAGCAGAGACTGGCCGCCGGCGACGGTGCGCACGGCGGACACGAGGTCCGAGCCCTGGATCTGCTTCAGGACGTAGCCGGACGCGCCCGCCATGATGGAGTCGAGCAGGGCCTCCTCGTCGTCGAAGGAGGTCAGCATCAGGCAGGCCAACTCGGGCATCCGTGAGCGCAGTTCCCGGCACACGGTCACGCCGTCACCGTCGGGCAGGCGTACGTCGAGCACGGCCACCTGCGGGCGCAGCGCGGGGACGCGCACCAGGGCCTGTTCCACCGTGCCGGCCTCGCCGATCACACTGATGTCCGGCTCGTCGTTCAGCAGGTCGCGCACACCGCGCCGCACCACCTCGTGGTCGTCCAGCAGAAAGACCCGGATCGTGCTGTCCTGCTCGCCGTCCGCCATCGAAAACTCCTTGTCCGCGTCTCGCAGCGATGTCCGCCGGTGGACAGGACCGACCCTGCCCACCGAGATCTTTCTGGCTTACCGGCCCACGGACCAGGGCCGGTCGGCCCTGATTTCGGCGCTGTCGCCGAGGCCTGAGAGGAACTCGCGGACCGGCAGCCGACATCCCGGCCTTCCGTCCCTGCGGCACGAGGCGGTCGGCCCCTTCCTGCCCGGCGACTCGGCCTGGCATCCGATGCGGTCACCGTCTCCGTACGGGACGGCATGGTCGTACTGAACGGGTGTCTGCCCCGGCGCGGTGACATCCCGGCCCTGCTGCCACCGTTGCGGTGGATGCGAAGGTCCGCTGGACGGCCTGCGACGGCTCCACCCGCAGCGGCAGGACACTGGTGAGCACCGGATGGAGGGCCGGGTCCACGGAGACCTTCACCGACATGGCCACGGTGTGCTGCACACCCTGACGGACGACCGGCGGATGTGGAAGAACGCCAGGTGGGGCGTTTCCGTTCGCGGGGGTGCCGATGGACCATGGAGGGGGCGAACCACGGCCGTGGGGCCATACGCGTCGCTCCCTCGGTGGTGAGATTGGCGATGAAGGGTTCGATCAGGATCGGAAGTGTGCGGGGCGTGACGGTGCGCGCGCACTGGAGCGTGCCGTTGATCATGCTGTTCTTCGCGTACGGTCTGGCCGACCGGACGCTGCCCGCGTACGTGCCCGGTCTGGCCCCTCTCGCGTACGCGACGGCCGGGGTCGCCGGCGCTCTCCTGTTGCTCGCCGCCCTGGTGACGCATGAGGCGGCGCACGCGCTCGTGGCCCGCCGGGCCGGGGTGCCGGTGCAGGACATGACGCTGTGGGCCCTGGGCGGAGTGACCCGGATGGACCGGCCGGCCACGGCGCGGACGGCGTTCGCGGTCGCCGTCAGCGGGCCACTGGCCAGCCTGCTGCTCGGCGGAGCCGCCGTCGGCGCCGCGGCAGGGGTTCACGCGACGCTCGACTGGCGACTCCCCGTCGCCGTACTGGGCTGGCTCGGCGGTATCAACCTGCTGCTGGGCGTCTTCAACCTGCTGCCTGCCGCTCCGCTCGACGGAGGCCGCGTGCTCCAGGCCGCGCTCTGGTGGCGCACCGGCGACCGCGAACGGGCCCAGCGCGCGGCCGGGCGCACCGGACAGATCATCGGCATGGCCCTGGCCTTGGTGGGGTGGCTCGCGTTCGCCAGGGGTATGACGGGCGGACTGTGGCTGATGGTCGTCGCGCTGTTCGTGGCGGGCGCCGCCGCGGCCGAACGCCGGTGGGCGCAACTGGCCCTGGCCCTGCGCGGGGTGCAGGTCGCCGACGCGATGACCAGTCCGGTGGACACCGGCCCCGACTGGCTGACCGTGGACCGTTTCCTTTCCGACGTGGCCGCCCGGACACGGCATTCGGTGCTGCCGCTGCTGGACTTCGAAGGCCGGCCCAGCGGGGTCGTGGAGCTGCGCCGACTGACCCTCGGTCCGTCCGGCGAGCAGCAGGCGCGTCCCGTACGGGACCTCGCGACACCCGTCTCCCAGTGCACGATCGCCGCGCCGGACGAGCAGCTCACCGCGGTCCTGGCACGGCTCGGCACCGGCGGCGGGCTGCCGGTCCTGGTCATGGACGGCTATCGCCTCGACGGCATCATCACCGCACACGACATCCAGCGGCTCTACCAGCGCAACACGGCACGCAAGAGCGACGGGACGGCGGCGCCGGGAGGAGGAGCGGGCCGCCAGGGGATCGCCACGTAGTGGACCAAGCCCCGGATGGCTCAGCGCACCGACACTGACGTACGGCAGGCGGTCCACCGCGTTCCCGCAGCGCAGCACCACCAGGAGCGGGGCCTCGGCGCCGAGGCACGGCACCGGCCCGCACTTGCGCCCGCTCCCGTACGCCGGAGCGGAGGATGCGGGAGTGGCCGGTTCGGGGCACGGTGGGGGCGGGGCCGGCTTCCGGCCGAATTCCTCCCGAGCACCGAGCATCCGAAGGAACCTTGATGTCCGTAGCCACAGATTTGCTCGTTCCGGCGCTGCGCGAGGTCCGTGAGACCAAGGCGGCGCTCGCCGACCGCTTCAAGGCCCACCTCGCCGTCACGCCCCCCGGTGAACACCGGGATGTCCTGGAGCGCCGCCTCGGCGACGCCCGCGGCCACGTCTACCGCATCGACGAACGGCTGGGCACGTTGCAGCCCCGCGGACTGATGCAGAACGTTCTCGGGGGCGCCTGGCAGCTCACCGGGCATGCGGCCCGGCTGCCCTTCGGCATGGCGATGTGGGTTCCGGCCGCCGTGTTCCGCGGTCGAGGAACGGCCACCCAGCTGCGGCTGCTGAAGAACGCCGAGGACGAGTACGCGGTCACCGCGCTGGCCCTGGCCGTCTGCCGGGCCGCCGAACGCATCGCCCAGGAGTCCGGGGACGCCGTCACCACCGAGTTGCTCGGCTCCATCCGCCATGACGACGAGGAGGCGCTGGAGGAGTTCGCCGACGCTCTGGAACAGCACGCCGAAGCCGCGGTGGCGGCCAGCGAGACCACGGACGGAGCGGGTGTCGGCGGTGCTGCCCTGGCGGTGCGCGAGTGGAGCAGCTGGCTGCGGGAGACGGCTGAGCGCATGCCGGGTGCGGATCGGCTCCAGGGCGCCCCGCGGGGAGCCCTCATCAGCGAGGACGAGCTGCCGATCCCCGACTACCGCAGGCTCAGCACCAGGATGATCATCGACCGGCTGCCGCACCTGACGCAGTCGGACCTGGCCACGGTCGGCGCCTACGAGCGTTCCCACGCGGGCCGCCCGGCCGTCCTGAGCCGGATCGCCACCCTGCTCGGGCCGGTGCCCTGGCCCGGTTACGACGGCATGACCGCGGAGGAGGTCGTCAAGCGGCTCAATGACGCCGAGCCCAGGCACTGCCGGCGGGTTCTGGAGTACGAGCGGCGCCATCAGGCACGTTCCACGGTTCTCAAGGCCGCGGAGAAGGCCGCCGAGCGAGTGCCGGCCTGACCGGTGCGGCTCCCGGTGTCACACCGGACGGCGCCGCGGTCGCACCGCCGGAGTCACGCGGTCGGCCGCGGGCTCGGGGGGTGCTGCCGCCGGTAGGTCCACAACCGGTCGACGAGGGTGAAGCCGAAGGAGCCGAAGAGCCGGGCGGCGGCCTCGCTCTCCGGGGGACGGGCCGGGACGTCGTCGATGACGAGGGCGACCTCGCAGGCACCCTGTTCGGCCAGCAGGGCCAGGGCCTGGCCGAGCAGCTTGCGGCCGAGGCCCCGGCCACGGTGGGTGTGACGGGTCTCTATCCAGTACACGGTCGCGGTGCGGCCGGGTCCGGCACCGACCACCGCCTCCGCGACCGGCTCGGCCCCGTCGCGGACGATCAGCCGGTGCCCGGGCGGGACTTCGCAGGGAAAGACGTCGGCGACCAGCTTGGCGGGCGACGGATCGCCCGGTAGCGCGCAGTGCAGGTAGGCACCCTGGCAACGGCCGGTGAATCCGGCCTCCACCAGAGCGTCATGGGTCGCGGCCCGGCGGGCGCGGGGCAGGCCGCCCGGCCCCAGGGGACCCGGTGGGGCGCCGACGAACGCGTCGATCTTCGGGCAGTGGGCGAGTTCGGCGCAGGCATGCCCCAGGATGGCCCGCAGCACGGGTGGATCCTCGCGGCCGTAAGCCCAGCAGATCACGCCGGTGCGGGCATCCGTCCAGGACGCGTACGCGACGACGCCGCAGGGCCGCTCCTCGGCGTCGGCCAGGACGCCGATCCCGGGCCGGGCCGACATGACCCAGCCGGCCAGGGCGAGCGGACCGCGCCGAGCGGCGGCCAGCTGCTCCGGGGTGCAACGCTGCTGCCCGGGCAGCCGGTCCGCATCGATCAGCTCTTGCACCCCTGGCTCGTCCTCGGGGCGATACGGACGCATGGTCGCGTCGTTGTCGGGGCTGGGTGAAGAGGCCATGGTGTCGGTCCGCACAGGTGCTGACGTTCTTACCGGCTACGTTCGTTCCTACCCCCTACGTCTCAGCGTCCTCCGATTCGTCGCCGATGTCACGGGCGGTGCCGATGTCACGAGCGGTGCGCGACGAGCGGTGCGCGGCTGATCCGGGGGCCACGGCCTGGCCGGCGGCGGTCAGCAGGGAGCGCATCTGATCGATGACCGGCTGGTGCAGGGGCAGGGTCAGATGTCCGACACCCGGCACGAGTATGTTGCGGGCCTTGAGGTGGGGATGGTCGATACGGCCCCTGGCGGCCGGTACGACGGCCTCGTCCAGGTCGCTGTAGAAGGCCACGAACCGCGTACGGCATCCGGTGGCGGGCTCGGCGAGCTCGGTCAGCACATCGCTGCCCGGCCGCAGCTGGCGCAGCAGCGGATGGGGCGGAGCCAGCAGAGCCGTCGCCGTCCCGGCGTGCGGGGTCGCCAGTGTGACGAGCAGGGGCACATGGTGGTCCCCGCCGAGGCGCTGTACGTAGTAGCGGGCGATCAGGCCACCCAGGCTGTATCCGATCAGGATCACGGGTCCGGCCGCACCGTCGGCATGGACCATCTCGACCTGCTCGCCCAGAACCCGGGCCGCCGTGCGGATGTCCGGGCTGAGCGCGTTGTAGCTGACCGTGACGAAGGGGCCCGCACCGCAGCCGTCCAGGCCACGCCGCAGAGAGGAGGTGACCCACTCCCGGTCGGCCAGACCGTGGACCAGCAGCACCGGGATCGTCGCGTCGGCCGCCCCTGGCCTGCTCCACTGCGCCGACCCCGCGGGCTGGGGATGACCGATCCAGCCGGTCAGCTGCCCCACGCCCTCCACGGCAATATCGACCGGCAGCCTGACCAGGCGTACCGCCGCCCGGCCGACCTCGGCACCGAGACCGCGCACCGGTGACAGGCCCGGCACCGACAGTTGCGTACTGAAGGGAGTGCCCGTACCCGCTCACCTCCCGACTCACGCCCCGAGGTGCTCTATCTATTCCCCGTGTTCCCCCAAAACGCTGCACGCGCCCCTTTGATTCCCTCCCGCCACCCTGGCCGCGCCGTCGATGCCAGCTCGGAGGGTGGTGTCGTGGTGGAGAAGGTCCCGGCCTCGTCCTCGACGTCGAAGCCGCCCCGCCCGTCGAAACGTACCTCCCGGACCTCGTCGAATCCGTCCGCCGGTGACGGCTTGCGCAGTCGCTTCAGCGTTGCCAGAACGCCGACATCCGGGACCCGCTCACGGCCCGCACGTGCGGCGTTGCGGCGCAGCGAACCGGCCACGTCCGGCGGAAACCAGTAGGCCGTGACCGGCGCCCGGTGCGTGTGGGCCAGCTCCAGCAGCGGGCCCCACTCCTGTGGCGAGGGGTTGGTGTTGTCCACCGCCACCGGCCGCCCCGCCGCCAGATGCTCCTCCACCAGCCGCATCTGCCGCTGCTGCTTGTTCTTGGCGCCCCGCGGGAACAGGTCCTTGCTGACCAGCGCGTACCGGCCGGACAGGCACCGCGCGTAGAAGGTGGACTTCCCGGAAGCCTGCAGTCCGACCAGCACGGCCACATGTGCGTCGCTCGCCATGACCCCCACGATGACATGTGAGGACGCCGGATGCGCTGGTACTGCCTGATCCTGGCCAGCGCCTACTTCACCACCGCCCGCGTCTCCCCGCGCCCAGGACGACGCTCGGACGCAGGGGGCTGAACGCAGTTCCGTCCGCTGTCGATGCCGTACGGCCGCGATCGCACCCCGGGAATGGACGCGTTCCCCGGGGGTACGCAGCCCGGGTGGCCGGTCCCGCTGTGAGCTTGTTGCGGCGTACCGTGCCCCGGGCCGGGAACGGCGGCTCGCCGCGCACCGTACTGGTCGTGATGTGCGTCGGCTACTTTCTGGTGCTGCTCGACGTGACGATCGTGAACGTCGCGCTGCCGCGGATCGGCTCCGGGCTCCGCGCCGATGTGAGCGGCCTTCAGTGGGTGGTCGACGGCTATGCGCTGGCGCTGGCGTCGCTGATGCTGACCGCCGGCACGCTGGGGGATCTGCACGGCCACAAGCGCATCGTGCTGATCGGGCTGATCGTCTTCGGGGCGGGCTCGCTCGCCTGCGGACTGGCCCCCGGCGTCGCGGTGCTGGTCGCCGCGCGCGTCGTACAGGGAATCGGAGCCGCGCTGCTGCTGCCCGGCACGCTGGCGATCATCAGCGACGCCTTCCCCGAGGGGGCCGGGCAGGCGATGGCGATTGGTGTGTGGGCGGGGATCGGCAGCCTGGCCCTGCCCGCGGGACCGCTGCTCGGCGGGGCGTTGGTCGACGGCTTCGGCTGGCGGGCGATCTTCCTCCTCAACGTGCCGATCGTGCTGCCGGCCCTGGCCTGGGCCGTGGCGGTCGTCCGGGAGAGCAGGGAGCCGCAGGCCAGGAGTCTCGATCTGCCCGGTTTGCTGATGGGAAGCCTGCTGCTGCTGGCGACGACGTTCGCGTTCATCCAGGGCGGGGGCTCCGGCGCCGGGTCGGCGCCGGTCGTCGTGACCGCGGTGGTGGCCCTGGCGTCGCTCGCCGCGCTGGTCCTCGTCGAGCGGCGCCGCGGGGAACGGGCCATGCTGCCGCTGGGGCTGTTCCGGCGCGCGGGCTTCGCCGTGGCGAACACGGCGGCCGGGACGATGAACCTGTGCACCCTCGGCACGCTGTTCGTCCTGATGCTGTTCCTGCAGTCGCTCCAGCATCGCCCAACACTGGAGGCGGGGCTGGCGATCGTTCCGCTGTTCGCTCCGCTGGCCGTGCTGGCGCCGTTCGGCGGGCGGCTGACCAGCCGGATCGGGGCACGTCCGGTGCCGGACTGCTCCTGGCCGCGGCGGGGCTGGCCCTGCTGACCCGGGGTGAACCCCTCGTCCGGCTACGGCGCCATGCTGCCCGCGTTCCTGCTGTGGGGCGTGGGACTGGGCCTGCTGACCCCCGCCGTCGTCGCCGCGGCCATCGCCGCCGTACCCGGCGATCGCTCCGGTCTCGCCTCGGCCATCAACAACACCGCACGCCAGGCCGGCGGCGCGATCGGCATCGCGGTGGCCGGTGCCATCGCCGGCCGGCCCGGCAGCGGCTCGCAGTTCGTGCACGGCTTCCACACCGTCGCCCTGGGCTCGGCACTGCTCTACGTCGTAACCGCCGTCCTCGCGCTCGGCCTGCTGCCCGGTGACCTGTCTGCCCGGCCGGGGCACGACCGGCCCGCTCGCCGAGGGCACCAGACGCGCCGAACGGACAAGTGAAGAAGCGCCATGCCTGACCGCCGGCTACACCTATGGCACCGACGAGGTGGCCCGCTCTCCGGTCCGCAAGGCCAATCGCTCTCGCACAGGCGCGGCCCGTTCACGCCGGCCCGTCCGGGCCTGGTCAGTGACCGCCGGACGGGGCGATCACCGCACCGGCCCTGCCGGCGTCATCGGGGGGCGTGGTGGACGAGAGTCGCGTGGGGGTCACCGGAGTCGGGAGTGGGGTGCGGGTCGGTGTGCACGGTGGCGGCGGTCAGCCGGGGCACCGCGTGGATCAGGGCGTGTTCGGCTTCGACGGCGATGGCGTGGGCCCGGGCGACGCTCAGCTGCGGGTCGACGACGATGTCGGTCTCGGCCCGCAGGGAGTGGCCGATCCAGCGCATCCGCACCGAGGCGACGTGCTCGACGCCCTCGACGGTGCGCAGGGCCCGCTCGGCGCTGTCGACCAGCGCGGGGTCGACGGAGTCCATCAGGCGCCGGTACACCTCGCGGGTGGCGTCCTTGAGCACCATGAGGATCGCGGCGGTGATCAGCAGTCCGACGACCGGGTCGGCCCAGCGCCAACCGAGGGCGGCGCCGCCGGCGCCGAGGAGGACGGCCAGCGAGGTGAAGCCGTCGGTGCGGGCGTGCAGGCCGTCGGCGACCAGCGCGGCGGAGCCGATCCTGCGGCCGGTGCGGATGCGGTAGCGGGCCACCCACTCGTTGCCGGCGAAGCCGACCACGGCGGCGACTGCGACGGCCCACAGGTGGCTGACGTCGCGAGGGTGCAGCAGTCGGTCGACGGCCTCGTAGGCGGCCAGCGCGGAGGAAGCGGTGATGGTCAGCACGATGGCGATGCCGGCCAGGTCCTCGGCGCGGCCGTACCCGTAGGTGTAGCGGCGATTGGCCGCCCGCCGCCCCAGGACGAACGCGATCCCGAGAGGTACGGCGGTGAGCGCGTCGGCCGCGTTGTGGATGGTGTCGCCCAGCAGCGCGATCGACCCGGACACCGCCACGATCATCGCCTGGACCACGGCGGTCGCCCCGAGGATGGCAAGCGACAGCCACAGCGTGCGCATCCCCTCGCGGGAGGTCTCCATCGCGGAGTCGACCTTGTCCAGCGCCTCGTGGCTGTGCGGCCGCACCAGGTGAGCGAGCTGGTGCCGGGCCTTCGGCCACCATCCGGCTCCGTGCGGGTGGTCATGGTCGTGCCCGTGCCCATGATCGTGGCCACTGTGGTGGCGCCCGTGATCATGGTGGCCGTCGGCGTACGCGTGCCGGTGCCCGTGCGGCTCGTGGGTGTGCGTCTGCTCGTTCAAGGTGCGCCTTTCGCGACGGCGGGCTGGTCGTGGCTGGACGCCGGTGCTGCTGCTCCCCCATTATGTGCACATGAACGCACGCATGCATCTATCAGGTGCGCACCCCTCGCAACAAGCGGACGAGGGCGAACGGCTCGCGGTCGCGGTGGAGGTCCTCGGCCTGCTCGCCGACCGCACCCGTCTGGCTCTGCTGCGACGGCTCGGCGAGGGGGAGGCCGACGTCACGACGCTGACCGGGACGACCGATGCCACACGGACATCGGTCAGCCAGCATCTGGCCCGGCTGCGCCTGGCCGGGCTCGTGACCACACGGAAGGAGGGGCGCCGGGTCGTGTACGCGCTGCGGCACGGACATCTGCGCCGCCTGGTCGACGAAGCGCTGAACATCGCCGACCACCAGATCGGCCACCTGCCGCCGCACGACTGACGACCCGACAGGAAAACGGCGTCCCGGGCACCCGGAACGCCGTTGCAGTGGGCAGGTCCCTGCCATGCGTGGGAACGGTCAGGCTCCGGCGGCGGTCACCACCGCGTCCGTGGCGAAGCCGAGGAGCAGGCCGAGCAGGATGCACCAGGTGGTGAGCGTCTTCAGGTTGGCCTTGCGGGCTACGGCGAGCAGCTCGATGACGACGTAGAGGATGGAGCCGGCGGCCAGGCCCAGGAACGCGATGGAGAGGGTGTCGTTGACGAGGTGCTGGCCGACGAGGGTGCCGAGGAAGGTGGGTCCGCCGCCGATGAGCCCCAGCCAGAAGAGGGTGGCCCAGGAGGGGCGTTCGCCCTCGGCGGCGAGCGGGGCGACGATACCGAAGCCCTCGGTGGCGTTGTGCAGGCCGAAACCGACGATGAGCAGCACGGCGAGGGAGAGTTCGCCCTTGGCGGCGGAGTTGCCGATGGCCAGGCCCTCGGCGAAGTTGTGCAGGCCGATGCCGGTCGCGATCATCAGGGCGAGGGAGGCCGCCTGGCTGCGCGTCTTCGGCGCCAGCTCCGTCGCCACGGCGGCGCCGGGACCGGCGGGACGCCTGGCGGCCGCGCGGCGGCGGGCGATCCAGGCGTCGTAGTACACCAGCCCGGCGAGTCCGGCGGCGAGTCCGGCGGCGAGGACGAGTCCGCCGGAGGCGACCGTCGCCCAGTGGTGGTCGCTCAGCGCTTCGTCGACCGGTTCCCAGGCGTGGGTGAGGACGTCCCAGACGAGGAAGACGAGGATGCCGATGGCCACGGCGTTCAGCCCGGCCCTCAGGCGGGGCGTCGGTGTGCGCAGCCGGCCGAGCGGGAGGCCGAGGTAGATGGTGAAGCCCGCGATGGCGCCGAGCAGGGCGATGTTGGCGCTGGACATGGGGAGAACTCCGGGTCGTGCTCTGGTGGCGGCCGGGTGGGGGCGGGCTGCCTGGGACGACGTCAGCATAGGTTAGGCGAGCCTTACCTAAGAGTTTCGCGTCCAGCGCTTGGGTGAATCTTGACGGATCCGTTGCCGGTCAGTGTCCTTCGACGACGAGCCGGTGCCGGTCTGCGGCGGTCTACCCGGTATGCCGGGATGGGCCACGGCGGCTGGATTCCGCAGGCGCGGCCGCGCGGGTTCGGCGAGCCGTTGCCCGGTGGTCGTTCGAGTGATCCGTCATTCGAGGCAGCCCGTGAGCCGCTCGTAGGCATGATGGGCGTCGCTGATCAGGTGCTCGGCCTCGGCGCGGGTACCGCAGTCGGTGACCTCGCCGACGGCCTGATGCTGCAGGCGTGCCAGAACGGCGGCCCAGGCGTCGCCTTCGGCGTGCCAGCGGGGCAGGTCGCCGGTGTCGACGAGGTCGATGAAGGAAGGGTCCTCGGCCGCGCACAGCAGCACCGGGGCGGCGGGTGCGGCCGGTGCACCGATGCGGTGCAGGACGCCCAGCGGCCAGGCGGGCACGGTGGTGCCGGCCAGGGCGGGTTCGGGCATCAGCACCAGGGCGTCCAGGGGCAACCCGTCGTCGTCCAGGGTGTCGGGGATGCGTCCGTGTCCGACCGGCCAGCCCGTCGACGTGAGGCGGCCGGAGGCGCCGTCGTCGGACGTGCGGATGGTGGAGGAAGCGGTGGCGTCGATGTCGACGGTGATCCGGGGCATGGCCCTGACCTCCTCAGACGTGAGCGTGGTCAGCGGGGAGAGGCCATCAGCACCGCGTCGGTGCGGTTGGCGGTGAGCCCGATCGCCGGATACCAGCAGTCTCCTGCCGGACGGCCGGGGCGGCAACCAGCCACACGGGTGGGCCGGCGTCGGCAGGCCTACTCCGTGGGTCCGGATGCGGTTCGTACCCCGGTGACCAGCAGCAACACCGCGGCCAGCACCTGGATGACGACGACCACCGTGATCAGCACGGGGACCGAGTAGCCGTACAGGCCGCCCGTCAGCGCGCCGCCGGCCAGGCTCGCCGCGCCGACCACGCCCGCGAACAGGCCGTACGCGGTCGCGCGCCGTCCGCTGGGCACCAGATCCGCGACCGTGGCCCGCAGGGTGGACTCCTGGATGCCCATGGCGGCGCCCCACACCAGCGACCCGACCACCGCGACGGCGACCGTGTCGGTGAACGCCAGGGCCACCACACCCGCCGTGAGGACGGGCAGGGCGATCAGCACGCGCGGACCGTGCCGGTCGTACAGCCAGCCCGTGGCCAGGGCGGCGACGGCGTCCACGGCCATCGCCGCCGCGTACAGCACCGGCACCCACGCGGCGGACAGCAGATGGCGCTGGACCAGGTGGTAGGAGAGCACGCCGAAGGTGGCGAACCCGGTCGTGGTGGCCGCCGTGAACCCGGCGTAGGTCCAGAACGCCCTCGGCAGCCGCCCGTCCCGGCCGTCCCGCCCGCCCGGTGCCGTGGGTGCGGCGGCGGTCACCTCGCGTTCGTAGGCTTCCGGGTCCGGCACCCGGGCCCGCAGCCAGAGCAGAAGCAGCAGTACGGCGATGCCGGGGAGGGCGAGCACGCCGAGCGCGGGCCCGTAGTCGTTCCCGGTCAGCGCGAGCACGCCCGCCACCAGCAGCGGGCCGACGAGGGCGCCGATCTGGTCCAGCGCCTCGTGGACGGCGAAGCCGCGGCCCCGCCCGGTGGCGGCGGTGGCATGCGAGAGCAGCGTGTCCTTCGCGGGCGAGCGCACCGCCTTGCCGACCCGCTCGGCGATCACCAGCGCGCACGCCGCCCACAGCACCCCGACGACGCCCAGCAGCGGCACCGAGGCGACCGTCAGGGCGTACCCGGCGATCGCCAGGCCCCAGAAGCGGCGAGTGCGGTCGGCCAGCGGGCCGGAGACCAGCCGCAACCCCAGTGCCGCCGCCTCACCGGCGCCGGTGACCACGCCGACGACGAGGGCGGACGCGCCCAGCGAGGCGAGCAGCGGGCCGGTGATCGAGCGGGCGCCCTCGTACACGAAGTCCGCGAGCAGGCTGACCGTGCCGAACCAGACCACGAACCGCCACGGCCCCATCCGCACCGACGGGCGGTCCGCGTCCCGCTCTTCGAACACCGGCTGATTCATGCCCGCAGCGCCTCCGATTTCGCCCCATCCTCCCCCGGTCGAAGCATCTCGTGCGAGAACGCTTCGCGCAGCCGGTTCACGCCTTCGTCACAGATGAAGATCGTCACGGGATCTACGACGGGACCAGGCGTAGCCGCGTTGACCTTGCCCCCCGGGGCAAGGTTTACGCTGCCTGACATGAACGCCGTAGCCCTGCGTGGCGCCACCATCCACTACGACGACCTCGGGCCCTCGGCCGGACTGCCGGTCCTTCTGATCCACGGGCACCCCTTCAACCGCACCCTGTGGGCGCCCCAGGCCAAGGCACTGGCCGAGGCCGGATACCGGGTCATCACGCCCGATCTGCGCGGGTACGGCCGCAGCAGCGTCACCCCCGGGAAGGTCTTCCTCTCCGACTTCGCGGACGACCTCGCCGCGCTCCTCGACCATCTGGGCATCGGGCGGGCGGTGGTCGGCGGCGTGTCCATGGGCGGTCAGATCGCCATGGAGTTCCGGCGCCGTCACCCGCAGCGGGTGCACGCCCTGGTGCTGTCCGACGCCTCCGCACCTGCCGAGACCGACGAGGGCAAGGAGTTCCGCAACCGGCTGGCCGACCGGCTCCTCGCCGAGGGGATGGCCGGCTACGCAGGTGAGGTGATCGACAAGATGCTCGCCCCGTACAACGTCACCGCGATGCCCGATGTCGCGGAACGAGTCCTGGGCATGATGCGGGCCACCGACCCCCGTGGCGCGGCGGCGGCACTGCGTGGACGGGCCGAACGCCCCGACTACCGGGACACGTTGGCCGACGTGCGGGAGCCGGTGCTGATCATCGTCGGCGCGGACGACGTCTACACGCCCGTCGCGGACGCCGAGGTGATCCACCGTCTCGTCCCCCACGCGGCCATGGAGGTCATCGAGAAGGCAGGGCATCTGCCCGGCGCGGAGCAGCCCGAGGCCTTCAACGCCGCCCTGCTGGACTTCCTCTCCACGCAGGTGGCCGGCCATCGCTGAGCCGCTCCCGCCGCCAATGACGTGCGGAAATCCACGCGACATGAGTACGACGGCCCTGGAACGCTTGCGCCCGGATGCGGACGGTCTGCACAGGCATGGAGTGGTGATCGGTGAGTTTCGCGCTTGACGGCCCGGTTCTCGAAGGAGCCCTTGTACGCCTGGAGCCCTTGGCGCACCGCCATGCCGCCGACCTGGCCGCGTCGGCCGAGGAGGACCGGAGCGCCTATGGGTTCACCTGGGTGCCGCGGGCGGACGAGGTCGAGGGGTACATCGACATGCAGCAACTCCTTGGGGGGCTGCAGCATGTGCACCGCGTCGGCGGACCACAGCTCACGGATCGCGGTGCGGCGGCGCTCCGCGTCGGGTTCGTTCCACACGCGACGTAGCGGTCGGTCAGCTGGTGGATGTCGATGGCGATGTCGGACACGATCGTTCCCCTCGGTCGGGCATGGTCGGCGTACGACGACGACCATGCTGCGCCGGGTGCCGTACGACAATTCCCCGCAGGGAATCGCCGATCGGCCGGGCATCCCCCCCTGGCAGCCGTCCCGAATAGTAGCCACGTGTTCCCTAATAGTAGCCATGTACATAGTAGCCATGTACTGTGTCTGTCATGAGCAAGGCTTCCGAAGGAGCCACGCCCGGTTTCCTGGTGTGGCGGCTGTCCATGAAGTGGCGGGTCGCGGTGGATCGCGCCGTGGCCCCGCTGGGGCTGACCCACGCGCAGTACGCACTGGTGGCGTCGCTGTACGGCATGCACCGCGCCGGCCTGCGGCCCAGCCAGCGGCGACTCGCGGATCACACCGGCCTGGAGGCGCTGTACGTCTCCAAGCTGGCTCGCGGCCTGGAGTCGGCCGGCCTCCTGGAGCGCACCCGGGACCCCGGCGATCCGCGCGCCGTACAGCTCGAACTGACCGAGCAGGGACGCGAGGTCACACGGAAGGCGATCGATGTCGTCGAGGGGCTGCTGCGGCAACTGCTGGCACCGCTCGGCGGCCTTGACAGCCCGCGCGCACGGGAGTTCGGCCGGGAGCTGACGATCCTGCTCGACGCACCGCTTGACCCGTTCGGCACCACCGATCCCGAGACGGAGCAGTCATGACCACCACCGCACCCCTGGTCGACCCGCGCACCATCACCCTCGCCCACTACGCCGCTCGCGCCGTCCTGGAGCGCGTGCTGGCCTCCTACGGCACCACCTTCCAGCAGAACGTCACCCTGCGCCTCGCCGCCGTCGCGGACGGGCCGGTCGAGCGCGCCGCGCTGGTCGACGGCGTGACCGACGCGTTGAAGGTCGACGCGGCGGACGCTCACGAGACGATCGACGAGCTGATCGCCGCCGGGCTGCTCGTCGCGGCGGAGGCGTCCCGGGTGGAAATCTCGGGGAGCGGCCGGGAGTTGTACGCCAGGACCTCGGCCGAGACGGCACCGGTGTCGGCCCGGATCTACGCCGGCATCTCCGAGGAGGACCGCGCCGTGACCGGCCGGGTGCTGACCCTGATCACCGAGCGCGCCAACGCCGAGCTGGCCGCCCTGGAGGCCCGACAGGTTTAGTGGAATATTGAACAAGCGTGTTCCGTTGTGGCCGTCGAAGGAGGTCACGAGTGGAGACGCAAGTGGAGACCACGTACTACGACCACGGCACACCGGCCGAGCGCTGGGAGCGCGCGCAGCAGTTCTTCGACGCCGAGGACTACGCGGGCGCGGCGCGGGTGCTGACCGGGCTGGTCGAGGAGGTGCCGGAGCAGACCGGACCCCGGCTGCTGCTGGCCCGTGCCTACTACCACTCGGCCCAACTGCGCCGTGCGGAAGCCGAGTTGCGGATCGTCGTCGAGCGTGACCCGGTGGAGCACTACGCCCGGCTGATGCTGGGCCGGACGCTCCAGCGGCAGGCCCGGCACGAGGAGGCGGAGCGGCATCTGCGGATCGCCTCGGCGCTCGCGGGCGACTTCCCGCAGGACTGAGCCGCGGCGACGAGCCGCGGCACAAGGGCCCGGTTCCCGGCAGGGAGCCGGGCCCTCGGCCTGCCTCAGGGAGACGGCCGTACCGTGTGTGTCACCACCCAGTGGTGCTTGCCGTCGAGCAGGGCGCGCAGCACCTGCTCGTCGCCGGGCGGCAGGGCGGTGACGAAGCTGGCGAGGACCGCCTCGCGGTCCCGTTCGCCGTCCAGCAGGCGGCGCATGCGCAGGGCGGCGAGGCGGGCCACGTCGGCGGTCGGCGTCCATGCGAAGGAGCGGCCCTGGCGTTCGCGGGCGACGGCGTCCTTGGCCGGCAGCCGGGTCAGGATGGTGACGACGGTGGTGTAGGCGAGGTCGCCGCCCAGGCGCTGCCGCACCCAGGCCGCGGTGACCTTCTGGACGTCGGAGTCGGCGCCGGCGTGTCGGAGCACGCTACTTCACGTCATCACGACCAGGTGCACCCGTGGGCAGCCGGGTGGCATGGCATGCTGACGCGATGGCCCCTCTCCGTGATCACGCACCGCTCGCCGAGCGGGTCGAGGAACTCCTCGCCGCCGGCGGCCCCTTGCCCATCGTCGCCGCCGGGCAGCCGGTGCTGCGCCGCGGCACCGAGCCGTACGACGGTCAGCTCGGCCCCGCCCTGCTGGCCCGTTTCATCGAGGCCATGCGCGTGACCATGCACGCCGCGCCCGGCGTGGGCCTCGCGGCACCGCAGGTCGGCGTGCCCCTGCGGATCGCGGTCATCGAGGATCCGGCGCCGGTGCCCGAGGAGGTCGCGGTGGCCCGGGGCCGGGTGCCACAGCCCTTCCGTGTCCTGGTCAACCCGGTCTACGAGCCCGTCGGCACCGCTCGTGCCGCGTTCTTCGAGGGCTGCCTGAGCGTGCCGGGCTGGCAGGCGGTGGTGGCCCGGCACGCCGAGGTGCGGCTGCGCGGCGCGGACGAGCACGGGCGCGCGCTCGACGAGGTGTTCACCGGGTGGCCCGCCCGGATCGTCCAGCACGAGACGGACCACCTGGACGGCACCCTCTACCTGGACCGCGCCGAACTGCGCTCGCTGTCGACCAACGAGGCCGTCGCCGCGCTGTGGAGTGGGCCGACCCCGCAGACCGCGGCCGACGCCCTCGGCTTCGAACTACCGTAATCGGCCGGTCATTTGTCGCGGTAGGCCTCCAGCAGCCGCAGCCACACCTCGCTCAGCGTCGGGTACGACGGGACCGCGTGCCACAGGCGGCCGACCGGGACGCGGCCGGCGACGGCGACGGTCGCCGAGTGGATGAGTTCGCCGACGCCGGGGCCGACGAAGGTGACGCCGCGCAGGATCTCGTCCTCCAGATCGACCACCATGCGGGCGCGGCCCTTGTAGCCGTCGCCGTACAGACCCGCGCCCGCGACGGCGGAGAACTCGACGTCGACGGCGCGGACGCGGTGGCCGGCCTGTTCCGCCTCGGCGAGGGAGAGACCGACCGCGGCGGCCTCGGGGTCGGTGAACACCACCTGGGGTACGGCGTGGTGGTCGGCGGTGGCCACGTGCGCGCCCCAGGACTCGTCCGCCACGGAGTCGCCGGCCGCGCGGGCGACGATGGCGGCGCCGGCGATGCGGGCCTGGTACTTGCCCTGGTGGGTGAGGAGGGCGCGGTGGTTGACGTCGCCGACCGCGTAGAGCCAGTCGGTGCCGGTGACGCGGAGGGTGTCGTCGACATCCAGCCAGGAGCCGGGTTCCAGGCCGACGGTGTCGAGGCCGATGTCGTCGGTGTGCGGGATCCGGCCGGTGGCGAAGAGGATCTCGTCGGCCTCGATCCGGTCGCCGGCGGCGGTCACGGCCACGACGGTGCCGTTCTTCCGGGTGACGGACTCCACGGAGGTGCCGGTGCGGACGTCGGCGCCCGCCTGGGTGAGCGCCTCGGCGACCAGTTCCCCGGCGAACGGCTCCATCCGGTTCAGCAGGCCCTTGCCGCGCACCAGCAGGGTGACCTGGGAGCCGAGGGCCTGCCAGGCGGTGGCCATCTCGGTGGCGACGACACCGCCGCCGACGACGATCAGCCGGGCCGGGGCAGCCTTGCCGCTGGTCGCCTCGCGGCTGGTCCAGGGCTTCACCTCGGCGAGGCCGGGCAGGTCGGGCAGCCGGGCGCGGGTGCCGGTGGCGACGGCGACGGCGTGCCGGGCGGTGAGGGTGGTGACCGTGCCGTCGGGGGCCGTCACGGTGACCGTGCGGGGGCCGGCGAGGCGCCCTTGGCCGCGGTACAGCTCGGCGCCGATGCCGTCGAGCCAGCCGACCTGGCCGTCGTCCTTCCAGTGGGAGGTGTACTCGTCCCGGCGCGCGAGGACGGCCGGGGTGTCGAGCGGCCCTTGGACCGACTGGGCGAGACCGGGCAGCCGGCGGGCGTCCGCCTGGGCGATGACCGGCCGGAGCAGGGCCTTGCTGGGCATGCACGCCCAGTACGAGCACTCGCCACCGACCAGCTCGCTCTCCACGACCGCGGTGGTGAGGCCGGCCGCGCGCGTGCGGTCGGCGACGTTCTCCCCCACGGGCCCGGCCCCGAGCACCACGACGTCGTACGCGATGGATTCCGTTTCCGTCATGGGGTCAGTCTGGTGGGTGGTGTGCGCGACGGCCACATGGGTACGCGCGCGGAACACAGACGTGCACGTGTGGAATAGGCGGTCCGGCGGCCGTGTTTCCGCCGTCGGCACACCCCCACCCCAGGAAGAGGGACTCACGCCATGAGCAGCACCGTGGAGCTGACCAAGGACAACTTCGACCAGACGGTCACCGACAACGACTTCGTTCTGATCGACTTCTGGGCTGCCTGGTGCGGGCCGTGCCGCCAGTTCGCACCCGTGTACGAGAAGGCCGCCGAGGACAACCCGGACCTGACCTTCGGAAAGGTGGACACCGAGGCCCAGCCGGAGCTGGCCGCGGCCTTCGGCATCCAGTCGATCCCAACGCTGATGATCGTGCGGGACAAGGTCGCCGTCTACGCCCAGCCGGGCGCCCTGCCCGAGCCCGCGCTGACGGACCTCATCGGGCAGGCCCGGAAGCTGGACATGGACCAGGTCCGCAAGGACATCGCGGCCCAGGAGGCCCAGGGGGGCGCCGCCCAGTAGCCCCCGGAAGGGTATGGCCGCCCCTAGAAGGGGTACAGCGCCACGTCGCCGCGTACGGTCGTCCAGCGCAGCTCGGTGAAGGCGTCCAGGTTGGCCTCGCCGCCGAAGCGGGCGCCGGTGCCGGACGCGGCGACGCCGCCGAAGGGGGCCACCGCCTCGTCGTTCACGGTCTGGTCGTTGACGTGGACGATGCCGGTGGGGATCCGCTCGGCGAGGTCGAGGGCCCGGGCGGTGTCCCGGGTGACGATGCCGAGGGAGAGCCCGTACGGGGTGTCCGCGGCGAGCGCCGCCGCCTCGTCGGCGGTGGCGAAGGAGCGGACCGGCGCGACCGGGCCGAAGACCTCCTCGGCGTAGGCCGGGGTGTCTTCCCCCGCGTCGGCCAGCACGGTCGGCCGGTAGAAGAGCTGTTCATGGGTGCCGCCCGCGGCGAGTTTCGCGCCGCGGGCGGTGCTCGTGCGCACCAGGCCGTCGATCTTGGCGAGCTGTCCCGCGTCGATGACCGGACCGAGGTGGACCTGCTCGCGGTGCGGGTCGCCGACGGTCAGCGAGTCGGCCTTGGCGGCGAGCCGTTCGACGTACTCGTCGTAGAGCGAGGCGTGCACGAGATGACGGCCGGTCGTCATGCAGATCTGGCCCTGGTGGAAGAACGAGCCCCAGGCCGCGGCGGAGATCACGGCGTCGAGGTCGGCGTCCGCCAGCACGATCAGGGCCGAGTTCCCGCCGAGTTCGAGGTGGGCTCGCTTCAGGTGGCGGCCGGCCGCCTCGCCGACGGCGCGGCCCGCCGCCGTGGATCCGGTGAAGGAGATGACGGGGGCGAGCGGGTCCTCCACCAGCGCCCGGCCCGTCTCCGCGCCGCCGGGCAGTACCTGCAGCAGGTTCTCGGGCAGGCCGGCTTCCGCGAAGACGGCGGCGAGGGCGAGGCCGCCGCAGACCGCGGTGCGCGGATCCGGCTTGAGGACCACCGCGTTGCCGAGCGCGAGGGCCGGCGCGACGGAGCGGATGGACAGGATCAGCGGCGCGTTGAACGGGGAGATCACACCGACCACCCCGACCGGGACCCGGCGCGTGTACGACAGCCGGGGGGCGTCGCTGGGCAGCACCTGCCCGGTCGGGCGGGAGGCGAGGGCGGCGGCCTCGTAGCACTCCTGGGCGGCCACGTGGAGTTCGAAGTCCGCCTTGCCCGGAATGGATCCGGACTCGCGCACGAGCCACTCACGCAAGTCGTCGGCGTGCTCGGTGAACAGGTCCCCCGCCCTGCGCAGCACCTGGGCCCGCTGGAAGTGGGGTGCGCGGGCCCAGGCGCCCTGGGCGGCCCGTGCGGCCCGTGCGGCGGCACCGACGTCCTCGGGGGCGGCGAGGGTGACGGTGCCGAGCGCGTCGCCGGTGGCGGGCTCGGTGACGGTGTGGGCGGATCCGGCAAGGCTGCGGTCCTGCCAGGTCTTCGGGTCGAGCAGCGGCATACGGCTCTCCGATCGATCGCCGGGCGGTAGGAAACTCCTGCCTCGACGCTACTTGGTTGAGCGCGAAACTACATCGCGACACGGAGATCCGGAAGCCGTGCTGCGGCCGGGGTCCGGGTCAGCTGGACTCGCGCGGCACCACCGTGGCGCCCAGGACCTTGTGCACCTCAGGCTCGCCGCCGGGGTCGCGGACCGCTCGGTCGACCAGTTCGGCCAGGTCGCGGCCCGAGGGAAGTTCGATGTGCACCGTGCTGAGGCGGGGCCGCAGCAGCCGGCCGAGCATCAGGTCGTCGGCGCCGATCACGGCCACGTCCTCGGGGATGCGCACACCCGTGTCCTGGAGGGCACGCATCAGGAGCATCGCGTACTCGTCGTTGTAGGCGAACACCGCGTCCAGCGCCGACTCCCGCCAGCGCGCGGCCAGTTGTGCGGCCGATTCCTCCGTGAAGGCGAGCGGCAGCTCCGTGACGGCGGCGTCCGTGCCGCGCAGCGCCCGGCGCACACCGGCGAGCCGGGGCCGGGAGTAGGCCTCCAGACCGGACCCCTCGGGCACCACGACGCCGATCCGGCGCCGGCCCCGGGTGTACAGATGGGCGCCCGCGCCCTCGCCGACGGCGTCGTAGTCCATGAGCATGGCATGGGCGCCGTCGACACGTCCGGGGCCGAGGGTGACCACGGCCCGGGCACCGGAGCGCTTGAGGACGCCGACGCCCTGCGGCCCGAGTTCCGCGCCGGGCACCAGGACGGCGACCGGCCGCAACTCCGCCCAGGAGCGGGCGGCTTCGTCACCCTGGAGGCCGACGGTGCCGTACTGCACGACGGTGTAGTCGAGCCGACCGAGCTCCCACTGCAGCTCGTTGAGGAATCCGCTGTAGAGCGGGCCCACCGGGATCGCCGGGGCGGGCATGAGGACCATACGACTGTGTCCGGCACGCAGGCTGCGGGCGGCGGCGTGGGGGACGTACCCCAGCTCCCGCGCGGCCTCGCGCACGCGGCGGCGCGTCGGTTCGCTGATGCGTACGGCGCTGGTGTTGTTGAGGACGTAGGACACGGTCGCGCGCGAGACGCCCGCCAGGCGGGCCACATCGGCACTCGTGGGCGTGTTCGGTATCTGCACCATGACAGACCGCATCTTGGCAGAGGGCCGGGGGCCGGGATGAGGCGGGGCGACGTGGTTCACCGTTCGACTATCAGGTGGAGCGGCGCCGTGGCGAACATGCTCGTCACGATCTTGTTCGCGACGAACATGACCGAACCCGTTCGTCCAGACCGGCGCTCAGCGGGGCGGGCGGGTCCCCGTGACGCGGGCGACCAGGTCGATCCAGCCGGCCTCCAGGCGCTCCATGGGCATCCCGCACTGCCTGGTCTGGTGGTGGATCAAGGCCGGGTCGAGCGAGTTGAGCAGGGTCTGGGAGAGCAGTTCGCAGTCGGCGTCCGGCACGATCTGCCGCAGCAGCATCGTGACGTGCGTGCGCAGCGCGGTGACCGCCGGGTGGGAGAACCGGCGGGTCGGTTCCGTCTGGGCGGCCAGCTGCAGGTCGAGCTGCTCGACCGAACGGTACAGCACGGCCACCCCGAACGCCCGCAGGCGGTCCAGGGGCAGCGCACCGGGCCCCAGCGGCGGCGGCCCGCCCAGGAAGTCGGCCTGCAGCGTCCGGTCCGAGTGGTCGAGCAGGGCCATCAGCAGTCCCGTACGGTCGCCGAAGCGGCGGAAGACCGTCCCCTTGCCCACCTGCGCCGCCGCCGCGACCGCCTCCATGGTGACCCCGGCCACCCCGTGTTCCGCGATCAGCCGCGCGGCGGCCTCCAGCAGCCGGGCCCGGTTGCGCGCCGCGTCGGCACGCAGGCACGGCTCCTCGGGCCCCATGCCGACCTCAAGCAACTGAGGCAGGTCAAGGGGCTCTTGAGGTGGCGGGAACGGCGGCAGAGCGCTGGGCATGAAGACAGCGTAAAGCATGGGGAAGAAAACTGGACCGCGGTCCGGTTACGGTGGTATCAAAGATAAGCGGACCTCGGTCCGGATCGTAACGGCGATGTTTCAGCCCCTTGGAGTGTTCCCCATGTCTGTTCGCATCCTCGCGCTCGTCGGCAGCCTTCGTGCCGGTTCGACCAACCGCCAGCTCGCCGAGGCCGCTGTCAAGCTCGCTCCGGAGGGCGCCGAGGTCGTGGTGTTCGAGGGCCTGGCCGACGTGCCCTTCTACAACGAGGACATCGACGTCGAGGGCAGCGTCCCGGCCCAGGCCGCCAACCTGCGCGAGGCCGCGCAGGCCGCCGACGCCTTCCTGCTCTTCTCCCCCGAGTACAACGGCACCATCCCGGCCGTCCTCAAGAACGCCATCGACTGGCTGTCCCGCCCGTACGGCGCCGGCGCCTTCGGCGGCAAGCCCGTCGCCGTGATCGGCACCGCCTTCGGCCAGTACGGCGGCGTCTGGGCGCAGGACGAGGCCCGCAAGGCCGTGGGCATCGCCGGCGGCAAGGTGATCGAGGACATCAAGCTGTCCATCCCGGGCTCCCTGACCCGCTTCGCCGAGACCCACCCGGTCGACGACGCCGAGGTCGCCGCCCAGCTGACCGAGGTCGTCGCCCGTCTGCACGGCAACGTCGGCGAGGGCGCGGCCGCCTGAGCCGCACGCAGCACCAAGGGGCCGGATCCGTCCGGCCCCTTGTCGCGTCCGCGCGGCTGGGCCGAGGCCGGCCAGTCCCTCCACCGCCGGGACCGCGAAGCACCCCTTCCACACGGAGGCCCCCACACCAGGTGCTGGAGCACGCTCGAAGTCAACGGCGGACAGGAGACCCGCCCGACACCAGCCGCTCGGCCAGCGCGCTGCGCCGGTACAGCACCCGGCGGCCGTCCCGGGCGCGGGTCACCAGGCCCGTGGCGTCCAGTACCCGCAGGTGCTGGGAAACGGCGCTCGGGGTCACGCCCAGCCGACGGGCCAGTTCCACCGTGGGCAGGGGTTCCGCGAGCAGCCGCAGCAAGGTGGTGCGGGGTGCGCCGAGCAGGGCGGTGAGCCCGGAGGCGTCGGGCGCGGGTTCCGGTTCCCACAGGGTGGCGGTGCCCCGGCCCGGATAGGCGAGCATCGGCGGCGCGTCGGCGCTGATCGGCGGCGCCGGCTTGTGCGCGAACACCGAGGGGACCAGCCGCAGGCCCCGCCCGGCGCCGTCGACCGCGTGCCGGCCGATCATCTTGTCGATGGTCAGGACGCCGTCCCCCCAGCCGAGGTTCGGATGCAGACCGGAGAACAGCGACCGCGCACCGCCGGTGGCCAGCAGGCCCGCCCGGTGCGTGATGTCGGCCTCCAGGAGGAGCCGGATCCGGGGCCAGTGGGGCTGCAGGGCCGTCTGCCAGTAGCGGTGCAGCAACGAGCAGAGGGCGTCGAGGAGTTCGAGGACGGGACCGTCACCGGGCGCGTCGGCCCGCCGCAGTACGCCGGGGAGCGGACGCGGGGCGTGCGCGGCGCGCAGGTCGCGCCGTACGACCTCCGGGGGCGTGGCCCGTACGACGGTCAGCTCCTCCTGCAGCGTGGGGGCGTAGCCGGTGGGCCGGGGCGTCAGGAAGTCGGGCAGGGCCAGGGTCGGACCGACCAGGGCCGCCAGCAGGGGCAGATCGGCGGGGTCGAGGGCGGCGAGCACGGTGCGGCGCCAGCCGCGGTGCAGGGGGTGCAGGGCGGGGGCGCGCAGGACGCGCAGGCTCTCCATCAGCTGGCCGATCGGTGAGATCGCGAACCGGGTGTCGGCGAGGTCGTCGACCCCGAGCCGGAACCTGATCATTTAGCCCCCGGCTACATCCTTCGCCAACCGTCCGCGCAGGGCGTGGACTTCGGCACATGACGGAACTCCACACCGGGCAGCGTACCCCGCGGCTCGTCGCGCTGCTGGCGCTGGCCTGCGGGGTCGCGGTCGGCAATGTGTACTTCCCGCAGGCCGTGGCCCCGCTCGTGGCGGCGGGCCTCGGGGTCTCCCCCGGCACGGCGGCCGGGGTGGTGACCGCGACCCAGTTCGGGTACGCGGCCGGCATCTTCCTGCTCGTCCCGCTCGGCGACCGGCTGCCGCCGCGCTCATTGCTGGTCACCCTGCTCACCCTGACCGGCCTCGGCCTGTGCGCCGCTGCCGCCGCGCCCGCGCTGCCGCCGCTGCTCGTGGCGAGCGTGCTGGTCGGCGCGAGCACGGTGATCGCCCCGCTGGCCGGTCCGCTGGCGGCCGGACTGGTCCCGCCGGAGCGGCGGGGCGTGGTCGGCGGCACGCTGCTGAGCGGGAGCCTCGCGGGCATGCTGCTGTCCCGCACGGCCGGCGGCGCCCTCGGCGACCGGCTCGGCTGGCGGGCGCCGTACGTCCTGGCGGCCCTGCTCACCCTCGCGGTGGCGCCGCTCCTCGCCCGCGCGCTCCCGGCCACGGCGGCGCCGTCCCGGCAGCGCTACCCTCGGCTGCTTGCCGAGCCGGTCCGCCTCCTGTTCACCGAACCGGCCCTGCGCCGCTCCTCCTTCTACCAGGCGACGGTGTTCGCCGGTTTCTCCGCCGTGTGGACCGGGGTGGCGCTGCTGCTGACGGGCCCGAGGTACGGGCTCGGCGCGGATGCGGTCGGACTGCTCGCGCTGGTCAACGCGGTGACCATGCTCGTCACGCCGGTCGCGGGCCGACTGGTGGACCGGCGCGGCGCCGACGCGGTGAACCTGGTCTGCTTCCTGCTGGTCCTGGCATCCGCGGCGGTCCTCGCCCTCGGCGGCCTCGGCGGCATCCCCGGCCTGCTGTCCCTGGTGGCGGGCACGCTGCTGCTGGACGTCGGCATGCAGTCCGGCATGGTCGGCAACCAGGTGCGCGTCTACGCCCTCGCCGCGGACGTCCGCAGCCGCCTCAACACCGCCTACATGGCCTGCGCCTATCTGGGCGGCAGCCTCGGTTCCTGGCTCGGCTCCCGGGCGTACGCGGGATTCGGCTGGTCCGGGGTGTGCGCTCTGGTCGCGCTGCTGACCGGGCTGGGCCTGGTGCGGCACCTGGGCGCACGGGCCGCTGGGCGGACGGCAGTCGCCCGACACATCCGTGCGAAACCCGTACGGCCGTCCGGCTGTGACGTTACCGTTCGGTAGACATCGATCCCGGAGTCTCCCGGAGGTGCCCGTCCATGACGCACGACCGTTCCGCCGGCCTCGTCGAGACCCGGCGGGCGCTGGCCGACGGGGAGGTGACCTCCCGCGCGCTGGTGGAACGCGCGCTGGCCCGGATCGAGGCCACGCAGGGGACGTTGAACGCCTTCCGGATCGTGCGGGCCGAGGCCGCGCTCGCCGAAGCGGACGCCGCCGACCGGGAGTTGGCCGCCGGGGCGCGGCGTCCGCTGCTCGGGGTGCCGGTGGCGGTCAAGGACGACATGGACGTGGCCGGTGAGCCGACCGCGTTCGGCTGCGCCGGCGAGTTCCCTGCGGTCGCCGAGGACGGGGAGGCGGTACGGCGGCTGCGTGCGGCCGGTGCCGTGATCGTCGGCAAGACCAACACGTGCGAGCTGGGGCAGTGGCCGTTCACCGAGGGACCCGCGTTCGGGGACACCCGCAACCCATGGCACGGCGCGCACACGCCCGGAGGGTCGTCGGGGGGCTCGGCCGCCGCCGTCGCCGCCGGACTCGTCCCCGCCGCGCTCGGCTCCGACGGCGCCGGCTCGGTGCGCATCCCGGCCGCGTGGACCGGTCTGATCGGCATCAAGCCGCAGCGCGGCCGGATCTCCACCTGGCCGCGCGGTGAGTCCTTCCAGGGCATCACGGTCAACGGCACCCTCGCCCGGACGGTCGCCGACGCGGCGCTGCTGCTGGACGCGGCGAGCGGCAACCACGACCGGGACCCGCACCGGCCGCCCGCGCTGACGGTGACGGACGCGGTCGGCCGGGACCCGGGCCGGCTGCGCATCGCGCTGTCCCTGAAGCCGCCGTTCACCGCCGTACCGGCGCGGCTGCATCCGGAGATCCGTGCCCGGGTCGTCGAACTCGCCGGGAAACTCGCCGCGTTGGGGCACGAGGTCGAGGAGGCCGACCCGCCGTACGGGCAGATCGGGCTGACCTTCGTGCCGCGCGCCACCGCCGGTATCGCCGAGCACGTCCGCGAGGCGCCCGACCCGGCGCTGCTCGACCCGCGCACCCGGGACGCGGCGCGACTCGGCCGGCTGCTCGGCGGGGCCCCGCTCAGGGCGGCCCGGCGTGCGGAGGCGGTGCTGCACCGGCGGATAGGCCGGTTCTTCGCGTCGTACGACGTGATCCTCGCGCCGACGACGGCCGCTCCCCCGCCGCGGATCGGCGCCCTGTACGGGCTGCGCGGGCTGGCCACGGACCGGGCGATGATCGCCGCCTGCCCCTACGCCTGGCCGTGGAACGTGCTGGGCTGGCCGGGCGTCAACGTGCCCGCCGGGTTCGTCGGTGACGACCTGCCGGTGGGCGCGCAGCTGCTCGGGCCCGCGTACAGCGAACCCCTGCTGGTGTCCCTCGCCGCCCAGCTGGAGGCGGAGCTGCGCTGGCACGACCGGTGGCCACCGGAGGCCGCCTCGGCGACGCGGGCCGCGTGACGGCCGCTTCGGCCGTACCAGGGGTTGCGGCCCGCCCGTCCCCGCCCGACCGAGCGGCCGCCAGGGGTTCCCCGACACCCGGCCGCTCCCGACCGACCGACCAGCCGACCAGCAGCCCAGCCATCCACCCGCTTCCGGCACGGCGAGCCGGCCGTCGGGAATCGCGGTGCCGTCACACCGTGAGCAGGCCGACTCCCAGGGCGATCAGCGCCATGACCTTCAGGAGTTCCAGCCCCACGTACCAGAAGTGGCTGCGGGAGCGGGGCAGTTCCTCCCCCGCGAGGATCCGGTCGGACCGGCGGTTGAGGTAGGGCCGGACGGCGGCCAGCTGGGCGAGGAGCAGCACCGCGACGACCGCCGTCAGCGCCGTGATCCCGGCCGGGGCACCGCCCACGGCGATCGCGGCGATGACGACGACGGCCAGCACCGCCTCCACCGCGTTCAGCGCACGGAAGACGAGCCGGCCTATGCCCAGGCCGACCGGGATGGTCACACCCGGTGCACGGAACTTCAGCGGGGCCTCCAGGAAGGAGATCGCCAGCACCATGCCGAGCCAGACGAAGGTGACCGCACTTGCGGTGGCGGCGGACGTGACGTTCATGTGCGGGGCCTTTCTTTGCCTGGGGCCGGCGAGTGAAGTGCGGGGGAGTGTGCGGGGTGAGGGAAGCCGGGGGGGAGTGCGTTCCCTAGGCAGCCTTGCTCACGGCCAAGTGAGCCACACACGAGTCGGGTTCGAGGAAAGGCTCCAGGCCGGTGGCCGTCAGCGGGGCGTCCAGCCGGGCCAAGGCACCCTGCATCAGCCCGAGATGGAGCGGGCACACCAACTTGCCGTGCTCTTCGGCCAGTTCGAGGAACGGGCAGTGCCGTAGCCGGATCCGCCGGGGCGGTCCGCCGGTCTCGTCCGCTTCCTCCGCCTGCGGCGCGAAGCCCAACTCGCCCAGCAGGGCGAGGAGTGCGGCCACCGAGCGGTCTGCCGTCGGCTCCTCGAACGGGGGCGGCGGCTGCACCAGGTGAGCACCCCACGCCCGGCCCGTCTCCATGGCCTCCTCGCGCGCCGTCGCCGGGTCTGCGGTTGCCCACCGGCTGAGCAGCATGCGTGCGAGGAGCCGGTAGTCGCGCGTGCCGCCGCGGTCCATGCCGGGGCGTGCGGTGTAGACGGTGCGGGGCCGGCCGGGTCCCGGGGACGGCTCGGTCCGGCGCTCGACCAGACCCTCGGACACCAGGGTCTCCAGATGGAACCGCACCGTGTTCGGGTGGACGCCCATCCGCTCGGCCGTCTCCGTGACGCCGAGCGGCGAGGGGGCGGCGCGCAGTACGTCCAGTACCGCTCGACGGCGCGGGCTCTGCCGCGTGGTCATCTCCGGACCCCCTCCCTCACCTGCGCTCATTTTTCACGAACCCTACATGTATTAATTGTAGAGTGAGCAGGCGGGGTCCCAGGGGGTACCTGTTCGCAGGGAGACGGAAGAGTCGAGGGGAACACCAGATGACGTCGCGCTCCGCGACCGACGCCGGGCCGGCCGGCCGTACCGCGCCCACCGCACGTGTGCTGTGCGACGCCCGGGCCCTGGCCGAGTCTCCGCCGCTGCCGGGCGGCGTGCTGTGGAAGCTGGCCGAGAGCGGACGGCAGCTCGATGCCAACGTGGTCCGGCTCGCCCCGGGCGACCGGATCACGGCGCACACCGAGACACAGCTGGATGTGATGCTCCTGGTCGTGTCCGGGGACGGCGTGCTCGGCACAGGCACCGCCGACGAATCCCAGCCGCTCACCGAGGGCGCCCTGGCCTGGCTGCCGCACGGGGCACAGCGCAGCATCACCGCCGGCGAGGCGGGCCTGACCTATGTGACCGTGCATCAACGCCGCCCGGGAATGCGGATCAGCACCCGCCCGCGGCCCTGACCGGCCGCACCTCGCCTGCCTCGACAGCCCGCCCATCACGCCTCCGGCGACCCTGCGGCCTCGACCACCGGCACCATGACGACGCCGCGCGCCACGGCCCCAACCACCGGCACCTGCCCCACGCGCCACGGCCCGACCACCCGCATCCCCGACCACCCGGCACGCCACGGACCAACCACCGCACCCCTGACCGCCCCGCGCGCCACGGACCAACCACCGCACCCATAACCGCCCGCACGCCACAGCCTCGACCACCGGCACCATGACCGCCCCACGCACCACGGACCCACCACCCGCATCCCCGACCACCCGGCACGCCACGGACCAACCACCGCACCCCTGACCGCCCCGCGCGCCACGGTTCGATCAGCCGCACCTTGACCGCCCGCACGCCACAGCCCCAAGCGCCGCCACATCACCGGCCCCGCGAGGCAAAATCCGCTCCACCGGTGCGCGACCGGCCGCACTCTCGCTCCTCAGCGGCACAACGCCCCGACAGCAGCCGCCCGGTGCCCCACGGAAGCCTCTCTCTACCGGCGGCAGGCGCCCCTTGCCCTGCGGAAGCCCCTCACTGCCGGTGGCAGCCGCCCCTTGCCCCGTGCGAGCTTCCCACTAGGGTGCCTCCGTGACCACGTTTACCGATGAGAACGTCCCCGGCCGCTACGGCCCCCACGCGACCACCGAGGCGGACCCGCACGACGTCGGCCGGGTGCGCACCGAGTACTCCCCCGCCCACGACGGCGACCCGGACCCCGGCGAAATCGTGTGGACCTGGGTGCCGTTCGAGGAGAACGACGGCCGGGGCAAGGACCGCCCGGTGCTGGTCGTCGCCCGGGAGGCGGCCGGCACCCTCCTCGCCGTACAGCTGTCCAGCAAGCGGCACGACGGCGACCGGGAATGGGTCGCGATCGGCAGCGGGCCGTGGGACCGGTCGGGCCGGGACTCATGGGTGGACGTGGACCGTGTCCTGCGGCTCCACGAGAACGGCATGCGCCGGGAGGCGTGCGCGCTGGACCGGATGCGCTTCAACCTGGTCCGGCAGCGGCTGCACGAGCGCTACGGCTGGACCTGACCGGCGTACGGCGCGTCGGTCCGGGACTCCGGGAACGCCCGGACGAACGCCTCACGCACCACGGTTCCCGGCGTCCGGTCCAGCACCCCGAAGACCACGTGCTCGAACGTGCGGGCGAACCGGCCGCCGGGGCCGAGCAGGGTGCGGAACGCGCCCGCGACCTGCACCGGGTCGTTCTGGAAGACGCCGCAGCCCCAGGCGCCGAGCACCAGCCGGCCATAGCCGTGGGCGGCGGCCGTCTCCAGTACGCGCTCGGCCCGCCGCGCCAGGACGGTCTGCAGTTCACCGGCACGCTCGGCCGCCGTGCGCCGTACGACGCCCGCGTTCGGGGCGGCCGCGGTCAGGAAGCCCGCGAGGTACGGCTCGGCCAGCAGCCGGCCCCGGTCGTCACGGAACACCGGGACGCGGGGGCTGTGGATCACCCGGTCCGTGTAGAACGGGTCGCGGTGGGCGCGGTGATGGTCGTAGAACTCGCGCGCCTCCAGCAGGCAGGCGTACAGCGCGGAGGCGCGGCACAGGGCTTCCTCCTGGGCCTGGGCGCCGTTGAGATAGCCGCCGCCGGGATTGCGCGCGGAGGCGAAGTTCAGGACGGCGACCGGGGCGCCGGCCAGTCGGTGGGCGGCCTCCAGACTGCTCTCCCCGGTGACCTCGACAACGGTGTCCGCCGCGAGTTGCGAGCCGACCCCCGCGTCACCCGGCCGCCGTAGGGAAACCGGCTCCGGACCGAACATCCGCGTACCGGCCCGCGCGGCCTCGGTCTGCGCCGCGATCGACACCTCTCGACCGTCCGGCGCGCGATACCGGCCCGCCGCCACGATCTGCTCGGTCTCGGCGGCGATACCGCGCAGGCGCGCGCTCATGGCGCCACCCCCGTGGGCGCCGTGTCCGCGGCCTGCGCGGTCTCCCCCGTCGTGCTCATGCACGCATCCTGGGTGATGCTGGTGATGCGGTGCAACGGAGTTTCCCGCCCCAGGAACGGTCCGGAGAACGCATACGGAAACGGAGATGACCGAACCGGAACGTCCCCAGGGGCACCCTTGTGCGAATCGGCGCGAGGGTCTTGGGTGGAACGAGTGCCTGCCCGGCCCGACGGTCGACCGGGCCGGAGGCATGGTGGAATCTCAGGAGGATCCCGACATGTCCGATTCTCAGAGTGACGGTGGCGACTGTACGGAGCATCGCACCGCCGTCACCGAAGCCGAGGTGGAGGCCCTGGTCCGGGGCATCTGCTTCAAGACCGGGCCGCCCCGCTCGCTCGGTGTCGAGCTGGAGTGGCTCATCCATGAGCTGCGGATGCCGCAGCTCCCCGTGACACCCGAACGACTCGAAGCGGTGTACGCCGCGCTGCGGGCCCTGCCCCTGCGGTCGCCGCTCACCGTGGAACCCGGCGGCCAGCTGGAGCTGAGCTCGCCGCCCGCCGCCTCCCTGATGGAGTGCATCGGCACCGTCTCCGCCGATCTGGACACCGTCCGCGCCGTCCTCGCCGAGGAAGGGCTCGGTCTGGTCGGCATCGGCCACGACCCCTGGCACACCCCCCGCCGGTTCCTGCACGAGCCGCGCTACGACGCGATGGAGACCTGCCTGGACCGCACCGGTCCGGCGGGTCGGCACATGATGTGCGCCTCCGCCTCCGTGCAGGTCTGCGTGGACGCCGGCCACGAGGAGCCGGGCCCGCTCGGGTACCGGCGCCGCTGGTGGCTGGCCCATCAGCTGGGGGCCGTCATGGTGGCCGCGTTCGCCAACTCCCCGCTGCTCGGCCACGAGCCCACGGGCTGGATGTCCACCCGGCAGCTGATGTGGATGGAGATCGGTGCCGGGCGGGCGGGCGCTCCCCCGCTGGACGGCGAGCCGCGTGCCGCGTGGGCCCGGCACGTGCTCGACTCACCGGTGATGTGTGTGCGCCGGGACAACGGGCCGTGGCACGTGCCCGAGGGGCTCACCTTCCGGGAGTGGACCCGTTCCCGGTCACCCCGGCCGCCCACGCGGGCGGATCTGGAGTACCACCTGACCACGCTGTTCCCGCCGGTCCGGCCGCGCGGCCACCTGGAGTTGCGGATGATCGACGCGCAGCCCGGCGACGACGGCTGGATCGTGCCCCTCGCGGTGACGGCGGCGCTGTTCGACGACCCGGCGGCCGCCGAGACGGCGTACCGCAGCGTCAAGCGCCTCGCGGAGCGGGGCCTGAACCTGCCCGCCCCGCACAACCCGCTGTGGACCGACGCGGCCCGCCTCGGCCTCGCCGACCCGGAGCTGCGCGAGGTCGCCGCCGTGTGTTTCGCGGCGGCGCTGCAGGCCCTGCCCCGGATCGGCGCCACCGCCGAGGTCACCGGCGCGGTGGCCGCGTACCTGGACCGCTATGTCGACCGGGGCCGCTGCCCGGCCGACGACCTGCTGGACCGATCGGCGGGCAGGGGCCTGCGCGCGTCCCGGCCCGGCCGTACCGCCCATGGGAGGAAGGACATCCGCACATGACCGCCCCTGAGACCGACACCTCGACGACCGAGGTGGACACCGAGACGCTGCGCGCGCGGGTGCTGGCCTCCCTCACCACCGCACGGGACCGCACCACGCTGCTGACCACCTGCGTCGAGGAACCCGATCTCACCGCCCAGCACTCGCCGCTGATGTCCCCGCTGGTGTGGGACCTCGCGCACATCGGCAACCAGGAGGAGCTGTGGCTGCTCCGGGCGATCGGCGGCCGGGACGCCATGCGGCCCGAGATCGACAGCCTGTACGACGCCTTCGAGCACCCGCGCGCCGAGCGGCCCTCGCTGCCGCTGCTGCCGCCCGCCGAGGCCCGCCGGTACGCGGCCGAGGTACGCGGCCGGGTCACGGACCTGCTGGCGGGCGCGGACTTCCACGGCACCCGGCTGACCGAGGCGGGGTTCGCCTTCGGAATGATCGCCCAGCACGAACAGCAGCACGACGAGACGATGCTGATCACCCATCAGCTCAGAAAGGGCCCGCAGGTCCTCACCGCCCCGGACCCGGAACCCGCCCCGCTGTTCACCGGTCCGGCCGAAGTCCTTGTCCCCGGCGGCCCGTTCACTATGGGCACCTCGGCCGAGCCATGGGCGCTGGACAACGAACGCCCGGCGCACGCCCGGGAGGTGGCGCCGTTCTGGATCGACACCACCCCGGTGACGAACGCGGCGTACCAGGCGTTCATCGAGGACGGCGGCTACGACACCGAGCGCTGGTGGACCCCGGAGGGCTGGGCCCACATCAAGCAGCACGCGATCAGCGCGCCACTGTTCTGGCGCCGGGACGGCGGCCGCTGGCTGCGGCGGCGCTTCGGCCTCACCGAGGCTGTCCCGCCCGACGAGCCGGTGCTGCACGTGTGCTGGTACGAGGCCGACGCCTACGCCCGCTGGGCCGGGCGGCGGCTGCCCACCGAGGCGGAGTGGGAGAAGGCCGCCCGGCACGACCCGGCCACCAGCCGCTCCATGCGCTACCCGTGGGGCGACGCGGACCCGGCACCGGAGCACGCCAACCTGGGCCAGCGGCACCTTCGGCCCGCGGCCGCTGGCAGCTACCCGGCCGGGGCATCACCGCTCGGCGTACGCCAGTTGATCGGTGACGTGTGGGAGTGGACGGCGAGCGACTTCCTGCCCTACCCGGGCTTCCAGGCCTTCCCGTACAAGGAGTACTCGGAGGTGTTCTTCGGCTCCGACCACAAGGTGCTGCGCGGCGGTTCCTTCGCCGTGGACCCGGTGGCCTGCCGGGGCACGTTCCGCAACTGGGACTACCCGATCCGGCGGCAGATCTTCTCCGGGTTCCGCACCGCGCGCTCGGAGGCCGTCTGATGTGCCGTCATCTGGCCTATGTGGGGCCCGAGGAAACGCTCGGCCGACTGCTCCTGGAGCCGGAGCACAGCCTGGTTCGCCAGTCGTGGGCGCCCCGGCGGCAGCGCTACGGGACGGTCAACGCGGACGGCTTCGGGGTCGGCTGGTACGCCCAGGACGACCCTCTTCCGGCGCGCTACCGGCGGGCCGGGCCGGTCTGGGCCGACCTGTCCTTCGCCGACCTGGCCCGGGTGGTGCGCTCCGGCTGCGTACTCGCCGCCGTACGGGACGCGACGCTCGCGGGTGCCGACGCCGAGGCCGCAGCGGCGCCCTTCGCCTCGGGCCGGTGGCTGTTCAGCCACAACGGCGCCCTCGCGGGCTGGCCCGACTCGGTCGCCCCGCTGGTCTCCGCGCTGCCCCCGGTCGAGCTGCTGTCACTGCAGGCCCGCACCGACTCGGCGTTCGTCTGGGCGCTGGTCCTGCACCGGCTGCGTTCGGGTGACGAGCCCGACCAGGCCCTCGGTGAAACGGTTCGCCAGCTGGCCGGGGCGGCCCCGGCCTCGCGGCTCAACCTGCTGCTGACGGACGGCGCGACGATCGCCGCCACCGCCTGGGGCGACACCCTCTGGTACCGCACGGAGCCCGGCCTGAGCACGGTCGTCGCCTCCGAGCCCTACGACGACGACCCGCTCTGGCAGGAGGTTCCCGACCGCACCGTGCTCACCGCGAGCCGCGCCGGCGTGCTGCTCGCACCACTGGAGGATCCCGCGTCCTTCCCCACTCTCGACTCCGCTCGAGCGGGGGGACCCCCATCATCGAAGGAGCCCTGTACGTGAGCCCCCTGCACGTCACCCGCACCCTCCCCGAGGACGCGACGGACGCCGCGCTGCGCGCCGACGTCCTGCACGGCCTCACCGTCCAGCCCAAGTGGCTGCCGCCCAAGTGGTTCTACGACACCCGCGGCAGCGAGCTGTTCGAGCAGATCACCGAACTGCCCGAGTACTACCCCACCCGCGCCGAGCGGGAGATCCTCGCCGGCCGGTCCGGCGAGATCGCCGCGGCGAGCGGTGCCCGCACGCTGATCGAACTCGGCTCGGGCTCCTCGGAGAAGACCCGCTTCCTCCTCGACGCGCTCGCGCCCGCGGCGTACGTCCCGGTCGACGTCAGCGAGAGCGCCCTCACCCAGGCCGGACAAGCGCTCGTCGAAGACCGTCCGGACCTCGACGTGCACGCGCTGATCGCCGACTTCACCGCCCCGATGGCCCTGCCCGCGACCCCTGGTCCCCGGCTGCTGGCCTTCCTCGGCGGCACGATCGGCAACCTGCTGCCCGACGAACGCGCGAAGTTCCTGGCCTCCGTTCGCTCCCTGCTCGCCCCCGGCGACGGGCTGCTGCTCGGCACGGACCTGGTCAAGGACGAACGAGTGCTGGTCCGGGCGTACGACGACGCGGCCGGGGTGACGGCGGCGTTCAACAAGAACGTGCTGGCCGTGGTCGACCGGGAGCTGGGCGCCGACTTCGATCCGGACGCCTTCGACCACGTGGCCCTCTGGGACGCCGAGCACGAGTGGATCGAGATGCGGCTGCGCTCCCGTACCGCGCAGACCGTGAAGGTGCCCGCGCTGGACCTGGCCGTGGACTTCGCGGCGGGCGAGGAACTGCGCACCGAGGTGTCCGCGAAGTTCCGCAGGGAGGGTGTGACCGCCGAACTGGCGTCTGCGGGACTTGAGTTGAGCCACTGGTGGACGGACGCGCAGGGCCGCTTCGCGCTGTCGCTGAGTGTGGTGCGGTGACTCACACCTCCGGCGCGAGTTCCTCGGTGATCTTCGCGGAGGCCCGGCGGGCCTCCGTGGCCGGGTCCGCACCCCGGAGCACCCGGGACATGTACTCCTTGATCGGGTTGTCGGCCTCGACGTCGGCCCACTGAGGGGTGCTGGGGGTCGCCCGGCCGTGTGCCGCACCCGCGGCCATGGCGGCGACCCCCTCCTCGCCCGCGACCGCGCTCGCCAGCGTGGTCTTGTTGGGCACGTAGTTCATCGTGCGGGCGAGTTCCGTGTCCCACTTGGCACCGACGAGCGCCCCGACGACGGCGGTCGCCGCGAACTGGTCCTTGGTGCCCGAGGGGACGACGAGGTCGGAGCCGCCGGTGAAGACGGTGCAGGGCCGTGCGGCGGTCTTCCCAGGCACCGGGAAGAAGCCCAGCTTGTTCTGCAGATCCGGGTTCTGCCGCACGATCGACTGGGCCAGCCCCGGTACGGCGATGATCTGCGCCACCCTGCCGTCGGCGAACACCCCTGCCTGGGGCGGGTGTTCCTCGTCCGCGTCCGCGGGGCCCCGCCCCAGCGCCTGCAGCCGCCGGTAGAAGTCCATGCCGCGCAGCGCGGCCGGGGTGCCGAGGGCACCCTCCCACCGGTAGTCCTTCTGCCGGGCGAGGTCGCCGCCCTCGTCCCAGATGAAGCCCGAGAGCGTGTACCAGTCCTGTCCGGCCAGGTAAATACCCTGGTTGCCCGCGGAGTTGAGCTTCTCGGTGTCGGCGAGCCACTCCTCGCGGGTCCTCGGCGGGCGGGTGACGCCGGCCGCCTCGAACAGGTCCTTGCGGTAGATGACGACGCGGTTGGCGGCGTACCAGGGGATGCCGTACTGCGCGTTGGCGTCCTTGCCGGGCCCGGCGAGGGCGGGCAGCCACTGGTCCTTGCCCCAGTCGCGCATCGACTCCAGCGTGAGGTCGGCGAGCTTGCCTCCGTCGGCGTACAGCGGCACCTGGGTGTTGCCGACCTCGATGACATCGGGCCCGTCCCCGGAGGCGTCCTTGAGCGCCGCGCGGACCTTGTCGACGATGCCGGTCCATTGCTGGATGCGGATGTCCAGGCGCAGGTCCTTGTGGCTGCGCTCGAAGTCGGCCGTGAAGCGCCGCAGGAACGCGTCCGAGGCGCTGTCCTTCATCAGCCACACGGTGACGGTCTTGCGCTCGTGCTCGCCGGGGAGCATCCCGCAGGCGCTCAGGAGGGAACCGGTGACACACACGAGGGCGAGCAGACGACATCTCACGAGGGGTCCTGTTCTGTCTGGCGGGGATGCGGACAGGCGTGGGGGCCCGACGTGGGGGGGCGAGCGGCACCGCTCGCACGGGTGTGCTGGATTTTGGTATGGACCAATGCAGAGGGTCAAGGGGGCACGGGCTACCCGCGTAGGTCCCGGACACCGTGCGGGCGGGGCGGGGATGGGGCACGGTGGAGTACGGCGTGACACGAGAGGAGCACCCTCATGACGAATCACACCTACCGGGTCACCGAGATCGTCGGCACGTCACACGAAGGCATCGACCAGGCCATCCGCAACGGCATCGCCCGCGCCGACCAGACCCTGCGCAATCTGGACTGGTTCGAGATCACAGAGGTCCGCGGCCAGATCGAGAACGGGCGGATCGAGCACTACCAGGTGGGACTGAAGGTCGGCTTCCGCATCGAGGACGCGGGCTGACGCCGGCCGGCGTCAGGTGCGGCCCTCCCGCTCCTGAGCCTCCTGGAGCGCCGCGGACTTCGCGGCCCAGCGGGCACGTACGACGGTGAACCCCGCGCGCTCGGCGTCGTCGCAGACCATTTCGTCGTCGTCCACGAGGACACGGATCTCGCGGTCCTGGGCGAGCCGGCGCATGATCTCCAGCTTGGTGAACCGGGCGGGCCTGCGGTCGGCGTTGCTGCGCATGTACACGCGCCCCTCGGGAAGCCCATGGGCCGCGAGCCAGTCCAGCGTGTCGCGCCGGCACCGCTCGGGACGGCCGGTGAGATACAGGACCTCGCACTCGCGGGCGCTCTCCAGGGCGAGCGCGATGCCCTCGGCGAGGGGCGGGTCCGCGGGCGCGGCGGCGAAGAACGCGGCCCAGTTCTTCGGCCGTGTCTCCAGGAAGTGCTGCCGGTGCGCCGTGTCGGCCAGGGTGTTGTCGAGGTCGTACACGGCGAGCGGACGCCTGGTGCTGTCGGTCACGGGGCCACCTTAGCCAGGCGCCGACGGTCCAGGAATTCCCGGCTCCTCGGGGCGTTGAACCCTGTGTGAGCAGCACAGTGATCGCCCGGACCCGGTTCTCCGTCCTCGACCGTTCGCGCACCCGCGAGGGACACCCGCCCGCCGAGGCGCTGCGGGACACCGTCGCACTGGCGCGGGAGGCGGAGCGGCTCGGCTATCACCGCTTCTGGGTGTCCGAGCACCATGGTGTGCCCGGGGTCGCCGGTTCCGCGCCGACCGTGCTGGTCGCCGCGGTCGCCTCGGCCACCCGCGCCATCCGGGTCGGCACCGGCGGGGTGATGCTGCCCAACCACCAACCGCTCGTCGTCGCCGAGCAGTTCGGCGTGCTGGAGTCCCTGTTCCCCGGCCGGATCGACATGGGGCTCGGGCGTTCCGTCGGCTTCACCGACGGCGTGCGCAAAGCCCTCGGCCGGGACAAGGAGGTGGCCGGGGACTTCGCGGCACAGCTCGGCGAACTGCTGGGCTGGTTCGCGGGCGGCTCGCCGACCGGGGTGCGGGCGCGCCCCGCCGAAGGACTGCGGGTGCCGCCGTTCGTGCTGGCCATGGGCGAGGGCGCGCGGATCGCGGCCCGCGCCGGACTGCCGATGGTGATCGGCGATCTGCGCGGCCGGGAGAGGATGCTGCGCGGCATCGACCAGTACCGCTCCCTGTTCCGCCCCTCCACCTGGGCGGCCGAGCCGTACGTCGTGATCTCCGGGACGGTCGCGGTCGCCGGCACCGAGGCGGAGGCGCGGCGGCTGCTGGTCCCGGAGGCCTGGTCGATGGCGTACTCGCGCACCCACGGCACCTTCCCGCCGCTCGCCCCGGCCGAGGAGATCGAGGCCCGCCCGATGACCGCGAAGGAGCGCGGCTTCTACGAGGGCGGTCTCGCCGGGCACATCGCCGGCACCGAGGACCACGTCGCGGACGAGCTGGAGACGGTACTGAAGGAGACGGGCGCCGACGAGGTGCTGGTCACCACCAGCGGCTACGACCGTACGGCCCTGCTGGACTCCTACCGGCGGCTCGCCGCGCTGTTCACCCCGGGCCGCTGAATCCGGGCCGCTCAGGGCCCCACGACCCCGAGATGCGGACCCGGCCGGCGCCGGTGACCCTGGGAGGGAAGCCTCAAGCGACCAGGAGGGCTGCCATGTCCATGATGGACAAGATCAAGCAGATGCTCAAGGGCCACGAGGACCAGGCCAGGACGGGCGTCGACAAGGCCGGCGACATGATCGACCAGAGGACCCAGGACAAGTACAGGTCCCAGGTCGACGCCGCGCAGAAGCGGGCGGACGAGTACATCGACCAGAACCGCCGCGACAACCCTCCGCAGTAGCGGCGCCCGGGCGTGGATAGGGTTGTGCCTCTATGCACAGCCCACATGACCAGTACGTCCGCGTCCGCGGCGCCCGCGAGCACAATCTCAAGGGCGTCGACGTCGACATCCCGCGCGACGTCCTGGCCGTGTTCACCGGCGTGTCCGGATCGGGGAAGTCGTCGCTGGCGTTCGGCACGATCTACGCCGAGGCGCAGCGGCGGTACTTCGAGTCGGTCGCGCCGTATGCGCGCAGGCTGATCCACCAGGTCGGGGCGCCCAAGGTCGGTGAGATCACCGGGCTGCCGCCCGCGGTCTCGCTGCAGCAGCGCCGCGCGGCCCCCACCTCGCGCTCCTCGGTGGGCACGGTCACCAATCTCGCCAACTCCCTGCGCATGCTGTTCTCCCGGGCCGGGGCGTATCCGCCCGGCGCGGAGCGGCTCGATTCGGACGCGTTCTCGCCGAACACGGCGGCCGGGGCCTGCCCGGAGTGCCATGGTCTGGGCCAAGTGCACGACACCACCGAGGAGTTGCTGGTCCCGGATCCCTCGCTGTCCATCCGCGAGGGCGCCATCGCCGCCTGGCCCGGCGCCTGGCAGGGCAAGAATCTGCGCGACATCCTCGACGCCCTCGGCCACGACGTGGACCGGCCCTGGCGCGAGCTGCCCGCGCAGGCGCGGGAGTGGATCCTGTTCACGGACGAGCAGCCCGTCGTCACCGTCCACCCGGTCCGGGACGCCGACCGCATCCAACGGCCGTACCAGGGAACGTACATGAGTGCCCGCCGGTATGTGCTGAAGACCTTCTCGGACACCAGGTCGGCGTCGCTGCGGGCGAAGGCCGAACGGTTCCTGACCAGCGCGCCCTGCCCGGTGTGCGGGGGCAGCCGGCTACGGCCGGAGGCGCTGGCCGTGAGCTTCGGCGGCCGGACGATCGCCGAACTGGCCGCGCTGCCGCTGACCGAACTGGCGGCCCTGCTGGACGGCCATACCGAGACCGCCCGGGTCCTCACCGAGGACCTGAAGTCCCGGATCGCGCCGGTGGTCGAACTGGGCCTCGGCTACCTCAGCCTCGACCGCTCCACCCCCACCCTCTCGGCGGGCGAGCTCCAACGGCTCCGGCTCGCCACGCAGTTGCGCTCCGGGCTGTTCGGCGTGGTCTACGTCCTGGACGAGCCGTCCGCCGGACTGCACCCGGCGGACACCGAGGCGTTGCTGACCGTGCTGGACCGGCTGAAGGCCGCGGGCAACTCGGTGTTCGTGGTGGAGCATCACCTGGAGGTGGTGCGCGGCGCCGACTGGCTGGTGGACGTGGGCCCCGGCGCGGGCGAGCACGGCGGACGCGTGCTGTACAGCGGGCCGCCGGCCGAGCTGGCGTGTGTGGCGGAGTCGGCGACGGCCGTGTTCCTCTTCGACGAGTCACCCGGCCCGGCGCGTGAGGTCCGCTCCCCGCGCGGCTGGTTGACGGTGGGTCCGGTGACCCGGCACAACCTGCGCGCGGTGACGGCCGAGTTCCCGCTCGGTGCGTTCACCGCCGTCACCGGGGTCTCCGGTTCCGGAAAGTCCACGCTCATCGGCGAGTTGACGGATGACCTTCACGGCGTGGACCGGCTGGTCCGGGTCGACCAGAAGCCGATCGGGCGCACCCCGCGCTCCAACCTGGCGACCTACACCGGGCTGTTCGACGTCGTACGCAAGGTGTTCGCCGGCACCGAGGAGGCGCGGGCGCGCGGGTACGGCGTCGGCCGGTTCTCCTTCAACGTGTCCGGTGGGCGCTGCGAGACCTGCCAGGGCGAGGGTTTCGTCAGCGTCGAGCTGCTGTTCCTGCCGAGCACCTACGCGCCCTGCCCGGACTGCGGCGGCGCCCGCTACAACCCCGAGACCCGCCAAGTCACCTACCGGGAACGGAACATCGCCGAGGTGCTCGATCTGACGGTGGAGGCCGCGGCGGAGTTCTTCGCCGACATCCCGGCCGCCGCCCGCAGCCTCGGCACGCTGCTCGACGTGGGCCTCGGCTATCTGCGTCTCGGGCAGCCGGCGACCGAGCTGTCCGGCGGGGAGGCACAGCGGATCAAGCTGGCGAGCGAGCTGCAGCGCGGCCGGCGCGGCCACACCCTCTACCTGCTGGACGAGCCCACCACCGGACTGCACCCGGCCGATGTGGAGGTGCTGATGGACCGGCTGCACGGGCTGGTCGACGCCGGGCACACGGTCGTGGTGGTCGAGCACGACATGACGGTGGTCGCGGGCGCCGACTGGGTCATCGACCTGGGCCCCGGCGGCGGCGACCGGGGCGGCCGGATCGTGGCGTCGGGCCCTCCGGAGCGGGTGGCGCGGGCGGCGGGCAGCGCCACGGCACCGTACCTGGCGCGGGTCATGCCCTGAGTTCCGTCCTCACCGACCCGTGCCCAATGCATCGATGTGGTAACCGAGTTGGACCATCGGGTCGGCCCCTGCCCGCTCCTTGACGATAATGTGACGGTGTCCACTTCACCGGAACTCGAACTCGACGACGGCACGCCGGTCCGCTTCTTCCTCGCCCCCGCGGCGGGCGCACCCCCTGTCACACGGGACGACGACCTCCCCGCGGGCCTGGGCACAGTGGTGCCGGTCGGGGCGGGCGGCCGGGCCGTCGCGAACCTCGCGGCCGGCGCGCTGCGCGGCGCGCTGCGTCCGCTCGGTCCGCTGCTGCAGGAGGTCCACGACGCCGCCACGGCGGTGCCCGAGCCGCCGACCGAGCTGAGCGTGACCTTCGGCGTGCAGGTGGGCCAGGACCTCAAGTTCGGGATCGTCGGCGCCGCCGGACAGGCCCATCTCACCGTCACCGCCAGCTGGAAGCCCGCCCCGGACACCGGCACGAACCCCGCGGAGTGACGCGTGGGCTGGTTCCACACCGCGGGGGCCGGTGGCCGCGACCCGTCCCGGTACGTCGTGACGGTGCGGCGGACCGAGGACGGCAGGACGGCGGGCGCGGGGCTGGTCCTCGGCCATGACACCGTGCTGACCTGCGCGCATGTCGTGAATGCCGCGCTGGGCCGGGACATGTTCCACACCCGGGCACCGATGGACGTGGACGTACCCGTGGAAGTGAGCAGGTCCGCCGTCGGCTCGCAGCGCCACCTCGCCCGGGTGGCCCACTGGATCCCGCCCCGCGCCCCGGGCGGCGGGCCGGTGCGGCCGGGGGCCCGCGAGTGGCTCGGCGACCTCGCCGTACTCCGCGTCGACGTCCCGGCCCCGGGTCTGCCCGACGGCCCCGGCCAGGCCGCCCTGTCGGTCGGTCAGAAGCTCCGCGCCTGGCACGGCAGCGGTGCCGATGCCACCGTGGCCCGGCTCACCGTCGCCGCCGTGCACGGTCCGCACGGCTATGTCGACGGCGCGTCCACCGGCATGGCGGTCGACGTCGGTTACAGCGGCGGCCCCCTGTGGTGTCAGGAGGAGGACGCCGTGGTCGGCCTCGTCGCGGGGCACTTCCTGCCGCTCGACGCCGCCGGGCATCCGCTCCCGCTCGACTTCCAGAACGTCATCCGGCGCAGCTGGGTCATCCCCTGGCAGGCCGTCGAGGCCGAACTGCGGCCCCTCGGTGTGCTGGACGCATGCCGCCCCGTGCCGCCCGACACCGACGAGCACGCCTTCGGGCTGCTGCTGCAGGCGATCGACGACGCCCTTCCCTCCCCCACCGGGCGGGGCGACCGGGCCCGCCGGCTCGCCCAGCTGTGCGGAGTGGAGCACGGCAGCGATGTCCGGCCGCCGTCCGCCGAGGACTTCGCCGCGTTCCTGCTGACGCATCCGCGGGCGCTCGCGGCACTGACCGGGCTGTTGCGCCGGGAGGACCCGAGGTCCACCGACCGGCTGCTGGCCGCGGGCGCCCTGTCCCGCACTCCCCGGCTGCTGTCCCCGTCCGAGTACGCGGACCTGCGCGGGCATCTGCGTGCCCTCGACCCCGCCGTGAGCGCGCGGTTCCCCGAGGCGGTCCGCGCCGCGTTACCGCATCTGGCGGCCCAGCCGGGCGGCGACAGCGTGGATGCGCTCGTCGACCGCCTGGAGATCCTCCCCGGCGACGGCCACGCGAGCGACGGTGAGCGCCGGGTGCCCGCGCTGCTGCGGGTGGTGGAGTACGTCGCCGCCCTCGCGCCCGACACCCCGCGGGCCCGGCTCCGGATGTGGTCGGACCGGGTGGCCGGCCGGCTCGGCATCGGGCGCTCGGCACTGGGCGAGCGGCGCTACGACGCCCAGGAATGGGCGCGTTCCGTGCGCGGACGGGCCGCCAGGGTGCGCGTCCTGGTCCAGGTGACGAAGGCCGGGCGGAGCCGGCACCGGCTGCGGATCTGGTGCGACGAGGGCGCCGGGCCCCGGCAGGTGTCCACCGAGAGCGTGCGGACGTACACCGCCTCCGAAGCGGCCCGAGAGGTGCTGCGGGTCCTGGACTCGCTCACGCCCCCGCCCGAGGACGAGCGTCCGCCGCTGGTGGAGGTGCTCGTGGACCGCGGCGGCCTGAACCTGCCCGTCGACGAGTGGGCGGCCCAGGGCCGTGCCGAGCTGGTGCCCGGGGTGCTCGGGGTGGAGTACCCGCTGGTCGTGCACTGCCCCGAACTGCTGCGCCGCAACGGGCGGTTCGTCTCCCGCTGGCGCAGCAGATGGAGCCGCCTGGACTCCGGCAAGGCGCTCGTCGTCTCGGACCCCGCCGACCGGGACGCGCTCTACTCGCAGCTCGTCAACCAACTCGACACGGTACGCGTCTCCGTGGACGTACCGCCCGGTCCTCCCCGGGACCGCATCGTGCAGACCTGCCTGGCGCTGGGCATACCTGTGGTGATGTGGGACCGCGGCGAGGACGGGCCCTCGCACAGTGTCCGGCACATGGCGCGGGTCGCCACCCGGGAGCTCCCCGACGGCGTCCACAGCTACCGGGCGGGCGCCTGGGCCAATCCGCCCGAGTTCCCCGGCCGTCCGGTCCTCGCCTGGGCCGACGCCGACCGCACCGTCCCCCGCCTGCACCTGTCCGAACCCCAGGAGGGCCCATGACATCCGCCGCCGACGCCGCATGGCGACTGTTCCGAGGCGACGGCGTTCCCCGCGAGGTCACCCTGCCCGACGCGCCGCCGTGGCGGCGCTTCGCCCCGGTGCGCGCGCCGCGCCCAAAGCTGCCGTACGTGATCGACCCGCGGCACGCCGACATCGTCAACGCGGCGCTGCATCTGCGTCGTCCGCTGCTGGTGACCGGTCCCGCGGGCACCGGCAAGTCGTCGCTCGCCCGTGCCGTCGCGCTGGAACTGCGCCTCGGCGATCTGCTGCGCTGGTCCGTCACCAGCCGCTCCACCGTGCCGGACGCCCTCTACGTCTACGACGCCATCGGCCGGCTGCGGGAGACCACGCTCAGCCGGGACCGCGGCGACCGCGAGCCGTCCATCGGGCAGTTCATCCGCCTCGGGCCGCTCGGCACCGCGCTGGTGGCCTCGGCCGGCCCGCGCTGTCTGCTCATCGACGAGATGGACAAGGGCGACGTCGACCTCCCCAACGATCTGCTCACCGTGTTCGAGGAGGGCTACTTCGAGATCAAGGAGCTGGTCCGGCTGCCGGAGGACAGCGCCGACGTGGAGGTGCAGACCTCGGACCACCGGGGCACGGTCCGGGTGCACCAGGGCCTCGTCCAGTGCGCCGAGTTCCCCGTCGTGATCATCACCAGCAACGGTGAACGGGACTTCCCGCCCGCGTTCCTGCGCCGCTGCCTCAGGCTGGAACTGCCGGTGCCCGACGAGGAGCGGCTGCGCACCATCGTCGCCGCGCATCTGGGCGAGGAGGCGCTGCGGGAGGCGGACGACCTCATCGACGCCTTCCTGCGCCGCCGCGCCCTCGGTGAACTCGCCACCGACCAGCTGCTGAACGCCGTGTTCCTGCGCACCGGGGGCGTCGACCTGGACGCGGAGGGCCTGCTGGACGCCGTACTGCACCAGCTCACCGGGGCGATGTGACCGTGGCGGGCGGGGGCGGGCGACTGGCCGAGGCACTGCGGGTACTGGCGTCCTGCGGTCACGACCTGGACGCGGACCAGGTCCTCGACGTGCTCTGGCTCGCCCGCCGCCTGCCCACCGACACCGAGGCACCGCTCCGGCGCGAACCCCCGCCGGTGCCGAGCCGCCCCGCGCCCGGCCCCGCGCCGGATCCAGGCCCGGCCGCCGCGCAGGCCCCCACGCCGGACCCCGACGACCCGGACCTGCCCGACCTCACCGCCCCCGCCCTGTACGGGGCGGCCCGGCGCGGTCCGGCGCCCGAGGTGCGGCTCACCCCGTCCGCGCCCGAGCCGCGCCGGGCGATGCCGGTGCGGGTGCCCGAGGACAAGGCCCTCGCCGACGAGCTGGCCCTGGGCCGGGCGCTTCGGCCGTTGCGCCGCCGCCGCGACAGCCGTTACCGCACGGAGATCGACGAGGAGCGCACCGCCGCCCAGCTGGCCGAGACGGGGCTGCCCGACGTGGTGGAACGGCCGGTGCGCGAGCGCTGGCTGAATCTGGCACTGCTCGTGGACGACGGTCTGTCGATGCTGCTGTGGCATCGGCTCGGCGCCGAACTGCGCACCCTGCTGGAGCGGTTGGGTGCCTTCGCCACCACCCGTGTCCTCGGCCTCGACACCCGTGCCGCCCGTGAACCCCGCCTGCACACGCGGCCGTTCCGGCCCGGGAGCGGTGCGTTGCCGCTCAGCACGGTCAACGACCCCTCGGGCCGCACCCTGGTCCTCGTCGTCAGCGACGGCATGGGCGCCGCCTGGCGCTCCGGTGCCCTGCACGGGCTGCTGGCCCGCTGGGCGTCCCGCGGACCGACCGCGGTCCTGCAGACACTGCCGCCGGACATGTGGGAGGCCTCCGGCATCGCCGCCGAGCGCTGGCAGGCCACCACTCGCAGGATCGGTGGCGCCAACGCCGCCTGGGAGGTGAGCGATCCGGTCCTGCCGCCGGAGCTGTCCGCCTTCGACGGGGTGCCCGTGCCCGTCCTGGAGCCGACCCCCGAGTCGCTGCGGGACTGGGCCCGGCTGCTCGCCTCCCCCGGCACCACCGTGGAGCTGCCCCTGCTGGCCCACCCCGACCCGTACGGCAGTGTGGCCGACGCCCGGGACCTGACCAGCGCCCAGCACTTCCGGGACGCGGCCACCCCCGAGGCCTACCGGCTGGCGGCCCATCTCGCCGCGGTCTCGCCGCTGTCGGTGCCGGTGATGAGGCTGGTGCAGTCGGCGGTGCCCTGGCCGGCCACGACCTCGCATCTGGCGGAGGTGTTCCTGGGCGGTCTGGTCCGGCCGCACCCGGCCCCGGTGCCCGGACCGCTGCCCGCCAAGCACCGGGTGTTCGACTTCGCCGAGGAGTCGAAGTCGGTGCTCCTGGACTCCGTCCCGCAGGCCGAACTCCTGCGCACCAGCCGCCGGATCGGCCGCCATCTGGAGGAACTCGCGGGCAACTCGCCCGACTTCCCGGCCTGGCTGGCCCATCCGGACGGCTCCGCCCATCTGCCGGGCTCCCACCAGCCGTTCACCAGCGTCGAACGCCGGCTGCTCGCCCGCTTCGGGGTGTCGTTCGAGCGGGTACCCGGCCTGCCCTCCCGCGAGCCGGAGCGCACGCCCGCGGGAGCCGACGGCTGGGCTCCGCTGACCGACGCGGACCCGGTCCGGCTCGGCCCCTACACCCTGCGGTACCGGCGCCGCGGCCGCCGTACGATTCTGTACCGGGGCACCGACGCACACGGCACCGAGGCGGTGCTGCGCACCCCGCGGCCCGATCTCCCGGCGGCCAACGCCCAGTTGATCGCCATGGAGGCGGAGGCACTGTCCCGGCTGCAGGGCCAGTACGCGCCCGCGCTGCTCGCCACCGGTCTGGAGGACTCACCGCCCTGGCTCGCGATGGCGCCGATCGGCGACCAGGACGCCGGAAACGCCGCGCCGCCGCGCCTGTCCGAGGTGTTCGCGGGAGCCCTGGCGGACGGCACCGCCCCGTTCGACCTCGTGCGCGGCCTGCTTGTCTCCTGGCATCTGGCCAACGCGCTCGCCCTGTGTCACGCCGGCGGGCTGGTGCCCGCCGACTTCGGAACGGACAGCGTGTACGTGCTGCGCCGCACCGTGGCGCTCGCCGATCTGTCCGACTACGCCGTCGACGACCGGTATCTGGGGTCCGGCCCGGCGCCGACCGTCGCGGACAGCATGCGTGCGCTGGGCGCGCTGCTGCAGCTGATCAGCAGCAAGGCGGGCGTCGAGGTGCCGAGTCTGCCGGAGGGCATGCACCTGTGGCAGGGGGACGGCTGGGAGCAGCTGCGACGCCTGGTGCTCCGCTGCCTCGACGACGACCCGGCCGTCCGCCCCACCGCCGGCGAGGTCGCCGACGCCCTGGCCCGGTACATAGCCCTGGCCCGGCTGCGGACCGGCGACGACTCGCTGTCCCCCGTCATACCGGCAGGCAGCAGGCTGTCGGCGCCCGTACCGCTGAGCCCGCCCCCGACGCCACCGCAGGCCGGACGGCAGCTGCCGCTGTCCCGCTTCAAGGCGGCCCGCGGGCACATCCGAGAACGCCTCGCGCTGCTGCGCGAGCCGCTGCTGTTCAGCAGGCGGCTGACGCTGGTCGGCGCCCACCACCACAGCGGCCGGGCCACCGCGACGATGGCACTGGGCTCGGTGCTGGCCGCCGTGCGGCCGGAACCCGTCCTCGCCGTCGACGGGGCCCCCACCGAGGGAGCGCTCGACGCCTTCCTGCCCCACGAGCGCAACCAAGCGGTGCCCCGGGACCTGGCCGACCTCTCGCGCGGCCCGTCGTACGAGCAGGTCCGCGCCCACACCACGCGCCTTCCCTCGGGCCTGGAGGTGCTCGCGCACCGCCCGGGGCACTACGGGCCCAACTCCACGCACACCCACCAGTACATGCGTGTTCTGGCCCACACGGCGCCGTACTACTCGTTCGTGCTGACCGACTGGGCACCGGTGCGCGTGGACGCGACGCTGGAGGTGATCCTCGACCACACGGACCGGCTGATCGTGTGCTGCGGCACCACCGATTCCTTCCGCGACGACGCGGCGCGCCTCCTCGGCGGGATCCGGGACGCCGGACGCCCCGAACTGGCGGACGAGGCGGTCGTCGTGGCCTCCCGGACGGACGGTTCCTACCGCCGGACCCTGCCCGACACCTTCGTCCAGCAGCTGACCGTCCCGCCCGCCCAGGTGCTGCTCGTGCCCTTCGACAGTGCGCTGCAGTCGCCGCGCTGGGAGCTGAAGGATCTGCGCGCGGGCACGGTGGAGGCATATCTGCGGCTGGCGGAGCTGGCCGTACGCCCCCTGCTGTGAACGGCTACCCCGTCCGGACGGGCGCGGCGTGCACGGGCCGGCCCGCGACCAGGGCCGCATGGGTCCAGGCCGGCTCGTGAGCGACCGGCTGGGCCGCCCGGGCGAGGGCGCGGCGGTCGGGGTGGGCGCCGGGCCGGATCACCGGCCGTACCTCCACCTCCGCGATCAGGCCCCGGGTGCGGGCCACCCGCCACAGGGAGGCGAGGAGGGTGTCCTCGCCGACGAACGCCGCCGCCGTGCTCGGGCCGCCGCCGGTCTCCTGCCGGTAGCGCAGGCCGACCGGCTGCACGGGTACGCCGGCGTCGAGCGCGGCCTGGAAGACGGCCCGGTGGAAGCGGCCGTGGGCGCGCCCGCACCAGGTGCTGCCCTCGGGGAACGCGGCGACGGCCGCGCCCTCGCGCAGCGCCTCGGCGATCCGGGCGACCGTCTCGGGCAGGGCGCGGATCCGGTCCCGCTCGATGAACAGCGCCCCGCCGCGAGCGGCCAGCGCGCCCGCGACCGGCCACTGCCGGATCTCGGTCTTGGCGAGCATCCGGGCGGGGCGTACGGCGGTCAGCAGCGGGATGTCCAGCCACGAGACGTGGTTGGCCACCAGCAGCAGCCCGCCGGCCGGTGCGGCACCGCCGGTGAAGCGGACCCGTACCCCCATGGCCCGCACGATCACCCGGCACCACCGCCTGACCCACTCGGCGGGGATCCTCCCGCCGAGCGGGGACAGCACGATCCCGGCCAGCACCAGGACCACGACCGCGGTCAGCCGCAGCACGGCCCGGGGTACGGCCGCGGCAGCCCGGGCCGGCTCCACACAGGCGCCCGGGCTGCAGGGCGCGCTGGGCAGCCAGACGCTCATCAGGCCGGCACGAGGGAGAGGAAGTGCCGCAGATAGCGCGCGTTCACCCGGCGCATCGACAGCAGCACGTACATGTCGGCGACCCCGAAGTCCGGGTCGTGCGCGGGCTCGCCGCACACCCAGGCGCCGAGGCGCAGATAGCCGCGCAGCAGGGCGGGCAGCTCGCTGTGCCCGGCCGGGGCCTCGGCGTTCGGGATCCAGGGCAGCAGCGGCCGTACCCGGAACTCCTCGGGTGCCAGGTGCTTGGCGCGCACCCGCTCCCAGGTGGCCGTCGCGAGGGTGCCGCCGTCGGCGAGCGGCACCGAGCAGCAGCCCGCCAGCCACTCGTGCCCGCGGTCGACCATGTAGCGGGCTATCCCGGCCCAGATCAGGCCGATGACCGCGCCGTCGCGGTGGTCGGGGTGCACACAGGAGCGGCCGACCTCGACCAGTCCGGGCCGGATCGGGTCCAGCGCGCCCAGCTCGAACTCGCCCTCCGAGTAGAGCCGGCCGGCGACCGAGGCCCGCTCCGGCGGCAGCAGCCGGTAGGTGCCGACGACCTGCCCGGTGCCGGTGTCGCGCACGAGCAGGTGGTCGCAGTAGGCGTCGAAGGCGTCGACGTCCAGTCCCGGCTGCGGCGTGGCCAGCAGGGCCCCCATCTCACCGGCGAAGACGTCGTGCCGCAGCCGCTGCGCGGCCCGCACGTCGTCCTCGTCACGGGCGAGGGTGACGGTGTAGCGGGTCGGTGCCTCGGGCTGCGGGGGGCGGTCGAGGGTGGAAACGCCGGTCATGGCTCTCTCCTGGTCACGGGCCGGTTCGGCGACGGCGGCGAGCGGGGGCGTACGGCCCGCCGCTCCAGTTCTTCCGACGCCGGTTGGCGTGCGCGTGACCTGTGCCCGGAGAGGGGATGTGGGAATGCTGAACGCCGGGATACCGGCGATCACCGAACACGAGACGGGGCCGGTGAGCACCATCGCCGGCCCCGCCCGTTCGTCTGTGCGACGAACGTTTCCTGCTCAGTGGGACGCTACCGCTTCCCCACCTTCCGGGTGGCCCGCAGCCACTCCTTGTTCATGTTCGTGATGGACACCAGCGGGATCCCCTTCGGACAGGCCGTGGCGCACTCCCCGGTCAGCGTGCACCCGCCGAAGCCCTCCGCGTCCATCTGCGCCACCATGTCCAGCACCCGGGTCTCCCGCTCGGGCGCACCCTGGGGCAGCACGTTCAGATGGTTGACCTTGGCGGAGGTGAACAGCATCGCCGCGCCGTTGGGACACGCGGCCACACACGCCCCGCAGCCGATGCACTCCGCGTGCTCGAAGGCGAAGTCGGCGTCGGCCTTCGGCACCGGCGTGGCATGCGCCTCCGGAGCGGACCCGGTCGGTGCGGTGACGTAGCCGCCGGCCTGGATGATCCGGTCGAACGCGGACCGGTCCACGACCAGGTCCTTGATCACGGGGAAGGCCGCCGCCCGCCACGGCTCGATGTCGATCGTGTCGCCGTCCTGGAAGGACCGCATGTGCAGCTGGCAGGTGGTGGTGCGCTCCGGCCCGTGTGCATCGCCGTTGATCACGAGCGAGCACGCGCCGCAGATGCCCTCGCGGCAGTCGTGGTCGAAGGCGACCGGCTCCTCACCGGCCAGGATGAGCTGTTCGTTGAGGACGTCCAGCATCTCCAGGAAGGACATGTCGGAGGAGATGCCGTCCACCTCGTACGTGGACATGGCGCCTTGTGCGTCGGCGTTCTTCTGGCGCCAGACGCGCAGGGTGAGCTTCATGCGTAGCTCCGCTGGGTGGGGTGGACGTACTCGAAGACCAGGTCTTCCTTGTGCAGGACGGGTGCCGCACCGGTGCCGGTGAACTCCCAGGCCGCCGCGTAGCCGAACTCGTCGTCCTTGCGGGCGGCCTCGCCGTCGGGGGTCTGCGACTCCTCGCGGAAGTGGCCGCCGCACGACTCGGCGCGGTGCAGCGCGTCGAGGCACATCAGCTCGGCCAGCTCCAGGTAGTCGACGATCCGGTTGGCCTTCTCCAGCGACTGGTTGAACTCCTCGCCGGTGCCGGGAACCTTGATGCGCCGCCAGAACTCCTCGCGGATCTGCGGGATGCGCTCCAGGGCCTTGCGCAGTCCGGAGTCGGTGCGGGCCATGCCGCAGAACTCCCACATGAGTTCGCCGACTTCGCGGTGGAAGGAGTCGGGAGTGCGGTCGCCGTCGACGGACAGCAGCAGGTTCAGCCAGTCCTCGGTCTCGGTCAACGCCTCCTGGACCGCGGGGTGGTCGGCCGTCAGCGTCTCCTGATGCGGGTTGCGGGCCAGGTAGTCGTTGATGGTGGCCGGGAGCACGAAGTAGCCGTCGGCCAGGCCCTGCATCAGCGCGGAGGCGCCGAGCCGGTTGGCGCCGTGGTCGGAGAAGTTGGCCTCACCGATCGCGAACAGGCCGGGGATCGTCGTCTGCAGGTCGTAGTCGACCCACAGGCCGCCCATCGTGTAGTGCACCGCCGGGTAGATCCGCATCGGCACCTCGTACGGATCCTCGTCGGTGATCCGCTGGTACATGTCGAAGAGGTTGCCGTACCTGGCCTCGACCGCCTTGCGGCCCATCCGCTGGATGGCGTCGGCGAAGTCCAGGTACACGCCCTGTCCGCCGGGGCCGACTCCCCTGCCCTCGTCGCAGACGTTCTTCGCGGCGCGGGAGGCGATGTCACGCGGGACCAGGTTGCCGAAGGACGGGTAGATACGCTCCAGGTAGTAGTCGCGCTCGTCCTCCGGGATCCGGTTCGGCGGGCGGGTGTCGCCCTTGGCCCTGGACACCCAGATCCGGCCGTCGTTGCGCAGCGACTCGCTCATCAGGGTCAGCTTGGACTGGTGGTCGCCGGTGCGCGGGATGCAGGTGGGGTGGATCTGTGTGAAGCAGGGGTTGGCGAAGTAGGCGCCGCGCCGGTGCGCCCGCCAGATGGCGGTCGCGTTGGAGTTCATGGCGTTGGTCGACAGGTAGAAGACGTTTCCGTAACCGCCGCTGGCCAGTACGACGGCGTCGGCGAAGTACGTGTCGATCTTCCCGGTGATCAGATCCCGCGCCACGATGCCGCGGGCCCGCCCGTCCACGACGATGAGGTCCAGCATCTCGGTGCGCGGGTGCATCTCCACGTTGCCCGCGGCGATCTGCCTGCTCAGGGCCTGGTACGCGCCCAGCAGCAACTGCTGGCCCGTCTGGCCGCGGGCGTAGAAGGTGCGGGAGACCTGGACGCCGCCGAAGGAGCGGGTGTCGAGCAGGCCGCCGTACTCGCGGGCGAAGGGCACGCCCTGGGCCACGCACTGGTCGATGATCTCGACCGAGATCTGCGCGAGACGGTGGACATTGGACTCACGGGCGCGGAAGTCGCCGCCCTTGACGGTGTCGTAGAACAGCCGGTGGATCGAGTCGCCGTCGTTGCGGTAGTTCTTCGCCGCGTTGATGCCTCCCTGCGCGGCGATGGAGTGGGCTCGGCGCGGGGAGTCCTGGTAGCAGAACTGCACGACGTGGTAGCCCTGTTCGGCCAGCGTCGCGCCCGCGGAGCCGCCGGCGAGGCCGGTGCCGACCACGATGATCGTGTGCTTGCGCCGGTTGGCGGGGTTGACCAGCTTGGCCTCGAAGCGGCGCTTGTCCCAGCGCTCGTGGATGGGGCCGGACGGCGCCTTGGAGTCGGTGACCGGCTCGCCCGTCGCGTACTTCACGTATTCGGTCATGTCAGCTCACCACTCCGGTCATGACGCCCACGGGTACGGCGATGAAACCGGCCGTGAGCAGCAGCGCGAGGACGTTGGCTACGGTCTTCAGGGCGCGGTCGCGGGCGCGGCTGCCGACGCCGAGGGTCTGCGCGGCGCTCCAGAAGCCGTGCCGGATGTGCAGGCCGAGCGCGAGCATCGCGACGATGTAGATGACGTTTCCGTACCAGGTGGAGAAGGTGTCCACCACGTTCTGGTACGGGTGGCCCTCCTGGAAGCCGCCGGAGTGCACGGTGCCGGTGGTCAGGTCCAGGATGTGCCAGACGACGAACAGGCCGAGGATGATGCCGCCCCAGCGCATGGTGCGGGTGGCGTAGCTCGCCCGGGGCTTGCTGTGCACGTACTTGCTGGGCCGCGCCCTGATGTCGCGGCGGCTGAGCTGGTACGCGGACGTGGCGTGGGCGACCACGGCGACGACGAGGACGATCCGGATGAGCCAGAGCGTCCACTCGTAGTGCATGAAGGGTTCGCCGATGGTGCGCAGCCAGTGGGCGTAGTGGTTGAACTCGCCGGCCCCGAAGTAGATCTTCAGGTTCCCGATCATGTGCGCGACCAGGTACAGCAGCATGACCAGGCCGCTGACGGCCATCACTGTCTTCTTGCCGACGGAGGAGTCCCACATCGTGCGCGCCATGGACGGCCGTCGGTCCGTCCGCGTTGCCAGAGCCATGACCAGCACGCTAGGGGCGAATGACCCGATCGGTCCAAGACATGGTCCAGCTCGTTTCCATAGGGCGAAGCTATCCTTGCATGATGCAGTTCCAGCAGCTCCAGTACTTCGTCGCCGTCGCCGAGACCCGGCACTTCACCCGCGCCGCCGAGCTGGTGCACGTCGCCCAGCCCTCTCTCTCGCAGCAGATCAAGGCGCTGGAGCGGGAGCTGGGCGCGGATCTGTTCCTGCGTGCCCGGGGCAACATCACGCTCACCGACGCCGGTGAGGCGCTGCTGCCGCTGGCCCGGCGGATCCTGGCGGACGCGGACACCGCCCGGTACGAGGTGCAGGAGCTGGTGCAGCTGCGCCGGGGCCGGGTACGGCTGGGGGCGACGCCGAGTCTGTGCACGGGTCTGCTGCCGGATGTGCTGCGCGCCTTCCACGACCGCTATCCCGGCATCCAGCTCTTGATCGAGGAGGGCGGCTCGCACGATCTGGTGCGGGAGCTGGCGCGTGGCGCGCTCGATCTCGCGCTGGTCGTCCTGCCGCTTCCGACGCCCGCGCCCGCGCTGTCGACGGTGGAGCTGCTGCGGGAGGAGTTGGTGGTGGTGTCCTCACGCGAGGCGCCGGCCCCCGGGCGGGGCGGGCGCGTCGTGCACATCGCCGATCTGGAGGGCGAGCGGCTGGTGATGTTCCGGCACGGGTACGACCTGCGGGAGCTGACCGTGGCGGCGTGTCGCTCCGCCGGGTTCGAGCCGGAGTTCGCGGTCGAAGGCGGTGAGATGGACGCGGCGTTGGGGTTCGTCCGGGCGGGGCTGGGGATCGCCGTGGTGCCGTGGATGGTTGCCACGCGCTCCGGTCAGGGGCTCAGGGTGACCCCGCTGGCCCGGCCCGGGCTGCAGCGGGCCATTGCACTGGCTCACCGCAGTGACGTGGCACCGCCGCGGGCTGCGCGGGAGCTGCAGCGGATGTTGCTCGAGCGGTGACGGTGTCGGTGGGGGGCTGCGCCCCCCACACCCCCCACATCAGCCCGTTGCGTCCACCAAGGCCAGGTCGTGGAGTCTCTCCGGTGGGCCCGGGCGCGCGTAGTACCAGCCCTGGGCCGTGTCGCAGCCCAGTATCCGGAGCTGTTCCGCCTGGGCGCCGGTTTCCACTCCCTCGACGGTGACCGCCAGGTCGAGGCTGTGGGCCAGGGAGACGATGCCCTCGACGATCTTCAGGTCGACCGGGTCGGCGGGGAACCGCTGCATGCCCTGGGTGAAGGAGCGGTCCAGCTTGAGGATGCGTACCGGGAGGCGGCGGAGGTTGGCGAGGTTGGAGTAGCCGGTGCCGAAGTCGTCCAGGGCGATGTCGACGCCCATCTCGGCGAGCCGGTGCAAGGGTTTGAGCAGGTCGTCGTCGGCGCCGATGAGGGCGGACTCGGTGACCTCCAGGCACAGGGCGTCCGGCGCGACACCCGCGCGTTCGAGGATGTCGACCGTGTCCTGGACGAGGCCTGGATGGCTGAGCTGGCACGGCGACAGGTTGACGTTGATGCGCAGGGGACCCGCGGCCGTCTCCTCGCCGTGGCGTTCCCGCCAGGCGCGCGCCTGGCGGATGGACTCCTCCAGGACCCAGCGGCCCAGCGGGACGATCAGACCGGTGTGCTCGGCGAGCGGGATGAAGCGGTCGGGGCCGAGGACTCCGTGCTGGGGGTGCAGCCAGCGGACGAGGGCCTCGGCGCCGCGCACGCTGCCGTCGCCGAGGTGGACCAGCGGCTGGTACTCGATGAAGAACTCGCCGCGTTCCAGGGCCGTGGGCAGGGCCGTTGTCAGGCCGTGGCGGGTGATCGCACGGGCGTCGGCCTCCGGGTCGGCGAGTTCGGAGCGGTTGCCGCCCGCGGACTTGGCCCGGTACATGGTGATGTCCGCGCTGCGCAGGACCTCCGCCGCCGTGCGCTCGCCCGCCGGGCCCTCGACGATGCCGAGGCTGCCGCGCACCAGCAGGTCACGGCCGTCGATGCTGACGGGGGTGACGAGGGCGTTCATGATGCGTTCGGCGAGTTCGTCGACCTTGCGGTCGGTGCCCGGGCCGGTGGTCAGGGCCACGAACTCGTCGCCGCCGAGCCGGGCGACCATCTCCCCGGGCGCGGTCGCACAGGACTGCAGCCGGTCGGCGACCTCCACCAGCAGCCGGTCGCCGGCCGCGTGCCCGAGGCTGTCGTTGACGGTCTTGAAGCCGTCCAGATCGAGGTAGCACAGGCCGAAGCGCTGGCCTTCGGCCGCGTTGAGGGCCTTCTCCAGGCGCTCGAAGAACAGGCTGCGGTTGGGCAGGCCGGTGAGCGCGTCGTGGGTAGCCTCGTAGCGCAGCCGGAGGTTGAGCAGCCGGCGCTCGGTGGTGTCCTCCATGAGGGCCAGCTGGTACTGCGGATCGCCGTCTGCGTCGCGCAGCAGGGAGACCGTCAGGTTGGTCCACAGCACCGTGCCGTCGGGGCGGTTGAAGGCCTTTTCGAGGTGGTAGTGCTCGCGCTCGCCGCGGACGAGTTCGTCGTAGAGCTTCCAGGTCTGCGGCGCGTCCTCGGGGTGCACCCAGTCCTGGACGCGGCGGCCGCGCAGGGCCTGGTCGGACTGCCCGAACATGCGCAGCAGCGCCTCGTTGACCTGCAGGACGTTGCCGTCGAGGTCGGCGATCCCGATCCCTATGGCCGCGCCCTCGAAGACTGCGCGGAAGCGGGCCTCGCTGGCGTGCAGCGCCTGCGCGACCACGCCCTGGGCCCTGAGCGCGGCCTGCGCGATGGACTCCTGCTCGGCGAGGGTGCGTTCGCGCAGCGCGTCGGCGAATCCGGCGGCCATCGCGTGCTGCAACCGCGAGCAGCGCAGCCGTGGTTCGTCCTGGGGGCCGTCCTCGGCGCAGTACAGCACCAGATAGGCGTCCACGCAGTCCAGGGTCCGGGTGAGCGCCTCGGGGTCGGTGCAGTGCGCGCCGACCAGGGCGGCGCCGACCGCCTTCGCGCCGTCCGCGTCGAAGCCGCGCGCCCGGAGCAGCTCGCTCAACCGGCGGGCGAGCGGCAGCAGTTGTTTCTCGAACTCGGCCCGGGTCAGCGACGTGGAGGTCACCGCGTAGACCGCCCGGCTCCAGATCGTCGTGAACCGGCGCAGTCTGTCCTCCGGCCCGTCCGGCTCGGCGCTCACGCCGTACGCCCCACGCCGGCGAACCCGGAGAAGGCGAACGGATCCTCGTCCTCCGGCGGCGACTCCGGCCGCCAGTGCGGCATCGGCACCAGTCCCGGTTCCACCATGTCGTACCCCTCGAAGAACCGCGCGATCTCGTCGCGCGAGCGCATGATGAGCGGATTGCGAATGTCCTTGTATACGTCCACCGCGCCCTCGGCCCGCTCGGCGGGCAGCGGGATTCCCTCGTACGAGGCATGCGTGAGGATCAGCAGGCTGCCGGGCGCGAGCGCGTCGCGCAGCTCGGCAACCGCACCGTAAGGGTCGTCCGCGTCTTCCACGAAGTGCAGTATGGCAACGAGGAGGAGGGCGACTGGCCGGTTCCGCTCGATCAGCCGCTCCACCTGGGGGCTGGAGAGGATCTCCCGCGGCTTGCGCAGGTCCGCCGCGACCACGTCCGCGTCGTCGTTTCCGGCCAGCACCGCCTGGCTGTGCGCGACGGCGACCGGGTCGTGGTCGACGTAGACCACGCGGGCGCCCGGTGCGGCCGCCTGGGCCACCTCGTGGACGTTGCCGAAGGTCGGGATGCCGGAGCCGATGTCGAGGAACTGGGTGATGCCCTCCCCGGCCGCGAACCGCACGGCACGGCGCATGAACGCCCGGTTGGCCTGCATGATCTTCGGCAGGCCCGGCATGAACTCCATCGCCTTGCGGGCCGCTTCCCGGTCCACCTCGAAGTTGTGCGAGCCGCCCAGGTAGAAGTCGTAGATCCGCGAGACGCTCGGCACCGTGATGTCGATGCTCCGTGGGGCCCAGGCGGGGCGCTCCATGTATCTCTCCAAGGGTAGGGGACAGGGACAGGCGATCCGGTGTTCGAGCTGAGGCTACTGATCGCCCGGCAAAGGAGCGACCCGAACCGGAAATTGACCGTCCGTTCCCCGCCACTGCCTGCGGCAAGTGCCCGGATGGACCCGCTGTGTGACGGCTGTGCCCACTTGGCGGGCCCGTCCCCGCACACGCGGCCTCCACGCACAACGGTCCGCCCCCTCCGTGCGGTGCGGAGGGGGCGGACCTTCGGTGGCGCTCCGGGCCGGGCGGGGCGATCGACCCTGGGGAGGTGATCTAGTTGCCCGGTGCGCCGACCGGCTTGCCGTCGGGCGAGACGGCGTACCAGGTGCCGCCCACGCCCTCACCGTTGGTGTCGCCGGGGGCCTTGTCCCCGGAGAAGGTGTAGATCGGCCAGCAGTTGACCGTCATCTGCTGCACACCGTCGGGGCGGGTGAAGCCCATCAGACCCTTCTTCTTGACACCCTGGGTGTCCTCGGGCTTGACGATGCCGACGGCCGGCCACTTCTGCAGGCAGGCCCCGGTGCAGTTGGAGATGACCTTGGGCCAGGCCTTGTCCTTGAGGAAGCGGTAGACCGTCATGCCGTTCTTGTCGACGATGATGTCGCCGAGCCTGGGGTCCTTGCGGACGGACAGACCGGGCAGTGCGGCCAGGGAGGCCTTCTTGCCGTTCGGGGCCAGCGCGAACCACTTGCCGCCCACGCCCTGGCCGTTGGTGTCTCCGGCCTTGGCGTCCTTGGCGTAGCGGTAGGCGGGCCAGCCGCCGATGGTGAGCTGCTTGGTGCCGTCGGCCCGGGTGACCTCGCCGAGCAGCGACTTGTCGACGCCGGCGCCGGCCGTGGCGTCATTGGCGGGCACGGGCGGCCAGGTGGTGGCGCAGTCGCCGTCGCAGTTCGACTTGGGCGGGTTGGCGGTGTCGTTGTCGAACCGGTAGAGGGTGAGGCCGGAGCCGTCGGTCAGCACCTTGCCCAGGTTGGGGTCGGCGGCCACGGTGAGCTTGCCCGCGGGGGCGGCCGGGGCCGGGGAGCTGGAGCTCTGGTTGCCGTCGGCGCCGTAACCGTTTCCGGATCCGGTGCCGGCACCGCTGGTCGGGCTGCCCGCGGGCGCGGTGGCCCCGACGTTCTGGGCGGCCGATGCCGGGCTGGTGCCGTTGTCCTGACCGCACGCCGTCGTCAGCGCCAGCACCGCAGCGGCTGTGGCCACCAATGAGGCGGTCCGCCAGGAGGTCTTCATTTCCAACTCCCCATATTCGCCTGGTTGTTGCAGCGCCCTGCCGCGCCGCCGCACGGTCATGGGTACGCACCGAGGGGGCTGGAGCGTTCAACGGGGCGGGGAAGTTCTTCGGGAAAATCTTTCCGCCCCCTGTGACCTGCGCCGTCCTGCATGCCGGCGCGCGGGGTTCGTACGGGCGCGCATATCGCACCAACTACGCTCTTTCTTCGCGTCAAACCACTGATCACGCCATGTCCTCCCTTCGGATCAATACAGGCGCCCGACGGCGTACGACCGGTTTTCGCAGCCCATGATCTCCGCGTGCATGAACCCGAAGTGACCCGATGCGCGCCCGCCGCACGGGTGTTGGCCCTGGTGGCGCTGACCTGGACCCTGGTGGGCTGCCCGGCCGGCACGGCGTCGGCCGACGCCTGCGCCTACGCCTCCACGGGCCCGGACGGCACGGTGGCGGTGGCCTACGCCGGCGACCACTGGCCGACCCCGCCGCCCTGTCCGACGCCCACGCCGCCCCCGCCCCCGCCCCCGCCCACACCGACGCCCTCGCCACCGCCACCGCCACCGCCACCGCCGAAACCGAAGCCGAAGCCGACTCCGCGCCCGGCCCCGAAGCCCACCCCGAGACCGCGGCCGCCGGCCCCGCCTGCCCCGGCTCCGCCGGCACCACGGCCGACACCGCCGCCCACCCCTCCCCCCACGCCGAAGCCGAAGCCCGCTCCGCGGCCCTCGGTGACGCCGGTGAGCTACCCGGCGTACCACCCGCACCGCACCGCACATGTCGCGCCGGGCCACACCACGCCGGTCACCTACGTCCTGCTCATCACCGTTCCCGCGATCGTCGCCGTCGCGGCGCTGCGTCCGCGCTGACGCGCCGGCCGCTCACCTTCTGGAGGTATCCGTTGCCGGATTGGCTTGTTCTCGTCCTCGCGATGCTGGCGGCCTGTGCTGTGGTGGTGGTCGTCACCGTCGTACGGCACAAGCGTGCCCCCGCGGACGAGGATCCCAGCGAGACCCCGGACGTCATCGAGTACATGACGATGTGGATCGGTGTCGTGTACGCTATCGTCCTGGGCCTGGCCATCGCGGGTGTGTGGGAGGCCCGCAGCTCCGCCCAGGACCATGTGCAGTCCGAGGCCCAGGCGCTGCACGAGATCTCGGAACGGGTCCGGGTCTATCCGCCGGACGTCCGTGACCGGATCCGCATGGATGTCAACACCTATGTCGCCTATGTCGTCCACCACGAGTGGCGGACGATGTCCCACGACGAGCGCGTCACCGACCGCGGCGGACAGCTGCTGCGGAAGGTCCGCCAGGACGTCACCGACTACAAGCCGAAGAACGACTTCGAGGCGCAGGCCTACCAGCCGCTCCTGGACCAGATGACCGCGGCCGACCAGGCGCGCAACGCCCGCGCCGACTCCACCGGGGCCACGATGCCGTCGGTGGTGTGGTGGGGCCTGCTCACCGGGGCGCTGGTCACCATCGGCATGGTGTTCGCGCTGCAGATCCGGCGCACCAGACGCGAACTGGTCCTGGCGGGGCTGTTCTCCGCGACCATCGCCTTCATGCTGTTCCTCATCTGGGACTTCGACGCCCCGTTCAGCCGGGGCATCGCGGTGACCGCGGAACCGTTCATGAACCTGTTCCCGGGCGTCACCTGACAGTCCCCCGACCAGGGGGCGTCTCCCCCTGAACGACCGCACGCCCGTGCCCGGTTCGCGCTTCTGCGCCGGCGCGGGGTGCGGTCGTTCCTGGTGTTCCGGTGCGGCCGTGGCAGGCCGGGCGGCGGGGGCCTCAGCTCCGCTGCTCGCGCCGGCGGCGCACGCAGAACGCGCCGCCCCCGACGACCGCAAGGGTCACCAGTCCGGCGCCGACGGCCATGTCGGCCGGCGTGGCGCCGGTGGATCTGCTGCCGCCGAAACCGCCCTGGACGCCGCCGAGCACGGTGAAAGCGGCCGGGCGGACCAGGGTCCTGCCGTCGCAGTGGACCGTGACGTCGTACCGGCCGGGAGGCGCGTCGCGGTCGATGTGGATGGTGCCGCGCGAGCTGTCGTCGCTCCGCCGGTCGAGCTGGGTGGTGGTGAAGGCGGGGGAGGACATGGTGCCCTCGCGGCAGCTGTCCACAGTAACGGCGAGCCGGCCGCCGGCCGGGAGCACGCCCGGCCTGGTGACGATGTTCCGCGGGCCGTCGTCGCGACGTCCGCCGAAGTCGTCATTGTTGTCGGCGAGGTCGCCATCCCGACGGGATTCGTCGCCGCGGCCGGATTCGTCGCCACGGCCGGATTCGTCACCGCGGCCGAATTCGTCGCCGCGTCCGCCGAAGTCGTCACCCCGGCCACCGTAGTTGTGGTCGTCGCCGCCCCGGTCGCCCTCCCAGTTGTGGTCGTCGCCCCGGCCGCCGCCGTCCCCGCGGCCCGCGTCGCGGCTGTGCTCCCCGTTGTCGTTGAAGTGATCGTTGTCGTTGGAATGCCCGTTGTCGTCGAGCAGCCCGTTGTCGTCGAAGTGCCGGTGGTCGTCGAAGCTGCCACTGATGCCGCTGTCCGTGCCGCCGCCGTTTCCCGTGCCGTCCGCGACGGCCACAGGGGCGGCGAAGCCGAGCACCGCGACCGCGGCGCACGCGGCCGCCAGGGCGCGTTGGTTTCGCATCTGAATCCTCCGCGGGAGGCGCCCGGGAACCGTCCCCGGTTGATCGGCGAGAAAACACCTCCCGGAAAGACCCTCGGGCGCGCGGAACACGCCCGCATGTCGAGAATGGTCCGTCCTGGTGAGCCGGCATACCGCACGAAAAGCACACAATCGGATATTGCCGCAGGTCACGGCCCGTCAGAAGTCCTCCGGAAATGGCAACTCGGATGGCGCACCGCACAGGCCGTGGGTCACCCGTTCGCCACTCGCCCCGTCGTCCGCCGCCCGCGCCGGATTTAGCGTTTCCCCATGCGCGATGGACGTTGAGGCCGCGTCGAGAGGGGATGGCGAATGTCTGCGTCCGAGCTTTCCGAGCTTGCCGAAGAGGAGGAGCGGCGGAGGAAGCGGGCCCCGTGGGGTGTGATAGCGCTTGTCCTGCTGACCGGTCTGGCGCTCATTCGGAATGGCTCGGGGGAGTTGGACACCGGTCCGCCGCAGCCTGCCGCGGCGGCGGCCCCGGACAGCCGTGTCGGCGTGGCGGACAGCCGTGTCGGCGTGGGCACCCACTCCACGGCCCCGACCCCGCTCGGGTTCTCCGCCGCCGACCGGGTCCGCATCCCCGCGATCCGGGTGAACGCGCCGGTCATGCCGGTCGGTCTGGACGCGGCCGGCTGGGTCGCCGCGCCGCCGCCGGACGACCCGAATCTGGCGGGCTGGTTCACCGGTGCGGTCTCCCCGGGCGAGAAGGGCACCGCCGTCGTCGTGGGGCACGTCGACAACAAGCGGGGCCCCGCCGTGTTCTACGGACTCGGGGCACTGAGGAAGGGCAACCGGATCGAGGTCCTGCGCAAGGACGGAAAGACCGCGGTGTTCGAGACCTATGGCGTCGAGGTCTTCCCCAAGAGCGGTTTTCCGGGCGACCGCGTGTACAGCTCGAAGGGAACGCCGGAACTGCGGGTCATCACCTGCGGCGGCGGCTTTTCCAAGCAGAACGGTTACGACGGGAACGTCGTCGTCTTCGCCCGTCTGGTCGCGGTGAACTGAAGCCACCGCGGCCGGGCGGGCGAAGTCCCGGGAAACGGTTACACGCGCCGGAGCGGCACGGTCATGTGATATCCGGAATCAAGGAGATGGGGCAGCCATTCACGGATCGCATGGACGGTCTGGGACCGGTCGCCCCCGGCGTCGTGGGAGAGCACCACCACACCGGGGGCGGCACCGCTCTCCACCCGGTCGACGATGGCGGCGGTGCCCGGCTCCATCCAGTCGGTGGTGTCGACGGTCCAGCCCATCGGCTCCATGCCCATCTCGGCGCCCAGTTGGAACGCGGCCCGGTTCCAGGCGCCGTAGGGCGCGCGGAACCACTGCGGGCGCTCGCCGTAGGCGTCCTCGATGACGTCGCTCGTGCGCTTCATCTCGGAGCGGATCTGCTTGCGGTCGAGGGTCGTCAGCAGCGGATGGGTCCAGGTGTGGTTGCCGACGACATGGCCTTCGTCGGCCATCCGGGCCACCAGTTCCCTGTTGTCGACGACGCACTCGCCGCACAGGAAGAACATGGCCCGCACGCCGTACTTGGCGAGGGTGTCCAGGATGTGCGGCGTGAACTGGGGGTTGGGGCCGTCGTCGAAGGTCAGCATCATGCGCCGGCCGCGGCCGGAGATCTGAAGGATGGGCTCGTTGCGGACCTTCAGCCCGCGCGGCGCGGCACGCGGCGGTCCGTCACCGGTGAGCGGCTGGAGCCGGAAGGCGGAGGGTCTCGGTGCCTGACGGGCCTGCGGTCCGGGGGCGGGGGCGGCGGCCGTCCCGGCGCCGTCCTCGGCGCCGCCGGCCACGATGGCTCCGGCGGTACTGGCGGCTCCCAGCGCCGCGGCGCCCGCCAGGAGCATCCGGCGCCGTGTGGGCAAGTGATCCTTCTGCATGATCCATCAGTCGCCCCACCGGACTCCGACGCTCCACAGCGACACCGGTGCGCCAGCGGGAATACACCCGGACGGACCAGTGCCGGGGCCGGCGCGGAACCCGTCATGGGCTTTTGACGGTCATTCAGTCCGCAGACAGCGGTCCGACAACAGATAGGGGGGCGAGTCGAGTTGGCGCACGGGGGAGAGAGCGGGCCGCGGCGCAGGGGGCCGGCGGTGGTGCTGCTGGCGGCGGCCCAGGTGCTGGTCGTCTTCGACACCACCGTCTTCACGGTGGGGCTGCCGTGGATCGCGGTCCGGTCACAGCTGTCCTTCCAGGGGCTGACCTGGCTGCTGAGCGTGTACAGCGTGTGCTTCGCCGCGCTGCCGGTGCTCGCGGGAGCGCTGGGTGAAGCGCTCGGGCGGCGACGCGTACTGATGGGCGGCCTCGCCCTGTCGAGCCTCGCCGCCGTGGCTGCGGCCGTGACGGAGGACTCCGGGGTGCTGCTCGCCTCGCGGGCGGTGCAGGGCGTCGCGGCGGCGGTGATCACAGCCGGTGCGCTGGCGCTGATCGACTCCACGCATCAGCAGGGTCCCGGCCGGGACCGGGCGCTGAGCGTGCACTTCGCTGTCGTCGCCTGCGCCGGACCGGCGATGCTGCTGCCCACCGCCCTGCTGCTGGACGCCTCGGTGCGGGGCGAGACGGTGTTCTGGGTGCAGACCGTCGCCGGGGCGGTGCTGCTGGTGCTGACCCCGGTGGTGCTCACCGAGTCCGCGCCCCTGCCCGCGGCGGGGGCCCGGGTGGGCCGTGCGGCGCTGGGCGTCGTCCCGCTGGCTTTCCTGGCGTGGTTCGCCGACTGGCTCGGTGACCACAGCGTGTCCGCGACGACGGTGGTCGTCATCGCGGTGGCGGGCGCGCTGGTGCCGTCCGCGCTGGGCCTGCTCGGCCGGCGCGAGCGGATGCCGGAGCTGTTCGCCCGGCTGCACAGGGAGCGGGCCGCGTTCGGTGGGTACACGGTGGTGGCGCTGCTGGCAGCCGGCCTGGCCGGTGTCCTGTACGCCCTCACGCTCGCCCTGCAGGTGATCGGCGGGCTGTCCGTGATGCAGGTCGGCTGGGCCCTGCTGTCCGCCGTCGCCGGGGTGCTGCTGGGCTGCCCGGCCCTGCCCCGGCTGGCCGCGCGCATCGGGCTCGGTGCGGCGGTGGCCGGGGCCTGCGCGGTGGCGGCCGTCGGCTTCGTCCTGCTGAGCCGGGAGGACGCCTTCCGCTTCGCCGATGTGCTGCTGCCGCTGCTGCTGGTCGCCTTCGGCTGCGCGGTGCTGGCCCTGCCCGCCGGTTTCGCCCGCTCCGGGAGCGGTGCGCTGCCCCAGGGCCTGAACTCCTCCCGGCAACTGGGCGCCGGCCTGGGCGTGTCACTGTTCGCCGGGGTCGTCTCCGTTGCGATGCGCGCACCGGCGTCCGCCCCCTACGGGAGCCACTTCGACTACCGGGCCTTCGTGGCCGGCGCGGTCCGGGACTGCTTCGAGCTGGGCGTGGCGCTGTGTGCGACCGGCGCCGTGATCGCGCTGCTGACCCTGCCCCGGCACCGCTTCCCGGCCCCCGCCGGGGACCCGGCGCTCAGCGGCGGCGCACCAGCGGGAACGGCAGGCTCTCCCGGATCGTCAGGCCGGTGAGGAACATCACGAGCCGGTCGACGCCGAGGCCGAGGCCGCCGGTCGGGGGCATCGCGTACTCGAGGGCCTCCAGGAAGTCCTCGTCGAGTTCCATGGCCTCCGGATCGCCGCCGGCGGCCAGCAGCGACTGCTGGGTGAGCCGCCGGCGCTGCTCGACGGGGTCGGTCAACTCCGAGTAGGCGGTGCCGAGTTCGGTGCCGAAGGCGACGAGGTCCCAGCGCTCGGCGAGCCGCGGGTCGGCGCGGTGCTGCCGGGTCAGCGGGGAGACGTCGGTCGGGAAGTCCTTGTAGAAGGTGGGGAGTTCGGTGTACTGCTCGACCAGCCGCTCGTACATCTCCAGCACGATGTCCCCGGGCCCGTCGTCGGCGGTGTACGGCACTCCGGCCCGGTCGCACAGCCGGTGCAGCCGCAGCAGCTCGGTGCCGGGCCCGATCTCCTCGCCCAGCGCCTCGGAGATCGCGCCGTACACCGTCCTGACCGGCCATCGCCCGGAGATGTCGTACTCCTGCCCGTCCTTGCGGGCCACCGGGCAGCCGAAGGCGGCGGTCGCGGCGCCCTGGATCAGCTCGCGGGTGAGGTCCAGCATGACGCCGTAGTCGGCGTACGCCTGGTAGGCCTCCAACATCGTGAACTCGGGGTTGTGCTTGTAGGAGACGCCCTCGTTGCGGAAGGTGCGGCCCAGTTCGAAGACCTTCTCCAGGCCGCCCACGCACAGCCGTTTCAGATACAGCTCGGGGGCGATGCGCAGATACAGGTCGAGGTCGTAGGCGTTGATGTGGGTGGTGAAGGGGCGGGCGTTGGCGCCGCCGTGGATCTGCTGCAGCATCGGGGTCTCGACCTCGACGAAGCCGCGGTCCAGCAGGCCCTGGCGCAGAGCCTGTACGGCGCAGGAGCGGGCCCGGATCACGGCGCGGGCGGCGGGGCTGGTGGCGAGGTCGAGATAGCGGCGGCGGACTTTCGCCTCGGGGTCGGTGAGGCCGCGGCGTTTGTCGGGCAGCGGGCGCAGGCACTTGCCGGTGAGCTGCCAGGAGGTGACGAAGACGGTGGGTTCGCCCTTGTCGCTGAGGCCGGTGCGGCCGGTGACGGTGATGTGGTCGCCGATGTCGGTGGCGGCGGTGAAGCGGTCGAGGGCGGCGCCGGAGCCGCTGCGGGTGAGGGCGATCTGGTGGTCGCCGGACCAGTCGCGCAGCACGGCGAAGACGATGCCGCCGAAGTCGCGGACCAGCATGAGCCGTCCGGCCACCGTGACGTCCTCGCCGGGGGGCACGTCGGCGAGGGCGTGGGTGCGGACGGGGACGCCGACCGGGTAGGGGTCGGTGCCGTCGGCGCGCAGCCGGTCGAGTTTGCGGTGCCGTACGCGGACCTGATCGGGCAGGCCCGCCTCCGGAGCCGCGGGTCCGGCCCGCTCCCCTCCGCCGAGGCCGAGCGCCGTCAGGGGCGGCAGCCCGTGGGTGGTGGCGGGCCGCTGCCCGGCCTTCGGGTGCCCCTTCCCCCAGAGCTTGCGCAGAGACGGTACGGAGACGAAGCCCTCGGCGATGCCGGAGGCGAGGCCGATGCGGGCGAGGGAGGCGGTGTCGCCGTAGCAGATGAAGCGCGGGTACCACTCCGGGTGGTACTTGGCGTTGGAGCGGTACAGGGCCTCCAGTTGCCACCAGCGGGAGAAGAACAGCAGCAGTCGGCGCCAGAGCCTGAGGACGGGTCCGGCGCCGATGCGGGCCCCCTCCTCGAAGACCGACCGGAAGACCGCGAAGTTCAGCGAGATCCTGCGGATGCCCAGCTTGAGGGCGGTGGCGCACAGTTCGGCCACCATGAACTCCATGACCCCGTTGGGCGCGGTGCGGTCCCGGCGCATCAGGTCCAGGGAGACGCCGTCCCGGCCCCAGGGCACGAAGGACAGCAGGGCGAGGAGCCGGCCGTCCTCGCCGAGGGCCTCCACCAGCAGGCAGTCGCCGTCGGCAGGGTCGCCGAGCCGGTCCAGGGCCATGGAGAAGCCGCGCTCGGTCTCGGTGTCGCGCCAGGCGTCGGCCTTGTCGACGATCTCCTCCATCTCGTGTTCGGTGAGGGTGGCGTGCCGGCGGATGCGGCAGGTGGCGCCGGAGCGGCGGACGCGGTGCACGGCCTGCCGGGTCACCCGCATGTCCCGGCCGCCCAGGTCGAAGGAGGCCACGTGCACGATCGCCTCGTCGCCGAGCTGGAGGGCGCCCAGTCCGGCCCGGGCGTAGGCGCGGGCGCCGTCCTCGGAGGCGCCCATCACGGCGGGCGCCCAGGCGTAGCGGCGGGCCACGTCCAGCCAGGCGGCGATGGCGTGCGGCCAGGCCTCGGGGTCGCCGACGGGGTCGCCGCTGGCGAGGCAGACGCCGGCCTCGACGCGGTAGGTGACGGCGGCCTTGCCGCTGGGCGAGAAGACGACGGCCTTGTCGCGGCGGGTGGCGAAGTAGCCGAGGGAGTCCCGTTCGCCGTAGACGGCCAGGAGGGCGCGGATGCGGGCCTCCTCGTCGCCGTGCAGGGCGGCTTCCAGGCGCTGGGAACGGAACAGAGTGGCGGCGGCGTTGAGCAGGGCGAGGGCGCCGAGCAGGCCGAGCACGAAGGTGACCTTGCGGGGCGGGCGGCCGGAGAAGGAGCGGCCCGAGACCAGTCCGCCGCACACCCGGTCGGCCGCCCAGGCCAGGTGCTCGTTCGCCGGGAGCGTGCCCGGGAACAGCATGACGAGCGCCCAGCCCAGCAGAATGGCCACCACGAGACCGCCCAGCAGCACGGCGAGCGCCCGCCAGACGGCGCCGTGGCGGGAGGCGGCGTAGAACTCCCCGCGGGCCGCCACGAGCAGGAGCAGGAGCAGGCCGCACAGCACCAGGGACGGCAGCGACTCGGCGTACATGCCGAGGCCCACGCCGAGCGCGTCGGTGAGGACCACCAGGCCGAGATAGACGACGACCAGCCACCAGGCGACCTTCTTGCGCGCGGCGGTGGCGCCGGCCAGCAGGAACAGGAAGACGGCGTAGGCGAGGTTGGCGCTGATGGGCAGGAGCAGCAGGTCGAGGACGTGCACGACCGGCTGGAGCAGGTCGCGCAGCGGTTCGATGAGCGCGAGCAGGGCGCACAGCAGGCCGAGCGCGGCGAAGAGTGTCGCGAAGGCCTCGGGCACCCAGCCGAGGCGCCCGCCGGCGGGCGGGGGTATCGGGGCCGTGGGGTCCCTCCGTGCGGCGGGCTCCGCGCTGGCGGTCATGGTTCCGACTGTAGGAAGGGGTCGCGCGGCTCGCCCGTCGAGGCGCCGGCCCGCTGCGCTGCCCCGCAGGTCGCACGGCCCCGCACCGGCGCGGGAAACCGCGCTTCCGATAGCCTCGAGCCGTGGCGGAACAGCATGCGCACTCACCCTCGGACTCACACCGGTTCGAGCGCGGTACGGACGGGCCGAAGGTCATCATGGTCGGGGTCGACGGCTCCGACTCCTCGCTGCGTGCCGCGGCGTACGCGGGCGGGCTCGCCCGGCGGCAGCACGCGCTGCTGGCCGTGGTGTACGTGCAGCCGGTGCTGGCCGCCGGGGCGGCGCTCGGGGCGCCGGTGGCGGAGACGACCGACGAGATCGCCGAGGACCTGGTCAGCTACATCCGGGAGGCGACCGAGCGGGTCAAGGGGATATTCGAGGTGCGCTGGGAGTTCCACACCTTCCGCGGCGACCCCTACGGCGGGCTGGTGAAGGCGGCCGACGAGCTCAAGGCGGACGCGGTGGTCGTGGGCGCCTCGGAGCAGGCCGGCCACCGGATCATCGGTTCGGTGGCGATCCGGCTGGTGAAGGCGGGGCGCTGGCCGGTGACGGTCGTGCCGTAGCCTCCCGGGATTCTCGCAGCAGCAGCGTCGGGGTCGCGAGCAGCAGGACGCCGGCGAGGGCGATGGCGGTGCGCGGGCCGGTGAGGCTCGCCAGCAGGCCCCACAGGGCGGTCAGGGCGGCCGTGGTGGCCTTGCCGGTGATCGACCAGGCGGACAGGGTGCGGGCGACCCGGTCGTTCGGGGTGCACTCCAGGCGGCGGGTGGCGTACACGGGGTTGTAGACGCCCGAGCTGGTGATCACCCCGAACTCCACGGCCATCACCAGCAGCAGCCCGGGCAGCCCGGGCTGGACGAAGGCCAGTCCGAGCGGCCAGACGGCGCGCAGGGTGCCCGCGGTGCGCAGTACCCGCCGCTGACCGTAGCGGGCGACCAGGGGTCGGGCCAGCCGGGAGCCGAGGAGGCCGCCGAGGCAGGGCACGGCGAAGGCGAGGCCGTACTGCCAGGGGGCGAAGCCGAGCCGGCCGAGCATGAGGACGGCCAGTGGGGGCACGGCGACCATGATCAGGGCGTTGCCCGCGAGGTTGTTGAAGAAGAGGGGCCGCAGGGCCGGGCTGGTGAGGATGTGCCGCCAGCCGTCGAGCAGGTCGGCCGGTCGCAGGCGTTCGGCTCCGGTGCGCCCAGGGCGCGGCTCGCCGCCGCCGACGGCCCGGATGCCCAGGGCCGAGAGCAGAAAGCTGACCGCGTTCGCCAGGACGGTCGTCACGGGACCGAACAGGCCGATCGCGGCGCCGCCGAGGGGCGGTCCGAGGACCAGGGCGGTCCAGTTCGTGGACTCGAACCGGGCATTCGCGCTGAGCAGGCCGTCGGCCGGTACGAGCGTCTTGAGAAAGGCGCCGGATGCCGCGTTGAAGGTGATGTCGGCCGCCGCGACGAGCATGGACACGAGCAGCAGCTGGCCGAGGCCGAGGCCGCCGAGGGCGTAGGCGAGGGGGATGGTGAGCAGCGCGGCGCACCGGATCAGGTCCATCGTCATCATCACCGGCCGCTTGCGCCGGAACTCCACCCACGGCCCGAGCGGCACCGCCAGCACGGCACCCACCGCGGGCCCGGTCGCGGCGAGCAGCGCCACCTCGGCCGGCCCGGCGTGCAGGGCGATCACAGCGATCACCGAGAACGCGTCGAAGGCGAGATAGGTGCCGAGCGCGCTCACCGAGTACGCCGCCCACAGCCATCCGAACTGCCGACCCAGCTTCACGCACAACCTCCCGTTGACCCCGGACATGAAAACCAGCAGGCCGGGCCGGAAGCAAACAACCAGCAGGACAGCAGCCACAACCATCGGTTGTACGCGTACGCTGTGCCGCGTGGATCTCAAAGCGGTACGCACCTTCGTCACCGTGGTGGACACCGGGCAGTTCCAGGAGGCGTCGGCTCTCCTCGGCATCACCCAGCAGGCCGTCTCCAAGCGCATCGCGGCGCTGGAGAAGGAGCTCGGTGTACGGCTGTTCGCCCGGGCCGCGCGCGGGGCGCGGCCGACCATCGACGGGCAGGCGTTCCTGCCGCACGCCCAGGAGCTGCTGCTGGCCGAGGAGCGGGCCCTGGCCTCGGTGCGGCCGGGAGGGCGGGCGCTGCGCGTCGACGTGCTCGGGGCCCGGCTGGCCCCCGCGGCCCTGCTGCGGGAGTTCCATGAGGCGCAGCCCGGCACGGCCCTCGACATGGTGACGCTCTTCGACGCGAGCACGGCCGTCGCCGCCGTACGCGCGGGCAGCATCGACGCGACCATCCGCGCGGTCACCACGCGGCTTCCCGAGGGGCTGCGGTCCGTCCGGGTGCTGGACGAGCCGGTGCAGCTGCTCACCGGGGCGCGGCACCCGCTCGCCGGGGCCCGGTCGGTGACGCCGGCGCAGCTGGCCGGGTACCGGATCTGGATGCCGGGCCTCGTGGACGGCACCGAGTGGGCCGCGTACTACACGACCCTCGCCGCCGAGTTCGGGCTGACCATCAACTCGGTCGTCCCCGACTCCGGCGGGGAGCCGCTGCTCGATGCGGTCGCCGGCTCCGACTCGCTCGCCACCTTCGTCGGCGAGCTGGCCCGGTTCTCCCGGCCCGCCGGGCACGACCTGCGGCGCATCCCGCTCGTCGACCCGACGCCGGTGTACCCGCACTCCCTGGTCTGGGCCGCGGCCAACGCACACCCGGGGCTCGCCGCGCTGCGCGACCATCTCACCGCCCGCCTGCCGGCCCGGCTCGCGGCCCGCACCTGGACGCCCGCCTGGGCCGTGCGTGGCGTCTTCCCTGTGCGGGGCACCTGAGCCATCATGATCCGCCGTCAGCCGTTGCCGTCGGCGAAGAGGTGAGACGCATGGCCGGGCTCCGCGCGGGCGAGGGGATTCTCCGCCGCAAACCCATCGAACACATCGAGGAGACCGAGGTCGGCGAGGGCACCCGGCTGGACCGCTCCCTCGGCCTGTGGCAGCTCACCGCGATCGGGGTGGGCGGCATCATCGGCGCGGGCATCTTCACGCTCGCGGGCACGGTGGCCAACGGCACGGCGGGTCCGGCGGTGGTGGTGTCGTTCCTCGTCGCCGGTGTGGCGAGCGCCTGTGCGGCGCTGTCGTACGCCGAGTTCGCCGGACTGATCCCGAAGGCGGGATCGGCGTACACCTACGGCTATGCGGTGCTCGGCGAGTTCGCGGGCTGGTTCATCGGCTGGGACCTGCTGCTGGAGTACACCGCGATCGTGGCGGTGGTGGCGATCGGCATCTCGGGCTACTTCGGATTTCTCGTCGAGGCGATGGGCGCGAAGCTGCCGCACTGGATGCTGGGGGCGCCGGGCACCGGGGCCGGGCACCGGGTGGACCTGTTCGCGGCGCTCCTGTGCCTGCTGATCGCCTGGCTGCTCAACCTGGGCATGCGCAGCGCGGCCCGCTTCGAGACGTTCGTCGTCGCCCTGAAGGTGCTGGTGGTGCTGCTGGTGATCGGGGTGGGCGTGTTCCACATCGACTCGGCGAACTACCACCCGTTCTTCCCGTTCGGCATCGGCGGTGCCTTCACCGGCGCGGCAACCGTCTTCTTCGCGGTGTTCGGCTACGACGCCATGTCGACGGCCGCCGAGGAGTCCAGGGACGCCCAGCGGCACATGCCGAAGGCGATCATCTACTCACTGGTGATCTCGATGGTGCTGTACGTGGCGGCCTGCCTGGTGCTGACGGGGATGCAGGACTACAAGCACATCGACCCGGAGAGCGGGTTCTCCAGCGCGTTCAAGTCGGTGGGCCTGGACGCGCTGGCGGACGTGATCGCGGTGGGCGCGATCATCGGCATCCTCACCGTGATGTTCACGTTCATGCTGGGCGTGACCCGGGTCTGGTTCTCCATGTCCCGGGACGGTCTGCTGCCCCCATGGTTCGCCAAGACGCACCCGACGCGGCATGTGCCGACCCGGGTGACCTGGATCGTCGGGGTGACCTCGGCCGCCATCGCCGGATTCGTGCCGATCGGCTCGGCCGCCGAGCTGACCAACATCGGCATCCTGCTGGCCTTCGTGGTGGTGTGCGCGGCGGTGATCGTGCTGCGCTACCGGCGCCCGGAGCTGCCGCGCACCTTCCGTACGCCGTGGATGCCGGTCGTGCCCGCGCTGGGCTGCGTGTTCTCGATCTGGCTGATCACGTTCCTGCACTGGCAGACCTGGGTGCGGTTCGCGGCGTGGTTCGTGATCGGGTGCGTGATCTACTTCGGCTACTCCTACCGGCGCTCGGTGCTGGCCGAGGCGCGGCCCGCCGAATGAACCCCCGACTGAGTGGCCGGACCGTTCGTCCGACCGTTCGCCGACGCGATCGACCGTCCGTCGCAGAGCCATGCGCACGCCCTGTCCCCCGGCCGTGCCCTGCGCTGCCATACGGCCATGACGGCCGGAACCTCACTGATCCACCAGGCGGCGGCACGGACCCGCGGGACGACGACCGCCGAACACGAACTGGCCGCGCTCCAGCGCGAGCACGGCCGACCGCTCTTCGCCCTGCTGCTCAGGCTCTGCGACGGCGACCGGCAGCGCGCCGAGGACCTCGTCCAGGAGACCCTGCTGCGCGCCTGGCAGCATCCCGAGGCCCTGCACGCCGAGGACTTCGACTCCGTACGGCCCTGGCTGCTGACGGTCGCCCGGCGGCTCGCGATCGACGCCCGGCGGGCCCGGCAGGCCCGGCCCCCGGAGACCGGCGCCGACATCCCGGAGAGCGCACGGGTGACCGCCGATCACGCCGAACGGGCCGCCGCGATGCTCGATGTCCGGGAGGCTGTGAAGACACTCACGCCGGAGCACCGTGACGTGCTGGTACTCGTGTATTTCCTCGGGGCCAGTGTGGCGGATGCGGCGCAGACCCTGGGGGTGCCACCCGGTACCGTGAAGTCCCGCGCGTATTACGCGCTGCGTGCGCTGCGCCGGGTCCTTCCGGATTATGCGGCCGACCTGCACTGAAACCGGAGGCCGGGTCAAACCTCGGTAAAGCGCCTTGCTGTGGCCCCCGTTCGGGCAATGGGCTGTCCTCATCCGCGTTCCGGGCAGCGGTCGGGGCCGCGACCCCGACGAGGCTCGGGCGACGCGCACGTACCGGAGGAAGGGCAGGAAGGGATGCAGCACAGAGGGCACGAGAGCACGGACGGCACCGACGGCGGAGAACTGGCCGTCCCCATGGCCTGGTTGTACGCCGAGTACATCGCCGACGAGCTGCTGCGCACCGGCGATCTGATGCCGCCGACCTCCTTCGAGTTCCGGGCCGGCCGGGACGCGCTGGCGCTCACCGTCTTCCTGTCCGACACCGACGGGGAGCTGTCCGGCATCCGGGTGATCTCCCAGCTGGAGAACTGGCTCTCCCTGACCGCCTACGACCAGCCGTGGCGGGACTGGGTGGGCGAGCGCATGGCCGAGCTGGCCGAACGGGCCGAGCGGTCCGGCACCCGCTCGCCCGACCTGGCCCTCGCCGCCGACGCCTGGCGCTGGCTGGAGGAGACCGAGCTGCTCGCGCCGGACCTGGACGCGGTGCCGGGCGGTGGCGGGCCGGCCGGCGAGGACGACGGGCCGAAGGTGTGGACACCGGCGTGGCGGCTCGGGCTGCCCCTCGGGCACCTCGCGATCCATCTGTTCTGAGCCGTCGCTCCGGGGCGTTCTGAAGTTTTCCGGAATCGGACCAATCCGCGGGCCGCGCGGCTCCGAATCTCTCGTCCGGGATTCTGCGGGTGGCTTGAGTGATTCGGCTGTCGGCTGCGTACGGGTGGGTGCACGGAGTAACCCCACCCGCACCCATCGGCACGAGGATTCGGCATGAGGTCCCTGGAAAGGCATCGCGACGTCGGCGCGTACGCGCTCGGCGTGCTGGACGAGGCGGAGGCCTTCCGCTTCGAGGACCACCTCATGGAGTGCCCCCAATGCGCGGCACAGGTGACCGAATTCGGTCCCGCCACACGGCAGTTGATGCTGTACCGCCGGGCCACGCCGCGCTTTGTGCACCCCATGGCACAGCCCGGTCCCCGGCTGCTGGACCGGCTGCTCGGCGAGGTCGCGCTCCGGCATCGGGCGCGCCGCCGGCGCTTTCTGTACGGCCTGGCCGCCTCCGTGGTGCTGGCCGTGGCCGGTCCGGGGATCGTGGCCTTCGCCGGCCATGCGGAGCCGGTCGCGCAGGTCGCCGCCGCGACCGATCCGAAGACCGGGGTGTGGGCCGAGGTCACCGCCGACGACGGGGATACGGGCAGCCGGCTGCTGCTGAAGGTGAAGGACGGCACCGGCCCGCATGCCTGCCGGCTCGTCATCGTGGGCCGCGACGGCTCCGAGGAGGTCGCCGGCACCTGGATGGAACCGGGTCACACCACCAGAACCTTCACCGCGCTCGGATCCTCCACGATGCACGCCGACGACATCGCCCGCTACGACGTACGCACCATGGACGGACAGCACCTGGTGTCCGTCGACGCGCCGTAGCCCCTACTTCAGCAGCCGGGACAGTCTGCGGTCGGCCAGGGGCTTGCCGCCCGTCTGGCAGGTGGGGCAGTACTGCAGCGAGGAGTCGCTGAAGGAGACCTCCCGGATGGTGTCGCCGCACACCGGGCAGGGCTCGCCGGTCCGGCCGTGGACGCGCAGGCCGCTCTTCTTCTCCGCCTTCAGCCGCCCGGCGGCCAGGCCCCGGGAGCGGTCGACCGCCTCGGTGAGCGTCGAGCGCAGCGCCGCGTGGAGCCGATGGGTCTCCTGGGGGGTCAGGGAGGCGGCGAGCTTGAACGGGGACATCTTCGCGGCGTGCAGGATCTCGTCGCTGTAGGCGTTGCCGACCCCCGCGATCAGGGACTGGTCGCGCAGGGCGCCCTTCAGCTGACGTCTCTCGTCCTTGAGCAGGGCGGCGAGGCGGTCCTCGTCGAAGTCGGCGGCCAGCGGGTCCGGGCCGAGCCGGGCGATGCCCTCGATCTGCCGCGGATCGCGCACGACGTACACCGCGAGGCGTTTCTGGGTGCCGGCCTCGGTGAGGTCGAAGCCCTCGCCGGTCTCCAGGGCCACGCGCAATGCGAGCGGTCCCTTGCCCGGCTTGGGCGGGCCGGACGGCAGCCGGTCCTTCCACTGCAGCCAGCCGGCCCGGGCCAGGTGGGTCACCAGGTGCAGCCCGCTGTCCGCCGCCAGGTCCAGGAACTTGCCGTGCCGGTGCACGGCCGTCACCTCGCCGCCCTCGAAGGCGGTGACCGGAGGGTCGTACGTCTTCAGGACGCTGACGGCGACCGGCAGCACCCGCGCCACCCGGCGGCCGACCAGGTGCTCGGTGAGGAAGTCCTTCAGCGCTTCTACCTCGGGCAGTTCCGGCATGGCTCCAGAGTGCCATCCGGCACTGACAAAGCCGGGTCAGCCGCGTCAGCCGCCGCGGCGGAACTCGCACCACACCGCCTTGCCGCCGCCCCGCGCCTCCACGCCCCACGCGTCGGTGAGCATCTCCACGAGCAGCAGGCCGCGGCCGGAGACGCCGTCCTCGCCCGCCTCACGGCGGCGCGGCAGGGCGCTGGAGGAGTCCTCGACCTCGATCCGCAGTCTGCGGTGGCCGCCGTCGAGGGCCCGCAGGGTCACGATCGCGGCGCCCTCGGTGTGCATCAGCGCGTTGGTGATCAGCTCGTCGGCGACCAGCTCGATCTCGTCGGCGCGGTCACGGTGGCCCCAGGAGCGGACCGCGGCGCGGATCAGGTGCCGGGCCTGGCTGAGGGCGTCCGGGTCGCCGGGTGCCACGTGCTGCTGGAGCCGGCCGCCGGCGGGCGGGGCCTCAGGGGTGCGCCGGCGCAGCAGGAGCAGCGCCACGTCGTCTTCGCCGCCCCGCTCCTCGGCCATCTGGATCAGCCGGTCGGCGAGCGAGCCCACGTCCTCGGGGCCGGCCGCGACGAGCGCCGAGAGGCGGCGCATGCCGTCGTCGAGGTCGGCGCCGGGCTGTTCGACGAGCCCGTCGGTGCACAGCAGCAGGGTGTGGCCGGGGTCGAGTTCGAGGGTGGAGACGGGGTAATCCAGCCGGCCGAACTCGGCGGACAGACCCAGCGGCAGCCCGCCCTCGACCGGCGCCCGGCGGCAGCTGCCGTCGCCGTGCCGGATCAGCGGGTCGATGTGCCCGGCCCGGACCGCCTGCACGACTCCGGTGGACAGGTCGGCATCGGCGTACAGGCAGGTGGCGAAGCGGTCGGTGTCGAGTTCGTGCAGGAAGACGGAGGCACGGGCCATCACCGCGGCCGGGGTGTGTCCCTCGGCGGCATAGGCGCGCAGCACGATCCGCAGCTGGCCCATGACGGCCGCCGCGTGGGTGTCGTGGCCCTGGACGTCGCCGATGACCGCGCCGACCCGCCCGCCGGGCAGCGGGATCAGGTCGTACCAGTCGCCGCCGATGTTCCGGCCGAGGGCGGCCGACCGGTAGCGGACGGCGATGTCGGCGCCGCGGACGCTGGGGATGGTGCGGGGCAGCATGGCCTGCTGCAGGCCCTGGGCGAGGTCCTTGTCCTGCTCGTAGAGCATGGCCCGCTGCAGGCTCTGCGCGATGCTGCTGCCGAGCGCGACCAGGACGGCGCGCTCCTCGGCGGAGAAGCCGCGCCGGTCGCTGTAGAGCAGCCCCATCGCGCCGATCGGGCGGGCCTGGGCGATCAGCGGCAGATAGGCCGCGGAGGTGACGTGCAGGTCGGTGAGGTGCGGCCAGAGGATCGGATAGTGCTCGGCGAACTCCTCCGGGGACTCGATGAACCGGGGCGCGAGCGTGCGGACGACCTCGCTCATCGGGTACGGCTCGTCGATCCGGGTGATCTGGGTGCCGGGGACCGAGGCGTCGATGGGTCCCTCGGCCACCAGGCGGATGCGGCCGGCCTCCACCAGCCCCATCACCAGGCTGGCCGCGCCGAGATGGCGGATGCCACGGGTGTCCTTGAGGGCGTCGATGACGTCCTGGACGCTGCGGGCGTGGGCGAGGGAGGCGGAGACGGCCTGCACGACGTTGGTCTGCTGGCGGAACGCCTCGTCCTGGGCGGCCCGCAGGCTGCGCACCTCGCTCTCGGCGAGTTCCTCGGTGGCGTCGCGGACGATGCCGACGACCCGGCGCGGGCGGCCGGTGGCGTCCCGGCGGATGTAGCCCTGGGTGTGGGTCCAGCGCTGGGTGCCGTCGCGGCAGCGGATGCGGAAGTAGGCCCCGTAGTTCTCGCTGCCGTCCTTGATCGCCCGGGCCACCAGCTCGTCCAGCCGGGCCGTCTCCGATCGCGAGACCCTGAGGGCCAGCGACTCGAGCCGTCCGTCGTACTCCTCGGGCGGCAGGTCGAGCACCTCGTGTGCCTGGGCGTCCATATGGAACAGACCCGTGTCCAGGTCCCAGTCGAAGGTGCCCATGCGGTTGAGCGCCAGGATCGGATCCGGGTGGGCGGGCCAGTCCTCCGGGAGTGACACGGCACTCGCTCCCCGAACTGCCATGCGCCCACCTTGCCAGGATTTGTCCGTTTCTTCGACCTCTTGCCGCGGTCGACTCCCCAGCGGGAGCGTCCGGCTCCGGACGGGCTCAGCCACCGGAGAGGTCCGCGGCGGCGGCACCGCCCGCGGCATCGCCGTCCGTGGCGTCGGGGACCGGGCTCGACCGGACGTCCGCCGTGGCGGCCGGGACCGGTCCGACGGGGTCGGGCAGGCCCGGAGCGTCCGGCAGGCCGGATGGGCCGATCCCGTCCGGAGGGCCGATCCCGTCCGGAGGGCCGATCCCGTCCGGAGGGCCGATCCCGTCCTGCGGTCCGATCGCGTACGGCGGGTCCGGGGTGCCGGGCGCCTGCGGAACGGGACCGAGGGACGGCCGGATCCATGGGGCGGCCGGGTCCGGCGCCGGGGTGCTCCGCCCGGCGGGCGTGTCCGGAGCCCTCGGGGTGGCGGCCGCGGGCGGCTCCTTGCCGGTCGTGCCCGCGGACGTCCCCGGTCGGCTCCGCCGCGGACCGGGCTGGGTGGGGTACGGCGGTGCGGTGCCCGGGGTGGCGGCACCCGGTGGGTCGGGGTCGCCCTCGGGTGCGGCGGTGGCCCAGGCGGGCGCGGGGACGACCTGGTCGTCGCGTACGTCGTGACCGAGCCGGCGTTCGATCCAGGTGCGCGTCTCGGCGTTGACGATCGTGATGCTGGTGACCGCCCGGGGTGCCGGGGTCACCGCGATCACCTGACCCGAACGGTAGCCGGGCCAGGCACCGCCACGGGCGCCGAAGCCGACGCGGGTCGGCGTCGGCGGCCCCAGCGGGTTGCCGCAGGCACAGCGCACCCGGGGCAGTCCACGGTTGTCGATCAGGACCGCGGTGCCGGCCTGGAGGACGGCCTGGTGGGCGACCGCCTGTCCGTCGCGGTAGCCGTGGTCGGTGACCCGGGTGTCGGCGCGCAGCACGACGGGGGTCAGGCCGCGCAGAAAGCCGCGCAGGCCGCTCGCGGAGACACCGGTCGCCCGGGCGAAGGCGTCCCCCTTGGCGCGGTCCGCGGTCAGATACCCGGTCTGCCGTCCGACGTCACAGCCGGCGACGCGTGCGGTGCCGCCGTACAGGCCGGGAGTCGCGCCGGACAGGATGCGCAGGGCGCGCGGGTGTACGCCGACCAGCCCGGCGGGCACCGCCGGCGGCGAGGACCCGGCGACGGGCGGCCGTGTGGCGCTGGGGTCGGCCGTGCCCGGATGAGGCGGCGCGGTGGGATCGGCGCTCCCCGCGCCGGCTCTCACCGGCGCGGTGACCGTGGAAGCGGTGAAGGGGTCTGGTCCTTGGGCCGCGGCGGGCAGGAGATAGACCTCCTCGCCCATCCGGGCCTCCTTGACCCCGGGGCGGCCGCAGCCGGCGACGAGCAGCGCCACCGAGAGCGCGCAGGCCGTGACGATGGATCCGGTGGGTATCCGCACCGTACACTTCCCATCACTTTGGGTGATTTCTCCCTATTGTTTGCATCGTGCCCGTTTGGCTGGCAACTCGAGGGAGGCGATGATGAGGACGACACCGGCGGTTTAGCCGCGACGAAGGGCGCGCACAGCCGTGAACTGGTTCACCGCTCCCGACTACTGGCTGACCAGGCTGGTCTTCCAGCGGGCTCTGGCCGCCGTGTACCTGGTGGCGTTCCTGACGGCGGCGATGCAGTTCCGGGCGCTGCTGGGCGAGCGCGGCATGCTGCCGATCCCCCGGTTCGTGGCGCTGGTCCCCTTCAAACGGGCGCCGAGCCTGTTCCATCTGCATTACTCCGACCGCTTCTTCGCGGGCTGCGCGTGGGCCGGCTGCGCGGTGTCGGCGGCGCTGCTCGCCGGCGCGGACTCCCTGCTGCCGCTGTGGGCCGGGATCCTGCTGTGGCTGGTGCCGTGGGCGCTGTATCTGTCGGTCGTCAACGTGGGCCAGACGTGGTACGCGTTCGGCTGGGAGTCGCTGCTGCTGGAGACGGGCTTCCTGGCCGCGTTCCTCGGCAACGAGAAGGTGGCGCCGCCCATCGTCGTGCTGTTCCTGCTGCGCTGGATCCTGTTCCGGGTGGAGTTCGGCGCCGGGCTGATCAAGATGCGGGGCGACGCGTGCTGGCGGAAGCTGACCTGCCTCGACTACCACCATGAGACACAGCCCATGCCGGGCCCGCTGAGCTGGTTCTTCCACCATCTGCCGAAGCCGCTGCACCGGGTGGAGGTGGCCGCCAACCATATGACCCAACTGGTCGTGCCGGTGCTGCTGTTCACGCCGCAGCCCATCGCCTCGGCCGCCGCCGCCCTGATGATCGTCACCCAGCTGTGGCTGGTGCTGTCCGGTAACTTCTCCTGGCTGAACTGGATCACCATCGTGCTGGCCCTGTCCGCGCTGCGGATTCCCGGGTCCGCGCCGTCCGTGCCGGCGGCACCGCTGTGGTACGAGGTCCTGGTGCTCGCGGTGGCCGCGCTGCTGCTCTTCCTGAGCTACCGCCCGGTGGCCAACATGGTCTCCCGCCGGCAGATCATGAACCGCTCCTTCGACCCGCTGCACCTGGTGAACACCTACGGCGCGTTCGGCAGCGTCAGCCGGGTCCGCTACGAGGTGGTGGTCGAGGGCACGCTGGACGACGTGCCGCGCGAGGACTCGGACTGGCGCGAGTACGAGTTCCGCGGCAAGCCCGGTGACACCCGGCACTGGCCGCGCCAGTTCGCCCCCTACCATCTGCGCCTGGACTGGTTGATGTGGTTCGCGGCTCTGTCCCCGGGCTATGCGGGGGAATGGTTCGGCGGTCTGGTGGAACGCCTGCTGGAGAACGACCGCGACACCCTGCGCCTGCTGCGCCGCTCCCCCTTCCCACCGGACACCCCGCCCAGGTATGTCCGCGCGCGCCTCTTCCGTTACCGCTACACCACCTGGCGGGAGCTGCGGGACAGCGGGGCGTGCTGGGAGCGGACGTTCGTCCGGGAGTACATGCCACCGACGCGGCTGGCCGCGGTGGCCGGGCGGTCGTGAGCGGCCGGGCCCTCCGACATGCGGCACCGGCCCGCGGGCCGACATGCGACATCGGCCCGCGGGATCGACCTGCCGGCCCGGCTACGGCTCCTGTCGGCTGTCCGAGGGAACCCGGAACGACCGGGTCCGATAACGGCTGCGGAACTCGGCCAGCAGCTCGTCGGTCGCCTCGGCCCCGGCGCTCACGGCCGCGTGCACGTCGCGGAAGTAGTTCTCGTAGCCGGCCGGAGTGTAGAGGCACAGAGCGCGTGCCGGGACCTGGCCGCCGTTGCGGAAACCGTGCGGGGTGCCACGGGGGGCGGCGAGCAGGTGTCCGGGGCCGGCCGTCACCTCGCCGTCGCCGGTGTGGAGCGTCAGCTCCCCCTCGAGGACGTAGAAGTACTCGTCGTGTCCGTCGTGCACATGCGGCCTGGCCCCGATGGTGCCGGGGGCGAGGCTGAACTCCTCGAAGGTGAAACGCCCGTCCGTGTGCTCTGCGGTGAGCCGGAAGAAGTGGGCGACGCCGGCGACGTCGATCAGTTCACCGTCCCCGGGAGCACGCAGCAACGGAGCGGAGGGAGTGCGCGGCTGATGATGATCAGTCACGTCGGCATTGTGCGGTACGGGGTGGGGAGGTGCACGCCGGCCACGCCGTGGGTCACAGGCCGTAGACGGCCGTGGCGGTGCCCTCGAAGAGGGCCCGGCGGTCGGCCTCGTCGAGGTCTGCGGTCAACTCGGTTATGACGGTGTGCACGTCGGCGTAGGAGGCCGCCGTCGTGCACACCGGCCAGTCCGAGCCGAACATCAGCCGGCCGGGGCCGAAGGCCTCCAGGGCCACGTCCGTGTACGGCCGCAGGTCGGCCGTCGTCCAGGAGCCGGGGTCGGCCTCGGTGACCAGGCCGGAGAGTTTGGCGACCGTGTTGGGGAGGGCGGCGAGCGCACGCAGGGCGGAGGCCCAGGGCTCGTGTTCTCCGGTTGCGATCGGCGGCTTGCCCAAGTGGTCGAGTACGAAGGTGACTTGGGGCAGGCTCGCGGCGGCCTCGGCGCAGGCCGGAAGCTGGTGGGGCAGGACGACCAGATCGTGGACGAGGCCCGCCCCGGCCACGGCCGCGAGTCCGCGCCGTACGTCCTTCCGCAGCAGCCACCGCGGGTCCGACTCACCCTGGACCTGGTGCCGGATGCCCTTCAGGAAGGAACCGCCGGGGAGTTCGCGCAGTCGGGACAGTTCCTCCGCGATGTCGGGGCGGGTGAGGTCGGTCCAGCCCACGACGCCCGCGATCAGGTCGTGCTCGGCCGCCAGGGCCAGGAACTCGGGTGTCTCCTCCGCGACGGTGACCGTCTGGACGAGGACGGTGTGGGTGACTCCGGCCGCCCTCGCCTCGGGTTCGAGGTCGGCCAAGGTGAAGTCGCGCCTGAGCGGACTGCCTTCGGGGATCCAGTCCTGGTCGCGGACGGACAGGTCCCAGACGTGGTGGTGGGCGTCGACGGTCACGGCAGCTCCCAGACGACGGGAAGCCCGGCGGCGGCGCCCTCGCGGGAGTAGTCGTGCACCACGTCGAGCAGCTCGGCCATGCGGGCCTGCCAGGCCACATTGACCGGCAGCTGCTCCAGTTCGGCGAGCAGGCGGGCGTAGTCCGCGCACTCCAGCAGGTGGAACAGGTCGGTACCTCCCCCACGCTCGGCTTCGCTCGCGCGGGGGGACCCCCACCGCCAGATGGTCCAGGAGGTGGCACCGGCGGCGCGGATGGCCCGGGTCAGTTCCTCCGGGACCTCCCGGTGGGCCGCCTCGTACTCGGCGATCCGGTCGGCGCGGACCTTGGTGTTCAGGGCCACTCTCATGACGGGTCTTCCTCTCGGGGCAGCAGACCGCACTCCCGCAGCTCCTGCCAGAACTCCGCCGGAACCACGGAGGCGAACTGGGCGGCGCAGTCGTGGACTTCGGACGCGGAGCGGGGCCCGGGCAGGACACTGGCGACGGCCGGGTGGGCGAAGGCGAAGGCCAGCGCGGCGGCGCGCAGGGTGGTGCCGTACCGCTCCGAGACCGCCTTCATGCGCAGGACCCGGTCCAGCAACTCCGGTGGGACACGGCTGTAGTCGTACGTCGACTCGGGTGTCGGGTCCGCCAGCAGGCCCGAGTTGAACACGCCGCCGAGGACGACCGACACGCCGTACTCGGCGGCCGCTGGCAGCAGTTCGGCCCCCGCGCTCTGGTCGAGCAGGGTGTAGCGGCCGGCGCACAGGACCACGTCCACGTCGGTGTCGCGGACGAACCGGGTGAGCATCGCGGTCTGGTTCATGCCGGCGCCGATCGCGCCGACGACGCCCTCGGAGCGCAGCTTCTCCAGGGCCGGGTAGCCCTCCCGAAAGGCCTGCTCGGCGTGGTCGTCGGGATCGTGCAGATAGACGACGTCGACGCGGTGCAGGCCGAGGCGCTCCAGGCTCGCCTCCAGGGTGCGGCGGACGCCGTCCGCGCTGAAGTCCCACACCCGGCGGTGGGTGGCGGGTACGGCGAAGCCGTGGGCCAGGTCGTCGGCGGTACCGTCGATGGGTTCGAGGCGGCGGCCGACCTTGGTGGAGACGGTGAAGTGCGCGCGGTCGTACGCGCGCAGGGCGGCGCCGAGCCGGCGTTCGGACAGGCCGAGGCCGTAGTGCGGGGCGGTGTCGAAGTACCGGATGCCGCGCTGCCAGGCGGCCCGTACGGCCTCCCGCGCCTGCTCGTCGTCCACCGGGCGGTAGAGGTTGCCGAGCGTCGCGGCGCCGAAGCCGAGCGGGGTGACCTCGACTCCGCTGCGGCCGAGCCTCGTCACCGGCCCACCGGGCGCAGCCTGAGGCCCTGCATGCCGCCGTCGACTGCGAGGGCGGTGCCGGTGGTGGCGCCGGACAGCGGGCTGGCCAAGTAGGCGATGGCGCCTGCGACTTCGGCGGCGGACACCAGTCGGCCGGTGGGCTGGCGGGCCGCCAGGGCGGCGCGTTCGGCGGTCGGGTCGGGGGCCGCTTCCAGCAGCCGGCCGACCCACGGGGTGTCGGCCGTGCCGGGGTTGACGCAGTTGACCCGGATGCCCTCGCGGACGTGGTCGGCGGCCATGGCGAGGGTCAGGGAGTACACGGCGCCCTTGGTGGCGCTGTACAGGGCGCGCTGGGGCAGTCCGGCGGTGGCGGCGACGGAGCAGGTGTTGACGATCGCGGCGTGGTCCGAGCGGCGCAGGTGCGGGAGGGCGGCGCGGGCGGTGCGGACCATGCCGAGGACGTTGACGTCGAAGACGCGCTGCCACTCGGCGTCGTCGTTGTCCTCCACCGTGCCCAGCGCGCCGATCCCGGCGTTGTTGACCAGGACGTCCAGCCCGCCGAGGTCCTCGGCGGCCCGCTCGACGGCCGTGCGGACCGAGGCGTCGTCGGTGACGTCGGCGCGGTAGGCGAGGAGCGGCTTGTCGACGTCCGCCGGGTCCCGGTCGAGGACGGCGACCCGGGCGCCACGGGCGGCGAGGAGGTCGGCGGTGGCCCGGCCGATGCCGGAGGCGCCACCGGTGACCAGGGCCTTCAGGCCCTCGAAGTCACTCATGCGGTCTGTCCCTTCTGGGTCTCGGGGTCGGCGGCCCAGTAGGTGCCGCCGGGGAAGGTGTACCGCGCGATGGACTCCGGGTGCAGGGCGGCGGAGAAGCCGGGCGCGGTGGGTGCGGTGTAGTGGCCGTCGCGGATGACGACGGGGGTGACGAAGTGTTCGTGGAGGTGGTCGACGTACTCGATGACCCGGTCCTCGGTGGTGCCGGAGAGGGCCAGGTAGTCGAACATCGAGAGGTGCTGGACGAGTTCGCACAGACCGACGCCGCCCGCGTGCGGGCAGACCGGGACGCCGAACTTGGCGGCGAGCAGCAGGACGGCGAGGTTCTCGTTGACGCCCGCGACGCGGGCCGCGTCGATCTGGACGATGTCGAGGGCGCCCGCCTGGAGGAGCTGCTTGAACATGATCCGGTTGTGCACGTGCTCGCCGGTGGCGACCTTCACCGGGGCCACGGCCCGGCGGATGACGGCGTGGCCGAGGACGTCGTCGGGGCTGGTGGGCTCCTCGATCCAGTACGGGTCGAACTCGGCGAGCGCCTTGGTCCAGCGGATCGCCTCGTCCACGTTCCAGCGCTGGTTGGCGTCGACGGCGAGCCGGATGTCCGGTCCGACGACCGCGCGGGCGACCCGGCAGCGCCGGATGTCGTCGTCGAGGTCGGCGCCGACCTTCAGCTTGATCTGGGTGAAGCCGTCGGCGACGGCCTGCGCGGCGAGCCGTCCGAGCTTGGCGTCGTCGTAGCCGAGCCAGCCCGGTGAGGTGGTGTAGGCGGGGTAGCCGCGCTCCAGCAGCCGCGCCCGGCGCTCCCCCGCTCCCACCCTGCCCCGCCTCAGCAGGTCGAGGGCCTCGGCGGGGGTGAGCGCGTCCGCGATGTACCGGAAGTCGATCTGCCCGACCAGCCACGCGGGTTCGGCATCGGCGAGCAGCTGCCACAGCGGCTTGCCGGCCCTGCGGGCGGCGAGGTCCCAGACGGCGTTGACGACGGCCCCGACCGCCATGTGCATCACGCCCTTCTCGGGGCCGAGCCAGCGCAGCTGGCTGTCGCCGATCAGGTCCCGGAAGAGCGAGCCCGGGTCGCCGCACAGCTCGGCCGCGTCACGGCCGAGCACATGGTCCCGCAGCGCGTCGATCGCGGCGACCTGGACGTCGTTGCCCCGCCCGATGGTGAAGACGAACCCGTGCCCCTCGTGCCCGTCGGCGGCGTCGGTACGCAGCACGACATAGGCCGCCGAGTAGTCGGGGTCCGGGTTCATCGCGTCTGAGCCGTCGAGCTCGCGCGAGGTGGGGAAACGGATGTCGTGGGTGTCGACCGCGATGACGCGGGCGGGGGCCTGGGACACTGAAGTCCTTTCGGTCGTCCGACACTTGACGGCTGGATCAGTCCTGGGCGCGGCCCGTCGTCACACGCGCGATCACGAGGGCGACGAGGATGATCCCGCCGTAGATGGCCTGGATCCAGAACGACGGGACCTGGGCGAGGGTGAGCAGGTTCTGTACGACGCCGAGGAGGAGGACGCCGCTCAGGGCGCCGAACATGGTGCCCTTGCCGCCGTCCAGGCTGATGCCGCCGATCACCGCGGCCGCGAACACCGTGAAGATCATGTTCTGGCCCTGGTTGGCGCTGATCGCGCCGACGTACCCCGTCTGCAGCAGCCCGCCGAGCGAGGCGAGCACGCCCGCGACGACGTACACCCCGAGCATGACCCGGTCCACGCGCACACCGGCCGCGCGGGCGGCGTCCGCGTTGCCGCCGATCGCGTACAGGGCGCGACCGGCGCGGTGGTACTTCAGCACGAACCCGGCGACCGCGAAGGCGACGGCGGCGAGCCACACCGACAGCGGCACGGTGAGGAAGGTGGTGGTGGCCAGGGAGTAGAAGCTGTCGGGCATGCCGAACAGGGTCTTGCCCTTGGTGGCGCCGACCAGCAGGCCGCGCAGCACGATGAGCATCGCGAGCGTGACGATGAACGCGTTGAGCCGGAACTTCACGACGAGGACGCCGTTGAAGGCGCCGATCACCGCACCGACCACGGGGATCGAGAGCAGGGCGAGCCCGGCCGGGAATTCCGTGCCCCAGCCGGACTGGCTCGCGGGCAGCACCAGCAGGGCCCCGACGGCCGGCGCGATGCCGACCACCGACTCCAGGGACAGGTCGAACTTGCCGGTGATCAGCACGAGCGACTCGGCGAGCACGACCATCGCCAGCGCGGCGGAGGCACCGAGGATCGAGATCAGGTTCCGCTCGGTCAGGAACGAGTCGTTGACCATCGTGCCGAGCACCATGAGCAGCAACAGTGCGGGGACGAGGGCGAGTTCGCGGGCTCGGCGGAGCAGGACGGTCCTGGCCGACCGGGCGTCCGGGGACTTCGGGGGCGCGAGCGGCGGGGCGGCCCGGGTGTCAGCCATGGTCAACTCCTTCGATGGAGGCGATCAGCTCGTGGTCGCGCCAGCCGGCCGGGTGCTCGGCGACGACGCGGCCGTGGAAGAGGACGAGGACGCGGTCGCAGCGGCGCAGGTCGTCGAGTTCGTCGGAGACGACGAGGACGGCGGTGCCGTCGTCGCGCGCGCTGTCCATGCGCGCGAGCAGCGACTCCTTGGACTTCACGTCGACGCCGGCGGTGGGGTTGATCAGCACCAGCAGGCGCGGGTCGGAGGCGAGGGCCCGGGCCATGACGACCTTCTGGGCGTTGCCGCCGGAGAGGTCGGACACCGGCTGGTCGGGGCCCTCGGCGTGGATGTCGAGGCGGTCGATCAACTCGGCCGCGAAACGGCGCCGTGTGTCGGTGGCGACGAATCCGACCCGGCCGAGCCGGTCCAGTACGCTCAGCGTGGCGTTGTCGCCGATGCTCAGGCCGGACACCAGTCCCTGCTCGTGCCGGTCGCGCGGCACACAGCCGACCCCGGCCCGCAGGGCGGCCCGTACGTCCCCGAACGGCAGCCGCTCACCGTCGAGTTCGGCGGTGCCGCCGGTCGGCGTGTGCAGTCCGGCGAAGGACTCGGCGAGCTCGGTCTTGCCGCTGCCGCTGGAACCGGCGAGTCCGACGACCTCACCGCGGCGGACGGTGAGGTCGACGTTCTCGTACGCCGGCGAGGTGAGCCCTTGTGCCTCCAGCAGGACGGGGGCGCCGTCCTCCACTCCCCTGCCCGGTGCGGCCCGTTCGGCGACCGACTCCCCCGCCATGGCCTCCACCAGCGCCGCCTTGGGCAGATCGGCGACGCGTGCGGTGGTGATCCAGCGGGCGTCGCGCAGCACGGTGACCGTCTGGCAGACCTCGTACACCTCCTGGAGGTGGTGCGAGATGAACAGGAAGGTGACGCCGGAGTCCTGCAGGGAGCGCATGCGGGTGAAGAGCCGCTCGATCTCGCGGTTGTCGAGCTGGGCGGTGGGCTCGTCCAGCACGATGAACCGGGCGCCGAAGCTCAACGCCCGGGCGATCTCCATCATTTGGCGGTCCTCGACCCTGAGGTCGGCGGTGCGCGCCTCGGGGTCGACGCGCACGTCCCAGGCGTCGAGGAGTTCGGCGGCCTGCCGGCGCAGCCGGCGCCAGCTGATGACGCCGCGGCCGGTCGGCTGCCGGTTGAGGAAGAGGTTCTCGGCGACCGTCAGCTCCGGGACGACCGTGGGCTTCTGGTAGACGCAGGCGACCTTGCGGCGCCAGGCGTCCCGGTCGGCGAGCGGGGGCGCGGGCTCGCCGTCGAAGCGGACGGTGCCCGCGTCCGGGGCCTGGAGGCCGGTGAGGACGTTGACCAGAGTGGACTTGCCGGCGCCGTTGCGGCCGACCAGGGCGTGGGACTCGCCGGGCAGGACGGTGAGCCGGCCGTCTGCGAGGGCGACGGTGGGGCCGTACCGTTTGACGATCCCCTCGGCTTCAACAAGCGGTGTGCTCATTTGACCGTGTTGCCCCACAGCTTGGGGTCGTCGACGTTGGCCTTGGTGACCAGCGGTGCGGGCAGCTGGTCCTCCAGGATCCCGCTGGGCAGTTCGACGATCACGGAGCCGTGGTCGGTGGGCCCGGGCTTGAACGTCTTCCCGGCCATCGCCGCCTTGATGTAGTACAGGCCGTACTTGGCGTAGGCGTCGGCGGGCTGGGAGACCGTGGCGTCGATCTGGCCCTTGCGGATGGCGTCGTACTCCTGGGGGATGCCGTCGTTGGAGACGATCGCGATGTGGCCCTGCTGCCCGGCCGGTTTCAGCATGCCCTTGGACTTCAGGGTCTGCAGGGTCGGCGCGAGGTAGACACCGCCCGCCTGCAGGTAGATGCCCTTGATGTCCGGGTTGGCGCCCAGCAGCGTGTCCAGCTTGGCGGCGGCGGTGTCGGACTCCCACTTGGCGGGGATCTCCAGCACAGTGAGCTTCGGGTACTTCTTCTTCACGCAGGACCGGAACGCCGCTGAGCGGTCGCGGCCGTTGACCGAGGCGAGATCGCCCATGATCTGCACGACCTTGCCGCTGCTCACGTGCTGTCCGAGGTAGTCGCAGGCCTTCTCGCCGTAGGCCACGTTGTCGGCGCGCACCACCATGGCGACCTTGCCCTTGTCGGGCGCGACGTCCACGGCGACCACGGGCACGCCCTTGCGTTCGGCCTGGTCGAGTCCGGCCTGGATGGCGGCGCTGTCCAGCGGGGCGACCACCAGTCCCTTGACGCCCTGGGTGAGTTCGTTGTCGATGTCGGTGATCTGCTGCGAGGGGTCACTGTTGGAGTTGACCGTCTTCAGCACCTGGACGCCCTCGGACTTGGCCATCTTGGGCACGTAGTCGTTGTACGACTGCCAGAACGGCGAGGTGAGCAGCGGCAGGATCACGCCGACCTTGCCGGTGCCGCCGCTGCCCGCGTTCGCGGTGTCCTTGGTGCTGCCGCAGGCGGCGAGCATGAGTGAGGCACCGGCGGCCAGAGCCACCGCGCCGATGATCCGGGACCTGCTGCGCTTCCTGACAGTGCTGGCGGGCATCTCGCGGCTCCTCGTCGAGGGTTTTCGAGCAGACGCCGCATACTTATCAGACCAATAAGCCGAGTCAACACCCTCGTGCACGGAAAATTCGCGGATCCTAGGCGTAGTGGTCAGACCACTCGGCTGGCTAGACTGCGGCGCACCGGGGGGAAGGAGGAGTGGCGTGGACGAGGAAGAGGTGCCGCAGAAGGGCACGGTGACCCAGCGCGCCATCGAGGAGATCAAGGCGATGATCGCCGAGGGCCGGCTGGAGCCCGGCCAGCGGCTGCCCACCGAGCGGGATCTCGCGGCCCGGCTGGGCATCTCCCGCAGCTCGATGCGGGAGGCGATCCGCGCCCTGACCGTGATGGGCGTCCTGGAGGCCCGGCACGGTTCCGGGATCTACGTCACCGCACTGGAGGCCGGCGACCTGCTGGAGACTTTCGGGGTGGTCGCGGACCTGTCCCGGGGTCCGCGCCTGGTGGAACTCCTCGAAGTCCGCAGGATCCTGGAGTCGACGGCGACGGCGCTGGCCGCCGCACGCATCACCGACGACCAACTCGCCGCGGTCGAGAAGCACTTGGCGGCGATGAACGCCACCGACGACCCGGAGGAGATCCTCGCCCACGACCTCGCCTTCCACCGCGAGATCGCCGCGGCCGCCGGGAACGAGACCATGGCCGCCATCCTGGAGGGCCTGTCCTCCCGCACCTTCCGCGCCCGCGTCTGGCGCGGCTACCAGGAGGAGGGCGCCTTCGCCCGCACCCGCCGCGAGCACGCCGCCATCCACCGCGCCCTCACCGCCCGCGACCCGGAGGCAGCGCGGGCGGCGGCAGCGGCCCACGTGGGCGAGGTGGAGGAGTGGCTGCGGGGGCGGCTCGTGGAGCAGAGCGGGGACGGGCAGCCCGGCGCGTAGGCGGCAGCGGCACGGACGAGTCGAGGACCAGGACGGATGCCGGCCCGGCGGCACCGCCGGGCCGGCATCGCGGCCGGGACTGTGACCTGACCCGGACTGGCCCACGCAGGCGCGGGCACGGTCGGCCTGGTCGGGCCCGAGCCGGACCAGGCGGAGGCCGCGCACAGTACTACGTCTGCACGGATGCGGAGTGCGCGGAATCGCAGATCCGGCTGTTCGGCGACGGCCGGCCGCCGCCGTGTCCGCACGGGCACGGCCGCATGGTGGAGGAGGAGTGATGCGACCGTCCGAGCACCGTCCGGGGCGCCCGGTCCGGACGGCGGGGAAGGAGCACCGCCGGTGAACCTGTCCGCGCTCGCCGGACCGGCCGGACCGTCGTTCGGCGGAAGGTTCTTCCTGGTCTCGACGCCGCCCACCACCCTCGCCGGCATCCATCTGCTCGGCGCGCTGCACCTGCCGCTTCCCACCGACCGGGAGCAGGAGCAGCGGGCGAACGAGACGCTCGGAATGCTGTGGCGGCAGGGGCTGCCAGGGAGACTACCGCTGCGCTACGAGCATCCGTCCGGCGAGCCGGCGGCGCCGCGTCAACCCCGGGGGACTGACGCGGGCGGCACCCGTCCCCGGGTCAGCGCCGCAGCCGCAAGGTCACCAGCTCGAACGGCCTCAGCCGTACGGTGATCCGCTCACCGTCGCGCACCGGCGGCTCGGTGTCGCCGGCCGGCCGTTCCAGCAGGTCCGTCGCCGTGACGTCCGCGATCTCGAAACCGGCCGTGAGCGTCGCCCGGGCCCGGCCGCCGTGGGCCTCGTGGAAGCGGACGACGACGTCACCGCTGCCGTCGTCGGCGAGTTTGACCGCGGTGATCACGACTGCGTCGTTGTCCACCGTGACCAGCGGCGCGACCTCGTGGGCCCCGGTCAGGTGCCGTTCCGGCAGGTTGATCCGCCAGCCCTCGCGGACCGCATCGGCGATCGAGGCGCCCGGGATCAGGGCGTGCCGGAAGCGGTGGACGCCCTGGTCGGTCTCGGGGTCGGGGAAGCGCGGAGCGCGCAGGAGGGAGACGCGCACCGTGGTCGTCGTACCTCGGTCGGCGTCGGTGCGCATCGCGCGGGTCACGTCGTGGCCGTACGTCGAGTCGTTGACGACCGCCACGCCCCAGCCGGGCTCCTCCAGATGGACGAAGCGGTGGTTGCACGCCTCGAACTTGGCGGCCTCCCAGGAGGTGTTGGTGTGCGTGGGGCGGAAGACATGCCCGAACTGGGTCTCGGACGCGTAGCGTTCGGCGTGCAGGTCGAGCGGGAAGGCCAGTTTGAGGAACTTCTCCGTCTCGTGCCAGTCGACCTCGGTGTCGATGAGCAGCCTCCGCTCGCCGGGCGGCAGCGTCAGCACCTGGGTGACCCGGGAGGCGCCGAAGCTCCGTACGATCCGCACCGAAGCGCCGTCCTCGCCGGCCTCCACCGACTCGGCGTCGGTGAGGTCGGTGACGGTGTTGCGGTAGAAGGAGTCGACGTCCCAGGCGTCCCACATGTTCGGGAAGTCCGGGTGGAGTTGCAGCAGGTTGGCGGCCCGGCCGGGGGCGACGGTCTCGCGGTCGGCGTCGAGGTCGTACGCGGAGACGACGAGGCCTTGGGCGTCGATCCCGACGCGGAGCAGGCCGTTGTCCAGGACGCGCCCGCCCGCGGCGCGGGGTGACACCTGCGTTCCCCGCGCCGACCGCGGCGCCCCGGCTCCTCCGGCGGGAACGCCGTGACGGCTGTGCGGTGCCGGGTTGAAGACCACATGCCGGGTCCCCTCCCCCGCCAGGGCCCGCTGCGCCGCCCCGATGATCTCCTCCAGCTCCCCGGCGATCCGCTCGTACGTCGCCCGGGCCTCCCGGTGCACCCAGGCGATGGACGAGCCGGGCAGGATGTCGTGGAACTGGTGCAGCAGGACCGTCTTCCAGATCCGGTCCAACTCCGCGTAGCGGTAGGGGAATCCGGTGCGTACGGCCGCGGTGGCCGCCCACAGCTCGGCCTCCCGCAGCAGGTGCTCGCTGCGCCGGTTGCCCTGCTTGGTCCTCGCCTGGCTGGTGAGGGTGGCGCGGTGCAGTTCGAGGTACAGCTCGCCGACCCAGACGGGCGGTTCGGGGTACTCGGCCTCGGCCTTCTCGAAGAAGGCGCGGGGTGTCTCCCAGACGACGGTGGCCGAGCCTTCGAGGTCGCGCAGCCGGGCCGCCTTGGCGACCATCTCGCGGGTGGTGCCGCCGCCTCCGTCGCCCCAGCCGGTGGGCGCGAGGGAGTGCCGGGCCCGGCCCTTGTCCTTGAAGTTCCTGGCCGCGTGGGCGATCTCGCTGCCCTTCATGGAGCAGTTGTAGGTGTCGACGGGCGGGAAGTGGGTGAAGATCCGGGTGCCGTCGATGCCCTCCCACTGGAAGGTGTGGTGCGGGAACCTGTTCGTCTGGGACCAGGAGATCTTCTGGGTCAGCAGCCACTTGGACCCGGCCGCCTTGATGATCTGCGGGAGTCCGGCGGCGAAGCCGAAGGTGTCGGGCAGCCAGGCCTCCTCGTTCTCGATGCCGAACTCGTCGAGGAAGAACCGCTTGCCGTGCACGAACTGCCGGGCCATCGCCTCCGAACCGGGCATGTTGGTGTCCGACTCCACCCACATCCCGCCGGCCGGCACGAACCGCCCTTCCGCCACGGCCTTCTTCACCCGCGCCCACACCTCGGGCCGGTGCTCCTTCACCCAGGCCCACTGCTGAGCCTGGGACATGGCGAAGACGAACTCCGGTTCGTCCTCGATCAACGCGGTCATGTTGGCGGTCGTACGGGCCACCTTGCGGACCGTCTCCCGCAGCGGCCACAGCCAGGCCGAGTCGATGTGCGCGTGCCCGACCGCGCTGATCCGGTGCGCGGACGGTACGGCCGGGGCCGCCAGCACGCCGGTGAGCTCGGCGCGGGCCCGCTCGGCGGTGCCGTTCACGTCCTGGAGGTCGACGGCGTCCAGGGCCCGCTCGACCGCGCGCAGGATGTCGTGCCGGCGCGCGGAGTCCACGGGCAGCTCGGCCATCAGCTCGCCCAGCACCTCCAGGTCCATGACCAGCTGCCACACCGGCTCGTCGAAGACGGCGAGGTCCATGCGGGTGAGGGTGTACTGCGGCTCGTGCCCGGCGGTGTCCTTGTCGCCTAGCCGGGTGGGCCGGAAGGGGTGGTAGTCGAGGATGACGGGGTTGGAGGCGGCCTCGATGCGCAGGACCACCTCCTCGCCGCCCGCCACCGGGGCGCCGACGCGCACCCACTGGTTGCGCGGGTTGAGGCCCTTCACCGGGGTGCCGTCGGGCCGGTAGACCAGGCCCTCGCACTGGAAGCCGGGCATGTTCTCGTCGAAGCCCAGGTCGAGCAGGGCCTCGACGGTCCTCCCCGCCCACGCCTCGGGCACGGTCCCGGTCACCCGGAACCAGCTGGTGCCCCAGGGAGCACCCCAGCGTGCGCCGACCTCGATCGGCTGGGCCTCGGCCGCGAGTGCCTCCTCGACGGGCACGGGCTCGCCGGGCGCGTGCCACACCGCGACCCGCAGCGGCACGGACTCGGGGTACACAGCGGGGCGGATGCGTTCGTCGAGGACGCGCCTGAGGCGGGCTTCCACCAGAGTGCGGTCGTCATGCATGCGGGGTGCTCCCTGCGGGTTCCGGGTGATGGCGGTGGTTACCAGGGGTGGGTGACGGTGACGGGGGCCGAGGCGTTGTAGAGCTCCCCCACGGCACGCAGTTCGAATCGTGCGGCGGTCTCCCCCTGCTCGGGCTGCAGTCCGGCGAGGAAGTAGGCGCGCTGGCAGGTGCCGCCGAGGAAGCGGCGGGTGCCGTCGGGCAGGAGGCGGTGGAGTTCGTAGTGGCGGACGGCGCCGGTGGCGGCGTTCCAGGCGAGCCGGAGGTCGCCGCCGGTCGCGGCGGTGACGCGGGCGCCCGTGGGAGCCGCGGGGGCAGTGCCGGTGTCCCGGACGGCGAGGCCGCCGAGGCGCCAGCGCACCGGGCCCTCGGCGGCGGTGAGTCGGACGCCGAGGGCGTGTACGGTGCCGGAGAACCCGGCGAGCGGCAGGGCCAAAGTCTGCCAGCCGTTGACCGACTTCACGCGCGTGATGCTGTTGACCTGGCTCACAGCCAGATAGGTGTAGGGCGGGGGCGCCCCCGCCCCACTCGGCTCGGCCGTCGCCACGGCCAGCTCGACGTTCACGGCGCCGGCGTCGGTGCGATGCGTGAGCTCGACAACCGTGTTCACACCGACCGGCAGCCGGGTCGCGTACAGATCCACCACGACCGGTTGATCGAGTTCACCCTCCACCAGCACACTGCTCCCGCCACGCCAGGCATCGGCGAAGTCGAAGGAGACCGCCGGCCGCTCCCCCGCCGTGCGCACCACCCACCGCCGCGCCGGCAGCCGGTCCTGGAGCCCGAGGTGGTTCCAGGCGGCGTCCGAGGTGACGGCCCCGTCCTCGTACCAGCGCAGCCCGTGCCCCGTGTTGAACACGGTCGCGAACGGCAGCGAGGTCACCGTCGACCGGTCGGCGGCCGACACCGCCGGTGCCCGCCACGGATCGCTCGCATCCGGCCGGGACGGGTCCAGCGACCGCCCGGTCCAGAACCGGTCGTCGGCGGCGTGGAAGTCCTCCGGGGCGCGCTGGTCGGCGGGCAGGTGGTCGCGGGTCCACTCCGGCCGGTAGAAGCCGATCGAGGTGATGTGCGGCCTGCCGGTCGGCACGATCGCGTCCCAGTCCACCGACGTGTCGGACCCGTTCGACTCGACGTCGATCCCGGCCCACAACTCGTAGCGTCTTCGCCCCAGTTGTTCCGCCCTCGTGCCCGAGGACGCGAGCGTGGCCGCGTTCCACCGGAAGTCCACGAACATGTCGTCGGCGGTCTGGAAGAAGGCCTGGTTCTGGCTGTTCAGCGCGCCCTGCCAGCTGACCGTACCGTTCACGGTCATCGCGTCGTACCAGGTCACCCGCTGTCCGCGTGCGGCCGCGACCCCCTTCAGCTCCTTGACGAATCCGAGCATGGCCCGGCCGAGCGCGGTGTTTCCGCCGCCCGTCTCGGCGTTCACGAACCAGCCGTCGAAGCCGTGGGCCGCCGCGACCGCCACGAGCTGCGCGGCGAGCGGATAGTGCCCCGTGGCGTCCTTCTGTGCGAGGTCCCGGGTCCACTGGAGCTGTCCGCCGTACGCCACCGGCGGCAGGAAGATGTTCCCGAGCACCGGGACGCCGTGCCGGTGGGCCGCGTCAACGATCGGCGCGTTGGGCGCGAGGATCAGGCCCTCGCCGGCCGAGCCGCCCCAGAAGACCAGCTCGTCCAGGTAGGCCCAGTGGGTGAGGGCGTAGTAGTCGGCGGTGGCCGAGCCCTGGGAGGGGTTGCTCGACGTCGGCCCGAAGGAGACCAGGGCCTGGATGCGGGCCTGGCCGGAGCGGGCGGTGGTGTTCGCCGGGGTCGAGGTGAAGCGCGCGGCGAGCGGCACGGACGCGGCGTTGAAGGCGAGGTCGGGGTCGTCGGCCGGGCGCCAGCTCTTCAGGCTGCGCCAGGTGATGCCGGGGCCGGGGCTGCCAGAGGGGAGCGAGTCCGGGTACCAGTACGAGGCGTACGGCGCGGTCGCCCCGGCTTTGGGACGGCCGGCCGCGAAGGCGGGCAGCGGGAGCAGACCGGCGGCAGCGCCGGCGATCAGGACGGTACGTCTGCTGGGGTTCACGAGCGGGTGCCTCCGTGTGGGGTGGGGAGTACCTGATCGGGAGTGACGACCTCGGTGATGCCGCGCGCGCCGAGGTGGTCCTCGTCGTCCGCGCGGGTGTCGAGGACGGTGGTGGGTCGGGCGCCGTCGGCGACGAGCCGGAAGAAGGCGTCGAAGACGGGCCCGCCGGGGGCACAGCGGGAGCGGCGGCCCGGATCGGCGGCTACGACGAGGGCCGTGGTGCGCGGTGCGGGGGTCGCGCGCGATCGGCGCGCCGCCTCGGCCAGAACGCGGGCGATGCCCTTGGGCTTGCGGTCGTCGGTGAACAGGCCGAGGCCGTATTCGAGTTGGGGGAAGTCGGCGAGGTCGGGTGAGACGTCGTAGGAGCACCACCAGGTGATGCCCCACAGGTCCGGGCAGTCCAGGGCGTTCTTGACGGTCGCCTCGGCGAACGCGGCGGCGTGTTCGGCGGGCACGAGCGGAGCGGGCGCGCCGACCTCCTGGAGCCAGACGGGCCGGTGCGGCTCCTCGGCCCAGGCCTTGCTCAGCTCCACCAGATACGCGGCGTGGTGCTCGGCCGGCACGGAGGTACGGCCGTGGCGCTGGGCGGTGCCGTTGAACACCCAGGAGTGCACGGCGGTGAGGTCGCCGAGCCGGGCGGAGTGGCCGGGGGTGAAGGGCTGGTCGTCCTGGTACCAGGCGGCGTCGTAGGAGGCGTGCAGATGGAGCCGGTCGGGGGCACCCTCGGCGCAGGCGGCCAGCATCCGTACGAGCCATCGCTCGGCCTCGTCCACCGTGACGCGGTCGGGATCGGGATGCGGGCCGGCGGCGAACTGGTTGACCTCGTTGCCGACGGTCATGCCGAGGAAGTTCGGCCGGTCGGCGAGGGCGGCGGCCAGGGTGCGCAGATAGGCCGCCTGGCCCTCGACCACGTCCGGGTCGGTGAAGATGTTGCGCCGGTGCCAGGTGCGCGTCCACGCGGGCAGGAAGTCGAAGCTGCTCAGGTGCCCTTGCAGGCCGTCGACGTTGACGTCCAGGCCGCGTTCGGCGGCGGCGTCGGCGAGGGCCATGAGCTGCTCGACGGCGCGGGGGCGGATCAGGGTGCGGTTGGGCTGGAAGTAGGGCCACAGCGGGAAGACGCGGACGTGGTCGAGGCCGAGCGCGGCGATCGCGTCGAGGTCGGCGCGCACGGAGTCGAGGTCGAAGTCGAGCCAGTGGTGGAACCACCCTTCGCTCGGGGTGTAGTTGACGCCGAAGCGCACGGCAGAGGGCATGGAGTGTCCTTGTGACATACGGGTGTTCAGCCCTTGACGGCGCCCTCGCCCACCCCGCGGAAGAAGTACCGCTGCAGGCAGGCGAACAGCGCGATGAGCGGGGCCACGGCGATCACGGTGCCGGCGGCGACGAGGCGTTCGTCGTTGGCGAAGGTGCCGTGCAGATAGTTCAGGCCGATGGTGAGGGTGAACTTGGACGGGTCGCTGAGCACGATCAGGGGCCACAGGAAGTCGTCCCAGGCGCCCATGAAGGCGAAGATCGCCACGACGGCCACCGTCCCCTTCACCGAGGGCAGCGCGACGCGCAGGAACCGCTGCCAGACATCGGCGCCGTCGACGTAGGCCGCCTCCTCGATCTCGTAGGGCAGGTTGCGGAAGGCGCCCCGCATCAGCAGCACGTTCATCGCACCGATCGCGCCGGGCAGCACGACCCCGATCAGCGTGTTGTTCAGGCCGAGTTCGCGCATGGTGGTGAACTGGGCGATGACGATGCCCTCGACGGGCACGAGCATCGCCAGCACGAACACCAGCGTGGTCACCTTCCGGCCGCGGAAGCGCAGCCGGGACAGGGCGTACCCGGCGAGCGCCGAGCCGACGCAGTTGGTGACGACGTTGGCGGTGGCGACCTTCAGGGAGTTCAGCGCGTAGTCCCAGACGGGGATGGTGTCGGCGACCCGCGTGTAGTTGTGCAGGGTGGGATGCGCGGGCAGGAAGCTCGGCGGTGAGCTGTAGATGTCCTCGGTGGGACCCTTGAGGGAGGTGGACAGCTGCCAGAGGAACGGGCCGACTGTCAGGGCGAGGACGGCGAGCAGCAGCAGATAGCGCCAGACGAGCTCGCCGACGCGGATACGGCGGCCGTGTTCGTCGGTGACGCGCGGCTCCTTGCGCACGGTGACCGGCGGCTCGGGCCGCACCTTCTCCAGGACGCTCATGACTCCTCCCGGCGGTCGGCGCGCAGCACCAGCAGCATGAGCGCGACGGTGACGACGAACACGACGACCGACAGCGCGGAGGCGTAGCCGACGCGGCCGGTCAGGCCGGTGCCGGTGCGCTGGACCAGCATGACGAGGGTGGTGTCCTCGCCGGCCGGGCCGCCGCTCGGGCCCGCCATCAGATACACCTCCGAGAACACCTTGAAGGCGGCGACCGAGGAGAGCGCGGCGACCAGCACCATGGTGGAGCGGACGGCGGGGACGGTGACCGAGAGGAAGCGGCGCACCGGGCCCGCGCCGTCCACGGCGGCGGCCTCGTGCAGCTCGCGCGGCACGTTCGCGAGCGCCGCCAGATAGATGATCATGTAGTAGCCGAGGCCCTTCCACACCGTGACGGCCATCGCGCTCAGCAGGAGCAGCCACTGGTCGCTGAGGAACCCGATCCGGCCGATCCCGACGGCCTCCAGCAGCGAGTTGACCAGGCCGCGTTCATCCAGCAGCCACACCCAGATCAGCCCGACCACCACGATCGAGGCGACGACCGGGGTGTAGAAGGCGGAGCGGAAGAAGGTGATACCGGGGATGTTCCTCTGCACCAGCAGCGCGAGCAGCAACGGCAGGACGACCAGGGCGGGTACGACCCCGAGGATGTACAGGGTGCTGTTGCGCAGGCCGGTCCAGAACATGTCGTCGTGGAGCAACTCGCGGAAGTTGGCGAGGCCCACGAAGTGGCCCGGCAGCAGGGTCCGGCGGTCGGTGAAGGAGTTCACCAGGGTGGAGACGAACGGGTAGAGCACGAAGGTGCCGGTGACGAGCAGCCCCGGTGCGGCGAACAGCCAGGGACTGAAGGGTAGTTGGCGCCTGATGCGGACCGGGGTCGCCATGGCCGTCAGCCCTGCTGGAGTAGTCGGTTGGCGGCGCTGACAGCGTTGTCAAGAGCCTGCTTGGGGCTCTCCTTGCCCTGGAGTGCCTTGGCCACCTCGTTGCGCAGCGCGGTCTTCATCTGGTCGCTGAACAGCACGGGCGTGTAATTGACCGCGTTCTTCAGGGACTTGGCGGCGGCGATGCGCACTCGGGTCTCGTCGGTTCCGTCCTCCTTGTTGAAGTAGGGGTCGTTGAGGGAGCCGGCGGTGCTGGGGAAGATGGCGACCTTCTTGGCGAAGGACATCTGGTTCTGGGCGTCGGTGACGAAGTGGGCGAAGGCGACGGCGGCCGGGGTGTGCCTGGTGTGGGAGTTGACCATCACGCCCATCACGTACATGTTGACGTGCCCGGTGCTGGTGATCTGGTCGGTGATGCCGATGTTCCGGTAGAGGCTGGGCGCGTTCTCCTTGAAGTTGTCCAGGTCGAGGGCGCTGCCGGGGTTCATGGCGACGGCGCCGGTGAGGAACTTCTTGCCGGAGGACTCCGGGGTCGCGGTCAGGGCCTGCGGGTCCAGGGCCTTGGCGTCGTACAACTCCTTGTACTTGGTGAGGAGTTCGACTCCCTTGGCGTCGTTGAAGGCGAACGCGGTGCCCTGCTTGTTCATCAGGGTGACGCCATAGCGGCCGAAGTCCTCGATGGTGGGCACGTTGGCGAGGGTGGCGACCTTGCCACCGCTCCTCTTCGCCATCTGAAGGGCGTCGGCGAAGAGTTCGCCGTACGTCTTCGGCGGCTGGCCGGGGTCGAGCCCGGCCTTGATGAACAGGGACTTGTTGTAGAAGAGGGGGCCGGTGTTCAGATACCAGGGGAAGGCGTATGTGCCGCTCATGCCCGGCACCTGGTGGCTGGCCCAGGCACCGTCCAGGTACTCGGACTTGTACTTTCCGGCCGCCTTGTCGAGGTCGAGCGCGAGGCCCGCCCTGGCGAGCGGGGCGACCAGGTCCGGGGAGACGTTGACGACGTCGGGCAGGGTGCCGCCGCCGGCGTCGGCGCTGAGTTTGTCGGGGTAGCCCTCGGCGGGCTGGTCGATCCACTTCACATGCGTACCGGGGTACTTCTTCTCGAAGTCGGCCACGAGGCCCTCGAAGTACGACTTGAAGTTCGCGCGCAGATTCCAGGTCTGGAAGGTGATGTCGCCCTCGATCTTGCCGGAGGCGTCGGTCGAGCCGCCGTCGTCGCCACCCGAGCCGCAGGCGCTCAGTGGCAGGACGAAGGCGACGGCAGCGGCGGCGAGGGCTCTGCGGGGCATGGGCACGGTGACACGGCTCCCTTGCTGTGGCGGGGGTCGGGTGGCGCCAGAGACCTTGCCCGCGCCGTTCGGAGAAAGTCAATGCATTCCGCCCAACTAAAGAATTGGGCCGTTCATTAGTGCAGGTCAAACACGTTTGGCCGAGACCTTGCGGTCAATTGCTAATGCGCTTTAGGGTCTTGACACTCAAGCGCATTATCGAGCACTGTCAGGAAGGGGGAGAAGCATGGCGACCAAGCGGTCCCCCGCACGCCGGCCCACGATGAAGGACATCGCGCGGCGGGCCGGAGTCTCCGAGAGCGCCGTCTCCTTCGCGCTCAACGGCCGCCCGGGCGTCTCCGAGGCCACCCGGGCACGCGTCCGCCGGGTCGCCGAGCAGCTCGGCTGGCGTCCCAGCACGGCCGCCCGCGCCCTGTCCGGCGAGGGCGTGGCCACGGTCGGTTTCGTCCTGGCTCGCCCCGCGCACACCCTGGGCGTCGACTCCTTCTTCCTCCAGCTCGTCTCCGGCATCCAGGAGGTGCTGGCCGAGCGGCACTTGGGCCTGCTCTTCCAGGTCGCGGAGGATGTCACCGAGGAGTGCGCGGTGTACCGGCGCTGGTGGGCCGAGCACCGGGTCGACGGCGTCCTGGTGGCCGACCCGCGCGCCGACGACCCGCGCCCCGGCCTGCTGGACGAACTCGGGCTGCCCGCCGTCGTGATCGGCGGCGCACCCGACGTACGGCACCCCGGCCTGTCCACCGTCTGGGCGGACGACGCGGGCGCGATGGCCTCGGTGGTGGACGAGCTGACGGCGCTCGGCCATCGCCGGATCGTGCACATCGCCGGACTGCCCGAGCTGGCCCACACCCAGCGCCGTATCGCCACGCTGCGCGCGGAGGCGGAACGGCGCGGGCTCACCGAGGTCCGCTCGCTCACCACCGACTACTCCGACGCCCAGGGCGCCGCCGTCACCCGCCGCGTCCTCGGCGACTCGCCCGTACCGACGGCGATCGTCTACGACAACGACGTGATGGCCGTGGCCGGCCTGGCCACCACCGCCGAACTGGGCTTTCGCGTTCCGCAGGACGTGTCGGTGGTCTCCTGGGAGGACTCGGCCCTGTGCCGCATGGTCACCCCCCGGCTATCCGCGCTCTCCCGGGACAGCGCGGAGTTCGGCCGCACGGCCGCACGCGAGCTGCTGGCCCTGCTGGACGGGGACCCGGCCCGCTCGGTGGGGGTGCCGGTGCCCCGGCTGACGGGGAGGGGCAGTACGGGGGCGGCGGCCGACGAGGGGGATTCGCGATGAAGTGGCTGCGCAGGAACCAGGACGGACACACCGGTGTCGCCAAGTCCCCCGAGCCGCCGACGCCGTTCACCAAGCCCGTGCTCCCTTCGCTCGCCCCCGTCCTGCACCGCGCGGCAGGCCACGGCACCCAGGTGGTACGCCTGCCCGCGCAGCCCGGGCCGGTCGTCCTCATGCTCACCCATCAGGCGCCCGGCCACTTCGTGGTGGACGCGCTGGACGACCGTCTGCACTCCGTCAGCCAACTCGTGTACACCGGCGGCCCGTTCGTCGGCCGTTTCCTCCTCGGCGGCTCCGACGCCCGGGCTCGCGCGCTGCGGGTCCGGGCGGACGGCCCCTGGACCGCCGAGTCGACACCGCTCGCCGCGGCCCCCGTGCTCACGGCCGAGGAACACCGTCCCGCCTCCGACGTGCTCCACCACACCGGCAGCCCCGCCACGGCCCTCCTGCGGTACGAGGGAGACGCCGGCAGCGACGACGGCGGCCACTTCCTCGTGGACACGTTCTCCCCCGACGGCACCCGCTTCCTGGGCGAACTGGCCAACCAGGTGGGCGGTCGATCAGCATCCGTCCGCTGTGTGTGCCGCCCTCTCGACGTACCGCGCCCGACCAGGCACAGTTCTCCCTGCGCCGTGATGCGTACCAGCGAGTAGCCGACCACCGAGCGAGGAGTGCCCGTGGGTGACTGGGCCGGGCGGAGTGCCGCCGAGATTGCCGCCGCCGTGCGCGAGAAGCGGGTGACACCCCGGGAGGTGGCGGCCGAGCACCTCGCGCGGATCGAGCGGCTCGACGGCCGGATCGGGGCGTTCCGGAAGGTGCGGGCCGAGGCGGCGCTCGCCGAGGCCGACGAGGTGGCCTCCCGCACCGATCTGGCCGAACTGCCGCTCGCGGGCGTGCCCGTGGCCGTGAAGGACAACCTGGCGGTGCGCGGCGAGTCCCACCGGGACGGCTCCGCCGCCACCTCCGACACCCCGGCCGCCGAGGATCATGTGACGGTGGCCCGGCTGCGGGCGGCCGGCGCGGTGGTCGTGGGCCTGACGAACGTGCCGGAGCTGTGTGTCTTCGGCACCACGGAGGGCGTGTTCGGCACCGCCCGCAATCCATGGGACACCTCCCGCACGGCGGGCGGTTCCTCCGGCGGCAGCGCGGCGGCGGTCGCGGCGGGCCTGGTCCCGATCGCGCTCGGCAACGACGGGATGGGCTCGCTGCGCATCCCGGCCGCGAACTGCGGCCTGGTCACGCTGAAGCCGGGGCACGGGGTGGTGCCGGCGGGGATCGGCAACGGCGACTGGTTCGGCATGTCGGAGAACGGTCCGCTGGCCACGACGGTCGAGGATCTGCGGCTGATGCTGGGCGTGCTGGCGGGCACCGGCGTTCCCCGCGCGGAGGAGCCCGAGCGCCGGCGGATCGCCGCGGCCGTACGCAGCCCGCTCGCCGGGGTGAGCGTGAGCAGACCGTATACGACCGCGGTCCGGGAGGCGGCCGGAGTGCTCGCGCGGGCCGGACACCGCGTGCGGCGGGCCGAGCCGCCGTATCCCCTCTCGCTGGGCGTGACCGCGCTGCGGCACTGGACGGCCGGGACCGCGGTGGATGCCGAGGGCCTGGACCGGGCGCTGCTGGCCCGGCGGACCCGGGTGCACGCGGCGGTCGGACGGCGCTTCGTCCGCTCGGTGCGCACCGGGGACGAACGCGAGCGCCTGCGGGCCCGGCTGACCCCCTTCTTCACCGAGTACGACGTCCTGCTCACCCCGGCCCTGGCCCGGCGCTCCCCCGAGGCGGGCCCTTGGCACGAACGCGGCTGGCTGCGCAATGTGCTGGTCAACACCGCGTACTCCCCGTTCACGCCGCCCTGGAACCTGACCGGCTGGCCCGCGATGTCGGTCCCGTTCGGCAGCCTTCCCTCGGGCGCCCCCTGCGCCGTACAGCTCGTGGGCCGCCCTGGCTCGGAGTCCGTGCTGCTGGGGCTGGCGGAGGAACTGGAGACGCTGCGTCCGTGGCGGCGGACGTCACCGGTGGCCGGCTCCTGAGCCCGCCTGGTCGAGCGACCGGTACATGATGTGCAGCCCGACCCTGCCGTGCCGGGGATGGTCGAAGGCTTCCGGGACCGTGCCGAGGACGGTGAAGCCGAGGGAGGTCCACAGGGCGACGGCGGGATTGGTCTCGACCACGGCGTTGAAGACCATCGCCCGGTAGCCGTGCGCCCTGGCCTCGGCCAGGACGTGTTCGGCGAGGGCGCGGCCGATGCCCTCGCCGGTGCGATGCGGGTCGACCATGAAACCGGCGTTGGCGACGCGGGCCGCGGGCCCGCCGTAGTTGGGGGTGAGGTAGGCCGAGCCGACCACGGTCCCGGTCGCGTCCTCGGCGACGTAGACGCGCTTGGCGGGGCTCATCCAAAGCGCGCGGGCGTCGTCCTCGGAGGTCTCCGGATCCCAGGCGTAGGTTTCGGCGGCGGCGACGATCCGGTGCCAGAAAGGCCAGATCCGCGGCCAGTCGTCGGCCACGGCTTCTCTGATCAGCATGGGCGTGAGTCTGACAGGTCACGCCCATGCGTACGGCGATCGCGAAGAGTACGACCCGGGGCTCAGTCCACGCTGGGCAGGATATGCGGTTCGGCCAGGTCCTCCTCGTAGCCCGCCAGGCGGATCGGGGCGGACCGGGCCCACACGTCGAGGCTGCCGAGTTCTCCGGGCTGCCGGCCCGTGCGCTCCGTGCGTTCCTTGGGGCTCTGATCGCGATTCGTCTTCTCCGGTGTCACCGCGCACTCCTTATGTGTCGGTCACCCTCGGGGTCCTGCCGGACAGCCTGCGCTCCGGCTCTCGGCGCCCGCTCGGGTCTGGATGGAAGGCCAGCTCGGACGCGGTGGCGCCGGTACGGACGTCTGGGTCTGGGTGGGACCCGGTCCTGCTGTCCGTCCCCACCAGAGTACCCAAATGAGCGGACTCGCGCTCGATCGGGAGTGCAAACAAGGTGTAACTATCAGAAGTCGTTTGACCCCTCAATGTCTCTCAATATGCGGCTATTTGCCGTGGAGCGCATCCTCCGGCTGCCTGAGCGAATCACCCCCTCGGCCGCCATGTGGCGCAGTTCAAGTGCCGTTGGCCGAGGCGCAAGCTCGTCATGATCTGCTGATGAACGGCACGGCTGTCTCGCGGAAGGACTGACGCATGGAGCTGCGCAGCGTCGAGGAGCTGATGGATCTGCTGTACGCCGGCCGGCACCAGCACGCGCTGAGAACCGCCGCGCTGCTGCGCCGCCGCCGCCCCGCCGACAAGGAGCTCCAGGTGGCGGGGTTGGTGCACGGCATCGGGCCGGTGCTGTGCCCGGGCGACGACACGGGCGGGGCGCTCAGCGCGGCCGAGGCGGTGCGCTCCCTGCTCGGGGAGCGGGTGTTCCGGCTGGTGCGCGGGGACGCGGGGCCGGTCGACGACGATGTGCTGCGGCTGCGCCAGGCCGACGAGGAGAGCCGTACGGCGGGGTTCGACGCGGGCGTCCTGGAGGACTGGCGGACCGTGCTGGAGCTGGTGGCGGCGCGGCATTCCCGGCTCGGCGCCGTCGACTGACGCCGGAGGCGCAGGATCTCAGCCGACTGACGCGCCGTCACACAAGCAGCCGCGCCGAGTGCCCGAGATCCGGACGGCCACGCGTCGGCCCCGAAGGGCCCGCAGTCCCGCTGGGGTCTGCTGATGGATCACAACCATGAAGAACGCGTCACCTGCGCATCAGGCACTCCGGCACGACCGTCAGCGTAGGGCGGGGGCGGTCGCGCCGGCCACCGGATTGCGTGCCGGTCACCACTTGCCGGGCGCGTAGTCCTTCATGAAGACGCCGTACAGGTCCTCGCCCGCCTCGCCGCGCACGATCGGGTCGTAGACCCGGGCGGCGCCGTCGACCAGGTCGAGGGGCGCGTGGAAGCCGGCCTCGGCGAGGCGCAGCTTGTCGTAGTGCGGGCGCTCGTCGGTGATCCAGCCGGTGTCGACGGAGGTCATGAGGATGCCGTCGGTGTCGAACATCTCCTGGGCGCTGGTCCGCGTGACCATGTTCATGGCGGCCTTCGCGGCGTTGGTGTTGGGGTGCCCGGCGCCCTTGTAGCCGCGGCCGAAGACGCCTTCCATGGCGGAGACGTTGACGACGTACGCGCGTCCGCTGGCCGCCTTCTTCGCGGCGTCGGCCATGGCCGGGCGCAGCTTGCTGATGAGGATGAACGGCGCCGTGTAGTTGCACAGCTGGGTCTCCAGCAGCTCCACCGGGGAGATCTGCTCGATGGTCTGCACCCAGGTGTTGGTGTCGACGACGTCCGGGACCAGGCCGCCGGCGTCGATGGCGGTGCCCTCCAGGTGCCGGGCGACACTGGCGTTGCCCGCGACGAGGGCGAGGTCGGCGACCTTCTGGGCGTCCAGGCCGCTGGTGCCGACGGGGAGCGCGGCGATGCCGTCGACGGCGCCGGAGTTGAAGGCGCCGATGACGTGGTGGGCGGGGAGTTCACCGGCGGGCAACGGGGCGGTCTCGCCGTCGACCAGGGCCGCGTACGCGGAGGGCAGGCGGCGTACGGTCTGTGTCGCGTTGTTGATCAGGATGTCGAGCGGACCCGCCTCGGCGAGCTGCTCGGCCAGGGCGACGGCCTGCGCGGGGTCGCGCAGATCGATGCCGACGACCTCAAGCCGATGGATCCAGTCCGCCGAGTCCTCCATCGCCTTGAAGCGGCGGATGGCGTCCTTGGGGAAGCGCGTGGTGATGGTGGTGTGCGCGCCGTCGCGCAGCAGCCGCAGCGCGATGTACATGCCGATCTTGGCGCGACCGCCGGTGAGCAGGGCGCGCTTGCCGGTGAGGTCGGCGCGGGCGTCCCGCTTCGTCCGGTTCGTGCGGGCGCAGTCCGGACACAGCTGGTGGTAGAAGTAGTCGACCTCGACGTATCGGGTCTTGCAGGTGTAGCAGGAACGCGGGCGCTGGAGTATGCCCGCGATCTTGCCCTCCTCGATCTTGGAGGTGGGCAGGATGCCCTCGGTCTCGTCGTCGATGCGCTCGGCGGAGCCGGTGGCGGTGGCCTCGGTGACGGCGCGGTCGTGCGCGGTCTTGGCTGCGCGGCGCTCCTGGCGGCGGCGCTGCTTGACCGTACGGTAGATGTGCGAGGTGGCCCGGCGGACCTTGATCGCGTCCGGGTGGTCGACCTCCAGCTGGTCGAGTTCCTCCAGCACGCTGAGGCAGACGGCCAGCCGCTCCGGGTCGATACCGGGGCCGTAGACCACTTCCTCCGTGGCCATGCAGGCCATGGAGCCGTCCTCTGTCACCGTCATCGCGCTGCCGCTTCCCTGATCACCCGCGCAGCGCTCCGACTCGCGCCCGCTTTCGAACGGGGAATTTTACGGAGCGCACGGGCCTCCCGCCAAACCCGCACCAGCACCGAAGCCACGACGCGCCGACACCGGCACCGGCACCCCGAACCCGGCCGCCCCGCGCCCACGGGGCCACCCACCCCCAACGACAAAACCATCACGGGCGCTGCGGAGTGGGAACCCCCGACCAGACCGAACGCCGAACCACCCGCCCACCGACGGCGAACCCGCCGCACCGAGGGCCACCCGCACCCGACGACCAAAACCGCACGGCCGGCACGGGTGGGGACCCCAGGACCAGGCCGAAGGGCGGACCGCACCGCCTCACAGCCCCACCCACCGACGGCGAACCCGCCGCACCGAGGGCCACCCCCACCGGCGGCGAAAGCCGCACGGCCGACACAGGCGGAATCCCCGACCAGACCGAAGCCCGGACCATCCCGCCCCACGGCCTCCCACCCACCGACGGCGGACCCGCCCCGCGGGGGGCCACCGCAGGACGACGTAGACCGCACGGCAAGTACGGGTGGAAACCCCGGACCAGGCCGAACGCCGGACCCCCCACCCCCACGCCCCCACCACCGACGGCGAACCCTCCCCCACAGGGCCCACCCGCACCGGCGGCGAAAGCCGCACGGCCGACACAGGCGGAATCCCCGACCACACAGGAGCCCGGACCACCCCGCCCCACAGCCCCCACCCACCGACGGCGAACCCGCCCCGCGGGGGGCCCACCCGCTCCCGACGGCCAAAACCGCACGGCCGGCACGGGTGGGAACCCCCGGACCGGGGCGAAGGGCGGACGACCCCGCGCCACGGCCCCGCACACGCCGATGGCGAACCCGCCCCACAGGGGGCCACCCGCACCGGGCGGCGAGCGGCGAAGACGCACGGCGGTGCGGGTGGGAGCCCTGGGGCGTCAGGCGTCGCAGGCCGCCAGCAGTGTGGACACCTCGGTCGACACCGCGTGAGCGAACCGGTCCAGGTCCGGCACGGCCTGCGCGTCGGCGACCAGCCCGTAGTGCACACGGCCGCGATACGTCGAGATGGCCACCGCCAGCGACTGCCCCGGTGCGAGCGGGGCCAGCGGATACACCTCGCTCAGCTCGTGACCGCCGAGCCGCAGCCCCAGACCCGGCAGCGGCACGCTGGTCACCAGGATGTCGAACCACAGCCGGGCCGCCTGCCCGACGAGCGGCCCACCGAGCCGGTGGCCGAGGGCCGGGACATGATCGGCGAGCAGCGCCACGGCACCAGCGCCCCGGTTCGGCCCCGCGTCCTTGTTGCGGACCATCGCGGTGCGCACGGTGTCCAGCCGGCCGAGCGGATCCGGCTCGTACACGGGGAGCCGTATCAGATAGCCGGAGAGCCGGTTGCCCTGTGGGTGCGCGGTGCGCGGACGGCGCCGGGAGACGGGGATGAGGGCACGGGGCGCCACCCCCTTGCTGCCGTCGCCGCGCTCGTCCAGCCAACTGCGCAGGGCCCCGGCGACGACGGCGATGAGCACGTCGTTGACGGTGCCGCCGGCGGTCTTGCGCACGCGGTGCACGTCGTCGATGTCGAAGACCACCCCGGCGGTACGGCGGGTGCCGCTCGGGGCGGAGGTGAGCGCGGAGACGGGCCGCATGCCGAGGGTGGACCGGGCGAGGGAGGCGCCGATGTCCAGCGCCCGGCCCACGTCGGACAACGCGCCCTTGACCAGCCCCGGGACGAGCCCCGGCAGCTTGCGCACGTCCGGCAGCAGCCCGCGCGGCGGCTCGATGGCCCGGGGCGCCCGCTCGGGCAGGTCCACCGGGTCGAGGACGCCGGCGGCGAGCTTCAGCGCCCGCAGCCCGTCGGCGAGGGCATGGTGGAACTTGAACAGCACGGCGAAGGACATCCCGTCCTCGCCGGGCAGCACATGCGCCTCCCACGGCGGCCGGCCGCGCTCCAGCGGCCGCTCCATGAGCCGGCCGGCGACCTCGTGGAAGTCGGAGGTCGGAGCGTGCAGCCGGACATGGTTCAACGGGTCGAACTCCGGGTCGGGTTCCCGGGCGGCGCCGCCGAAGGCCAGCGGCTGCCACACGTCGCGGATGCGCAGGCGCAGCCCCGGTACGGCGGCGGCCCGGGCGGCGAGCAAGTCGGCGGCATGGGCGCCCGCGGTGGGCGAGTGCGCACCGAAGACGCCGAGCGCGCCGAGATGCATCGGATGCCGGTCGGACTCGATGTTCCAGAACGCCAGGTCGAGTGGAGCGAGCAGGTCGGAAGTCAAGGGCTTGCCTCACGCGTCGACGACGGGTGGATCTGCAGTCACTCGCAGTCAATCTCTGTCAACCGATTACGGTCAAGTACGATCAGGCTACGCTCAGTTAACAGAAGATTAAGTCCCGCCCCTCCAACAGGGGCGGGACCTAGGGATACGCGAGATCACTTCAGGACCGGTTGCGCCGCCCCGCGTGACGTACCCCACTCAGACGGGCGCGGGCCGACCGTGAACGCGAGCGTGCGCAGGGAGCGCAGCGCGCCCGTCGTCAGATAGGTCTTCCCGTGCGGTCTCCCGTCGGTGCGGACGGTCTGGATGTAGCGGTCGGTGGCCGAGGTGCCCGGCGCGGCGATCGTGAGCCTGCCGCCCGGCCAGTACCGGCGGTCCAGGGTGAGGTCGATCCGGTCGAAGACGGGCGTGGACAGGCCCCAGGTGCCGTAGCCCGGCTGGATCGGGAACAGCCCGATGGACGACAGCACGTTCCAGGCGGACATCGTGCCCAGGTCGTCGTTGCCGGTGATGCCGCCGGGACCGTCGGTGAAGAGGGTCAGGGCGGCGTGCACCACGTCGGTGGTCTTCCACGGCTGACCAGTGGCCAGGTAGGTGTACGGCGCGATGAGGTCGGGCTCGTTCATCGGGTTGTACTTGTCGGCGTTGTAGTACGCGTACGCGTCGCCGTGCACCCACACCTCGCGGGCGGTGCTCGCGGGGTCGGCCAACAGCCGGTCGTAGGCGAAGAAGGAGTCCAGCCGGTCGTTGGCCGCGCGCTCGCCGCCGATGAGCCGCACCATGCCGGGCACGTCCTGCGGCACGAGCCACTGGTACTGCCAGGCGGTCCCCTCGTGGAAGCCGGTGCCGCGGGCCGGGTCGGCCGAGCCGGTGAAGGCACCGGAGGCGTCGCGGGCGCGGAAGAAGCCGGTCGCGGGGTCGAAGATGTTCCGGTAGTTCCGCGCCCGTGCCGCGTAGCGGGCAGCGTCGTCCTCGTGGCCGAGGCCCCGCGCCATCTGGGCCAGCATGGCGTCGGCGAGCGCGTACTCCAGGGTGACGGAGGCGCCGTGGTGGTAGTCGGAGTCGCCCATCTTGGCGTACGGCCGGTCCTTGACGTACGGGGCGAAGCCGCGCGCGAGGTACTCCGCGTTGGCCTCACGGCCGATGCCCGGGTACTCGGCCGGGGGGACGCCGTCGGCGTTCTTCCTCAGCGCGCGGTAGACCCGCTCCTCGAAGCCCTTGAGCAGCCCGGTCTGATAGACAGTCGTCAGGAACGGGGTGACGGGGTCACCGCTCATGACGTTCGTCTCGACCGGGCCGTACCCCCACTTGGGCAGCCAGCCGCCGTCCTCGTCGACCGCGACGAGCGAGCGGGCCATGTCCCGTGCCTCGCGCGGCGCGAGGAGCGCGAGGAGCTGGGCCTGGGTGCGGTAGGTGTCCCACAGCGACCAGTTCTGGTAGTAGGTGAAGCCCTGGGCGCGGTGGACACGGCGGTCCCAGCCGAAGTAGCGGCCGTCGGTGTCGCTGCCGACGTTCGGCGCGAGGAAGGACCGGTACAGCGAGGAGTAGAAGGTCCGGCGCAGCGTGCCGGTACCGCCCTGGACGCGCACGGCGGCGAGCCGCCTCTCCCACGCCTCGCGGGCCCGTTCGCGCACGGCGTCGAAGGACCGGCCGCCCTCGGCGGCCAGGTTGCCGGCCGCGCCGCGCGCGTCGACGTACGACAGGGCGGTGGTCGCCTCGACCGTACGGTTCCTGGTGGTGTCGAAGCGGACGTAGGCACCGCCGGGTCCGCTGCGGGATCCCGGGGTGAGGGTCTCGCCGTCCCAGGTGCCGTACGCGGTGAAGGGCCGGCTGAACCGGGTGATCGTGTAGACCGTGTAGGGGCCGGTGTCCCGGCAGAAGCCGTGCCCGGTGATCTCGGTGCGCACGGTGTGGTCGTCGAGGATCTGGACGCTGCTGGAGACCGCCCTGTGCAGCGACTGGGCCGCGTTCAGCAGGACGTTGGCCTTCCCGGTGGCGGGGAAGGTGTAGCGCTGCACACCGGTGCGCTCGGTCGCGGTCAGCTCGGCCCGGATGCCGGAGGAGAGGCCCACCCGGTAGTAGCCGGGGCTCGCCGTCTCGTCCTGGTGCGAGAAGCCGGCCGCGTACCGGGTGTAGTCCGTCTGCGTGACGTCGCCGATGGTGGGCAGCACGGGCAGGTCGCCGCCGATGCGGCAGCCGACGCCCGAGAGATGGACCAGGGAGAAACCGCGGATATGGCTCTGCGTGTAGTCGTAGCCCGTGCTGTGCCCGGTGTCCGGGGAGAGCTGCACCATGCCGAAGGGCACGGCCGCGCCGGGGAAGGTGTTGCCCTCGTCCTGGCTCCCGATGAACGGGTTGACCAGATCGGCGAGGTGGCCGTCGGTCCGCTCGGCGGCCCGTGCGGCGGGGGTGGCGATCAGCGCCGACGCTGCCATCACTCCGGCCAGGCACAGCCGTGTGCGCCGGGTCCCTCTCATGTCGCATGACCTCCGCAGGTTCGACATCGATGTCTGAATCCTGAAGGTCGAACGACTCAGATCCGGGCAAGGTACGGTTATCGGGCGAACGCGTCGCGCCAGGCAGGGCCCGGACGGTGACGGAACGTCAGAGCGCCGGGCCGAACCCCTCGTGACTGCGGTGAGCCGGACGAGTGCGACGAGTCCGCAGCCTCGCGCGCGTGCCCGCGGCTGGCGAGCGTGCCGAAGGGGCGCGGGGAACCGCGCGGCCAGCCAACGGACCCGCGAACGAGAGACGACCCGGCACCGGACTTCCTGCGGCGGGCTGACGAGGTTCAGAGCACGCGCTGCCCCTTGCCCAGGGCGATCACCCCGCCCTTGGACACGGTGTACAGCTCCGCGTCCCGCTCCGGGTTGACGCCGATCGTCGCGCCCGGCGGGACCTCGACGTTCTTGTCCAGGACGGCGCCGCGCACCACCGCACCCCGGCCGATGCGCACGTTGTCGTGCAGCACCGAGCCCTGCACCACCGCGCCCGGGTCGACCCGTACGCCCGGGGAGAGCACCGACCGGGTGACCTGACCGCGGATCAGGCAGCCCGCGCTGATGATGGACTCGCTCGCGATGCCGCCCGCGTTGAAGCGGGCCGGGGAGAGCTGGCCCGAGTGGGTGTAGATGGGCCACTGGCGGTTGTAGAGGTTGAACGCGGGCCGCTCGGCGATGAGGTCCATGTGCGCCTCGTAGTAGGCGCCCAGGGTGCCCACGTCCCGCCAGTAGCCCTGGTCGCGGGTGGTCTCGCCGGGCACGTGGTTCTCGGCGAAGTCGTACAGCTGGGCCTCGCCGCGCCCGGTGAGCTGGGGCAGGATCGAGCCGCCCATGTCGTGCACCGACTGCTCGTCCTCGGCGTCCCGCTGCAGCGCCTCGATCAGGGCCTTGGTGGTGAAGATGTAGTTGCCCATCGAGGCGAAGACGGTCTCCGGGTCGTCCCGCAGGCCCGGCGGATCGGCGGGCTTCTCCAGGAAGCGCTCGACGACCTGGCCGTCCCGCCCCGGCGTGATGACCCCGAAGGAGGAGGACTCCGCGCGCGGCACCCGGATGCCGGCCACCGTCACGCCGGCCCCGCCCTCGATGTGCTGGGCGAGCATCTGCCGGGGATCCATGCGGTAGACGTGGTCCGCGCCGAACACGGCCACGTACTCCGGCTGTTCGTCGTGGATCAGGTTCAGCGACTGCAGGATCGCGTCGGCGCTGCCCAGGTACCAGCGCGGACCGAGCCGCTGCTGCGCCGGGACCGGTGTGACGTAGTTGCCGAGCAGGCTGGACATCCGCCAGGTGGTGGTGATGTGCCGGTCCAGCGAGTGCGACTTGTACTGGGTCAGCACACAGATCCGCAGCACGTCGGCGTTGACGAGGTTGGACAGGACGAAGTCGACGAGACGGTAGGTGCCGCCGAAGGTGACGGCTGGTTTGGCGCGGTCGGCGGTCAGCGGCATCAGACGCTTTCCCTCACCGCCCGCCAGTACGATCCCGAGTACGGAAGGCCCTCCACGACGCATGGCCGCTCCCCTCACCCTGGTTGAACCATGGCTGCCCCGAGCAGACGGGACTAAGCCTGCTTGAGGATCTCCTCGTACAGCGCGGCCGTGCGCCGGGCCACCGCGTCCCAGCCGAACTCGCCGACCGCGCGCGCCCGTCCGGCCTCCCCCATCCGCCAGGCCGCCTCCGGGTCGCCGAGGACGGTGTCCAGCGCCCGCGTGAGGCCCGCCTCGAACTCGTCGTCCACATCGACCAGGAGGCCCGTACGGCCGTCCTCCACGACCTCCGGGATCCCGCCGACCCGGGAGGCCACGACCGCAGTGCCGCAGGCCATCGCCTCCAGGTTGACGATGCCGAGGGGTTCGTACACCGAGGGGCACGCGAACACGGCCGCGCGCGTGAGGAGTTGGATCACTTCCGGACGCGGCAGCATCTGCGGGATCCAGAACACGCCCGCGCGGACCCGGCTCAGCTCCTCGAACAGCTCCCGGAACTCCCGGTCGATCTCCGGGGTGTCGGGGGCGCCCGCGCACAGCACGACCTGGACGCCCGGGTCGATGTCCCGTACGGCGCGCAGCAGATGGGGCACGCCCTTCTGGCGGGTGATCCGGCCGACGAACAGGACGTAGGGGCGGGCGGGGTCGATGCCGTGGCGGGTGAGGGCGTCGGTGCCGTGGTCGGGCCGGTAGAGGTGGGTGTCGATGCCGTTGTGCACGATGTGCACGGTGGCCGGGTCGAGCGCCGGGTAGCAGGCGAGGATGTCCTCGCGCATGGCGCCGGACACGGCGATCACCGCGTCGGCGGCCTCGACCGCGGTGCGTTCGGCCCAGCCCGACAGGGCGTATCCGCCGCCCAGTTGCTCGGCCTTCCAGGGCCGCAGCGGTTCCAGCGAGTGCGCGGTGACCACGTGCGGGACGCCGTACAGGAGCTTGGCTAAGTGGCCGGCCAGGTTCGCGTACCAGGTGTGGGAGTGGACGAGTTCGCGGCCTTCGAGGGCGGCGGCGATGGACAGGTCCACGGAGAAGGTGCGCAGCGCGTCGTTGGCCCCGTCCAGCACCGACCAGGGGCGGTGGCGTACGACACCGACGCCGCGTCCCTCGCCCCAGCAGTGCACCTCCAGGTCCACCAGGGAGGTCAACTCCCTGGCCAGGAACTCCACATGGACGCCCGCACCGCCGTACACGTCCGGGGGATACTCCCGGGTCAGCAGTCCCACTCGCACCGGACAACCCCCTGGCATCGGCGGCAGGTTCCTTTCATGGTCACCCAGAAGCGGCCCCTGGGGAAGAGCGCGGCGGCCGGGTGAAGCAGCAGTCGCCGCACACCCCGCCGCCGGGCACCCGGTAGTACAGGCAGCAGCTGCGGCGGCGGAAGGCGGTGCCGGTGCGGATGCCGGTGGCACGGAGCAGGGGGTGGGCGAAGAGTTCGTCCGTCAGGGCGCGGGTCCGGTCGGCCAGATCGGTACGGCCGTGCGCGCGGGCCCAGCGGTCCAGTTCGCGGGCCGCTCCGGCGAGCGCGGAGCCCGCGTTGCCCCACAGCAGTCCGGGTGCGCTGCCGTAGCCGGCGCTCAGGGCGTCCGCCAGGGGTTGCAGGTGTCCGTGGAGGACGGCTGCGGCGAGACCGGCGGCGTCGCCGGGCCGCGGGCGCAGCTCGGTCAGGTAGAGGTCGTCGGGGGCGGAGGCGAGCGGGTCCCAGCGCAGCAGCCGCGGGGCGAGCTCGGGCAGCCGGCCGTACCGGACGGCACAGCCGAGGGCAGCCGACCACAGCCGGGCGGCCAGCCCCTGCTGGGCGATGGAGGCGGCCACGCGTGGCTCGCGGGTGCGCAGCCGGTCCCCGACCACGGCCACCCGCACCGCCAACGCGTCCGGCGCCACCCGTGCGTAGGTCTCGGCGAGGGTCGGCAGTTGCCGGGGATCCGGTCCGTCGGTGACTGCGGCCGGACCCGGGACCGTGCGCAGGACGAAGAAGCCGCCGAGCGGGCGGAGGGCAGCGAGAGCGGGGTCGAGGTCCACGACGAGTACTGCTACCAGGTGAGTTCCCCGGTCCTCGCACGGGGTCTCCGCCTCGCGTCACCCGTCGCGAGGATGATCGCGCGGTCCGTGTACTCCATCGGCAGTAGGAGGCATTGCGTGCTCAGGGACGACGACGGGAAGGGCACGGCCGGGCAGAGTGTTGGCCATGGAAGCCGACCGTACGTCGTGCCGGGCCCAGAGCCCCCGCCGCCCGCAGAGGAGACGCAGATGAGCGCCCTCGCGCTGTCCGTGCTCCTGTCGTTCGCGTCCGCCCTCGCCTACGCGGCCGGCGCGATCGTGCAGGAGCAGGTGGCGGTCTCCTCCCCCGGCAGCGCGTACCTTCCGCTGCGGCGGCCCGGCTGGTGGGGATCGCTGGCCCTCAACGGCCTCGGCGGCGTGCTCCATGTGGTGGCGCTGGCCTACGGACCGCTCAGCCTGGTCCAGCCGCTCGGCGCGCTGACCATCGTCTTCGCCCTGCCCCTGGCGGCGCTCTTCGTCGGCCGCCGGGCCGGTGCGACCGCCTGGCGCGGCGCGGTCATGGCCACCGTCGGCCTCGCCGGTCTGCTCGCCCTGGTCGGTTCCTCCGACGGCCACTCCCTCGACACGGCCCAGCGGGTGGCGGTCGCGCTGGTCAGCGGCGGCGCGGTCGTGGCGCTGATGTGCGCCGGCCGGGCCGCGCACCGGCACCCGGCGGTGCGCAGCGTGCTGCTCGCCACCGCCTCCGGCACAGCGTTCGGCATGTCGTCGGTGTTCACCAAGACCGTGGCCGTCGACTGGACGCACGGCATCGACCTGGACGATCTGCCGTCCCTCGCGGTGATCGCCCTGTTCGCCGTCGCCGGTGTCCTGGTGTCCCAGGCGTCCTACCGGGGCGGCGGTCTGGCCGCGCCACTGGCCACGCTCACCGTGGTCAACCCGGTGCTGGCGGCCGCCGTCGGCATCCTGATGTTCGGCGAGACGTTCCGCCACGGCGGCGCGGGCACCGCGCTGGCCGTGACCTGCGGGGTGGTGGCTGCGGGCGGCCTGATCATGCTGACGACCGAGCGGATCGAGCGCGCCGGGACGCCGGCCCTGCCGGACGGCGGCCCGGAACCGGTCGCCGCCGCGGAGGCGTTCCCCACCGTGCCCCAGCAGCGAGGGGCCGCGGAGGCCGAGCCGGGGCGGGAAGGGCTTACCGAGGCCGACGGCACGCCCGACGCGCCGGTGCTGCGGCACCTGCTCGTGCCCGGCCCGGACGGCAGCCATGTTCCGGGCGCCCGCGGGCAGGGCACCGACGGCGGCGGACCGCCGGACGTCCGCTCGCTCCCCGCGTCGTACCTCGCGCTGCCCGCGGGCGTCGGGGTACCGCTGCCGGTCCTGGACGGGCGGGGTGCGTGCGTCAGATCCTGACGCCGCCGGCCCGCAGATAGGTGAGCGGGTCGATGTCCGTACCGAAGTCCGGTCCGGTCCGCACCTCGAAGTGCAGATGCGGGCCGGTGACGTTCCCGGTGGCTCCGGAACGGCCGATGCGCTGGCCCGTGGTCACGTTCTGCCCGATCCGCACCGAGATGGCCGACAGGTGGCCGTACTGGGTGTAGCGGCCGTCGGCGTGCCGGATCACCACCTGGTAGCCGTAGGAGCCGCCCCACCCCGCGGCCACCACCTGCCCGGCCTCGGCGGCCCGCACGGAGGTGCCGGTCGGCACCAGGAAGTCGACACCGGTGTGGTAGCCCTTCGACCAGTGCGAGCCGGCCACGCGGTAGCCGGTGCCGATGGGCGCGTCGACGGGGGCGACGAGGGTCCGGCCGGTGCTCTTGGCGCTCTTGGTCCGGTGCGGTGCGGTCCGGTGCGGTGCCGTGCGGTGCTCCGAAGGATCCTTCTTCTGCGGGGACTTGGTGTCGGTGGCGGCCCCGCCGCGCAGGCTGAGCCGCTGGCCCGGCAGGATCAGGTCGGGATCGGCGCCGATCGTCCCCCGGTTGCCGGCGTAGAGCGCGTGCCAGCCGCCGCGGACGTGGTGCTCGTCGGCGATGCCGGACAGGGTGTCGCCGTGCACCACCGTGTACATCTCGGCCCGGCCCGCGCGCGACTGGGGGGTGGTGTGCGCCTGTACGTCCTTCAGCGCGGCGGTCTTCGCGGGACGCCTGGTGGTGCTGTCGGTGTGCACTGCGGGCTCGGCGTCCCCGCGGGTCAGCCCGGCCTGCGCCGAGCAGACCGGCCAGGCGCCCGGGCCCTGCCCGTCGAGGACCCTCTCGGCGACGGCGATCTGCTGGTCCCTGGTCGCGAGGTCGGCGCGCGGGGCGTACCGGGCGCCGCCGTAGGCCTCCCAGGTGGACTGGGTGAACTGCAGCCCGCCGTAGTAGCCGTTGCCCGTGTTGATGCTCCAGTTCCCACTGGACTCGCAGGCGGCGACCTTGTTCCAGGTGGAGGCGTCGGCCGCGTCGGCCGCGCCAGCGGCGACCAGCGGGATCGCGAGGCCGGCGCCGCCCGCCGTGACGGTGAGTGAGGCGCGGTTGATCCTGTTCGGCTGGTACCGGCGATGCCGGCCGCGTACGGCCATGTCCGAATTCCCCTCGGCATGCGGCAGGAGGGGGCAAAAGTAAGCGCCGCGAACAGGCCATGACAAGACGGAAAACCGGCCTCCCGCACCGCCGAAGTGGCCGGGAACGGCCCCCGCTTGGTCCGGATCGCCGGAGACTGAGGCCGAGGGCGGCGTGCGTGCGTACAAAGGCATGGCGGGTCGGATGTGCACTCGCCGTGGCGGCACGTAAGGATGGGCCAGGGCTTGTCGCCATATTCCCGTCGTCCGCCCGGAGGGCGGGCGGGAATATGGCGGCAGGCCCTGGCGGACCCGTACTGACGGAGCCGTAGTCACGAGGCAGCTAGGGAGCAGGCGGTATGAGCACTTCAGCGCAGATCGGTGTCACGGGCCTCGCGGTCATGGGCCGCAATCTCGCCCGCAACTTCGCCCGCAACGGCTACACGGTCGCGGTGCACAACCGTACGGCGTCGCGGATGAAGGCGCTGGTGGAGGAGTTCGGGCAGGAGGGCGACTTCATCGGGACCGAGACCGCCGAGGAGTTCGTGGCGGCGCTGGAGCGCCCGCGCCGTCTGATCATCATGGTGAAGGCGGGCGAGCCGACGGACGCGGTGATCCAGGAGTTCGCGCCGCTCCTCGAACCCGGCGACATGATCATCGACGGCGGCAACGCGCACTTCGCGGACACCCGGCGCCGGGAGCGGGAGCTGCGCGAGCGCGGCATCCACTTCGTCGGCACGGGCATCTCCGGCGGCGAGGAGGGGGCGCTGCACGGTCCGAGCATCATGCCGGGCGGTTCGGTGGAGTCGTACGCGTCACTGGGCCCGATGCTGGAGAAGATCTCCGCGAAGGCGAAGGACGGCGCGCCCTGCGTGACCCACTGCGGGCCCGACGGCGCCGGGCACTTCGTGAAGATGGTCCACAACGGCATCGAGTACGCCGACATGCAGCTGATCGGCGAGGCGTACCAGCTGCTGCGCGATGTCGCCGGGTACTCCCCCGCCGAGATCGCGGAGATCTTCCGCACGTGGAACACCGGCCGTCTCGACTCGTACCTGATCGAGATCACGGCGGAGGTGCTGTCGCACGTGGACGCGGCGACGGGCAAGCCGTTCGTGGACGTGGTGGTGGACCAGGCCGAGCAGAAGGGCACCGGCCGCTGGACCGTCCAGATCGCGCTGGACCTGGGCGTTCCGGTGTCCGGCATCGCCGAGGCCGTCTTCGCGCGCTCGCTGTCCGGACACGCGAAGCTCCGCGAGGCCTCGCAGGGGCTGGCGGGTCCGCAGGCGGCGCCGCTGAGCAAGGCGGAGGCGGCCGCCTTCGCGGACCGGGTGGAGCAGGCGCTGTACGCGTCCAAGATCGTGTCGTACACGCAGGGCTTCCACGAGATCACGGCGGGCAGCGAGGAGTACGGCTGGGACATCGACCTCGGCGCGGTGGCCTCGATCTGGCGGGGCGGCTGCATCATCCGGGCCGCGTTCCTGGACCGGATCCGCGCCGCGTACGACGCCCGCGCCGACCTGCCGAGCCTGCTGTCGGACGAGACCTTCGCACGCGAGATCGCCGACGCGCAGGACGACTGGCGTGAGGTGCTGATCGCCGCGACTCGGCAGGGGGTGCCGACGCCGGGGTTCGCGGCGGCGCTGGCGTACTACGACGCGCTGCGTGCGCGGCGCCTGCCGGCCGCTCTGACGCAGGGGCAGCGGGACTTCTTCGGGGCGCACACGTATCGGAGGGTGGACCGGGAGGGTTCGTTCCACACGTTGTGGGGTGGGGACCGGTCGGAGGTGTCCGCCTGAGGTCTGCTCGGGTGGGGGAACGCGCGGCCGGCGGCATGTGCGGGCGCCTCGTGGCGGGTCGCGCAGTTCCCCGCGCCCCCTGAGGAACCGGCGCTTCACGCCGGGTTCTTCAACATGATCTAGCGCGGAACCCTGGGCGGTCACGCCCGGGAGGAAGCGCTTCTCAAAACAGGGGTGACCCGCACGGGCGCACGGATCTGCGCTGTTGACCTCATCCGGGACGTTTCTGGTTCTCGATGTACTCCTTGATGATCGCCAACGGGGCGCCCCCGCACGACGTGGCGAAGTAGGGGACCAAAAGTGGTCGCCTCATCGGTAGCTGCGGATGTGGCCGGGGAACTCCTGGCGGAGCCTGCGGGCGCACACGCCCTTGAGTGAGCCGACGAGCCGGGACAGGGCGACCTTGGGCGTGAAGACCAAGTGGGCGTGGCGGGTATGGACGACGGTACGGCCCGAGCGGATGTTGGGGTTTGGCTCCCAGCGTGGGGACATGGATCAACGTTATGATCATGCCCGTGAAGATCGTGACGCAGGTCAAGCTGATACCGGAGGCCGACCTGGCGTCCGCGCTGTCGGCGACCCTGCGCACGGTCAACGACCTGGCCAACTGGGTCTCCGACGTGGCGTTCGCCCGCGACGTGCCGCGTGAGTACGAGCTGCGCAAGCACACGTACGCCCACCTCAAAGCCTCCGGGCTGGGGGCGCAGGCTGCGCAACACGTCATCAAGAAGGTGCGCGACGCGTACACCACGCTGCACGCCAACCTCAAGGCCGGGAACCTGGGCAAGAAGGGCTCGAAGCGCCGGCGTAAGGCGGAGTCCAAGCCGATCACGTCCGGCCCGAGGCCGCGCAGCCGTACGACGACCGGTGTTTGAGCTGGCAGTACGACCGGCAGACGGTGTCGATCTGGACCACGGCCGGGCGCCTTAAGAACGTCCGCTTCGTCTGCTCCGCCGACGCGCTCAAGGTGCTCCAGCAGTACCGTAAGGGCGAGTCGGATCTGATCGAGCGCGGCGGCGTGTTCTATCTGATCGCCACGTGCGAGGTTCCCGAGGCCAAGCAGTACGGGCCGGATGGCTTCATCGGCGTGGACCTGGGCATCGTCAACATCGCCACCACGTCCACCGGCTACCAGGCCGCCGGACGCGGCCTGAACCGGTACCGCAAGCGGCAGCTTGCCCTGCGGGCCAAGCTCCAGAAGAAGCGCACCAGGTCCGCGAAGCGCCGGCTCAAGGAGCGCTCCCGGCGCGAACAGCGGCACGTGAAGAACACCAACCACATCATCGCCAAGACGATCGTGACCGAGGCTGAACGCACCTCCGCCGGACTCTCCCTGGAAGAACTCAAGGGAATCCGGCAGAGGGTACGGCTCCGCAAGCCCCAACGGGTCGCACTCCACTCCTGGGCCTTCGCCCAGCTCGGAGACTTCATCGTCTACAAGGCGCGGCGGGCCGGTGTCCCGCTCGTGTTCGTCAACCCCGCCTACTCCTCACGGGAGTGCGCGCAGTGCGGACACGTCGACCGGCTCAACCGCACCTCCCAAGCCAAGTTCGCATGCCGGTCGTGCGGCGTCGTTGCGCACGCCGACCGGAACGCTTCCCACGTCCTCGCCCGCAGAGGCGAGGACGCGTGGACCGCGGGGCGTGAGTCACGCGTCCCTGCCACCCCATAAGGAGTGTCTGGACGGAGGAGGCCACCCAGCAGCCAGTCGGGCTCTACCTCCAAACCCGGTCCTTTAGGTCCGGGTCAAGTTGACGTCAGTGGTGGACCGGGTTCGGGGTTCGGTACCGGCTCCGGGCCCGGCGGGATGGGGGACGGTGAGGGCTCCGGGGGACCTGGGGCCGGGGGTCCCGGGGGTGGCGTCGGGTCGGGGCCCGGCGGCGGTGGTGTGGGCTGTGGGCCCGGTGGGGGTGGTGTGGGCCCGGGGCCCGGTGGGGGTGTCGGCTGGGGGCCCGGCTCGGGTGGCGGGACGGGGCTCGGGTAGGGGTCCGGTGTGGTGGGACCCGGACCCGGTGCCGGCCACGGGGGGACCGGCTCGAGAAGTGGGTTCGTCATGGCGTCCTCCGGGCAGTCGCTGAACGTCGCCTCTGGACTACTCCCCCGCCTACCCGACCCCCGCGCGGCCACTCACCCGACAGGCCGAGCCGCCGCCCGCTCAGGACCCGGGTCAGGCCCGCACGGCCTGCGGGCTGCGCTGCTGGTCCGAGCCGGGTACCGGCTCGGACGGGTCGCCGCCGAGCGAGACGATCCGGTTGCCCGCGTCGACATGCACGACCCGAGGCTTCAACTCCCGCGCCTCGGCGTCGGTGACCTGTGCGTAGCTGATGATGATCACCAGGTCTCCGGGATGCACGAGATGGGCGGCCGCCCCGTTGATCCCGATCACCCCGGACCCACGCTCGCCCTCGATGACGTAGGTCTCCAGCCGGGCGCCGTTGGTGATGTCGACGATGTGCACCAGCTCGCCCGGCAACAGGTCGGCGGCGTCGAGCAGCTCGGCGTCGATGGTCACCGATCCCACGTAGTGCAGGTCGGCCTGGGTGACGGTGGCGCGGTGGATCTTGGACTTGAACATTGTACGAAACATGAGGAAACTCCCGGTTTGTCTGCTCCCTGCCTGTTCTTTGCAGGTCAAGGGCGATGTTCGGAGGCTACATCGTTTCGCATGTATGGTCAGGTGTCGCCAGGTGTTTGAGGACTCACACTGACTGTTGCTGACTTTCCTGACGCCGTGCCAGTTGAATACTTCGCTGCCGGCGTCGGCTTCAAAAGAAGATCCACACGCCTGCGGTGGGCCTCACGGTGCCGGCCCATCTCCTGCCGGAACGCAGTTCAGCGCGCTCCTCGCAGGGGTCCTGATTCCTCCCTGGGATGGCCGCTCTGCCCTTCCGCGGTCATGCCGTTACCGGTCCCGTTCTTCCGGCCTCCGAAATCTGCGAACCAGTCCAGCATGTGGCCATTGGTAACGGCGCCCGGACCGGTGACGTCGGACACGCGCGCGCCCTGCAGCAGCCGTTTGACCGGCACCTCGAGCTTCTTCCCGGTCAGCGTGCGGGGCAGCGCGGGCACCCGCACGATCACATCGGGAACATGGCGTGGGGACAACTGCCGTCTGATGGCCGCTGTGATCCGCTCCCGGAGGCCCTCGTCGGTTTCCTCGCCATCGTCGGTCACGACGAACAGCGGCATGAAGTAGCCGCCGTCGCCGTGCTCGACACCCACGACGAGGCTGTCCGAGATGCCGGGGAGTTGCTCCACCACCGCGTAGATGTCGGCCGAGCCCATCCGCACCCCCATGCGATTGAGCGTGGAGTCGGAGCGGCCGGACACGACGACCGACAGGTCCGCTTCCATGGTCGCCCAGTCGCCGTGCCGCCACACGCCCGGGTAGGTGTCGAAGTAGCTGGCCCGGTAGCGGGCGTCATTGGGGTCGTCGACGAAGCGCAGCGGCATGGACGGCAGCGGTGCGGTGACCACCAGCTCTCCCTGCTCGCCGGTCAGAGGCCGTCCCGTCTCGTCCCACGCGGCCAGCGCCACGCCGAGCGCAGGGCACTGAATCCGGTCTGCCCGCACCGGGAGGAGAGGGGAGCCGCCCGCGAGCACGGAGCAGAGGTCGGTCCCCCCGCAGATCGACTGGAGCCATACACCGGGGGTGAGCCGATCGTGGACCCACCGCCAAGTGCTCGGCGCCATGGCCGACCCCGTCTGCAGGACCGAGCGCACGGCACCGAGCTCCAGCTCGGCGGCCGGATGCAGACCCGACTTCTCCACGGCCGCGAGATAGGCCGCGCCCACCCCGACCATCGTCGCCCCGGTTCGTTCAGCGACGCGCCAGGCGCCGGCGGCGTCGGGAAACGTGGGGCTGCCGTCGTAGAGGACGATCGTGCTGCCGTGCAGCAGGCCGGCGACCAGGAAGTTCCACACCATCCAGCTCGTGGAGGTGACGAACATGTAGCGGTCCTCGGAGCGCAGGTCGGCACCGAGCCCCAGAGCCTTCAGCAGTTCCACCACAATGCCGCCATGGCCCTGCACGATCCCTTTGGGGACACCGGTGGTGCCCGACGACCAGAGAATCCACAGCGGGTGGTCGAAAGGTACGTCGGCGAATTCCGGAGCCCGTTCGGTGACCGGCATTGCGGACCAGGCGTGCACGGTGACGCCGGATCGTACGGACCAGGGTTCGTTCTGCGGTGGGAAGAGGTTGTCGACGGCCAGGAGGTGGCGCACCGTCGGCAGTCCGTCCAGGAGCTCGGTGACCGTGGAGCGTCTGTCGTGCTCCTTGCCTCCATAGCGGTAGCCGTCCGCAGCGACGAGGACCGTCGGCCGGGCCTGCCTCAGCCGGGCGAGCACGCTGGGGGTGCCGAAGTCGGGTGAGCAGGCCGTCCACACAGCGCCGATCGCCGCGGTGGCCAGCAGCGCCACCACCGCCTGCGGCAGGTTGGTGAGATAGCCGGCCACGCAGTCGCCGGGCTTCACGCCCAAGCGCCGGAGCGCGGCCGACACGTCGGCGACCTGGCGCCGCAACTCAGCCCACGACGTCTCGACGAGTTCGCCGTTCTCAGTCACGCTCACCAGCGCCGGTCGTGCGTCGGTGGCCTGGGCGAGACATCGTTCAGCGAAGTTCAGGCGCGCGCCGGTGAACCAGCGGGCTCCCGGCATGGTGACATCAGCCAGCACCTCGTCGTACCCGGAGGCGGCGTCCAGCCCGTAGTACTCCCACACCGCCGACCAGAAGCCCGCCAGGTCGGTGGAGCTCCACCGCCACAGCTCGGCGTAGTCGGCGAAGTTCAGACCGCGCGTCTCTTCCAGCCATTCCATGAACACCGCGACGTTGGAGTCCTCCAGCTCCCTGCGTCCCGGTGTCCACAGCAGTTCGGCGTCCAGGCTCATGAGTGCCCTCCGGCGGACGTCGCCCCGAGCGGTGCGCTCGCGGTGCCGGACTCCAGCGCGCGGATCAGCCCCTCCGCCTGGGACCACTCGCCGTATCCCGAGGCCGGGTTGAGGTGGCCGACCGCGCCCAGCTCCACAAGGCGGCTGCCCCAGCCGCGGGCCAGCTCGGCGACGCGCTCGGGTGCACCCAAGGGGTCGTCCGCGCTCGCGGCGACGATGCTGGGGAAGGGCAGCGGCACCCGGGGCACGGGCGTCCAGCCGTGCCGCGCCAGTTCGGCAGGGGTGGGATAGCCGTCCGGCAGCGGTGTTTCGAGGTCCGCCGGCGTGGCGAGCAGCGCGCCGCGTACATCGGCACGGTGGCGGCGGGCCCAGTGCACCGTGGTAATCACTCCGGCGCTGTGGGCGACCAGTACGACCGGATCGTCCAGGAGCGCCAACGTCGCGTCGAGGCTGCCGACTCGGACGTCCAGGTCGAGTCGGTTCCCCGCCGCCGGGGGGACGGTGCGGACGGTGCGGCCGGCCTCGGCGAGCCGGTCGGCCAGCAGGGTCTGCCAGTGGTCGGCGACGTGGTCGCGCAGACCGGGGACGATGACCACGGTGGGTTCCGCGGTGGGACTCATGAGGGGACCTCCGACGGGTGCTTGGGCTCCGCCAGCGTGGTGAGGTCGGCGAGGCGGGCGAGGTCGCGTTCGTACCAGTGCCTGCCGACCAGGAAGGCGACGGTGGCCCCGAGCGCGACGAGGGGCACGATGCGCAGGGCGCCCAGCAGGCCGAAGCGATCCGCGAGCGCGCCCGTGACCGCGGGACCGGGGGCCAGCCCGAGCAGGCTGTTGGCCAGGGTGAGGGTGGCGAACGCGGTCGCCGCGATGGAGGCGGGGGTCAGGTTGGCCACCATGGCCGCCGCAGGTCCGGCGGAACCGGCCGACAGCAGGCAGCCGACGGCCAGAGCGAGCAACTGACCTGTTCCGATGGGAAGTTGGAAGGCGAAGGTCAGCAGGAGGAGCGCGCCGAGACTGCAGCCGACCGCGACGGCCCATTTGCGGATGCGGGCGGTGGAGCTGATGCGGTCGCAGGCCACGCCCCCGAGGATCATCCCCAAGCCGATGACCATGGCGTAGCCGCCGGCGGCTGCGCCCGCCTTGGCCGGTGCCATGTGGTAGTAGCGGTTGAAGAAGCTGGGCAGCCAGGACAACAGCGCACCGGCGATGAACAGTTGCAGTCCGCTGCCGACATAGGCGCTGATGACCGAGACGGACGAGAAGAGGCGGGGCAGGTGAGTGCGCAGCCGCCCGCGCGATTCCGCGCCGTTCCCGCCGCCGGAGGGGTGTCCTTGGGGCGCCAGTCTGCTCTCCTTGACCACGACCCCGTACACGGTGGCGAGTACCAGGCCGAAGATACCCATCACGGCGAACGCCCAGCGCCAGCCGGCCGCCTGGGCCACGGCGCCGCCGACGGCGACGCCGAGCACCGAGCCGAAGGCGCCGCCCGCGATGAAGGCACCGGAGAGGGTGGCCCGCAGGGCGACCGGGAAGATGCTCAGGACCACGGCGATCCCCACACTGCCGTACGCCGCCTCGCCGATGCCGACGAAGAGACGGCCGACGAACATCTCCCCGTAGTTCGCGGATATGGCGCAGCCGAGAGTGGCCAAGCTCCACATCGTGGCGGCGAGCAGCAGGCTCCGCACCCTCCCCCACCGGTCGGCCATGAGGGACATGGGGAAGGTGAGCACCCCGACGGCCAGGGCCACGATGCCGCTGAGCGAGCCCAGGGAGGCATCGGACAGCAGCCATGCGGCCTTCAGCATCGGGAAGACGGCGTTGAGGACCTGGCGGGACATGTAGTCGGACAGCAGCAGGCCGAAGCCGAGCGCGAAGACCGTCCAGGCATAGCCCTTGGACACGGGCCATTGCGTCGCGGACGATGCCGGGTCAGTGGACTGCGCAGTGGTGTGAAACTCCATTGTCATCACCTCGACTGCTCGAAAGGGAAGGTCAGAACGGTCTGTCGCCGACGATTCCGGCGCGCTCCATCTTGCGGACGGCGGGCCAGTAGTCCTGGACGGCGTAGTGCTGGGTGGAGCGGTTGTCCCAGATGGCCACGCTGTTCGGGCTCCAGCGCCAGCGCACCTGGTACTCGGGGATGGCGGCCTGGCTGATCAGGTAGGTGAGCAGCTGGCTCGCGCCGGGCGCGTAGTCCTGGCCGAAACGGACGTTCTCGGGCGTGTGGTAGTTGACGAAATGCGTCGTGAACGCGTTGACGAAGAGGATCTTCTCGCCCGTCTCGGGGTGCGTGCGCACGACCGGGTGCTCGGCGTCCGGGAACCGCTCCTTCAGCGCGTGGCGCTGTTCCTCGGGCATCACGGCGCCAAAGGTGGCCTCGATGCTGTGCCGGGCGCGCAGCCCCGGAATCCGCGTCCTGATGTGCTCGGGGAGCCGGCGGTAAGCCTCGACCATGTTGACCCAGATCGTGTCGCCACCGACCGGGGGCGATTCGACGCAGCGCAGTACGGCACCCATCGACGGGTTCACCCGCCAGGTACCGTCCGTGTGCAGCGCGTTCTCGTAGTGCTCCGCAGGGCTGTCCAGATCCTTGTAGATCCGGACCAGTCCGGGGTGGTCCGGGTCGCTGCCGGCGACGGGGTGGTCCTCCAGCGCACCGAAGCGCGAGGCGAACGCGACGTGCTCGGCACGCGAGATGTCCTGGTCCCGCAGGAAGAGGACCTTGTACTCCAGCAGGAGGCTCTTGATCTCGGCGAACAGGTCCTCGTCACGGGCGGCGTCGGCGAGGTTCACACCGGTGAGTTCTGCACCGATGGTGCAGGTCAGCGGCTCGACCTGGATCGAGGTGCGCCGTGCGGCGGAGCGCACCGGAGACGAGAGGATGTCGGGCATGGGTGCTCCCTCCATGGGAGGTGGGTCGAGGGTGCCGTGCTCACAGGACGAAGGCGGAGGACCCTGTGGTCCGCCCGGCTTCCAGGTCGCGGTGGGCCTGGACCGCGTCCTCGAGCTCGTAGCGCTGGTTGATCTCGATGGCGATGCGCCCAGAGGAGACGTGATCGAACAGTTCTCCTGCCAGGGCGTCGCGCTCGGCCGGGTCGGCGATGTAGTCGGCGAGGGCCGGCCGGGTGACGAACAGCGAGCCACGGACCGCGAGTTGCATGGCGTCGATCGGTGGTACGGGACCGGAGGCGGTACCGAAGCAGACGAGCAGGCCACGGCGGGCCAGCGAGGCCAGTGAGCCCGCGAAGGTGTCCTTGCCGACGCTGTCGAGCACCAGCGCTACACCGGCGCCGTCGGTCAGGTCCCGCACCCGCTCGGCCACGTCCTCCTGCCGGTAGCGGATGACGTGCTCGCATCCGTGTGCGCGGGCGATCTCCGCCTTCTCCTCGCTGGAGACCGTTCCGATGACACGGATGCCGAGCAGCGCGGCCCACTGGGAGACGATCAGGCCCACGCCGCCCGCGGCCGCGTGCAACAGCACCGTGTCCCCCTCCCGCAGCGGGTGGATCCTGCGCAGCAGGTAGGCCGCCGTCAGGCCGCGCATGGTCATCGCGGCCGCCGTCTCGCAGCTGATCTCCGGGGGCAGCTTGATCAGGTGCGAGGCGTCCATGACCCGCTCCGTGCTGTAGGCACCGAGCGGACTTCCGGTGTAGGTCACCCGGTCCCCCACGGCGACCTGGGTGACGCCGTCGCCGACCGCCTCCACGACGCCGGCGGCCTCGACGCCGATGCCGTCGGGCAGCCGGACCGGGTAGAGCCCGGTCCGGAAGTAGGTGTCGGCGAAGTTGAGCCCGACGGCTTCATGCCGGATGCGCACCTGGCCCGGTCCGGGGTCACCGACGGACACCTCCTCCCAGGTGAGGACGTCTGGGCCACCGGTCTCGTAGAAGCGGACGGCGTGTGCCACGGGATGCTCCCGGAGGGTTCGTAGGGTGGGGGTGAGCGCCGGTTCAGCCCTGGACGTCGCGCAGCATGAAGCCGCGCTGCCCCGGGCGGCGGTTGGGCACCATGCCGAGCCGGGCGAGGGTCTCGTCGGCGTCGGCGTAGTACTCGCCGAGCTTGTAGATCCGCTTGGCGTCCGCTCCGGTGGCGATCTCGCGGCCGAGCGCCTCCGAGATCCTCACCATCTGCTCGACCTGGGCGACGGAGGACATCCGCTCGCCCTTGGCGCGCCAGAGGTTGTCCTCGTTTCCGACGCGCACGTGCTGGCCGAGGGCGATGGCGACGGCGTTCATCGGGGCCACGGCGCGCATGGAGCTCTCGATGGTCAGGACGGCGCCGTCCGGCACACGGCGGATGAACTCGACCAGGTCGGCCGGGTGCCGGCCGGCGAAACCGCCGCCGATCGCTACGTAGTTGAGGATCAGTGGCCCGGTGTAGATGCCCGCGCGGATCAGCCGCTCCACGGTCTCCAGCTGTGCCAGGTGGGCGAGCTGGAAGTGGGGCTGGATACCGTTGGCCTGCAGGCGCTTGAGGTGCTCCAGGTAGAACTCAGGACCGGCCTCGACGACCATGTCGCGGTAGGCGCGGTAGTAGTCCGGCTTCGCGATCGAGGTGCCCACCAGGTCGTCGTCGTTCATGATCTCGACGATGTTCATCTGGCTGGTGTTGATCGCGATCGTCACCTGATCCGGCGCCGGGGTGAGGTCGGCCAGCAGGTGGCGGGTGTCGTAGGCGAGCCACTTGGCGTCGCCGCCCTCGCCCTCGGGGGCGAAGGAGATCGAACCGCCGATCTGGAGCACCATGTCCGGCACGGCCTCGCGCAGCCGTCCGAGCAGTTCGTTGAACATGGACATCCGCTTGGAGCCCTTGCCGTCGAGCTCACGCACGTGGATGTGGAGCACCGTCGCGCCGGCGTTGTAGCAGTCGACGGCCGCCTGTACGTGCTCGTCCATGGTCAGGGGCAGGTCGTCCGCGTCCCCGGGAAGCCACTCGGGGCCGTAGGGAGCGGCCTGGATCACCAGCTTCTCCTGGTTCTCCGGGAAGAGTGAGTCGTCGTGGAAATGCACGGGGCTTCTCCTTGGCGTAGGGGTGATCGCGTCACGGAGCAGGCAGCGGACGCGACGACAGGACTGCGACGGCGTACGTCCGGGCCGGTGGCCACAACTGACCCGATGGTCGCGGGCCGGTCCGGAGGAAGTGCCCTCAGGGGAGCTGCAGAGCGCTCCCTCCGGAGGCCGACCGCCTGCGCGGTGGTGCCAAGGTAGGGCGGGCGGCACGCAGCCGCTTTGCCTGTGGTGACAGGTGACTTGCCAATCGGGGACATGCGGCAGGGCCCATCGTGGGACCGCCGGCGTGCGCCCCGCGGGCTCAGCTTCCGCCGGGCACTGCCGGGCCGCCCCGGCTCCTGCGCCACTCCCGCGGACCGGTGCCGAAGTGCTCGTGGAACCAGCGGGAGAATGCACTCAGCGAAGAAAACCCCAGCAGCGTGGAGACCTCGGTCAGGGAACGGTTCGGGTTGGCGACGAACTGCTCCGCGAGCGCCGTGCGCGTCGATTGGAGCAGTGACGAGAACGTCTCTCCGGAGCGGGCCAGATGACGGTGGACCGTGCGCCGGTCGACGCCGAGGCTGCGCGCGATCTGCTCGATGGAGCAGCGCCCGGTCGGCAGCAACGCCTCGATGAGGTCGCGCACCCGGTCCACTTCGGATGCTTCCCTGGGGGCCGCGATGGGCTCGAAGTACTGCCTGGTGTAGCTGCGCAACTGGGCGTCGGCCATGGCGTTGGGGGCGTCGAGGTCCTCGGTGTAGAAGACGATGCCGTTGAAGTCGCGGTCGAACTCGACCGAGGGCCCGAACAGGCGGCGGTGGCCGGCGGTGTCCCGCGGCGCCGGATGGGCGAAGCAGACCGCCGAGGGGCGCCAGTGCGGGCCGAGGAAGCCGCTCAGCACGCGGTGGAACGCGCCCACGGCGAGTTCCGTGCCCTGCCGGGCCGGTTGCGGTTCACCGAGCCGGAGGTCCACCTTGAGCGTGGCCACCCCGTTGCCTTCCGAGAGCCGTGCGTGCAGGACCTCGTTGTAGGTGTGCTGATGGCGGATCAGCAGGGCCAGAGCACTGCGGACATCGGGCTCTTCACGAACGAGCAGGCTGATGGGGCCGAGGTTGGAGAAGCGCCGCCGCTCGGTCAGCAGCACACCGAAGTCCTCGCGCCCTGAGGCAGCAGCCGACAGCTCCAGCAGTCCGACCACCGCCGTGCCGGAGATCCACCGGTCCTGCACGGCCAGGTCCGCGGTGTCCAGGCCGACGCCCTTCATCAGTGCACGGGGATCGAGGCCGAGGGACCGGCTCAGCTCGACGTAGCCGTTCAGCGCGGCGGTGCGGACAAGGGGCCTCATGGACACGCTCCAGGGGCGGCGGGTCCCCAGAAGTTAAGTTTCACGTCCCCGCACGTCAAGCATGACGAGCGTGTGATTCGTAGCATGCCCGTTCAACACGGCCCGTGCGGCGGCGCGACGGCCGTGCCGCCCAGCCAGGGCACCGCCGGAAGAGACCGCCCGACCCACAAGGACCTTGCGGAGGCGACCATGGTCGAAACCCCAGATGCACCGACGGTGCCGGCCGGACCGTTCACGGACCCCGCCCTGTGGTACGGACCCGACCTGGCGGGCCATGACGACTGGGTCCTCAGTCTGTCCGCCGAGACACGTGAGGAATTGCGCACGGCGCTGCGCACCGCCCGCGCTCGCTCCGCCACCCTGCTGCGGATGGCCGTCGCCGACTTCCCGCTGCCCACGCTCGCCGCCGAGCTGAGGCGCGCCGCGAGAACACTGTCCGAGGGACGGGGCTTCCTTCTGATCAAGGGCATCCCGGCGGATCTGCTCGGGGAGGCCGAAGCGAGCACCGTGCTGCGCGGCATCGGCCAGTACCTCGGCAGACCCGTCCCGCAGACCGCCGACGGCCGCACCCTCTGCCACATCCGGGACGCCGGCCCGAACCCGGACGAACCTGCACTGCCCGCGTACCTGACCCGGGCAGCGCTGCCCTTCCACACCGCGGAGGCAGACCTGCTCGGCCTGCTGTGCCTGCGGTCGGCCCGCTCGGGCGGCCGTACGCTGCTGGCCGGCGCGGCCGCCGTGCACAACGCCGTGCTCGACACCCGGCCGGACCTCGCCGGGCGGCTGTACCGCAGGCACCTCTTCGACGGTCCGTCCGGGGACGGCGCGTACCTGGCCTCCCCTCTTGTCACCCGGCACGGCGACAGGCCCAGCATGCGCTACGACCGGGTCCGCCTGGGCAACGGCGCCCGCACTGCCTGCGACGGTGGTCCGGACGGCGAACAGGCCGCCGACAGGGAGCTGTACGACCTCATCGACACGACGGCCGCCTCACCCGCCGTACGGCTCGAACTGGATCTCCAGCCCGGTGACCTGCTGCTGCTCGACAACCACGTGGTACTTCACGCCCGCTCGGCGTACGAGGACTTCGACACACCGGAGAGCAGACGCCACCTGCTGCGCATGTGGCTGGCCCGCGACGAGGACGCCGCCCCGACCGTCCGCTCAGCCGGACCGCACTCCCGCCCCATGCCGCGCACCGGCGTCACCCCGAGCGACGTCATCCGTCCCCGGAGCCTGTGCAGAGCACGCCCCGGCTGTGACTTTACGCCGCTGCGCACCCACTGATACGAATCGAGGACACCCCGGTCATGCCCAATCTCGCCACGCTCCTGGTGAACTCCGCCGCCGTGCACGGATCGCACGTCGCCGTACGACACGACGACACCACCCTGACGTACGAGCAGCTCGACGAGGCGAGTGCCCGGCTCGCCACGGTTCTGCACCACCGGGGTGTCCGGCCGGGCGACGTCGTCACGATGACCATGCCCAATGTGCCGCTCTTCCCGGTCGTGTACTACGGCATCCTTCGGGCCGGCGGCGTGGTGGTGCCGATGAACCCCCTGCTCAAATCCCGAGAGGCAGCCTTCGTGCTCCGCGACTCGGGGGCCCGGACGGCACTGGTCCACCCGATGTACGCCGACGAGGTCGCGAAGGCGGCGGCCGAGACCGGAGCGGCGTGCCTGGTCACGGATCCCGACGCCTTCCATGCGCAGCTGCTCGCCACCCTTCCCCTGCCCGGAGTCGTCGATCGGGCCGACGACGACACCGCCGTGATCCTCTACACCTCGGGTACGACCGGCACCCCCAAGGGAGCCGAGCTGACCCACCGCAACCTGCTGACCAACACGGCCACGACCGCTCAGACGCTGCTTCGGCTCGGTCCGGAGGACGTCCTGTTCGGCGGGCTGCCGCTGTTCCATGCCTTCGGGCAGACCTGCGCCATGAACACCGCCGTGGCCGTCGGCGCCACGCTGACCCTCCTGCCCCGCTTCGATGCGAGCCGGGCTCTGCAGGTCATGCATCGGGACCAGGTCACCGTCTTCCTCGGCGTGCCGACGATGTACTCCGCGCTCCTGCACACCGAGACACCGAACGGGCCCGGCACGCCCAGGCTCCGGCTCGCGGTCTCGGGCGGTGCCGCGCTGCCGGTCGAGGTATTGAACCGCTTCGAGCGCGCATTCGGAGCCACCGTGCTGGAAGGTTACGGCCTGTCGGAGACATCTCCGGTGGCCGCCTTCAACCATCCGGACCGCCCGCGCAAGTCCGGATCGATCGGCACACCCGTTCGAGGGGTCGAGATGAGACTCGTCGGCGACGACGGGTCCACCGTGGAACCCGGCGCGGTCGGTGAGATCGCCGTCCGCGGGGAGAACGTGATGAAGGGCTATTTCCACAACCCCGACGCCACCACTCTCGCCCTGCGCGACGGCTGGTTCCACACCGGCGATCTGGCACGCGTCGACGAGGACGGCTTCTACTTCATCGTGGACCGGAAGAAGGATCTGATCATCCGGGGCGGCTACAACGTGTACCCGCGGGAGATCGAGGAGGTGCTGTACGGGCACCCCGCGATCGCCGAGTGCGCGGTCGTAGGTGTTCCCGACCCGCTGCACGGTGAAGAGGTGGCTGCGGTCGTGGTCCTCCGGGCCGGCGAGGCGGCCACTGCGGAGGAGATTCGCGACTACGCCAAGGAGCGCGTCGCGGCTTACAAGTACCCGCGCATCGTCACCCTGGCCGTCGAGCTTTCCAAGGGTCCCACGGGCAAGATCCTCAAGCGGGAGCTCACCGTGCCGCCGCTGACGACCCGAGACCCACTCCACCCCTGAGTGGATGTCCGAGGAACCCTCGGGCTCCGCAGCGGCGACTGAGGACGTGGCCACCTGGTCAGCGCGTTCCTGCGGCCTCTGGGGCACTCCGGTGGCTGCTGAGAAGCGTGGCGATCGGGAGGGCTGCCGCCAGGCCGCTCAGGAGGATCGCGGCGAGTGCGCCCAGAATGGCAGGTTGGTCGGCGAAGGCGAGGCCGATGGCGGCCGGGGCGGGGCCGGCGTTGCGCACCGAGGCGACACCTCCCATACTGGTGCGGCGCGTCGTCGGACCGGTGGCCAGCAGCGTTCCCACGGCGAAGGCGAACACCGCGAGCAGGGCAAGTGAACCGAAGAGATCGACGACGTCCCGCCAGTTGCCCAGCAGCATGCCCGCCAGCACGACCAGGAACGTGATGTTGGAGACCGCGGCCGCCGTGGGGTGCCACGACTGCGCCGTGGGTTCGGCGTAGCGGCGCAGGAGCAGGCCGATGGCGAACGGGACGAGTTGCAGGAGCGCCACCGTCCGCACCAGCGCGCCGACGTCGAGGGAGACCTTGGTGCCGACGTCGGCTGCGGTGAGGATGGCGTTGACCGTGGGTGCGAAGGTGAGGCTGCCGATGGCAGGCGAGCAGTACCTGCATCGCCGCGCCCGCGACGACGTCACCCTGCTGCACGGTCGCCAGCTTCGCCCCGAAGGGGCCGCCCGGGGACGAGGAGATCAGGATGAGCGCGATGAAGGAAGCCGAGGAGAGGCCGAAGAGCGCGCCGATGCCCCAGCCAAGCAGCGGGGTGACCACCATGTTGGCGATCAGCGCCAGCAACAGCAGCAGAATATCGGCGAAGACGCCACACAGTGCCGGGACGGTGGCTCGCAGACCGGCGGCGAACATGGTGGCCCCGATGAAGATGACCGTGACCGCGTCGAGGACGAGAGGCAGGACGTCCATGGCGCTTGCCCGCCCTGTCAGTCGCGAAGGTCCCCGAGCCAGCGCAGGGCGCTCAGGCTCGGCAGGAAGCAGTACTCGCCTCCCCGGGTGACGACGAACCGGGGCAATGGGGCGAGGCGGCGCCTCACCGGCCGCCGGGGAATGGTGTAGCCCGTCTCCCCGTCCTCGGATCCGACGACGGGGTCCTTCGCGTTGCCCGCCCCGAAGAAGACGCCGTCGTTCATCCACTCCGACTGGACGAACTCGAACTGTCGGCCCAGGTGGGCGCCGATGAACGCGAACATCAGACCCCGGTCCACCCCGTCGTCCTCCAGCACTCCTTCGGGCAGCGGTGGACCGTAGACGGCACCGCGCCGGATCATGCGGTGCAGCCGCACCTCCCCGGCCACCGAGGAATCACGCGGGTTGGCCCGGCGGATGTGGCAGCCGCCGGGCGTGGTGAACCCCGTCGGATCGTCCTGCTCGTACAGGAAAGTGTTGCGGCGATGGGGGTCAGCGCCGAGTGCGGGGGCGTCCTGCTGCGGGGCGAGCGCCAGCGGGGCCCCGCTGCGCCAGCGCCCCATGATCTTCGCCGCGATCAGCTCCTCGTCCTCGGCCCCGGCGGAGTTGTCCCTCAGATACCGCCTGAACCCGGCGACGTCCTGGTGGAGTTTACGGAAGACCGCACAACTGCCATTACGTCCCAGCACGGCCGGCTGCGGCATCTGGACCCCGCCGATCTCATCGGGGTAGCCAAGGACAAACTCACCGCTCTTCAAGGGCACTTCCAACTCATTGGACCCTGGAATGCCGCTGCCCTCGATGGCCGGATGGCTGACGCCGTCGAGGTAGCCGAAGTGCTCCTTCTCGGTGGGCAGCGCGTAGCAGTCCTGTCTCCAGATGGCCGACACGCCGGAGAGGCGGTCGTAGGCGGGACGGGCGCGGTCGATGGCCGCCTCCAGGCGCGGGGAGTCGGGTGCGATCGCCGTGATCACCACATGGACGTCGCGGGTACCGAGCGGTGCTTCCCAGTGCTGTGGGCTGCTCGCCCCCTCGTCGCACAGCGCTCGTGCGCGGGCGGCCATGCCCTGCCGGAACTCCCAGGCGAACGTGTCCAGCGATGAGCGCGGGACCCCCAGTGCCACCAGGCCCCAGTACGTGACGGCGACACTGACCCAGGTGTCCCCGAGGGGGCTGGAGGAGTCGGCGGCTGAGGTCGCCGCCGCGCTCGCCCGCCGCATCAGCTCCCGGCCCTGGGAGCGGTCGTCGATGCCGGAAGACCGGGTACGTCGCCGCGTAGGGGGTCGGTCGCGGGCTGAGGACCCCGCGCTGGATGTCGTCGAGTTGCAGTGTGACGTCCGTGGGCGCGTTCACGTCGGCCTCCCTGCGGCATCGCTACGAGACGAGGTTGCGCCAGAAATTCCGCAGGCTGTCGTCAGCGCCGAAGAGCGTGCTGAAGATCGTCGAGTCGGCCAGCAGCACATCGGCCGCACGGGATGGCCTTCGGCTCATCGGTCGTCACCGCGTAGTGCGGCAGGTGCATGTGGAAGTTGAAGTTCGTGACCCCGTTCAGCCACCCTTTCTCGTCCAGGTCCCTGACGGTCGGCAGAGGGGCGATCCGGTTGTCCTCACCGGTGGCGGGACGCAGCCCGTACCGGTTGATGACCAGCACGCCCAGGCCCTTCATCACGTCCCTGACGTAGGACGCGAACCGCTGCTGGCGAGGTACCAGGGGATCGCCGTGGTGGCGGTACTCCACCTCCCGCACGGACAGATCGTCCGACGCGCCGACATCGTGATGGGGTCCGAGGACGAGGCAGGCGTCCCCCCGGGCGAGGAAGGCCCGCAGCGCATCGATCTCCCCAGGCAGGGCCTCCTGCCGGGTGATCATGTGGTCCAGTCCGAAGACGAACAGCACGTCCGTGTCGTCGAGCACCCGCTCATCGAGCGGAGTGTGGAAACCGGCCTGGTCGATGCGCTGGTAGACCGGGACGGGATGCCCGGTCACCTCCTCGACGAAGTCTTGGAACGGCACCCACGCCCAGAAGAACAGCTCCAGTGATCCCGCGATGCCCTGCTGGAACTGATAGGGGTCCGACCACTTCGGGTCCTCGTAGGCTGGCCAGGCCACCCGCCGCACCTCGGTCAGGGTGGAGAAGCGGTTGTCCAACTCGGCCGCGTTCCGCCCTGCCTCGGCGGGATAGCTCCAGGAGACGTAGATGCTCACGCGTGGCCCGGCAGGGGTGTACTTCCGGGGGATATGCCTTTGGTTGTAGGTCCGCGCTGTTTTGGCCTCGCTCATCGCCCAGCCCTCACTGCATCTGGTCGAGCATCTCCGAGAGAGCGCCCTTGATCCGCAACGCCGTCTTGATCTCGTCCGCCGTCACGTACGGATACTCTCCGTACTCGATGAAGCTCGGGCAGTGGTGTTCGCGGACGAATCTTGACGAATCTGACGAACGCCTCCGGATTGGTCCGCCAGTCCTCCGAGACCCCCTCCAGATGCTCGAACGCCGTGCTCACGCCCGCCTTTGAGAAGAGCGCGATGGCGTCCTCGGTGTACTTGTCGAAGTCGGTGTCGAAGATCCCCTGGTACATGAAGGGCGTGTCGTCATCGAAGAGAACCCAGCGCAGGTAGTGCAGCTTCAACGGCGCGAGCAGGTACGGATCCCGGCCCATCCACGACTCCGGCGCACACACCCTCCTCGCCGTCCCCCTGGCCCTGCGCGGCACCGTGCTCGGGCTGTTGAGCCTGTACCGCAGCCGGTCGCCCAGCCCGTACGACGAAAACGACTTCGCACTTGCCCGCGACGTCGCACGCCACACCGCGTTGTGCATCGACAACGCCCGCCGCTACACGAGGGACCACACGGTCGCGGCGACCGTCCTGCACCGGATGCTCCCCCTCCGTCCCGCCTCCCACACCGCACTGGACGCGGCTGTCACCGCACGTCCCGGAGACGGCGGCGCCTGGTACGACACCATCGCTCTGTCGAGTGCCCGTACCGCGCTGGTCGCCGGGGCGGTGTCCGGGCAAGGCATCCACGCCATGGCGACGATGGGGCAGTTGCGCACCGCCGTCCGCTCCCTGACCGCCCTGGACCTGGACCCGGAGGACCTCCTTGCCCGTCTGAACGACACCGCGACGTTTCTGGCAGCCGAGAGGGCCTCACTACCGTTCCCGGAGCTGAGCCATCGCAAGCCGGGCACAGCCAGTTGCGTACGCCGTGTACGATCCGCTGTCGCTCACCTGCACCGTTGCAGCGGCCGGTCACCCGGCGCCGGTCGTCGTACGCCCCGACGGCACCGTCGCCCACGTCGGGACAACAACCGGGCCGCAGCTGGGCAGCACCGACCAGTCACCCTTCGCGGCCACCCGCATCCAGCTCCCTCACGGCAGCGTGATCGCCTGCCCAGACACGGTCGGCGTGGCCGCGCGCCTGTCCGATACCGAGAGCCCCCTGCGCGCGGCGCCGGCTTACGCGAACCGCCCACTGCAGGATCTGTGCGACGACATCCAGTACAGCCTTACGGCCGACACGGAGACGGACGGCGCGGTCCTCCTGCTGGCCCGCACACATCCCTTCCCCGCCGACCGCGTCGCCACCTGGCAACTCGACCACGAGCCGACCGCCGCCGCCACAGCGCGGGAATGCGTCAGTGGCCAGCTCGCCGCGTGGAACGTGGGCGAAGAACCCGCGTTCAACACCGAGCTCATCGTCAGCGAACTGGTCACCAATGCCGTCCGTTACGGCAGCCCCCCGTTGAACTTGCGCCTGATCCTGGACCGGGCGCTGACCTGCGAAGTCAGTGACTGTGCTGCCACGGCACCACGCCTGCGGCACCCCCGCACCCGACGTGATGGTCACCAACGCGCTCAGCCCCATGCGCGTCATCGAAGCCCTCGAAGACCTGGTGTCCGCGGCGGGGCTCATCGGGGCGATGTCATCCGGGCAGGGCAGTATCACGAACAACACGAGCGGGGGCCGCGAGGTCTACCGAGGGAGCAAAGCAGCCCTGAACATGTTCCTGCGGAGCTTCGCGGCCCGGCGAGGTCGGACGCAGCGCGCCTTCGTACTCATGGCGCCGGGGTGGATACGCACCGCCCTGGGCGGTCCGGATGCGCCGTTCACCATCGAGGAGAGCGTCCCCTTGCTGGTGGACGTCCTGCTCTCCCGACTGGGCACGCCCGGCCTGGCGTACCTGGACCGCCTCGGCCGGACCGTCCCTTGGTAAACCCTGCGGCCCACCCAGCACTCACATGCGCCGGCTTGGGGCAGCCCTCAAGGAGGAGACCGTGCCGATCACCGCCGTCGAAGAACGCTGGAGCATGCCGGATCCGACGGCTGCACTCCGCGCCCCGCCGCACCCGGATGAAAGTCTCCTCCTGGGGGAAACGGACGACAACCAGGAGTGCTCGGAGGACCTGGAAGCGGGCCGCATCGCGGCGATGGAGACTCAGGGCTTCGACCTTTCGGCCCTCACCCTGACTCAGCCCGGAACCCAGGCGCCGCCACCCGAAAGCCCTGGCGCTCAGAGCGCGAACGGGCAGGGTGCCGGGCGACGGCCGCCACGGCCACGTCGTTCCCAGCCCGTTTCGGCGCGGCGTCGGAAATCGGGCAGCCCGTGTTCACTCCCCCTCGACTGCCGTCGAGTGTCCGTGATGCCTCGTACCGAGGGTTCGACCCCGTGACGGAACCCTCCCTGTGCTCCGGCGAGCCGAGGACGCAACCAGTCGTTCCGGCCGCTCTACCTGACCGGGCCTTCGTCTTCTCCTCGCTGTTCGTCAGGCATGTCCAGGATGGCCTCTCGGGTGTAGTGAGGGCTCCCGCGGGGTGGGGCCGCCCCGGGGGCCATGAGTTCGGCGAGGAGTCTGCTCAGGTCATCCGTGGACAGCGCCAGGCCCAGGGTCTGCACGATGCGCAGAGCGCAGTCCCGGATGGACCGGGCACTCTTCTCGGGCGCCGCCGTGCTCCTGATCTCGTCACACACTCGGCCGAACTGCTCAGCGCTGATCGTCGGCCTACTTGCCGGTTGCGCCATGGTGCGCTCCTCCTGGATGAACGGGCCGTTCCACCCGCTCTTCCAGAAAGCGCTGAGCACACTCCGATGGCAACTGGAGAGAGCCGGCGCGCAGGCGATCGGCCAGAGGCGCTCAGACTTCGCTGGCCAGTGCCTGTCCTTGCAGTTCGACCGCTTCGAAACCGGTTCCTGACCGAGACCACCACCTCTTTTCCTGCGCCTTCAGCGAGACAAGGTCGAGATGACCCGGTTCGCCGTCGCTCTGCTGCTCGGATGCGCCCCGACCATGTCGGCCACTGTGCGCTGCCAGGGGCTGACGCACCGTTACGGACGCAAGGCCCAGCTGGTGTGCCTGGCCTGCCGTGCGGCCAAGGCCGCCGAGGATTGCTCCGGCTCATCGGCTGAGGCCACCCGGCGATCGGCGCAGCTCCCTGTGCGAACGCGGCGACGTCTCCGAGTTCCCTGTCCTCGCGGACTCGCACGAATCACGCGGGATGCCTCCAGACCCCTCGGTCCCGCGCGGTGTCCACGTCGGTCTCGGCGACCGGCTCGGGCTCGACGGGGACGACGCCCAGCGGGGTTCGTGATCCCGACGGCGTGGTGAATGGCGTCGTGAACCGCGTGCCCTCTCAGTGGTGTCCCGATGCGGCCGGGCTGAGCTGGTCCGGCGATGTACCGGCCGTGGTCGGGATGGGGCGGCGTGCTGCGCGCCACGGCCCGAAAGGCCCCTCCCGGTCGTGCCGGCCCAGCAGGAGGTTCTGGGGGGCGGCGCAGGGCGCCGGTGATCGCGCCGAGGGTGCACGGATCTCGATGAGTGCCCGGGCGACGGGCAGGTGCCGCTGCTGGTTCCCACGAATGATCAGCCCTCAATGCCCGGCGCCTCGGTCCAGGCGGTGAACCGCTCCTTGGCGGGGGCGACGTCGGTCGTCTCGGGCCACAGGGCCCACGGGTCGGTCAGGCGCGCTCGGCGAACCGCGCCTCCAAGGGGGCATGGCTTCACCGTCCGGCGCCCACGACAGCTCCTGCCCGTCGATCCGGAGGGCCTCGAACGCGGCAAAGCGGGCCGACAGCTCGGCGTGGAGCCGGATGGCAGGCAGCCCCCGCCTGCGAGTGTGGTGGTGGGGTGGGGTGGGGGCGGATACGTCAGCGCCTCGTCGGGTCGCGCGACCAGATGGCGGCGCCCCCAGGCGGGCGCCGAGGCCGATTCATCTCCGTGTACGCACAGCCAGACCACGTACGCACAGCTTGGCCACCGGCCGTGATCACGCACGGATTGACGCCTGCTGTGAGGGTTCCCAAGCTGTAGAAGGGGCGGGTGGAAGGGGTCGTGGTCGTGAGCGGTAGGCGGAGTGGACTTCCCCGGCTGCTGACCGCAGTGGAGAGGGCGGCGCCGGTGGACGCCGTCGCGGTGGTCGCTGAGGACCTCCGGCGGCGTTTCGGCGCCACGAAGGTGTCATTCCTCATCGTGGACCTGACGGGCAAGGCGGTGGCGCGGCTGGCCACGGCCGCCGGTGCGGAGGGTGGGCGGGAAGCGGAGCGGATTCCCATGTTCGGCAGCGTCTACGAGCAGGTGATCCGTACCCAGCGGCTGTACCAGGAGAGGACCGGCCAGGGACAGCGGGTGATCGTGCCGGTCACCAACCGGGGGGACGCCATCGGACTGCTGGAACTGCTCCTGCCCGCCGACCCCGGCGACGACGTCCTCGACGAGGTCGGTGAAGCCGCACACATCCTGGCCTACATCGTGATCGCCAACGGACGCTTCACCGACCTCTACACCTGGGGCAAACGCTCCAGGCCCCCCACACTGGCAGCTGAAATCCAGTACCAGCTACTTCCCCCGTCACTGTCGTGCGAGGCTGCGCAGTTCACCTTGTGCGGGAGCTTGGAGCCCTCGGAAGACCTCAGCGGCGACACCTTCGACTACGCGCTGGACCGCGACACCCTGCACGTGTCGGTGACCGACCCCATGGGCCACGACATCGATTCCGCCCTTGCCGCCACCGTACTGGTGGGCGCCCTGCGCGGCGCCCGTCGCGCAGGAGCCGGTCTGGCCGAGCAGGCCCACCGGGCCGACCAGGCCCTGACCGATCACGGCCACGGTCACGCCACCGGGCAACTGCTGCGCATCAACCTCCACACCGGCCGCGCCCAGCTCGTCAACGCCGGCCACCCCTGGCCACTGCGCATGCGCGACGGGACTGCGGAAGCGATCACCTGCGAGGTGGACCACCCCTTCGGGCTGCCCGTCTCCGTGCCTCACCCCTACCGTGTCCAGGACCTCGACCTGCGCCCCGGTGACCGTCTGCTCATGGTGACCGATGGCATGCTCGAACGCCATGGGGAGAAGGTCGACCTGCTCGCCCTCCTGAAGCGCACCCGGGATCTACACCCGCGGGAGGCGGCGCTGACGCTGACGTCCGCGGTCCGGGACGCCGCCGGGGGCCGGCTCGCAGACGATGCCACCGTGATGTGCCTGGACTGGCACGGCCCCCAGCAGACCCTGCGGCACGTCAGCTCCGGCGCGGACACTGAGCAGGCTTCAGCCGACCGCACGAAGCAGTAGCGGTGACCAGGGCGCTCCCCCGGCCGGTGCCAGACGCTCGGTTCGTTGCTCCCGCGCCTCGCCCTTCCTTCCGAGCATGAGCTCTCCCAGCTGCTGTGGGCGGCTCCGGCGACCTGACCGGATGAGACATCACGAGGCGTCCGGAGAACCGTCCCGCTTCGGCTGGAAAATCGGTTCGCCGGGGAGCGCGCCGACAACGGCAGGCTATCTTGCGCCTGCGCCGGCAGGGGTTCCAGAGGCGGTCGCAGGACCATACATCCGGTCCACGGGTCACCTGGGGATCCGCCACCCGAAAGCACTCGGCCGGGTGCTGTCGCAACCCCGCACGCGCCCAGCCGGCAAGGCGCCGAGGCCCATCGGGCCGACGACGCGGTCCCACGACTCATTGGACTGGATCGGCATGGTGACGACATGCAGCGGGATACGGTGCAGAACGTCGACGAACGGGATGATGAACCGCAACCCAGGCGCGCGCGTACCGACACGGCGGCCGAACCGGAACAGGACACCGTTCTCGCAGTGCCGGACGATCCGGATCGCCATCGCCAGCCCGATCAGGACCAGAACGGCCAGACGCCCACCGGTCATTGACGGATTCACGCTGACCGCTTGCCGGCATCGCTGACGCTGCGCCAGTAACGGGCCTTCCACCTGACTCGGACACGACATCCTTACCAGGGTATGGACACGTGCGGCAGAACCGCTTCGAGATCTGTGGCAGGCAGGCAGGCCCGACATGACCGGACCGCACTCCGCTCAGCCGCGACAACTCCGTGAGGGTGCGTCCGGCCGGTCACTGGATGCGGATCTCGGCCACCTGCAGGAAGTACCCGGTGATCTCGCCGGGGGCGGGGGCGCGGGCACCGAGCTCGGTGGCTTGCAGCCGGGTTGGCCTGCCCCGTTCACCGTGCCGACAGTTGAAAGCCAAGACGCTTGTGCTCCGGCCTTGCAGGGGCCGAGCTTCTCCTGTTCCAGGTGCTCACCGCCGGGCTGTGCACCCACCCTCGGTCCGTGCCGCCGCCCACAGTGCGATCTGCGTGCGAGAGCGCAGGCCCAGCTTGTCGCGGATCTTGTCCAGGTGCGTGGCGACCGTGTGGACCGAAAGGCCGAGCCTGTCCGCGATCTGCCGGTTGGTCAGCCCTTCGGCGACGAGTTCGGCCACCGTGGACTCCCTTGCGGTGAGCCGGAACCGCTCGTCGGTGGCGCGGACATCGCGCCTCGACCGGTCCTCGCCGTTCCCTGCGCCGAGCGCGTACGCGACCAGCCGCTCTCCGCGCAGCCCATGGGCACCGGCGACGGCAGCCTCCCGCGCGGCAGCCGACAGCCGTGTCCTGGCACGCGCCGCCGCCTGTTCCATCCTGTGCCGCCAGGGAGCCTCGGGCTCGGTGTCCAGGCGGCGCCGCGCCTGCACGCTCGCCTCGTACAGCCTCAGCGCACGCTGCATGTCGCCGCTCTCCGCGGCCACGAGGGCCAGGCCCTCCACGGGGTACAGGGCATGGAAGCTGGCCCCAGGAGCGATCCGCAGCACCTCGGAGAACAAGGTCTCCGCGCTGCGCAGACGCCCGAGGGCCAGCCGTACGGCTCCCGCGGTGTGCAGCGCGGCCGCGATCCGAGGCCACGGCGCTTGTTGCCTCAGCACGGGCAGAGACCGTGTCATCAGTTCGTCGGCCTCCAACTCGCCGCCGGACTGAAGCAGCGCCCAGGCCAGGTGATGGGTGCACCAAGCAATGTCCTGCGGCCTGCCGAGGGAAGCGACGGCCTCCAGGCACTCCCGCAGATCCGCGACGGCCTCGGTGAACTCACCACGGCACAGGCGCGCCGCCGCCCGGGCGTCCAGGGCGTTGGCCAGTCCGGCGGCGTCACCGCGCATCCGTTCGCTCCGCACCGCCTGCGCCCCCAGGCACAGCGCCTCGTCCAGATCGGCCTGCTGGCAGGCCACGCGCGCGGCGAGCGCCGGCACCTGCCCACCCAGCGCCCGGCCCCCGGCTCCCCGCAGTGGTCCGCTGAGCAGCGCACGGGCGGCCGACGGCTGCTCCTGCTGGTAGTGCACTCGTGCCAGCTCCAGTGTCAGCCGCGCCAGTACGGCATCGTCGTGGCCGGCGCTGCAGGCCAGTACCGAGGCGAGATTGTCCCGTTCCGCCGCGAGCGGGCTGCCGGCCTGGTCGGCGAACACCTCCCCGCAGCCCCGCCCGGCCAGCTCGGTCAGCTCGGTCAGCTCGGTCAGCTCGGTCAGCTCGGTCAGCTCGGTCAGCTCGGTCAGCTCGGTCAGCTCGGTCAGCTCGGTCAGCCACGCGAGCGCCCGGCGCAGGGTGGCGTCAAGCTCGCCGGATGCACGCAGACGGTCCAGGGCGCAGGCACGGACGGCACTCAACTGCCTGAAGCGTGTGGGCGCCGTCTCTCCCGGCAGACGTACGACGAGCGACTTCGCTTCCAGGGCGCACAGGATGCGCAATACCTGCTGCCGGCCAATGCCGTCACCGGCGCAGACTGATTGCGCAGCGGTCGCGTCGAACCCGCCGACCAGGACCGAGAGGCGCCGGAAGACCGCCTGCTCGGCCGGATCCAGCAGCCGATGGCTCCAGTCGACCGCTGCGGCGAACCCACTGTGGCGTGCGGGTCCGGTTCTGCTTCCCCCGGTCAGAAGGTCCAACTGGCAGAACTGGTCGTCCAGCCCGGCCAGGATGTCGCTCAGCGCGAGCGCACCGACGTGGCGGGCCGCGAGTTCGACTGCGAGCGCCAGGCCGTCCAGGCGCCGGCAGATCTCGGCCACCAGATGGCCGTTGCCGCGATGGAGCGCGAACCCTGGGGAGTTGCTCGCGGCCCGGTCGACGAAGAGCCGTACGGCATTGGACTGCAGGAGGGCCGTCGCATCGTCTCCGGCGTCGGCCGGCGGCAGGGACAGCTCGCCGAGCCGGAACACGGTCTCGCCGGGCACCCTCAGGGCCTCCCGGCTGGTGGCCAGGATGCGCAGACGGGGGCAGCGGCCCAGCAGGGTCGCCGCCAGCCGGGCGCAAGGCTCGGCCAGATGCTCGCAGTTGTCCAGAATCAGCACCCGGGAGGCGTCACCGATCGACCGGACCAGCACGTCGACGCCGGTCCGGCCCGCTCGTTCGCCCACCCCCAGCACGGCGGCCACGGACTGCGTCGCCAACGCGCCGTCCTGGAGTGAGGCGAGTTCCACGAGGTCGACTCGTGCGAAGCGCCTCGGTAATCCCTTGGCGAACTCCAGCGCCAGCCGGGTCTTGCCCACACCGCCCGCACCGGTCAGCGTGAGGAGGCGCGAGCTCCTCAGGAGCGTACGCAGGGCCGACAGCTCGCTCTGCCGGCCGACGAAGGAGTCGAGCGCCGACGGCAGGACGTTGCCACCGGCCGTCGAGACCGCAGGCGTGACACCCGAAGCCGCCCGTCGCCGCAGCGCCCGCTGCCGACAGGCGCTGGAGCAGTATCGAGCCGGCCGACCCCCGTGCGGCCTCACGGTCAACGTCGCACCGCACACTTCACACGTTCGACTCCGGCTCATGTCCGACTCCTGGCCTCACCGCCCCGGAACGAAACCATCGCCTTCGGCCATGTGTCTCTACGAAGTCCGAGCCGGTTGGCTCCGGCAGGAGCAGTGCGGCCGGAGTCGCGCGTGCGATGGCCGACACGGTGGCAGGGCCGGCCACTGCAGGCGTCCGGGTGCGTCAGGGTGTGGCGGCGGGGTCGATGCCGAGCACGACGGTTCCGGTCACCCCCCTGCCGAGGTCGCTGCCTGCCTGGGTGAGGGTCAGCAGGGTCGAGGACCCGCCGTTGCGGTAGATGCCGTCCCGCGCGTTGAGCGTGCGGGTGACCGTGTTGTTCCGGTACGGCGACAGGGCGGCGATCCTGGTGTTGTACGCCTCCGGGAAGTAGACGACGAGATCACTCCCAGCAAGGCACCACGCTCGTAAAGCAGCGGGACGCTGTGACAAGCGCGGCTGCCGGCGTGCAGGATCACGTGCCGGGAGTCCTCGTCGAAGACGGTGGCACTGGCGACGTCGCGAATGGTCACCTGCCGGCGGTCACGGGCGGCCTGCGCGCATGCGGTGCCGGAGTGGTCGACGAAGGCGAAGAAGTCCGTGGACTGCCGACCGAGCCCGGAGTGCTTCTCCAGGCGCAGCAGTCCGCCCTCGGCGAGCTGCACATTGCCCATGGCGGTCTCGGCGATCTCCAGCACGCGGCGCAGCCCCGCGCCGAGGACCGCGCCCTGTGAAGCCGTCGAGCTTGTGCTGCGGGGCAGCCGGAGCCCGGGAGGCCGGGGAGCACCGGCCCGGGCGCGGTGGGGAAACCAGGCACCGGTCCGCTCGTCCGGCCCGGCGATGCGGATGACCGCGTCCGCAAGCCGGACGGACTCGGATTCGTGGTGACGTGAATGTCGATCTCCTGGCCCACGACTCCTCGCCCTCCTCGCTGCTCGGCAGGCCACCCACATGATCCGGGCTCTTGCGTTGTCTCCTTTCCAGCGCGCACACCTAGGCGTCACAGTCGCAGGATCATCGCGTAGGGCGAGCATTCGACGTGGCCTCAGGGCGAGACGCCGTCGTCCGACCGTGGCAGTCGCAGGGCGAGCAGGGCGATGTCGTCGTGGGCCCCTGCCACGAGTCCGTTCATCAGCTCGTCGCTCAGCTCGTCGAGGTCCTGGTCGACCCAGGCGGCAGCGTGCTGCCGGAGCCGGGTCATACCGTGATCCATGGATTCGCCGCGCCGTTCGATCAAACCGTCCGTGTACAACAGCAGGGTGCTGCCCTCGGGCAGCGGCAGGCAGGCACTGGGCCGTTCGGCGTGCGGGTCGACGCCCAGCAGCAGGCCGTGTGCTTCGTGCAGGTAGGCGGTGTCGCCGTCTGCGGTGACGAGGAGGGGCGGTGGATGTCCGGCACTCGCCCATTCCAGCTGGTACGGCCCTCCTTCCTGGCCCTTGAGCAGCGCGTACACGCAGGTGGCGGTCCGGTGTCTGTAGAGGGCGTCGACCGCGAGGTCCAAGCGACGCAGGATCATGCCGGGGGGCTCCCGGCGGTCGCAGGCGATGCCACGCAGCATGTTCCGCATCTGGCTCATGGTCACGGCGGCATGCAGATCGTGGCCGGTGACGTCGCCGATGATCAAAGTGGTGTCACCGCTTTCCGGCAGGACGAAGCTGTCATACCAGTCACCACCGATCTGCGCCGTGGTGCCCGCCGGGGAGTAGCGGGCGGTGAGGCGCAGACCCGGTACGACGGGCAGGTCCGGCAGCAGGGAGCGCTGGAGGCGCTCGGCGACGGCCTGGGTCTCGGCGTAGAGCCTGGCGTTGTCGAGAGCCAGCGCGATGCGGTGGGTCAGGTCCTCGACCAGCGCCAGTTCCGCCTCGCCCCATGGCGGGTTCCCCTCGCTCCTGACCAGGGTCAGCGCACCCAGCACTCTCCGGCGTGCCCGCAAGGGTGCCACGATCACGGAGTCTCCCCCGAGTCGGGCGAACGGCCGCATGGATGCGGCATGCAACGGATCGGACGCCTCCTGCCCGCTCGGCAGGCGCCCGGCCGACAACAGCAGCGGGCCGGCGCCGCGAAGCACCCGTGACAGCGGGCCTGTCGCCGTCTCCGGCACCGGCGGCAACGGTCCCGTCAGGCCGGTCAGGGCGGCGTTGGGGTCACGGTGCGAGACACAGACCCGCTCGACGGCGCCGTCCTCGTCCATCAGGTCGGCCGCGGCCCAGTCGGCCAGACCCGGCACCAGCACCCGGCACACCCGCCTGAGCCCCTCGACCGCGTCCAGCGTGCTCGACAGCGCCGCCGCGCTCCGGGTGGCGAACGCCAGCTGGTCGAGCGCGGCTCGCAGCGCCGCGTTCGAGTCATCCTCGTTCATGCCGACCACCTACCCGCCTGGTCGCCCTACGGCCGCTGCCGCCCTGGGAAACCACTCCCCAGGCAGTGCACTGCGTCCGTGTACGGCACGGGGCCCAGGCATGTCCTTACGGTCTCACCGGGGCCGCGTCTCCTCCTTACGGCTCTGGTCGGCCGGCCGGGCCGAGAACTATGCGTTCATGGACCGGGCCATCGCCGAGCAGTTCCGGCCCGACCACTTCGTCACCGCGCAGATGATGCGCCTGACCATCGCAACGGGCCACCTGCAGTGGGTCAACGCGGGCCACCCCGCACCGCTGCTGATCCGCAACCACCAGGTCGTGCGGCAACTGACGGGCCCGACCACCCTGCCGGTCGGCTTCGGCGGTGAAGAGCCCCGGATCAGCGAGCAGACGCTCCAGCACGGCGACCGGGTGCTGTGCTTCACCGACGGCCTGATCGAGGAGCACGAAGCAAGCGAAGAGCAGTTCGGGAAGGAGCAACTCATCCACTGGGTCAACCGCATCGGACACACGGAGAAGGGAGTACGCGCGGTGGTGCGCGCACTCTCCCACTGCAGAAGGCCGTGGTGGGAGGTCGCCCGGGTAGCCGTGGAGCAGGGTGCTGTTACCGGTGAGGGCGATGATTCGAGCCAGCGCCGGTGGCGGGTGGTGCAAGCGCAGGGATCCGCCGGCCACAGCGGTGCCCGCGACGCGGGGCAAGGTCGCCATGCGATCACCGTGGCGCGTGGTGAAGCACTGCATCACGAAGGCCGCCCAGGGCGATCACCGCCAGGCGCAGGCCCACCGTCGTGACGGTCTCCATGCCTCACATTCCTTCTGCCGGGGTGGGCACGTGGTCGATGACCGTTCGGACGGAGGCATGTAAGGCCGGACGGCGGGCGTCATGCCCGCCCTCGGAGTCCCAGACCGCCTCCCGGATCAAGTCCGAGCCGGCCGCTGCCTCCGCCGCCCGGAAACGTTCGGCCTCGTGAATCAGGCCGGTCGCCGTGAGGCTCCGCGACGGGTCGGTGGCCGTAGCCATGAGCCGGGCCGCGGTGGCCGGCTCTGTCTCCGGTGGGATCACCAGCAGGTCCCAGCGGCCGACGGTATAGGAGAGCAGCAACAATTTGTGCGGGTCTTGCTCGGCTTCGAACCAGCCGACGTGCACCACGTGCCCTTGGACGGGAACCTTTCGGGGGATGACGGGCCAGAACGTGGGATTCACCGTTACTCGGGTGATCCGCCCCCACAGCGGATCGAGGACCTCGATGAGCGCCGGAAGCTCCCCCGTCAGGTCGCGGGAGCGGGGCCACCAGGCACCGTCGATCAGGGCCGGAGCGGTTCCGGGGGGTGCCAGGACGAGCCGGAGGGGCGACGAAGAAGGAGTCCGGTCTTCGACCGCGGGCTTCAACAGAATGGTCGCGGTCATGACGCGGACCTAACCCCGGGCCGGTCGTGGCCCACCCGGTTGTCGTGAATCGCCGAGAACGACGTCAGCGTGGAAGCCGGTGTGCGGAATGCTCTCGGTAATGACCAGGCTACTCCTCGTCGGGGCCCGGCGGACCGATGCGGAGCGATGGGTTGAACGAGAGCACGAAGGAGCGACGTTCGCGGGGCCTGTGCCCGCGCCGCCGCTCATGCCGCGTCGTGCCAGGCGGCAATACCGGTCACTGTGACCGCGACGGTGACCGGCTCCGCGACACCGTGGGTGGCGAGGTGGGTGATGAGGGCGGCTGTCACCCGGTCGTGGACGTTTCGGGCGATGTCCAGCGCCCGCCGGCCCTCTGCCAGGACGCAGCGCACCTCGATGTGCCATCCCGAACCGTCCGGCGCCCGGTCGGCGCGAATGCCGGCCTCGGGCGGCGTGGTGTCCGCCCGAGCGGGCGCGGCGGCTGCCGCGAGGCGCCGGGCGAGGCGGGGTTGCAGGCCGACTACGCCAGGGACCGCGAGGGCTGCCTCCGCCGCGACGCCGAGGAGCGCGGTGGTGCCGGTGGCGGTCATCACGTGCCACCGCCCGTCGGGAGGCGGGGGCCGAGGGTTGGCCCCGGCCCCAGTACGTCGACCACGGTGATGTCGACGGCTGTCACCGTGAGCCCCAGGTCCTGTCCGGCCGAGCGGAGGACCGATCGGCGTACCTGATGGACCCGGTCGGGCAGCGGGCGGTCGAGGGCGGCGGCCAGGGTCATGGTCACCCGCACGTCGGTGCCGGAGCCCTCGGGTACGAGCCGGCAGGTCGCGGCCCGGACGCCGGCGACCGTGTCCGCGGCCTGCCTCAGTACCTTCGCCGCGGCGCTCTCGGTGATCCGTAGGTCCAGGTCCGGGTCGGCCAGGGGCAGCAGCCGCCCGAACCGGACCTCTGCCCTGACGATGTTCATGACGCGGTCGGCGAGTGCGTGGAGGCCGGGCGTGTCCTGGGCACGCAGCGCTCGGGTGGCCGCGTCGACCGCGGCCAGCCCCTCGGCGGCCTCACGGCAGTGAGGGCAGGAGAAGGTGTGCGGGTCCGCGGCCGGCGTCGTGTCGCGGGCCTGTTCCCAGACCCGGCTGAGCAGTTGGCCGCAGGGCAGGACCTCGTCACCTGCGAACGGGGGGACGTCGGTGGCACCCGGCCTGGGACCGGTCCCGTCGACCCCGAGAGGCTCGGAAGGCCGAGCGTGCGGGTCGTCTAGCGCCATGGGCCCATCGCCTCCTGCAGGGATCGGCGTGCCCTGAACAGCCTGCCGCGCACCGTCTGTTCGCTGGTTCGCGTCACGTGGGAGATCTCCTTGTAGGACATGCCCTGCACCTCCCGCAAAATCCAGCAGAGTCGCTGCCCGGCGTCGAGATCGCCGAGTGCGCGGGACAGGGCGGCGGCGGCCGCGTCCTGCTCGGCGGACCGGGCGGGTTGGCTCCAGACGTCTCCCGCCGCGGGCTCGGCGACGGCGTCCAGGGGGAGGGGCGGCTGCCGGCGATGGCGCATGGTCAGGCAGCGGTTGACGGTGATCCGGTACATCCAGGTACGGAACTCCGCGCTGTGGTGGTATTCCGGCAACCGTCGCCAGGCGCTGACGAAGGCGTCCTGAACAGCGTCCTCGGCATCGTGGGGGTTGCCGAGCATGCAGCGGGCCAGGGCAAGGAGCGGTCGGCCGTGCCGCTGGACGAGAACTGCGAAGGAGTCCTCGTCCCCCTCGGCTGCCCGTACGGTCAGCAGGCCGTCCGGCAGGTCGCGTCCCATCAGGTCACGGCCCGGCGATGGGGAAACAGCGCTTTCGATCACGGCACTCCCGCACACGGCTCGGACCGTCCGCGTACCCGACGGGTCGCATGTGATGCACATCACATGCAATGCGCGTGAGGAACGCGGCGCCCGATATGTCCAACCTTTTGAAGGGCACCGCACCGGTGTCCGAGGGACCGATCGAGGCGACCGCCATGACGGACAACATCACCAGCGTCGGCGGGGGCAGCCGGCCCGAGGCGGGCGTGAGCGCGCTCAAGGGCCGCACCGGGGCCGGGGCTCCGGCCGAGACACGGGGGAAGACCACCATCGCGGACGGTGTGGTGGCCAAGATCGCGGGCATGGCGGCCCGCGAGGTACCGGGCATCCACAGCCTGGGAGCGGGGATGGCGCGCGCCTTCGGCGCCATGCGTGAACGCGTTCCCGGAGGCGGAGGCGGGGCCGTCACGCGGGGAGTGAAGGTCGAGGTCGGCGAACGTCAGGCCGCCGTGGACCTGGACGTCGTCGTCGAGTACGGCGTCTCCATCGTCGACGTCGCGGGCGACGTGCGTACCAGTGTGATCAGCGCCGTGGAGCGGATGACGGGCCTGGAGGTCGTCGAGGTGAACATCGCCGTCGACGACGTCCACCTGCCCGACGAGGAGGCAGAAGCCGAAGCGGACGAGGGGCGCGTGAGGTGATCCGCCGCCGCGCCCCTGGCGGGCGCGGATGATCGCGCGCACGGCGACGCCCCTGCGCGAGACGGGTGAGTGCGAGATGAACGCAGCAATGACGGGCCTCGCGGCCGGTATGGCCCTCGGCTTCGCCGGTTACTTCGGCGGCTTCTGGGCCTTTCTGCTGGTGCTGGTCCTGGGTGCGGCGGGGCTGATGGTCGGCCTCGTCGTACAGGGCGACCTCGACCTCCGGACACGGAGGCAGCGGTGACGACCCGGCCCGCTCCTCCGGGGGAGGGGTCGAACCCGCCGGCGCCCACCGCCGGGCTGCCGCCCCCGGCCGAGCGGGGGGCCACCGTCATCCCGGACAGGGTGGTCGCCCGTATCGCCGCCCAGGCCGCACGCACGGCCCAGTCCCGGCGCGCCGCCGTACCGCCCGACCGCGGCGGACCGGCGGCACCCCACGCCTCCGCCGCCGTCCGTACCGGGTCGGTGCGCCTGCATCTGACGATGGACCTGCCCTACCCCACCGACATCCCCCGTGTCTGCGAGCGGATCCAGCAGGACGTCGCCGAACGGGTCGCCCAGCTGACCGGCCTGCGGGTGGGAGAGGTCCTCCTCACCGTCCGGCGGCTGGTGACCGCCGCCGGCACGAGCCGGGGGCGGGTCCGGTGAGCGGCCACGCGGCCCGGGTCGCACAGCACGCCATGGAGGAAGGGCGATCGCGATGACACCTGATCCCGGTCCTCCCGACCGCAGCGGCGCGCCGTCCGCGCACCGTGGCGCCGGGCCGCTGACGAAGGAGCCCGACCCGCCCGAACGCGACGTGTCCGCCTCGGACCTCCCACCCGGTGAGCGCGGCAGAGGGCACCGAACCCACCGCAAGTGGTCCGCGCGTCGCATCACGGCGGCACTGGTCGCCGTCGTGATCCTCGTGTCCGCGGTCGCGGCGCTGGTCGACGTCATCGCCGTACGGGCGGGACGTCCGGCAGCGGCCTGGAGACGGCATCTGGCCGACGAACTGGCCACCCGGCCGGTGGATGATGTGTGGATGCTGACGGGAGCCGCCGTGGCCGCCGCCGTCGGCGTCTGGCTGATCGTCCTGGCCCTCACCCCCGGTCAACGCCGCTGGCTCCCCCTGTGCTCCCCCGCCGACTGCCCCCGTGTGCGGGCCTTCCTGGACCGCGACGGCGCCTCCGGTCTGCTGCGCGACGCCGCGATGCGGGTCCCCGGGGTCGGCGCGGCGCGTGTCCTGGTAGGCCGCCACCGCATCAAGGCCCGCGCGGACGTCCGCTTCCGCGACCCCCAGCGGGTGAAGGACGACCTCACCGCCGTCCTCGGCGAGGAACGCGACCAGCTGGCCCTCGCTCGCCCTCCCCGCATCGTCGTACGGGTACGGCGACGCACCGACTGACCGACAACCGCACCACCGGGAGCCCGCACCATGACGCCGCGATCCGCACTCAACCGCAGTCTGCTGGCCCTCACCGGACTGGTTCTGCTCGGCGGCGGACTGCTGGTCCTCTTCGCCGGGCTCGACCTCTACCGGCGGCACGATCTGGTCCCGCCCGCCGGCTGGCCTCTGACCACGCCCGCCGACGTCCTGCTCGGCTCCGCCGACCGGGCCCGCTGGAGCAGCCAGGGCTGGTGGTGGTGGCCCGCGGTCATCGCCGCCCTCGTCCTCACCGCCCTGCTCGCCCTGTGGTGGCTGCTCGCCCAGCTGAGCCGACGCCGCCCCGGCTCCCTGCCCGTCGGCGGCACACCACCGCAGGAGGGCGTCGAACTGCGCGACCGCGCGCTCAGCGACGCGATCGCGAACGAGGCCGGCGCCCTGCCGGGGATCGAACACACGGCCGTAAACATCACCGGCCGACCAGCCCGCCACCGCACCCACGTCAGGCTCACCCTCACCCCCGAGGGCGCGCCCGGCGCCGCTCTCGGTGCCCTCTGCGAAGGCCCGCTCAGCACCGCTCGCCGGTCCACGGGCCTCCCTGACCCGCCCACCGAGGTCCGCGTACAGGTCACCCGCCACAGACCACACCGCGTGGAGTGAGGGGAAGACCGGCCGTTCCCGCCCCAACGCTCTTGCGGAGCATTGCGGTTCGCAGGGGAACAGCACTGCTCCCCGAAGGAGAGATCATGATCGTCCTGGGCGTCATTCTGCTCGTCGTCGGCTTCCTCACCGGCATTTCCATCCTGTGGACCATCGGGATCATCCTGGCGGTCGTCGGAGCCATCCTGTGGGTCCTCGGCGCGATGGGACACGCCGTCGCCGGTCGACGCCACTACTGGTAATCGAGGTCGGGCGCTGAAGGGCAGTGACCCGGGCAACGGGCAGGCCGGCAGCCGGCGCGGCCCCCACAAGCGTTCGCGGCGGCGGAGAGGCCCGATCCGGCTGCGGTCTCCGCCGTGCCGGGCACAAGCGGGGCGCGCCCGATGGCCGTTGTGCCGGTCCTCGCCGCACGAGCGCACGGCCGACTCGGTCGGGACGGTGGATGAGCCCCCGGCCCGGTCGGAAGTTTCCACGCCGCGTCGGCCTGTCAGGCTGCGTCGGGAGTTCGCCTGCACAGCGCCTCCGTGAAGATCCGCCAGAACATCCCCCCGAGCCACGGCAAAGACGTGCGGTGAGCGGCAGGCCGCGGGGAAGGCTCCGACCGGTCGGGGCTTCGGGGAGGAGTTTCTGGGAGCCTTGCTGGACCAAGGGCACGAATTGCCGCCGTACCAGCTCGTCGCGCGGCAGATCGGCAGGCGCGATGGCCGCGGGCCCTCGGTCTTCCTGCGGGACTACGGTCAGGTCTGGCTCGTTGCTCTGCCGGGTGACGGGCTGGCGGCCGGGGAACCGCAGCCGATCGACGGATCCGACGGTCATGTCCACGCCCCGGTTCAGGTTGGCCGGGATGCTGGAACCCGCTATGACGTGGCCGGCGACAGCTTCGACTACGCCCTCAACGGCGATGCCCCGCATGTGGCCATGGTCGATGCGATGGGCCACGGCCTGGACGCCGCCGCGATGGCCACGGTGGTCATCGGGGCCTACCGGCATGCCCGGCGGACCAGCTCGGCCTGTCGGAGATCCACGCGTTCATGGACCGGGCCGTCGCCGAGCAGTTCGGCCCCGAACACTTCGCGACCGCTCAGATGATGCGGCTCGACGCGGCCACGGGCCGGTTTCAGTGGGTCGACGCCGGAGGTCCCGCTCCTGTGCTGATCCATGGACACCGTGTCGTACGGCGACTGCACGGCCCCACGACGCTGGCCATCGGCTTCGACGGTCACGAGCCCCGGATCAGTGAAGTTACGCTCGCCCCGGCGACCGGGTGCTGTGCTTCGCCGACGGCCTGATCGAGGAACACGAAGCAGGCGAAGAGCAGTTCGGCGAGGAGCAACCCGTCCACTGGGTCAACCGCGTCGAACACACCGAGGAGAGAGTACGCGCGGTGGTGCGCGCACTCTCCCACGCTCTGAAGCAGCAACGGGGCGGCCGCACCAGCGATGACGCGACCCTCTTCCTGATCGGATGGCGCGGGGGCGCCGTCGACCACCTCGCCATCCTGGAGTGAGCCCACAGGCGCACCAACTGCACGCTGCCCGTTCCGCTCCCGCCGCTGTTTGCGAACGCCCTACCGCTGGAGTCGGCTCCGCGATCCTCCCTGGGGCGGGTTCACTTCTCTGTGCGGCTCTCTGCGCCATGGCGAGAACCGCCACCGCCGGGTACGGCCTGAGGCCAGGATCTCCATACGATCATCGTGGCTCGCGGTGAACAGCTGAATCACGATCACACCAAAGACGATCAACGCGAGGAGCACACTCACCGTCACGAAGGTGTCCATGTCTCCCACACCCCTGCTGCGCGGATCCGCACGTGGTAGATGACCGCTTCAGCAGGAGTACCTGAGGCCAGGTGGCGGGCGTCGTGTCCGCCTTCGGAGCCCCAGACCGCCTCCCGCAGCGAGTCCGAGTCGGCCGCTGCCTCTGCCGCCGCCCGGAAACGTTCGGCCTCATGAATCAGGCCGGTCGCGGTGAGGCTCCGCGACGGGTCGGTGGCCATGGCCATGAGCCGGGCCGCGGTGGCCGGCCCCGTCTCCGGTGGGATCACCAGCAGGCTCCAGCAGTCGAACGTGTAGGACAGCAGCAACAGCTTGTGCGGGTCTTGCCCGGCGTTGGACCAGCCGACGCGCACTATGTGGCCGTGCGCGGGCACTTCTCCCGGAATGACCGGCCAGAACGTGCGGCTCACCGCTGCCCGGGTGATCCGCCCCCACAGCCGGTCGAGGCATTCGACGAGCGCCGGGAGCTGCTCCGTCAGGTTGCGCGAACGGGGCCACCAGGCACCGTCGATCAGAGCCGGAGGGGCGTCGGCCGACGCCAGCGTGAGTCGGAGCGGTGACGAGGAAGGGGCCCGGCCTTCGACTGCGGGTGTGAACGGAATGGTCGCGGTCATGGCGCGGACCCAACCCCGGGCCGGTCACGGCCGGCCCGGTTGTCATGAATCGCCGAGAACGACCCGGCGTGGAAGCCGGTGTACGAGATGCTCTCGGTAATCACCAGGATACTCCTCGCAGAAGCCCGGCGGACTGATGGGGAGCGACGGTGCGAACGGAACAGGAACACCTCCCACGCAACACAGCCCAGGAGTGCTGGGCCAGGGCACGCGAGCCGTCGTGGGTGGGACCGGTCCGGGAGCCGGCATACGAAGTGCCCCGGCGTCCTCGGCCCTCTCCCGCCGGTATCGACAGCCGCTTCACGGATTGCTGCGTCGCCTCCGCAACCGCCCCGGCGTGTGCGGAGTACGGTGGACAACACCGAGGGCATTTCGCACACCGGCTTCCACGCCGGGTCGTTCTCGGCGAGAGATGAAACCCGGGTCGCCGCGAAGGCGGCCCGGAGACGGGTCCGCATCATGTCGGCGACCTTGCACCAACCCCTGCCGCACCACGAGCCCGTCGCCGCCCCGGCCGCGCGTCTCGCGCTGAAGACCGACGGGACGTCGCGCGGCCTCCTGGACGGTGCCTGGTGGCCCCGCTCCCGGGACCTGCCGAGCGAGCTGCCCGCACTGACCGACGTGCTGGACCCCCTGTGGGGCCGCATCACCCGCATAGCCGTCAACCCGAAGTACTGGCCGGTCATCCCGCACGAGATCCCCGTGGGCGGTCATGTCGTCAAGGTCGGCTGGTTCACCCCGGAGATCGAGCCGCACAAGCTGCTGCTGCTCTCCTACGGCACCGGCCGCTGGGATCTGCTGGTCATCCCACCCGAGACCGGGGCGGAGTCGGCGGCCCGCCTGATGGCGGCCGCGTCCGACTACGACGGTCCACCGACGACCGCAAGCGCTCTCATCGCCGCGGACGAGACCCGGAGTGCCGTCTCCGCTGCCGACCGGCCACTCGAACCGGACGAGGCAGGGACGTACGAGAGCGGCCCCTCCTCTGCGGCCGTTCCGGCACGGACCCATCGCGTCAGTCGCCTGATCATCGGCATGTGAGACAACCGCCATGAACACCTTCCTGACGACCGGCGTCTTCCTGGTCCTCATCGCAGCGGCGGCATTCGTGATCCACCGGCTCGACATCGAGCACGCGGAAAGGATCGCCGTGCACCGGTACAGTCGCGTCCTGCCCGGCGGTCCGCGTCGCGGCACCGACACGGCACGACCCCTTGCGGGACCACCGCGGTCCACCTCGCCGACCGTCGGCGAACGACGTGACCACCGCGACGGGGGCCGCGGCCGCTTCCCACCGCGCCGCCGCGACCGCATCGCTCACCACGGGTGACGAGGCAATGTCCCCGGCCCCACGCACCGACCGTCGGCGCGGCCCGTACCGACGGGTTTCGGCCCTGCCTCACGAACCGGCGCAGGCACATGCATGGGTCTCGACCGGCGGGTCCCCGCCCCACGTGGTCCTCCCCCGAGGAGCAGCACATGCAAGCCCTGATCGTTCTCATCGTCGTGATCGGCCTCCTGGCCGTCTTGGCCCTCGCCCTGTCCGTGAAGGTCGTCAAGCAGTACGAGGAGGGAGTGCTGTTCCGTTTCGGCCGACTCGTCGGAACACGCTCCCCGGGACTGCGGTTCATCATTCCGTTCGTCGACACCCTGCACCGGGTGTCCCTGCGGGTCGTCACCATGCCGATCCAGTCCCAGGGCATCATCACCCGGGACAACGTGAGCGTCGACGTGTCGGCGGTCGCCTACTTCCGCGTCGTCGACGCCGTCAAGTCGGTCGTCGCCGTGGAGAACGTCAACGCGGCGATCAATCAGATCGCCCAGACCACCCTGCGCAAGGTCGTCGGTCGGCACACGCTCGACGAGACGCTGTCGGAGACGGACCGCATCAACCTGGACATCCGCCAGATCCTCGACGTCACCACCGTCGACTGGGGTGTGCAGGTCACGCTGGTCGAGCTCAAGGACATCCAGCTGCCCGACACCATGAAGCGCGCCATGGCCCGCCAGGCCGAGGCGGAGCGGGAGAAGCGAGCGAAGATCATCAACGCGGAGGGCGAGTCCCTGGCCGCAGCCGCGCTCGGCGACGCCTCGGACACCATGATGGCCCACCCCCTGGCGCTTCAACTGCGCAATCTCCAGAGCCTGGTGGAGATCGGTGTCGACCAGAACACCACCGTCGTCTTCCCAGCCCCCCTCATGAGCACGATCGGCGAGCTCGGCTCCTTCCTCGCCCGGGAAACCGCGGCCGCCGCACCCGCCGCGGCAGCACCACTGGCCGACACCGGCCGCACCGACAAGTCCGTCAGCCCGGCCGGCAACGCAGCATGACCCGACTGCCCGCACCACCACCGCGTGCCGCGGTGGTGGTGCGGACGAGCGATCCGGGCCACCAGGGCGGACTCGTGGACGACGCCTGTCGTGCGCGTCCTCCGGGCATCAGCTGATGATGGGAGTACGGCCGAACACACGGAGCTGATCATGACGGGTTGGCGCGTCAGGGACTACTCCCAGGACGATCTCGAAGCGCTGATCCGTGTCGACATGGAGAGCGGCACCACCGAGGAGCCGCCGCTCTTCCCGCTCTCGGACGCCGTGACGGCCCTCCAGACCCGTCACCCGGCTGTGGTGGCCACGGCCGACGACGTGCTGATCGGCGCCGCGGTGAGCAGGGTGGAGGGCGAACGGGCATGGATCCTGCGCATCTGCATGGCGCCCGGCTGGCGCCAGCGCGGGCTGGGCAGTGCCCTGATCACCGCCCTTGAGCAACGGCTCTTCGCCGCCGGCGTCCGCGCGGTGCACGCCGCCCTGCCCGAGGGCGAGACCGGTGCCACCGCCCTGCGCAACTGCGACTTCGGTGCTCGCCCCGGCCTGGTCTTCTTCGAGAAACGCGGACCGGTCACCCCGCAGTCGGCCGGCACGCTGTCCTCGCTCGGAGCGGAGCTGCCACCGGGGGGACTGTGGCAGAAAGTCGCGGGCATGCAACGGGAGAAGCAACTCATCGAGCGGCGCCTGGTCCTGCCGCTGGCCCATCCCGAACTGGCCGCGCAGCACGGAGTGGAACTGCCACGGGCGGTGATGCTGTTCGGCCCGCCCGGGACCGGCAAGAGCACGTTCGCGCACGCGATCGCCAGCCGCCTGGGATGGCCCTTCCTCGAACTGTTCCCCGCCCGTCTGGCCGCCGAGTACGGCCTGGCGACCGGGCTGAACCGGCGCTTCGACGAGATCGCCCGGCTCGACCACGTCCTCGTCTTCATCGACGAGGTCGAGGAGATCGCCGGCCAACGCGGCGGCGCGGACGCGACCGCTGTGGGCGTCGTCAACGAACTGCTCAAGGCGATCGTCCGGTTCCGTAGCCAGGACGGGCGGCTGCTCGTCTGTGCCACGAACAACGTGACCACCCTCGACTCCGCGTTCCTGCGGCACGGCCGCTTCGACTACGTGCTGCCGATCGGCCCTCCCGACCACACCGCCAGGACCGCGCTGTGGGAGAGCTACCTGGCCCGAGCGGGCGCGCGGGCCGACAGCGCGGCACTCGCGTCCGCCAGCAAGGGGTTCACCCCCGCCGACATCGCCCACGCGGCGCGAACCGTCTCCCAGGCCCAGTTCGAGCGCACCTTCGACACCGGATCCCGGACCACCCCCACCACCGACGACTACCTGGACACGATCCGCGACACCAAGCCCACGGTCAGCGCCGCCATGGCCCAGGAATTCGCCCAGCAGACGGAGAAGTTCGCCCGCATCTAGCGTCCAGGCCGATGGGGAGTCGGTCTGCGGCGGATGTGTCAGGCCGGCGCAGGTGGCGTGTCGCTGCCCGTTTCGATGAGGATCTGCCTGGCCTCGGTGACGTTGTCGGCCCGTACGGCCCTGGCCATCGCGGCGCGTGCCGCGTCGGGCGACGCGTCCGGAGGGACCACCATCAGGGAGAAGTGGTCCCGGTCGCCCCGGGTGATGAGGACGGTGTCGTCACCGACCGGGAAGGAGTCGATGTGGACGACTCGGCCGTCGACCATCACCCGGGTCGGCAGTCCGTCCCAGGCGCTGCCGTCCAGACCGACCCGGGTGACAGGCCCGAGATGCTCGGTCAACGCGGAGATCAGCGAGGGGAGCTCGGCACCGATGTCCCGGGACCGCGGCCACCATGCGCCGTCCAGGATTCCCTCGCGTGCGCGTGCCGTCTCCAGCCGCAGCAGGGCCGTGCCGGGTTTCACCGACCGGTGGACGGCGTCCGGCAGGAGCCTGGGGAGGTCGGGGGTGGGTGAGTCGGCCATGATGTCCGCCCGTCCGCAAAGATCAGTGCGACCGCAGAGCATGCGACCGCGATACGACCCTGCAACCTCACCGTACTCCGCACGACGCTCGCGCGAGCGCCTCGCCGCACGGCACGGTTACGGAAACAGGCAACGGCTCCGGCGTATACCCGCCGGAGCCGCCCTTCCGGGTCATTGCACATGAGCGTGCGCCGACCCGCTTTCCACGTTACGCCAAAGGGATTAGTCCGACACGAACAAGCCTTGTGGAGGTTCGCTTCGGTCCGAGAAGCCGACCCGGCGGCTCAGCCACGCCCTTCCTCTTCCGTCTCCATCTGCCGGATCCCCTGGTGCGTCAGCGTGATCATCGCGGGCGTGTTGCCCCTCCCCCAGTCCACGACGACCCAGCCTTCGCCCGCCAGGTACATACAGGCAGCGGCCATGTCCTGCTCAGGGATACCGAGGTCGGTGCGGAGCTTCGCCCCATCGACGCCGAGGAGGCGATTGCCCTCGGCGGCTTGGTACAGAGCCTGCATGATCCTCTCGCGGTACGTCTTCCGGTCTCGCAATATCGCCATGACGCGCCTTCCTCTGCTGCCCACGGTCGGGCCGAAGTCGATGTCATCCGCGGCCGCCGTCGCGGTGGGGCGCGTCGGAACGCTCGCGTCCACCGCCGAGCGACGGTGCCTCCGGGGCCGACGCCCGATCCCCGGCAGAACATCGCTGTAGTGGAAGGCAGCGATCCGTTCGTCGTGCTGACCATTGAGCTGGTGGATCAGAACGACTCCGACGGCGACCAGAAGGAGCAGTACGGCCACGGCGATGACAGTCATGGTTCTCTCACCTCCGCCGACCGCCGAGCGAAGGCCCTGTCGAGCCGATGGGCCGGGGCGGGGCACGACGGCCCACCTGCTCCGCCGTCGGTCTCCCACGCTTCTTCCCTGCTTCGGGCGGCGATCCTTTCTGCTGCTTGCTCCCGCGCCGGGACATCGATGCCGTCGCCGGCCATCAGCTGCGCGGCGGCATCCGCACCGGTTTCCGGCGGAAGCACCAGCACGTCCCGGCGGCCGTCAGCGGAGAAGAGAGTCAGTCTGTGCGGATCCTGCTCCTCGGTGGACCAGTCCACCTGCACGGTGCGCCCGGCGTCGGACACCCAGTGCGGCAGGACGGGCCAGTAGGCCGGGTTCACGGTGACACCCGTGATACGACCCCAGAGATCGCCCAATGCGGCCGTCAAGGACGGCAGCTCACGGGTGAGGGCACGGGAGCGGGGCCACCACGTGCCGTCCAGCCCGCCCGGCGCGGGCGTCAGGGACAGCCGGGCCGGCGGCGGCGCGCGTCTGCTCGATGTCGTACGGTCAATGGTCACGGCCATGGCGCGGACCTGTCCCCGGGCTCGTGGGTGCGGCCCGGCGCTGTCGATCACCGGAAACGGCACCCGCAGCGGAGCCGGTGCGCGAAGAACTCCCGGTGAGTTCACACTACTCCGCTCACCGGCCCGAAAAGCCGGGGATGACCAGGTAGTTTCCTGCCTTCGGGACCTGGTCGCCGGTGCCCGATGCCGGTCAGAGCCAGTCCTTGCGCTTGAAGGTCAGATACAGCAGCGCGGACAGGAGCACGATGACGGCGGCGGAGGTGATGAATCCCGACTCGCGGCCGAAACCGGGATAGGGGAGATTCTGGCCGTAGTAGCCGGTGATCGCGGTGGGGACGGCGATGATCGCGGCCCAGCTCGTCACCTTCTTCATGATCAGGTTCATGCTGTTGGCCTGGACCGAGAGGTTCGTCTCCATGACCGAGGCCACCAGGTCCCGCAGTGATTCCGTCCATTCGGTGGCACGCAGCACGTGGTCGTAGACGTCCTGGTAGTACGGGACGAGAGGGTCGGTGATCAGGTGCAGGCCGGGGCGCATGAGCCCGTTGACCACCTCACGCATCGGGAGCACGACGCGGCGCAACCGGACGAGGGTTTTGCGCAGTGCGAAAACCCGGCGCTGCACGGCTTCGATCTCACGGCGCCCGGCCGCGAAGAGCAGACCCTCCAGCTCCTCGATGCCGTCGTCCAGCTGCTGGACCGCGGCGAAGTGGCCGTCCACGAGATGGTCGAGCAGACCGTGCAGCAGGAATCCGACGCCATGGCCGGCCAGGTCCGGGCTCTCGTCCCAGCGGGCGACGACGTCCTCGATGTCGAGACCGTCGTCCTTGCGGACGGTGATCATGGCCTGAGTGGTGAGGAATACGGCGATCTCGCCGTATGACAGTTCCGCATCGTCCGGGCTGACGGTCACGGAATAGGCGCTGAGGAACTCGTGGGTGCGATAGCGGTCGAGTTTCGGCCGCTGCCCACGCTGTGCGGCGTCCTCCAGAGCCAGTTCGTGGATGCCGAACTCCTGGCCGAGCATGGTGAACTCGGCAGGCCCGGGCCGGTACAGGTCCAGCCACAGGACCGACGCCGGATCGGCGAGATGCGCGGAAACGTCACTGGCGGGAAAGCCCTCCAGGACGAGAGTGCCGTCGTGATACAGCCGGGTGCGCGTCACCATGGCCCGAGGTTAGTGTCTTGCGCCCAGATCATGCCGCTTGACCCTCATTGATCCTGACCGGCAGGGACCGCCGGACTTCGCGCGCCGCCAGGTCCTCACCGCACGTAACGTACGCGGCAGCCGGTTCACCGACCCCGTCCCGGGCGGCCTGTGCACGTTGACGGAGCTGTCCACGTGCCAGCCCGTGGAGTACTCCGTCATCCTGCGCTGCCGCGGCCACCACCGCTTGGTATTCCGCGACCGTCTGCTGACCGAGTTCCCGGCGGGCCTCGGCAACGGACGGCGCCGTCTTCTTTTTCTCCGCGTAGATCTGCGCAAGGCGCTCGATCACGTCGCCCTGCGCGTCATAGCCGGCCTCTTCACGCTGCTTGCCGAGAGCGTCCCTGAACCGAATCGTGTACGGATGCGGGCAACAAGTCGGCCTGGAACAACCGCACTCCTTGAAGCACGACCCCATCCCACGGGCGAGCTGCCGAGCCACGCACCAAGCCTTCCGAGCGAGGCGCCGGGCGTGACAGCGGGTCCCTGCAGCGGGTGCAGGTCGACAAGCCCGGACACGGCCCGGCCTCATGCTGACCTTTTACTGACCCTGACGCGACGATCAGCGCTCTGACCTGCGGAAAAACCCAAACGCTAGATCTTGGACTTGAACATGGTACGAAGCACGAAGAAACTCCCGATTCGTCTGCTCCCTGCCCGCTTTTTGCAGGTCAAGGGCGATGTTCGGAGGCTACAACGTTTCGCATGTGTGGTCAGCTGTCGCGGGGTGTTCGAGGACTCACACTGACCTATTACTGACATTTCTGACGCTGCGCCAGTCACCACAAGTACGCGCGTGACGTTGACCGCCCGAACTCATCCTTGCGCAAGCCGTACCGCATCATGACGATTTCCAGCGCGAGATCATCCTCAGTGACAGTCGGCCCCTTCTCCTTGTTTCCGCGACCGCCCTCGTGCATCTGCGACTCCTCAGCAGCTGGGCCCGCCGGAAGCGGGCCTGACACTGCCGGTGTGCCGGCAACTCGTGCTCCCCGCCATCCAGCGCAGCTCGGCCACCACTGCGGAAATCTTCCTGCCCAGATGATCGGCAACCTGCTGCCCGTCCTCGTGACCCAGCTCGTCAGCATCCTGAAAGAGTCGGTCGGCACCGGCGGGCGGTGGGCACTGTCCAGACACTTGGCAGGCGGGAGTGCCCATGGTCATGCCGGTACAACGACACCCTGCCCGAACTCGCCGCGGGCCTGGAGGCCAGCGTCTGCAGGCATCTCAAGGAAGTCGCAGCCACCGAGCAGGATGCGGGCGAGCATTTCATCACCGCCCTGCTGCTCGACGTCCCCGACCACGACGCGCAGGTCGAGATGGTCAACTGCGGCCACCCTCCGCCCCTGCTGCTGCACGGCGGCCAGGTCACCGTCCTGCACGCCCGACGCCCTGTACCCCCTTTGGGCATGTGCGAACTACCTGCCCCCAGCCACCGCGCCGACCCGTTCACCTTCGAGGAAGGCGACACGCTGCTGCTCTATACCGACGGCGTCACCGAGGCCCGTTCACCCGAAGGAGCCTTCTACCCCCTCACCGAGCGCGCCGCATCCGCCCCGACGTCCGGACCCGAAGCCCTGATACGCCACATCCACCGCGACCTGCTGAACCACGTCGGTCACGAACTCGGAGACGATGCCGCGCTCCTGGTCCTCGAACGCTTCGGCGCCCGACCGCACATCACGGCCCGCCCCCTCGACGGCCGCCGTCGACTCGGCTCCGACCCAAAGCCGGTTGCGGAGGACCATTCCTGAGCCCTCGACCCATGCTGTCGTGATCGCCTTGCCGACGCCCAGCAGGGCGACAAGGCTGGCAGGAGGTGGAGACGCGGGCGGAGCGGCGGCTCGCCTTGCTCCCGGTGGGCACCAACACCGTCAGCTATGCCCTGGCCCCCGTGCGACGTCGGCGGCCGGACGTCCTGGCCGCAATTCCAGCGCGGCGGACGCTACCGACCCGCGCCAGCCCAGCTGGGCCCTGGCACCGCCGGCTATGCCTCGCCCGCAACGCGCACACCGGCATGCGCACGTTGCGGGCCGGCGCCGGGCGCGCGAGTGGACAGCGCGCAGAATGCCGGTAATGCGGCCAGACCGCGGGACTGATCGACTCAGCCTCCGCTCTTACGCCTGAACGACCGCTGGCTCGCAGCCGGGCCGTGCGCCGCACGCACCTTCGACGCATCCGGGTTGGCGGCAACATCGGCCGCGTCCGCCTGCGCACCGCGCTTGCGCGCCAGGGCTTCACGGAACTTGCGCTTGAGGTCGTAGTTGCCGTCGCTGTCCGGCGCCAGAGGGGACGTCTCGGGGGCAGCCGGCTCCGAACCTTCCGTAGTTGCGGGCTCTGCGGTCATGGTGACCTCCTGGGTTCGGGAGTGGGCAAGCACAGCTTGTCATGCCGGGCGCAGTGCGGGGCGCCGGCAACATCGTTCTGCTTCGTTTTGGGGGGTATCCCTGCCGCGGCCGAGGGCGTTCGCTTCGTAGTGGGCCACAGGGACGGGCTTCGGGCCGGGCCGAGGGGTGTCGATCCCGTGGCCAGGAGATTTGCCGGCAGGGCAACGGCTCTCAGCCGTTGCGACGCACGAGGGCGGCCTTGCGGGCCTCGGCGAGCTTGCGGGCCTCGCCGGCCTTTCGGGACTTGCCGCCGGCGCCGCGGGAAGGGTCCTTGCTGGTGCCGAGGCCGCGGAAGGGAGCGTTGGTGTTCTTGGGCCGGGGGACGGCGGGCCCGCCATCGAGCGGGGTGCCGGAGGGAGCCTTGGCGCCGGTGATCCGGCTCAGCTCCGCCTCGCCCGAGCGCACCTTGGTGACGGTCGGCTCGATGCCGGCCCCGGCTAGCATTTGGCTCGTCTCGCGCCGCTGGCCCGCCAGCACGAGCGTGACCACTCTGCCGGACTCACCGGCGCGGGCGGTGCGACCGGCCCGGTGCACATAGTCCTTGGGGTCGGTGGGCGGGTCGACGTTGACCACGAGATCGAGGTCGTCGACGTGCAGGCCGCGGGCCGCGACATTGGTCGCCACCAGAACGGTGATCTGGCCGTTCTTGAACTGCGCCAGGGTCCGTGTGCGCTGTGGCTGCGACTTGCCGCTGTGCAGGGCCCCGGCGTGCACCCCGCTGGCCCGCAGATGCCGGGTGAGCTGGTCGACGGCGTGCTTGGTGTCGAGGAACAGCAGTACGCGGCCGTCGCGGGCGGCGATCTCCGTGGTGACGGCGTAGCGGTCAGGGCCGTGGACGACCAGAACGTGGTGCTCCATCGTCGTGACCGTGCCCGCCGACGGGTCGACCGAGTGGACGACGGGGTCGTGGAGGCAGCGGCGGACCAGCTGATCGACGTCGCGGTCCAGAGTGGCCGAGAACAGCATCCGCTGACCGTCGGGGTGCACCTGGTCGAGGACGTCGACAACCTGCGGCAGGAATCCCAAGTCGCACATCTGGTCGGCCTCGTCCAGCACGGTGATCCTTACCCGTCCCAGGCGGCAGGCGTTGCGCTCGATCAGGTCGTGCAGGCGTCCGGGGGTGGCGACGACCACCTCGGCTCCCTGGCGCAGCACGGCGACCTGTCGGCCGATCGACATGCCACCGACGACCGTGGCCATCCGCAGCCGCAGTGCCTCGGCGTACGGCGCCAGCGCCTCTGTGACCTGTTGGGCCAGCTCCCGGGTGGGCACAAGGATCAGAGCGAGGGGTTGCTTCGGTTCGGCGCGCCGCCCAGCCGTACGTGTCAGCAGCGGCAGGCCGAATGCGAGTGTCTTGCCCGATCCGGTGCGCCCACGCCCCAGGACGTCGCGCCCCTTCAGGGCATCGGGCAGTGTGGCGGCCTGTATCGGAAAGGGTTCGCGCACCCCGAGTCCGCACAGTGTCCGCAGCACCTCCACCGGCAGTTCCAGACCGGCGAAGGAGACGGCCAGGGGCAGCGCCGGGGCCGTGGCCCCGGGCTGGGCGGGACCGCCGTGAGCGATGCCGGAGTCATCAGGATGCTTCATGAACAGCCTTCCGCAGGGGGACGTACCGAGGAAGGCCCGGCAGGATTGAACAGTCCACGCACAAGCGGAACCGAACAGACTGAATCGCCCACCGCGACGACCACGCAAACGCATGACATTAACACAAGGCATAACATCGCGCCGTGATACCGATCGCCCGCGGCCCGACAGGCCTTCCGACGTACCTGGTCCAGGCCCCAACTCACCGAGATCCGCGCTCAGTCTCCGGGAAGCGGCGCGGGTAGGGTGCCCCACATCTGCAGCGCCACACCCGCGCTTGCAGGGGCCGCCGGCGACGGCTGCAGCTCCTTGGCCGCAACGGCGCCCTGTTTATCGGTGGATGCTGCCGCAGGCTTGGGTTCTGTGGTGGCCGGCCGCAGATGCACCGTCTCGCAGCCGGACGCCACGGCGTCCGGCGGGAACTGATCCACGACGATCTTGCGGCGTTGCGCCGGGTTGAGATCCCCCACGGCCTCCAGTGCCTCCGGCAGTTCGTCGGGCGCCTGGCGGATCAGGCCGGTCACTCCTTCGTTCAGCCGGGGCATGGCGGTGTCCGAAGATGGCGGACATGACCTGGTCCAGGTTGGCGCCGCATTGGAGGAGCCAGCCATCGGGCCGGACTGCTGGGCCGGCTGTCCGCTGGACAACGACAGCGCCTGCGCTGCCCGCCGTCGCAGGCGTGCTCGGCGGACCGGCCGATGCCGACACTGCTCAGCGACCGGCGGTCCGGTGCCGGCAGCCGGCCCTTCGAACGCACAAGTTGGACATGGTTGCCACCTGTCCGTCGTACATTCCCAGGCGCTGCTGCCACAGAAAGGGGATCCGACGGAATGCGAGCGGTCCCCTCCATGCCACGTCATCCACGGCCGTCCTTCCGGAAGTTCCGGACAGAGCGTTCCGAACCCCTCACACTTCGGCAGCAGAACACGAAAATCCATCCCATAGAACTGTCAGACGATCATCACGCTCAGCAACCACCGCGCCTCACGGACTCAGTCCGCGAGGTCGGCCTTGCCGAACAGGACCGCGTAACTGGAGGGGAGCTGGCTGATGATCTGATTCAGCTCTCCGCCGGTGACAGCGTCGGCGACGGTGGTCAGGACTGCGCTGGCGTCCCACTGAGCCGTACGCGGCCGGGCATGGGTGCGCTCGGCGACCCGGCGGTAGAACTCTTCGATCCCGAAGCTTCGCGCCTGCTGCGGCGCGGCATGGTCCAGGACTTGTCCCAGCGGGCCGGGCAGCTGGGAGGCGAGGTCCTTGACCTCTCCCGGGCTGATCCGTTGGGCCAGCACTTCCAGCACGGCGTTGGTGACGTCCGCGGCTTCATCCTGGTCGTTGTATTCGCCTCGCTCGCGCACACGGGCGAGGAACCCGTCGTATTTCATAGCTGACTTCCTTCTGCCTTGGTCACCGCCGGTCATGAGGGTCGCCCGGTGCGCCGTCGGGCCGACCGGGTCCGTCCGCCGGCGCGCAGCTGCCGTTCGCAAGGCCCTTGGCCCGAGACTCACGCAGGGCACGGCGGAAGCGCCGGGGGCTCCAGGAACGGCCGCCCACCGCCTGTTCGAGTCGGTCGCCGCTCGTCGGGCCGGCTTCTTGGAGCGCGTGGGTTATCTGTTCGACCTCGTCGTCGAGGCGTTGTCCGGCCATGGCGGACGTACGACCTGCCGTGCCCGCGGTGTCGGCCATCCTCGGCGAGTACAGGGTGCTGCCCGGTCCGGTGCCCGGGCGGTAACGGCGGGCTCCTACTCCCGGCGGCGGGCGGTGCGGTCGGCGCTTTTCAGGACCTAGCTCACCGTCAGACAGGCCGAGTTCGCTCCCGCGTAGGCCATGAAGAAGGTCAGCGAGACCAGCAGGAAGAACCGCCAACGGTGGGGAGCCACGTAGCGCGTTTCTCCGACGCCGTGAGGGGTGTCGAGCCTCGCCGGCCCGGCCGCAGTGCCGGATGGGTGACCGGAACCGCGGCGCTCGCGTCTCAGCCGCTGCTCTCGGTGCTTCCACTCGTCTCGGTGATCTCGACGTGTCGCGGCTTTGCGACGTCGGCCTTGGGGACGGTGATGCTGAGCACTCCGTCCTGCATCTCAGCCTTGATCTTGTGGGTGTCCAGTTCTCCGGGCAGCCGCAAACGGTACTCGAAGGCTCCGACGCGGCGGGTGCTGCGGCGCAGGACGCCCTTGCGCTCACGCTCCTTGATCTCTCCGGTGACCACGAGTTCGGGACCGTTGGCCTCTACGTCAATGTCCTTGCTCTTCACACCGGGGAGTTCGATCTCTATGTGGAACGCGTCCTCGGACTCCGACACGTCCGCGAGAGGCGTCCACGCAACCGCGGGTGCCGCGCCCACCGTCGACTCCAGCAGGCCGCTCATCTGGTTGAGCAATTCGTCGAACTCGACCAGGGGATTGAGAGGGGTGGGTGCCCAGACGGGCCGTTCCTGCAGGCCGCCACCGCGGTGGCGCCGGACGGGCATGGCCATCGCAATCGCCTCCTTCTTCCTTCTCGTGATCTCATCGTCCGCCATTCGTCATGCGAGCCATGCGGACTCCTTGTGACGTATGCGTGGGGAGACGTCCGAGTGGCCCGCGACAGCTGACGTGCCCGTGGTGCCGGGTACGGCCGAGTGCCCCAGGTGCCGGTGCACGAAGTGGATGGCCATCGCGCCCTCACCGGCCGCGGAGGCCACCCGCTTCACCGAGCCGCTGCGGACGTCCCCTACCGCGAAGACCCCGGGCAGGCTGGCCTCCAGGGTCAGGCACGAGCGCCCGCGGCCGTGCCACACCTCGGGGGAGGCGCAGGCTTCCTGGGCCTCCGGCCCGGTGAGGACGAAGCCGCGGGAGTCGAGGGCGATGATGCCGGCGAGCCACTCGGTGTGAGGTTCGGCGCCGGTGAAGACGAACAGGCTCCGTACCGCGAGCCGGCGGTGCCCGCCCGTGCGGTTGTCGACCACGTCGAGCTCCTCCAGCACTTTCTGGCCGATGACCTCGGTGACCTCGGTGTGCAGCATGACCTCCACCCGCGGATGGCGCTCGACCTGGTCGACCAGGTAGCGGGACATGTTGGCCTCAAGGCTGGCTCCTCGGACCAGCAGGTGCACCTTCGGCGCGTACCCGGCGAGGAACAGCACCGCCTGGCCCGCCGAGTTGCCTCCGCCGACGACGGCCACCGGGTCGGTGCGGCACTGCTGGGCCTCGTAGACGGTCGCCGAGTAGTGCACGCTCGTTCCCTCCAGGCGTTCGATGCCGGGCACCTGGAGCCGACGGTAGCGGGCACCCATGGCCAGGACGACGGCGCGGGCGGCGATCTCGCTGCCGTCGGCGAACGCCACCACGTAGTGGTCCTCGTCCTTGGGATGGAGACCGGTCGCCTCCAGCGGAAGGCTGATCCTGGCGCCGAACTTGTCGGCCTGGAGTACGGCGCGTTCGGTGAGTTCGGCGCCGGAGATGCCGGAGGGGAAGCCGAGCAGATTCTCGATGCGGGACGACGTGCCGGCCTGGCCGCCGGTGGCCATCGCCTCCACCACCGTGGTGCTCAGGCCCTCGGAGGCGGCGTACACCGCGGCAGCGAGGCCGGCGGGTCCGGAGCCCACGATGAGGACGTCACCGTGACGGTCTCCGGCGGGTAGTGACGGCAGGCCGATGAGCCGGGCCAGTTCCGCGTTGCTGGGGTTGCGCAACAGGGTGGTGTCCCGCCAGATGACGAGTGGTGTCTCCGCCGGGCCGACGCCGAAGCGGCGCAGCAGCTCCTCGGCCTCCTCGTCGGCCTCCAGGTCGATCCAGCGGTGCGGCAGCCGGTTGCGGACGGCGAACTCGCGCAGCCGTCTGGTGTCGGGCGAGTAGCGCGAGCCGACGATGCGGAAGCCGGCGCCCTGTCCGACGAGCAGCGCGCGACGGCCCAGACAGGCGCGCAGCACGACGTCCCCGATGGTGGAGTCCTGGGACAGCACGTGGCGCAACTGGTCCAAGGAGACGACAAGGACCTCGCCCGGCTCCCTGGCGACAGCGGTGTAGAAGGCCACTTGTCCGTACAGCAGGCCGAGTTCGCCGATGAAGCGACCGGGGCCGTGCACGCGCAGCACGTGCTCCTCGGGAGTGCCGTAGTCCTCGACGACGGCGACGGTACCGCTGAGGACGACGAAGAACGTCTCGCAGCGCTCCCCCTCCCGGATCAGCACGTCGTTCGGAGCCATGTTCCGGCGTTGCCCGTGCTGCGCCAGACGTGCTATCTGGTCCTCCGTGAGGCGCGGATACGCGCCGTAGATGTCCGGGGTCTCCCAGAAGGCGGCCTCGTCCGCCTTCTCCGGCACCGGTTCTTCGCCCGGCAGCGACTGGTCGCCGGACATCAGACGAACGCCTCGTGAACGTAGCACCAGCGCCATTCCTCGCCGGGCTGGAACGACTGCACGATCGGATGAGCGTCGGCAGCTGCGTGCCTGCGCGCGTGCTTGTTCGGCGAAGAGTCGCAGCAGCCGACGTGCCCGCAGGTCAGGCAGAGCCTCAGGTGGACCCACGGGGAGCCGAGCATCAGACACTCCTGACACCCTTCTGGGGTCAGCGGCTGGACCGGCCGGACGAGCGCGAGGTGGGGGTCTGCGTGCAGGGTCATCCGGATCACCCTTTCCGGGCGGTGATCGACTGTTCCACCCACTGGCGCAGAACGGGGGCGGGCGCCGCCCCCGCCTGCCGGGCGACCGTCTCGCCCCGGTCGAGGATCAGCAGTGTCGGTACCGCCTGGACCTCGAAACGCTGCGACAGTCGCGGGTTCTTGTCGACGTCGACCTTGACGAGTTTGATTCGGCCCGCGAGATCGGTGGCGACCTTCTCCAGTGCGGGGCTGACCATGCGGCAGGGGCCGCACCAGGTGGCCCACAGGTCGACCACGACGGGGACGTCGGCCCGCTCGGCGACCTCGGTGAAGTCGTCGTCGCCCGCGTCCACCATCCACGGCAGAGGCTGCTTGCAGTGGCCGCACCTGGGGCGGCCCTCCGCGGCCACGGGCACCCGGTTGGTGCGCCCGCAGTGGGGACACCTGACGGTCGTCGCCTGCATCGTGCTCATGCCGCCCGCGCTCCCTTCACGTCCTCGGGCTGGTCGTAGGTGACTACCAGCTCTCCATGTTCGGCGTCGACGCGGACCGTCGCGCCGTCCTGGACGTCACCGCGCAGAAGGGCGCGCCCGACCATCGTCTCGACTTCGTGGGAAATGTAGCGGCGCAACGGCCGGGCCCCGTACACCGGGTCGTAGCCCTGGTGGGCGATCACTTCCCGGGCAGCATCGGTGAGTTCGACGGTGATGCGGCGTTCGGCGAGGCGGCGGCGCAGTTCGTCGAACTGCAGCTCCACGATCCGCTCGATCTGCCGCTCGCCGAGCGGCTTGAACAGCACGATGTCGTCGACGCGGTTGAGGAACTCCGGGCGGAAGTGCCCGCGCAGCTCGCCCATCACCAGGGCGCGGGCGTCGGGCTTGATCTCGCCCTCGGCGGTGGCGCCGTCGAGGAGGTGCTCGGAGCCGATGTTCGACGTCATGATGATCACGGTGTTGCGGAAGTCGACGGTTCGGCCCTGGGAGTCGGTGATGCGGCCGTCGTCGAGGACCTGCAGCAGGGTGTTGAAGACATCGGTGTGCGCCTTCTCGATCTCGTCGAACAGCACGACCGAGTACGGCTTGCGGCGTACGGCCTCGGTGAGCTGGCCGCCTTCCTCGTAGCCGACGTATCCGGGTGGTGCGCCCATGAGCCGGCTGACGGTGTGCCGCTCCTGGTACTCGCTCATGTCGAGGCGGACCATGTTCTCCTCGGAGTCGAACAGGGCCGCCGCGAGGGTCTTGGCCAGCTCGGTCTTCCCGACGCCGGTGGGGCCGAGGAAGATGAACGAGCCGATGGGGCGGCGCGGGTCGCGGATGCCGGAGCGGGCGCGGATGATGGCGTCGGCGACGAGTTTGACGGCCTCGTCCTGGCCGATGACGCGCTCGCGCAGGATCTCGTCGAGGCGCAGCAGCTTCTCGCGTTCGCCCTCCTGGAGACGGGCGACGGGGATGCCGGTCCAGGCGGCGACGATCTCGGCGATCTCCTCCTCGGTGACGACCTCGCGCAGCAGCCGGTTCTGCCCTTGTTTGGTGGCCAGTTGCTCCTCCTCGGCCTTCAGCCGGCGCTCCAGGTCCTGGAGGCGGCCGTAGCGGAGTTCGGCGGCGCGGTTGAGGTCGTAGGCACGTTCGGCCTCCTCCGCCTCGTGGCGGACCTGCTCCAGTTCCTGGCGCAGCTCCTGCACGCGGCGGATGGCCTGCCGTTCGGCCTCCCACTGGGCGTGTTTGGCGTCGGCCTCGCCGCGCAGGTCGGCCAGTTCCCTGCGCAGTTCCTCCAGGCGGGCTTTGCTGGCGGGGTCGGTCTCCTTGGACAGCGCCGCCTCCTCGATCTCCAGGCGGGTGACGCGGCGGGTGATCTCGTCGAGTTCGGCGGGCATCGAGTCGATCTCGGTGCGCAGCCGGGCGCACGCCTCGTCGACGAGGTCGATGGCCTTGTCGGGCAGGAACCGGTCGGTGATGTAGCGGTGGCTGAGGGTGGCCGCGGAGACCAGTGCGGTGTCCTGGATCTTCACGCCGTGGAAGACCTCGAGGCGTTCGCGCAGTCCGCGCAGGATGGAGATGGTGTCCTCCACGCTCGGCTCGTCGACCAGGACCTGCTGGAAGCGGCGTTCGAGGGCGGCGTCCTTCTCGATGTGCTTGCGGTACTCGTCGAGGGTGGTGGCGCCGATCATGTGGAGTTCGCCGCGGGCGAGCATCGGCTTGAGCATGTTGCCCGCGTCCATGGCGCCCTCGGCGGCGCCGGCACCTACGACGGTGTGCAGTTCGTCGACGAAGAGCAGGATGCGCCCTTGGGCGGCCTTGACCTCGCTGAGCACGGCCTTGAGGCGTTCCTCGAACTCGCCGCGGTACTTGGCGCCGGCGACCAGGGAGCCCATGTCGAGGGCGAACACCGTCTTGTCGCGCAGGCCCTCGGGAACGTCGCCGCGGACGATGCGCTGGGCGAGGCCCTCGACGATGGCGGTCTTGCCGACGCCGGGGTCGCCGATGAGGACGGGGTTGTTCTTGGTCTTGCGGCTGAGGATCTGGGTGACGCGGCGGATCTCGGCGTCACGGCCGATGACCGGGTCGAGCCTGCCGGCCCTGGCCTCAGCGACGAGATCGCGGCCGTACTTCTCGAGAGCCTCGTAGGCCACTTCGGGGTTGGCGGAGGTGACGCGCTGGTTGCCGCGGACCTGGGTGAGCGCGCTCAGGAACGAGTCCCTGGTGATGCCGGCCTGCTTGAGCAGTCGCCCGGCGGCGGTTGAAGAGCCCTCCTCGGCCAGGGCGAGCAGGAGGTGCTCCACGGACACGTACTCGTCCTTGAGGCGTTTGGCCTCCCGTTCGGCGGCATCGAGCAGGCGGGCGAGGCGCTGAGTGACGAAGACCTGGCCGGGTGCTGCGCCGGGGCCGGTGACCTTCGGACGGCGGGAGAGTTCCTCGCGCACGGCCGCGCGCAGCTCCTTCGGCTCGGTGCCGGCCTGTTGCAGCAACCGTGGGATCAGACCGTCCTGCTGATCGAGAAGCGCGAGCAGCAGGTGTTCGCCGTCGACCTCGGTCTGCCCCATGCCGACGGCCGCGCTCTGGGCCTCCTGGAGTGCTTCCTGGGACTTCTGCGTGAGACGGTTCATGTCCATGGGGGTGTTTCACTCCTCGTGCCGGCGCGGCGCAGGGCGGCTTCGAGCATGCTGATGCGGTCCAGCAGGTCGAGCACCAGGCCGATGGATGCGTAGTTGAGGCAGAGTCCGGAGCGCAGCCGCTGGATACGGGCGAGAACCGCCGGGGCCGTGGGGTCGAACACCAGTCGCCCCGCGGAGTCGCGTTCGGCGTCGACCAGGCCGAGGGCGACGAACCGGCGGATCAGATCGGGGTGGAGGCCCGAGCGACGGGCCACGGCGGCCAGGGAGAGCCTGGGGACGGGCACGAGCGCGTACCGGACAGCCGTCGAGGCGGTGATGTCGGCGCCCGTTCGTACCGGACGGGCGCCCACGCCGGCCCGGCCGATGCCTCCCGCTCCCGCGGGTCGTTCGTTCATCGCGTCCTCCTGGGGTCGAACGAGGAGGTGGCGGCGAGCTCCTCGAACAGTTCGCGCTCCCGGTCGCCGAGGGCGGGCGGCACCATGACACGGAGTTCGGCGTACAGGTCGCCGTTCACGCCTCGCGGGTTCGGCATGCCCTCGCCGCGCAGCCGCAGCCGCCGGCCGCTGGACGAGCCCGCCGGCACCGTGACCTTGGCCGTGCCGCCGCCGGGGGTGGGCACCGGCACGGTCGCACCCAGGGCCGCCTCCCACGGGGCGACCGGGACCTGGACGTGTACGTCACGGCCGTCCAGCCGGAACCGGGGGTGGGGCTGGATACGCACCCGCAGGTACAGGTCGCCCGCGGCGGCGTCACCACTGCCCCGACCGCCCTCACCCGCCAGCCGGATGCGCTGCCCGTCGGTGACGCCCGGTGGCACGTCGACCTCGTAGCGCCGCGGCTGCCCCGTGGGGCCGGTGAGCGTGACGGTGCGACGGCCGCCTCGGTACGCCTCCTCGACGGTGAGCGGCAGTTCGGCCTCCTGGTCCGCACCAGGCACGCCGCCTCGGGCGGCGCCGGCTCCGAACATGGAGCCGAGCAGGTCCTCGATGTCGATGCCCTCCGCGCCGAAGTCGTCGCCGAAGCCGGTGGCGTACCGGACGCGAGGACCGCCACCGCCTGCGGTCCTCCGAGCGCGGAAGCCGCCGCCCGCTCCAGCCGCGACCCGTTCGTCGAAGTCCTCGGGGATCTTGCGGAAGTCCTCGCCGAAGCGGTCGTAACGGGCCCGGGTCTTCGGGTCCGACAGGACGCTGTATGCCTCGTTGAGGTCCTTGAAACGCTCCTCCGCCCCGGGGTCCTTGTTGACGTCGGGGTGGTACTTGCGGGCGAGCTTGCGATATGCCTGCTGGATCTCGTCCTGGCTCGCGGTCCGCGACACGCCCAGCACCTCGTAGAAGTCCCGTGCCATGACCGGTCACTCCCGCTTCGCGACCGTCACGGCGGCGGGCCTGAGCTGCCGTTCGCCGTCCCCGTAGCCGGGGCGCAGCACCTCGACGACGGTTCCCGGTGGGGCGTCGGGGTCCTGGACGACGCCGACCACCTCGTGCTGGGCCGGGTCGAAGGCGACGCCGGTCTCCGCGTGCCGCGGGTAGCCGAGCAGTTCGAGGACGTTCACCGCCTGGTCGCGTACGGCCCGGACGCCCTCCACGATCGCACCCGGATCGGCGCCGGCATGGGTCAGGGCGAGCTCGAGGTTGTCCAGGACGGGCAGGAAGGCGGCCGCCGTGCGGGACCGCTCGACCGACCGTTCGCGCTCCAGTTCCCTGGCGTGACGCTTGCGAAGGTTGTCGAGGTCGGCGAGCGCGCGCCGCCAGCGGTCCTCCAGTTCCTGGATCACGGTCGTGTACTCGTCCTCGGCAGGCGCGGGGCCGGCGGCATCGGGTCCCGGTTCGCCGTTCGCCGCTTCGGGCCGGGGCGGGCCCGGTTGGGGCAAATCCCCGCGAGGAGGGCGTCCGGCGCCTTCCGGGACCCGTACGCCCGGATCCGACGCGGCCCGGTCGGGTTCCTGGGGGCGGCTGGACATGGCGCGCCTCAGCCCTTGTCGAACTCGGCATCGATGACATCATCGTCACCGCCACCGCCACCCGTGGGACCGCCGGTGGCGGCGTCCTGGCCGGGACCGCCGTCCGTGGCGGCGGCGCCCTGATGGGCCGCCAGCCCGGCGAGCACCTGCTGGAGTTCGGAGGTCAGAGGTCGCACGCGCTCCACACCCGCCTCTTCCTTGACCGCCGCCCGGGCGTCGGACACGAGCATCTCGGCGCGTGCCTTCTCGTGCGCGGGCGCTGCGTCGCCCAGTTCGGCGAGGCGCTTCTCGACCTGGTAGGCGACGGCGTCGAGCTCGTTGCGGGCGTCGACGGCCTCGCGGAGTGCCTGGTCCTGGCCCCGGTTGCGCTCGGCCTCCTGGACCATGCGTTCGACCTCACTGCGGTCCAGGTTGGAGCTCTCGCTGATGGTGATGCCCTGTTCTTTGCCGGTGTCCCGGTCACGTGCCTTGACGTTGAGGATGCCGTTGGCGTCGATGTCGAAGGTGACCTCGATCTGCGGTTCGCCCCGCGGCGCCGGGCGGATGTCGGTGAGCTGGAACCGGCCGAGCACCCGGTTGTCGGCGGCCCGTTCGCGCTCGCCCTGGAGGACCACCACATCGACGGCCGGCTGGTTGTCCTCGGCGGTGGAGAAAGTCTCGCTGCGGCGCACCGGGATGGTGGTGTTCCGCTCGATGATCTTCGTCATCACTCCGCCGCGCGTCTCCACGCCCAGCGACAAGGGTGTGACGTCGAGCAGCAGGACGTCCTTGACCTCGCCCTTGAGCACCCCGGCCTGGATCGCGGCGCCCAGGGCCACGACCTCGTCGGGGTTGACGCTCATGTTGGGTTCCTTGCCGCCGGTCAGCCGGCGGACCAGAGTCTGGACAGCGGGGATGCGGGTGGAACCGCCGACGAGGATGACCTCGTCGATGTCGCTCTCGCCGACCTTCGCGTCGGCCATCGCCTGCTGCACCGGTCCCAGGCAACGCTCCACCAGGTCGCCGGTGATCTGCTCGAAAGTGGACCGCATGATCGAGTCGGTGAGGTGCTTGGGGCCCAAGGCGTCGGCGGTGATGAACGGCAGGCTCACCTGCGTCTGCGTCACCGAACTGAGCTCGGTCTTGGCCTTCTCCGCCGCCTCGAACAGGCGTTGCAGCGCCTGCGGGTCCTTGCGCAGGTCGATGCCGTTCTCCTTCTGGAAGTCGTCCGCGAGGTAGTCCACCAGACGCCGGTCGAAGTCGTCGCCGCCCAAGTGGCTGTCACCAGCGGTGGAGCGCACCTCCACCACGCCGTCGCCGACGTCGAGGATGCTCACGTCGAAGGTGCCGCCGCCCAGGTCGAAGACGAGGACGGTCTCGTGCTCCTTCTTGTCCATGCCGTACGCGAGGGCAGCCGCCGTCGGCTCGTTGATGATCCGCAGCACCTCCAGTCCCGCGATCCGTCCGGCGTCCTTGGTGGCGGTGCGCTGAGCGTCGTTGAAGTAGGCGGGCACCGTGATGACCGCCTCCGTGACCCGCTCCCCCAGCTGCTTGGACGCGTCGTCGGCGAGTTTGCGCAGCACCTGTGCGCTGATCTCCTCAGGCGCGTACAGCTTGTCGCGCACCTTGAAGCGGGCCGCCCCGCCGTCGCCCTCGACGACGTCGTACGCCACCGCCCTGGCCTCGTCGGAGATCTCGTCGAAGTGCCGGCCGATGAACCGCTTGGCCGAGTAGATGGTGCCCTTCGGGTTGAGGATCGCCTGGCGCCGGGCCAGCTGACCCACCAGACGTTCCCCGGTGTCGGTGAAGGCCACTACGGACGGTGTCGTGCGGTTGCCCTCGCTGTTGGGCACGACGGACGGCTCGCCGCCCTCCCACACGGCGATCACCGAGTTGGTGGTGCCCAGGTCGATGCCCACTGCCTTCGCCATGAGGAACTCCTCCCGGTCCGGCGCCTGCGCCGACTCTCCGGATCACGTTCGTTCAGGTAGAGGTGGGATCTCCGCCGTTCCCACGGGTGCGCACGGAGGGTCTCGAGCACTCCCCAGGGTGTCGAACCGGGTGGCTCCACGCCTGCGCCTGGCGAGTCAGGAATGCACGGGTCCGGTCGCCCCACGAGTACGAGAGAAAGTACCCACACGTCTCGGGTAGCCGGCCCGGGACCGGGTACGCGAAAGCCGCTCACCTCCGAAGGACGGAGTGATCCCATGGTCGGCAGTCGGGCGTACAGCCTGTACCACCGCTACTCCGACCGGAAGGGCAACCTTCCGCGGGGCAGCGCCGGGCGGCGCCCCACGGCCGCGCCCAGGGCCCGCCTGCCCGCTCGCACCCCAGCCGCCCATGCCCTCCACGAACTGGTCGCGCTCTCCCGCGCCCAGTTCGACGCTCCGGACGAAGGCGAGATCCTGCGCCTGGCCATGGATCACATAGTCGCCGCGGGGCCGTACAGGGCCGAGGCCGGATACCTCAAGGTGGACGACGACCTGGTCCCCAGCCCGAGGAACGGGCAGACGCATGCCTTGGCGGTGGGCCGGAAGGTCCGGGAGCTGGCCGGGCAGGACGGCAACGTGACCGTAGCCGGCAAGCCCTGGGGCCGCGCCCTGGGTCTACGCGGACCTGGGGGACTCCACGGCTACCTCGTGGTCACGTCCCGCTCCCGGCCCACCAGGGCCGAGCGATCCCTGCTCGCCATGCTCGTCCGGCACACCGCTGCTGCACTGTCAGTCGCCTTCGCACACCGCCGCCAACGCGAGGACGCGCTGGAGCTGCGTCGGCTGAGGGAGGAACGCACAGCCCTCCAGCGGCAGCTGATCTCTGTGGTGGCTGAGCTGGGCTACGAGCGAGCCGTTCACGCTCTCATGGCCGGCGTCGCTGCCTCGGGTGGCGGCGAGGAAGCTGTCACCCGCGCACTGCACGGGCTCACTGGGCTTCCCGCGCTGCTCGAGGACCGCTTCGGTCGGCTGAGGTCCTGGACCGGTCCCGACCGCCCCGTCCCCTATCCCGAACCGGACCCCGTGCGCCAGGACGAAATGCTGCACGCCGTCGCCAAAGAGGCCGGGCCGGTGCGGATAAGGGACCGGCTGATCACCCTGATCCGCCCGCACGGCGAGATCCTGGGTGTGCTGGCGCTGGTCGATGCCCGGGACGAGGCCGACGAGCACACCGTACTCGCGCTTGGACACGCCGCCGCGTCGCTCGCCCTGGAGCTGACGCACCTGCGCAATCTGGCCGAAGTGGAGCTGAGGCTGCACCGCGAGCTGGCCGACGACCTACTGGCAGGGACGGACGAGCCGAGCGCCTACGCCAGGTCCGAGGCAGTCGGACACGACCTGCACTGCAGCCACTACGTCGTCGTGGTGCAGTGGTCGAACCGGACCGCCGACGATTCCTTCGCGCAGACCGTGAGTCGGGCGGCCGTTGCGGTGGGCATGCGCTCGCTGCTGACCCGCCGCTCCGACCACGTCGTCCTCATCACCGGCGACAGGCCGCACGCCCGCGCGTTGTACGAGGCGCTCGCCCGGGAGACCGGGACACGGTCCGGGACGATCGGGGTGAGCGCCCCTTCCGACTCCCTGAACGACATCCCCCACCACTACCTGGAGGCGCAGCGCGCCCTGGAGGTGCGCCGCCAGTCCCGCGAGCGCTACGGCACGACGTTCTTCGACGAGCTCGGCCTCTACCGCATCCTGGGACCCGGCAGCGATTACCGGGAACTGGAAACGTTCGTCCACGAGTGGCTCGGGCAGCTCATCGACTACGACTCCCGGCACCACGCGGCCATGGTGGAGACCCTGTCCCGGTACTTCGACTGCGGCGGCAATTACGACGAGACCGCCGACTCCCTCGCGATCCACCGCAGCACGCTGCGCTATCGGCTCCAGCGCATCCGCGACATCAGCGGCCACGACCTCGCGAACGTCGAAGACCGGCTGAACCTCCAGGTGGCGACCCGAGTGTGGAAGATCGTGCTGGGCGGACCCGGCTGATGCCTCACTGAACTTCTGCGCGAGCGGTGTCAGTAGCAGTTGGGCGGGCCGCCCTGCTACAGCGCTGCAGTGGGTGGGTGGCCCTTACTCAGATTGATCCAGCGAGGTCGCATCGCGCCAGAAGACGGGGCCTTGGTTCATCACCGCCATCACCATGATCGGCGGGGCCTTCGGCACCAGCCCTCGAAGGGGCCGAGAAGGTGTCCGACGCCGCCTGTGGACGACGGCAGCGGGAGCGTCAGCGAATGCTGCGGCAGATGTCGCGGCCGGAGCAAGGCGAACGCAGGGGCCCCGGACACCACCGACCGGCGACGTTCCGGGCCGTGGCCCGGGCGTCACAGGGCGAGGACGTGGAGGTCGACCAGGTCGAGCAGCGCCCGCAGAGCCGAGCTGGGCCGCCGGGTCGACGACGTGCCGAGATGCATGCTCCAGCGGAGCATGGTGTCGTGGATGTCCAGGACGTGCAGGCCGGGGGTGCGGGCAACGGCGAACGCGGGCAGAAAGGCGATGCCCAGACCGTGCCGGACCAGTGCCGCCCCCATGTCGATGTCGGGCACTTCCAGTGCCACCCGGCGTACGACGCCCGCCGCCGCGAACGCCCGGTCGACCACCTCGCGGTTGCCGTAGCCCGGCGGGAAGTCCACGAAGGGCTCCCCCGCGAGATCCGCAAGTGCCACCTTTCCCCGCTGCGCGAGGGGATGGGCGGCGCTCACCACCAGGACGAGCGGCACGGTGGCCAGCTCCCGTGCGCCGATCCCGGCGGGCTTGCGTTCGGGCAGCGACAGGAAGGCCACGTCAAGGTCCCCGCTGAGCAGCGCCTGCGCCAGTCCCGCCGAGCCGGCCGTCGCCAGCCGCAGCCGGACGTCGATCGCCGGGTGCCGCGCGTGCAGCTGCCCGAGGAGCGCAGGCAGGTCCACCACTTCGACCGAGGCCATGGCGCCCACGTTCACCGTGCCGCGCAGCGTGTCCTGTGCGGCGCGCACGGCGTCCTGGGCAGCCTGGGCGGCGTTCAGGGTGGTCCGAGCCTCCGGCAGCAGCGCGGCGCCCGCCCCGGTGAGCCGGACCTGCTGCGACGTGCGCTCGAACAGCGCGCAGCCGAGCTCGCGCTCCAATGAGCGGATCGCGGCGGACACCCCTGACTGCACCACGTGCAGCCGACGGGCGGCACGCGTGAAACTCAGCTCCTCGGCGACCGCGATGAAGTGCTCCAGCTGACGTAGCTCCACACGAGAAGTATCACTCGCATTGCTGGAGCCCAGCAAAAACATTCGTTGGCACTGATTCTGGCTGGTGAGGAGGATGGAAATCGCCATCCGCTTCCGCCCGAGGAGGGGTACCCCTGCCTGCCGTTCCGACGCCGCTGGGCCGTCCCACAGCCGACGCTCCAGACGACCCGACCCACCGGATCCCAGCACCCGCTCCCGCCGACCTGCCGCCCCGCGCCCCCGCCCGGCGCCGTGCCTCGCACACGACCGGCTTCTGGTTCGTGGCGGTGGCCTTCACCGTGCTGATGGCCTTCGGCACCGCGCCGACCCCGCTGTGGCCGCTGTACGAGGCCCGGGACCACTTCGGCGCGATCACGGTCACGGTGGCGTACGCCTCGATGGTCGTGGGCGCAGCGGCCGCCTTCCTAGGGCTGGGACACCTGTCGGACCGGCTCGGCCGGCGGCGCATCATCGTCCCGGCCCTGCTGGTCGGCATCGTCGCGTCGGTCGTACTGATCGTGTGGCGGGACCTGCCGGGGCTGATCGCGGGCAGGATCCTGAACGGTGTCGGACTGGGGCTGATGGCCTCGACCGCGACGACGTACCTGCACGACCTCCACCACGAGGTCCGTCCGGAACGGACGGGTTCGGTGCTGCCCGGCATCGTGGCCACCGCCGCCAACCTCGGCGGCCTGGCCTCAGGGCCCCTGGTCGCCGGAGCCGCCGCCGAGTGGCTTCCCACGCCCCTGATCACCGCCCAGGCGATCTTCACGCTCGCCATGGCAGTGTGTCTGGCGCTGGTGCTGTGCACCCCGGAGACCGTGGACCTGGAGTTGCCCGCGGCCCAACCGCCCAGCAGGTTCGTCCTGCGCCCCGGCGGCCGGCGGGCGTTCGGCGCGGCCGGCGCGCTGGGCGCCTTCGCCTTCGCGATCCTCGGCCTGATCTCCTCCCTCGGGGCGAGCGTGCTCCACGGCACCCTGCACACCGACTCGCACCTCGTGGTCGGCCTGGCGGCCTTCCTCATGTTCGGTTCCGCGGCGGCCGCCCAGCTGATGCTGGGCCGCCTCCCACTGCCCTGGCTCCTGACCGTGGGGGCAGTGGCCTTCCCGGTCGGACTGGTCCTGTGCGCCGTCGCCCTCTACCACCCGGCGCTCTGGCTCTACCTGGTCGCCGTGTCCCTGTCGGGAGCCGGCTCCGGGCTGCTGTTCAAGGGAGGAGTGGAACGTGCCGGTTCAGTGGCCGAGCCCGCCTCACGCGCGGGGGTCCTCGCCGTGTTCTTCGTCGTCGCGTACCTGGGGATGGGCCTGCCCTCCGTCCTGTTCAGCATCGCCCTGCGGCACTTCGCCGTGCAGACCGCGATGATCGGTTTCGCGACGGTCCTCTCCTGCGGCGCCGTTGTGTCGGTGGTCGTCGCGTTGCGGGATCGCGCACCCGGTCCCGGCGAGCTCTCGGCGCAGTCCGCTCGCCCCTCCTGACCTCCCTGCGGCGCATGCGACACGGCTGTCTGGGAGGCGCCGACCTGGACACCCGGTACGGGTGCGCGTGACAGGGATCCGCGGCGGACGGGAGGCCCGAGATGTCTGCGGAATCGGCCGGAACGATCGCGCTCCCCGCCGGTGAGGAGATCGCGGCGCTCGGGCAGGGCACCTGGTACCTGGGTGAGGACCCGGCCCGGCGTGAACAGGAGGTCGCCGCGCTGCGGCTGGGCGTGGACCTGGGCATGACCGTCGTCGACACTGCGGAGATGTACGGCGACGGCGCAGCCGAGGAACTCGTCGGGGAGGCCCTCCGGGGACGCCGGGAAGAGGTCTTCCTCGTCAGCAAGGTGCTGCCCGGCCACGCCGACCGGAAGGACACCGTCGACGCCTGCGAGGGCAGCCTGCGGCGGCTCCGTACGGAACGGCTGGACCTGTACCTGCTGCACTGGCGGGGACGGTGGCCCCTCGAGGAGACCCTTGCGGGATTCACCGACCTGATGGAGGCGGAGAAGATCCGTTACTGGGGCGTGAGCAATCTGGGCGTCGCCGACATGGCCGAGCTGACCACCCTCCCCGGTGGCGACGCCGCGGCCGTCGACCAGGTGCTGTACAACCTCTCCCGGCGCGGCATCGAGTGGGATCTTCTCCCCTGGTGCCGTGAGGCCGGGGTGACGGTCATGGCCTACTCCCCGATCGAGCAGGGGCGGTTCCTGAACGCCGAGGCACTGGATGCCGTGGCCCGGGCCCTCGGAGCAACGCCGGCCCAGGTGGCACTCGCCTGGGTGCTGGAACGGGGGGTGGCCGCGATCCCGCGTTCCGGATCACCCGACCACGTTCGGGAGAACCGCGGCGCGCTGGACCTCCACCTTCCCACCGAGGCGCTCGACGCTCTCGACGAGGCGTTTCCGCCGCCTAACGGGCCCACGCCCCTGGAGATGCTCTGAAGGGGTTGCCAGAGTGGCGCGCCCCCCCGCGACGCCTCTCCAGCAGCCAGTGCGGGAAGTAACTGCCCTGGCGCAGCTTGGGGATGGCCAGCTCGATCGTCCCGGCCCTCGTGTCCACTCGGGGGGCGATAGCCGTTGCGGTGGTTGACGCGTTCGTCGCTGACCTGCCCGTTTTCGGCATTGCGGGGGTATCGGCCTCCGCGGACATGAGCGCGTGACGCCCTGCGCGCCCGGGTCACGGGCGCACCAGGTCCGCACGCTCACGTCCGCAGGGCACCGCCAGTCGTCCTCGAGCTTCGGACCCCAAGAGGCCGGCGCCGTACCTTGCCTGCTCATGCGGGGAGGGGTTCACCCGGCTTCGCGCAGATCGTTTCGCCGGAAACACGTCAATGGCTTGGCGACAAGAGGGGCAGCTCAGTCGCCGGTATCTCATGAGACACCTCGCACTCTGGAGAAGAACGGCTGCCGCTGCCCATTCTTCAGCCCTCCAGTCCCGCTCCCCCGAGCTGGTCGTGTCGTCCGGTCAGCAATTCTCGTTCGAGGCGTTGCAACGTCGTACGGCCTCCTGCGGACGGACGGCCGTACAGCTGGCCGAGGGATGCCTGCGCACTTCATGCTGCTCTGCTGGGGGAAGAGGGGGCGCCCTTTTTCGGCCTGGAGTGCGGAGGCACTCGGCAGGGGGCTCTGCGAGTCTCGACCGGGTAACAGCCGATGGCGGCGCGGGCGGGAGCGAACGGCGCCGTCCGTTCCCGGTGAGGAGGCGAGAGGCATGACCGTGATGGGTGTGTCGAAGTTCGAGAGGTTCTTCCGCGCCGCCGCAAGCCTCGACGTGGACAGGAACGACCTGAAGCGATACGGCGATTTCGTCGACGCCAAGCTCTACGACCTCCTGGTCGTCGGCCAGGCGTCGGCCAAGGCCAACGGCAGGGATACCGTCGAACCGTGGGATCTACCGATCACCAGGGGCCTCCAGGAGAGCATCCACCGGTTCCGGCGGCTCAACGAGGAGGTCGAGCTGAAGCCGATCCTGGAACAGCTCGCCGCGCACCCTCCCCTCGACAGGACACCCACCCAGGAGGCCGAAGAGCGCTACCCCGAGATCATCGGCGGTCTCAGCGTCGCCCTCGCCGAGACGTTCAAAATCATGTATCCGGATGTCAAAAACCCGCAGACCAGTCACTGGGAGGGCGTCACCGCGGTGTTCGACCGGCTGCTGTAGCAGTCGCGCCCCGGTGCATGTCGCCGGACTCGTCTCAGGCCGGGAAGGCCGAGCCGCCCCGGATCGTCCCAAGGCAGCCGACGGATACACGGACACCAGTATTTCGGCGCCCGCGACGACGGCTGGACGAAGGTCGTCCTCACTCGGACGGCAGCTTTTACTGACCGCGCGCAGACATGCGCTCGGGGCACCGGTACCCAGCCCCCCGCGCTGTCGTCAGGAGCGCGCGAGCCGGGCCGCGAGGTAGGGTGCGGTGGCGCTGCAGGGCGCGCGGCTACCGCCGTCAGCACGCAGAGCGGTACGTCGACGGACACGTCGTGCAGATTGTGGCGGGAGACGCCGCTCAGGTGCAGCCAGCCGTGCGGTGTGCGCGGGCGGTGATCGAGCGGCTGGGCGCGCCCGAACAGGTACTGGCTCCTGGCCGACTCCCCGACCCGCGCAAGACCGGCGACCGGGCCGCTGTACAGCACGTGTCCGCCGCTCTCGCCCGCACCGGGGCCGATGTCGGTCGGTCGATGTCGATCCCCAGGCCGCTCACGACACTGCGCAGGTTGGCGCCCGGCCAGGCGGCGATCGCCCCCTCGCGGATGCTCAGCGAGGGATCCGGGACGAGCAGGTCCTCGGCGACGTCGTGCACGACGCCCAGTCCGTGGCACTCCGGGCAGGCGCCGACCGCGGTGTTGGGTGAGAACGACTCGGCTTCCAGCCGTGCGGCCCGGGGCGGATAGGTGCCGGCGCGGGAGTACAGCATGCGCAGCAGATTGGACAGCGTGGTGAGGGTGCCGACCGTCGAGCGCGAGCTGGGCGACCCGCGTCGCTGCTGCAGGGCCACGGCCGGTGGCAGTCCGGTGATTTCCTGCACGTGCGGTGCGCCGACCTGTTGCAACAGCCTTCGGGCGTACGGTGCTACGGACTCGAAGTAGCGCCGCTGAGCCTCCGCGTAGAGCGTGCCGAACGCGAGCGAGGACTTGCCCGAACCGGAGACGCCGGTGAAGGCGACCATCGCGTCCCGCGGAACGTCGACATCGATGTTCCGCAGGTTGTTCTCACCGGCGCCCCGGACATGCACGAAGGGGTCGGTCGCGTCCTTGTTCACCGTTCCTGATTACCTGATCGCGCCGCGAACCGCGCGACAGGCGCCGTCACCGGGCCCCACTCACACGAGCGCCCGGAGAAATCCCGGTATGAGACGCTCCAGGGAACATTCGAGAGAGAGTCACCGTTGATCCGTATGTGGGCGTGAAGGGAACTGTGTCCCCGAGCCTCACCCTTTGCCCATGAGGACGATCGTTCGGCTGAAGCCTTGTGGAGCCCCCGCCGCGAGGCGACCGCCCTTCGCGCCCACTCTCGATCGGCCCCGGCTGGGGATCCCCCGAACCAGTCGGGGCCTTCGCCTGCCCCCTGCCGGCGCACTCCCGGGCCGGACATCGAAGCGGGGTGGCCGGTGGCGCGGCGTGGGGTGCCGACCGGGGTGGCGCGGAGCGGGTGTTCGCGGTGGCGCACGCAACAGTGGCCCCGCGATGGAGCGGGCCCCGCACGGGGAGGACGAGGAGATCCGACCGTGCCGCCTGCACCTGCTGGTGGGGGCCAGCGTGTCACGCGGTGTCGGCGTTACCTCGAGGGCATCCTGTGGGCACTCGCGATCACGGGGGCAGCCGACGAGAGGGAGTCATGCGGGTGTCGTCTCAGGACGTTACGGTCGTGGCTCTTCTGGCGGATCCGGACGCGCCGACGGAGATCGCGCAGCGCATGGCCCGGATACTTCCTGCTCGGCTCGCCGACAAGTGGGGCCAGGGGCGACGGTTCGACGTCGAGGTGGTCAGTGAGCCCTTCACCACAGGGACCGAGGACCCGACCACCTTGATGCGCCGGATCCTGGACCGCGGAAGTGCGGAGAGTTGGGACATCGTCGTGGCCCTCACCGACCTTCCGCTGCATTCACACGGGCGCAAGCTCGTGGTGGATCTGAGTCACGAACACGGCTTGGCGCTGCTGTCTCTTCCTCCGCTGGGGGGCTTGCGTCTGCAGACAAGGGCCCGGCTGGCCGTGGAAGAAGTCGTGCTCAGCTTGGCGGGCCCGCAGGCCACGGGGGCTGAGGGGCCTCCGGGAAGTCAGCCGCTGCGGGGGCCCTTCATCGGTCTTCTCGCGCCTATCCATCCGGGCCAGGTCGGTGAGGAGGAGATCGCCGATCTGCGGTACGTCGTCAGTGGGCCGCGCGGTTACCTGAGGGTGCTCGGCGGTATGGTCCGCGCCAACCGGCCGTGGCGCTTGGTGCCGGGCTTGTCGAAAGCCCTGGCGGCCGCACTCGCCACGGGAGCAGTCGCCACCGTGAACTCCACCATCTGGAACCTGGCCGAGTCCCTGAGCACGCCGCGCCTCGTGATCGCCACTGTCGGGTCCGTCGCGCTCATGATCGGCTGGCTGATCGTGGACGCGCAGCTGTGGCATCGATCAGCGGAGGTCTCGCGGGAGGCGAGGCGGAGGGCGAGGCTCTACAACGCCTCGACGGTCATGACCGTGGGTATCGGGGTGCTCGTCTGCTACGCGGGTTTGATCGTCATCAACTTGCTGTGGGCCCTGTTCATCCTCAACGAGCAGGCATTCGCCTCCGCGACACGAACCCCGCTGCACGCCCCGGAATACTTGACGTTGTCATGGTTCGTCGCTTCGGTGGCCACCGTGGGCGGCGCGCTGGGATCCGGTTTGGAGAGCGACGAGGCGATCCGGGCAGCCGCCTACTCCAAGCGCGAACAGGAACGCCGCCGCATGCTCCAGGACGAGGGCGGTGACCAGCTGATGACCTGAGTCGGAGCTTCGCTGGTGATTGGTGGTTGGTGGTCGTCCGCGTACGAAGATTCCGCTGATGGATCGGTGCGTGGTCGTTTCGCGTCGGGGGCCGACGGGAACCCGCACCGCACGCCGCCGGAGCCCGAAGCTCTCTCTCGCGGGCCGACGGCAAATGACCGTTCCATCTCATCCAGGTGAACGGCCCCCAGAGGCGTGCCGGAGCCCCGGACCCCGTCGCAGCACTTCCGAAAGTCAGGCTCTTTGCGCCCTGTCCATCACCGCCATGCCGCGACATCAAGGGAAGTCATCATGAAGGCAGCGGTATACGAAGGACCGCGAACGGTCGCCGTGAAGGACGTACCGGACGCGAAGATCGAACACCCCTGCGACATCATCGTCAAGATCACTACCACCAACATCTGCGGCTCGGACCTGCACATGTACGAGGGCCGGACCTCGTTCGAGTCCGGCCGCACCCTGGGACACGAGAACATGGGCCAGGTGGTGGAGGTCGGCTCGGCCGTCCGCAAGGTCCAGGTGGGCGAGTACGTGGTCCTGCCCTTCAACATCGCCTGCGGCTTCTGCAAACAGTGCGAGCAGGGCCTGACCAACTACTGCCTGACCATGCAGCCGGAACCGGCCCTCGCGGGAGCCGCCTACGGATTCGCCGACATGGGCCCCTACCAGGGCGGCCAGGCGGAGCTGCTGCGCGTGCCCTACGGCGACTTCAACGCGCTGCGTCTGGGCGAGGACGCCGCCGAGCGGCAGACCGACTACGTGATGCTCGCCGACATCTTCCCCACCGGCTATCACGCCACCGAGATGGCCCACGTCAAACCGGGCGACCAGACCATCGTCTTCGGGGCCGGTCCGGTTGGGCTGATGGCGACCTACTCCGCCCTCCTCAAGGGCGCCGGCCGCGTCTGGACGGCCGACCACCAGCCCGACCGGCTGCGCAAGGCGGAGGAGATCGGGGCCATCCCGATCAACACCGCCGAGCAGAACCCGGCGGAGGTCGTCAAGGATGCCACCCTCGGTCTGGGCGCCGACAACGGCTGCGAATGCGTCGGCTACCAGGCACACGACCCCCAGGGACACGAGGACGCCAGCCTCACGCTCAACGGCCTGATCGACTCGGTCAGGTTCACGGGCGACATCGGCGTGGTGGGCGTGTTCCTGCCCCAGGACCCCGGCGGCGCGGAGGCCCAGGGCGAGCTGGAGGCGCAGGGCAAGGTCCCGATCGACTTCGGCATGATGTGGTTCAAGGGCCAGCGCATGGGGACCGGGCAGGCGCCGGTGAAGAAGTACAACCGGGCGCTGCGGGATCTGATCGTCGGCGGGAAGGCGAAGCCGAGTTTCGTCGTCTCCCACGAGCTGAGCCTGGACGAGGCCCCCACCGCCTACGAGCACTTCGACGCCCGTGACGAGGGCTGGACCAAGGTGGTCCTGCATCCGAACGGACACGGGAACGGCCACAAGCGGTAAGAGACTCGGGGCCGCCGTGCCCCCTGTTTCCCCCGGACCGGTCCGGGGGACGAGGGCGATCTGCCCGCCCCCCGGACGGGGCTGGGGGCAATCGCCGCGCTCCGGCCGGACCTGAACCAACAACGATTGCCCGCGCTTCGGCCTGGAGGACGGACGGCGGACGCTCAGCAGTGTCCGCAGTGGCAGCACCCCGTCCAGCGGCTGCGGCCGCCAGCCGGCCAGCGGGCCGTGTGGGAGGCTTCCTTGCCCGACGGTTGCCGCACCTCAACCAGGCCGACGCGACCCGGCAGGGCGTTCCGGCTAGGCTCACACCCGTGACGTGGCTGCGGGCCTTCGGGGAGGTCGTGCGATCCGGGCTCACGATCGAGGAGACGCGGCTGGAGCCCCTGCTCGCGCTGCGCACGGCCGCTGGGGTGGCGATCGTCATCGGGCCGGCGCTGTGGCTGATCTCCCCTGCGTATGCCGCGTCCGCCGCCCTCGGCGCCTACTCCGCGGGTGGGGCCACCTTCCAGCGCAGCTGGCGTCCACGCAAGGTGGTCGCGCTCGGCGCGGGCGCGGGTCTGGCGCTCAGCACCTTCGTGGGCTACCTGGCGGCGGGGCGACTCGTGACGTTCCTCCCACTGCTGGCCGTATGGGCCTTTGCCGCGGGAATGGCGTGGGCCGTCGGATCGACCGCTGGGATCGTCGCAGCGACGACGGTCGGCAGCATGCTGGTGACCGTCACCCTGCCCACGAGCGTCGGGCGAGCCCTGGAGCACGCCGGGGTCATCGCGCTCGGGGGCGTGACGCAGGCCTTGCTGATCCTGCTGTTCCCGATCCGCCGTTGGGGAGCGCATCGTGACGCGCTCGCCGACGCCCTGGCCGCCGTGGCGGACTACGCCCGCCGGCTGCGGCACGACCCGACCGCCCCGTTCGACCCGGAGCCGTTGATGACGGCCCGGGACGCGGCCGCCGTGACGCCGTCACAGGCCCGCACCCGTCCCCCCGTCCTGCACGGCCCCCGGGGACTCGCCGAGCGCATTCGGCCGGTGGTCGCGGCGCTCGCCGACCCGGACGTCGGCGCCCCGGCGGAGGGACCCGGGCGGGACCGCGCGCGGGAGTTGCTCGACGCGGCCGCCGACGTTCTGGATGCGGTCGCCCGTTCGGTCCGCCGCGGCACTCCCGCCGAGGTGCGGCCCGGGAGCATGGACGTCCTGCGCGTCGACGAGGAGCACGAGGTACTGGAGGGCCCCGCGCGGCAGGCCGCCGAGCGGCTCGTGGAACTGCTCGGCGAGGCGTTGGAGATCGCCGGGAGCGGCTGCGCGCGCGGGAGGACGCCCACGCCGCCCGGCCTCGCCGGCGCCCAGTTCCTGGTGCGCCCGACAATGCTCCGGCTGGTCCCGGTCGTCCTCCGGGCGGTCCGCCGTGAGCTCCGCCGGGACTCGCCCGTGTTCCGGCACGCCGTCCGCCTGGCGGCGGTGGCCACGCTCGGCTATCTGATCGCCGCCCGGCTCCCACTGGGCCACGGCTACTGGGCGCCCATCACCTCGGTGATGGTGATGCGGCCGGACTTCCACCGGACGTACGCGCGTGCAGTGGCCCGTCTCGCCGGGACCCTGGCGGGGGTCGCGCTCGCCACCGGGATGGTGCGGGCCCTGGGCCCGGACGCCCATGTGTCCGGCGCGCTGGCGGTGGTCTCGGCGGGCCTGTCGTACACGCTGAACCGTACCGGCTACGCCTACTCCCAGTGCTTCACCGCCGCGTACGTCGTCTTCCTGCTCGGCATGGGCGGCCAGGCATGGGAGCAGACAGTCCCGGAGCGGGTGGTGCTCACCCTGCTCGGCGGGGCCCTGGCGATGCTGGCGTACGTGGTGTTCCCCGCATGGGAGACACCCCGGCTGCCGGGCCGGCTTGCGGACTGGCTCGCCGCCAACGGCCGCTACGCGGCCGCGGTGCTCCGCGACTACGCCGATCCGACCCGGGAGCATCACGCCGACATGCGCAGGGCACTGCTGGAGAGCAGGGAGGCACGTGCCGCCTGGCAGGAGGCATACGACCGGGCAAGGCAGGAACCGGTCCGCCCCAGGGGTCTGACGTCGCGCGAGGCGCAGGAGGCGCAGGAGGCGCTCAAGGGGTTCGGCCGCGCGGCGATGCTCATGGAGAGCCATGTCCCGCGGACCGACAACCGTTTCGTCCCCGAGGCGGAGCGATTCGCCGAGGCCCTGGAGACGGACACCGCGAAGGCAGCAATGGCCGTGCGCGAGCACAGGAATCCGGACTGGGGAGGCGTGGAGCAGGCGCTCCACGCGTGGGAGGACGCCGCCGGCAATGGGAGCCCGGTCGTGCGGCGCGAGGCGGAACTGCAAAAACGGGCCTTGGAAGACCTCGCGACAGCCGTGAGCCGCACACCCCTGGAACGGGACGTCGGCTCTGCTCGCGAGGAGCAGCGGGTGCGGGCGACCCTGGCTGCGGAAGGTAACGGAGCAGGGCCCGCGCACCGGGGTGGGTGACGGCGACGGAGAGCGCTGCGCCTGCTGGAACGGGAAATAGTCTCCCGGCCGCGTCCAGACCGCGGCGTCGGCGGGCCGCACAGTGACAGTGGGCAGCTTCGCGGCGCGGTCCGAGCGACTGGACCTCGGCGATCTGCAGTTGCTTCGGCTTCGAACTCGATCGCCGACTGCGCACCTTCGCCAGCACGGTGCTCAGTGTGGTGGCCCACCCCGGCGGCGCACCCGGTCCTGGGAACACGAGGAAGCCCCGGTTGTCGCCGATCCAGCCATCGCGGAATCGTACGACCTGGTACGAGGCCACCTCCTCCAAGCCGTTCCCCATACGTACCGCGGCGCCTACAAGAGAGAGGCAGACCGTCTGCTGCTGGCGCTACTGGCTTTCGCGGCGGACTTCATGGACGGGAACACGCAGGCCGATAGCCAGGCGACACTGGCCGACGCCGTCCAGGACTTCCTCGAACGCCGGGGGCTCTCCACGGAACGGGAGGCCCGCCACGAGGAACGAGTCGTGGATGTCCTGTGGCGTTCGCATGCCGGTGTTTTGGCGGTCAGCATCTCCGACCGATACTCTCCCCTCTGGAATTCCGTCTCTTCGGTGAACTTCGAGCTGCGGCTGGAGCGGGAGGCGCGGGCAGAGACACCCAGCCTCCTCGACTGTGTCTCCACGGCCGTCGGAGATGCCGAGAGCGGCGCGTCCTGTCTCGTGACGATCCGTCTGCCTCTCCCCCGGCCCCCCACGCAGGACCCGCTGTCAGCCAAGGTGAAGTCGGCCTGCCAGTAACTCTTCGGCTCGTCCGTCGCGACCACCGACGCCGACCCGTCGGGAGGCTGGATGCTGAACGGCGTGGAGCTGCCCCACGGACTCACGGATCTGACCATCCAGGGGGTCACCCCCGTCCCGAACTCGATCGTCTGGGACACCGTGGAGGAGTACGAACACGGCCTGGTGCTGGGGCAGGTGACAGTGGACGCCGAACTTGCGCTCGAAGGCGTTATGCACAAGGACGACCATTACCTCGCCGGGCCCGGCGTACGGCTGTCGGAAGACCTCAACGACCACATGGTCGAGGTGAGCCTGTACCGGAGCGCTCAGCTGGTCTTTGACGCCCGGCGTGAATCCGAGCAGATCGAGCTCGAATTCCGTGGCACGAACGCCCCTGAGTCTCACCCGCCCGAAGGAGGTTGACCGCGGGGACGGGTCTCCTGCATCGGTCCAACCGTGCATGCTGCGGCATTGACTGAGCGACCCGATGCCGAATCCCCCCACCGCATGAATGATCGGCCCATGCAGCCCACTCGTATATCGCCCCTGGTGTCCGAGTCCTGGAGCCAGCAGTCCAGTTGGTCGAAGGCCGCGGACCGTCAGAAGCGGCTGATCGGCAGAGTACGGGCCGCGACCCTCCTGTGCGGTGTCCTGACGGCGATACTGGGAACGGCGGCTGCGCAGGCCGGCGCCGCGCACCCCGACGCGGCTCAGTGGCTGGCTTTCGGCGCGGCGGTCGCCGCAGGGGCCGTGCCGGTGCTGAACGGCCAGATGGGACAGCGGCAGATCCGTGACTGGACTCGCCTGCGTTCGGTGAGTGAGGCGTGCAAGGCTGAGATGTACGCGTTCCTTGCCGGCGTGGGCCGTTACCGGGCTGCGGACGCGGCGGCCCAGCTGCACAGGGCTACGAGCGACATCCGGCAGGATGCGGCGGACTTGCTGCACTACCTGGCCGACGTACCGGTCGTCTCCTCCCGCCTCTTGCCGGACGTCCACGATGTCGACACCTATCTGCAGGTGCGGGTGCGCGGTCAAATCGACGGCTACTACCGGGCCCGAGCCGCCGTCATGCGGACCCGGCTGCGGACGGTTCGGTGGGTTCAGCTGGCGCTGGGGGCTCTCGCGGTGCTGTTGGGTGCGGGAAGCGGCGCCTTCCATGCCGAACAGGCCGCTGCCTGGGTCGCCGTCGTCTCCACCATCTCGGCCGCCGTCGCTAGATCTTGGACTTGAACATGGTACGAAGCACGAAGAAACTCCCGATTCGTCTGCTCCCTGCCTGCTTTCTGCAGGTCAAGGGCGATGTTCGGAGGCTACAACGTTTCGCATGTGGGGTCAGCTGTCGCCGGGTGTTTGAGGACTCACACTGACCTGTTGCTGACTTTCCTGACGGCGCGCCTGTCCATGGGGAGACGTGTGAAGCTCGTCGTCAGCGACAGTCAGCGCCCCGCTGCCCCGTCTGCGGGAGCCATCAGTTCCACGTTGTGCGGCGATGGCGGATCCGCCCGCCGGGCTAGTCGATCGCGTCGGCCGCAATGACCTGCTCCGTCCAGATGATCTTGCCGCTCTTCGTGTACCGGGTGCCCCACCGGCGGGCCATCTGGGCAACGATCAGCAGCCCCCGTCCCCCCTCGTCGGTGGTCCGCGCGTGACGCAGCCGTGGCGCGGTGCTGCTGGCGTCGGAAACTTCGCAGATCAGGCCGCGGTCCCGGATAAGGCGCAGGCAGACCGGTCCGGCCGCATGGCGGATCGCGTTGGTCACCAGCTCACTGACGATGAGTTCCGTGGTGAACGTCAGCTCGGGGATGCCCCACTCAGTCAGCTTCTGAGCCGCGAGGTCGCGGGCGTGCGCGACGGCAGCCGGATCGATTGGCAGGTCCCAGGAGGCGACGCGGTCCGGAGCCAGGACACGGGTGCGGGCGAGGAGCAGGGCCGCGTCGTCGGCAGGCGGACCCGTCAGCAGGCTGTCGATGACTCGTTGGCCGGTCTCCGCCAGGGTCGGCAGGGGCGCCGCGAGGGCATCGCCCAGCCGGGAGAGCCCGACGTCGATGTCCCGGTCGACGGACTCGATGAGGCCGTCGGTGTAGAGGGCGATGAGGCTGCCGTCTTCCAGCTCGGTCTCGATGGACTCGAACGGGAGGTAGCCGAGGCCGAGTGGCGGTCCGGCGGGCAGGTCCAGAATGTCGGCGGCGCCGTCGGGAGCGACGATCATCGGGGGGAGGTGACCGGCCCGGGCCATGGTGCACAGCCTGCTGACCGGGTCGTAGACGGCGTACAGGCAGGTGGCGCCCAGGAACGCGGTGCCCGTCGCCTCGCCCTCGGCCGCCAGGGGAGCATCGATGTCGTGCGCCCCCATGAGTCCGATGACCAGGTCGTCCAGACGGGCCAGCAGTTCGTCCGGAGACAGGTCGAGGTTGGCGAGCGTGCGTACCGCGACGCGCAGGCGCCCCATGGTCGCCGCCGCGTTGATGCCGTGCCCTGCCACGTCCCCGACGACCAGGGCGACCCGTGCTCCGGAGAGCGGGATCACGTCGAACCAGTCGCCGCCCACACCGCTGGGGGCATCCGCCGGCAGGTACCACGAGGCCACTGCGAGGGCGGACCCTCCCGTCAGGTCCTGCGGCAACAGGTAGCGCTGCATGGAACGGGCCGCCGTGCGCTCACGGGTGAAACGGCGTGCGTTGTCGATGCACACCGCCGCACGGGAGACGAGTTCCTCGGCGAGGCGGACGTCGTCGTCCTCGAAGGGGCCCAGCCGCCGGGACCGGGCGAACGTCGCCACCCCCAGGGTGACGCCGCGCGCCCGCACGGGGACCACCATCACCGAGCGGAAGTCGTAGTCCAGGAACGAGGCGCCCAGCGTCTCGTCCACGGTCACCCACGGACTGTTGGTGCGGTCAAGGACCCGTTCGACCAGGGTCCTGCTCTCCAGCAGACAGCGGGTCACGGGCGACGCGGGCGCACGTCGGACTGTTTCCCCCACGGCAAGGGAGGCCTCGGGGCATCCCTCACGGACCGACCGCTGGGCCGCACGGCGGATGACGGGTGACATACCGACCGGCCCGGGAGCCGGCTCCTCGCCCCTCGTGACCGAGTCCAGCAGGTCGACGGCGACGAAGTCCGCGACGGCCGGCACCGCGTCGTCGGCCAGTTCCTGCGCAGTCCGCGTCACGTCCAGAGTGCTCCCGATGCGCGCAGCGGCGTCATTGAGCAGGGCCAGGCGCTCCTGCGCCCGCCACCGCTCAGTGACATCAATGATCATGTACCAGACACCGACATTCCGGTCGTGACGGTCCTTCATCGCGAAGAAGGAGGCAGAGATCGCGCGGCCTCGGTCGTGCACCGTGTAGCCGGCGCCGCGGTACTCGAAGTCCATCACCGGCGCACCGGTCCGAAGAACCTCGCGCATCTTCTCCTCGAAGGCGTCGGCCTCGGCCTGCGGCAACACCTCCGCCATCCGCCGCCCCAGCCGCTGCTTCAGCGAGATCTGGCGGTCCAGCGGCTCGTTCACCCAGACGTACCGCAGATCCGTGTCGAGAACGGCGATGCCGACCGGCGCGTGGCTGAGGAAGGGGGTGAGCATCAGCTGGCTCACCCCGCCGCCTGGCATCCGCCAGAAGGCCCGTTTCGGAGGCCGGCCGACGAACCTGCCGAAGATCAGGGCCGCGACCGTGGCGACCATGACGCCGGGAATGATCTCGTAGACGCCCGACCAGAAGGGGCCGTGCAGCGGCTTGACCACACGCCACAGGAGCACCGTGACTGCGCCGGACACGATCCCGGCCATGGCCCCCGCCCAGGTCATGCGCGGCCAGTACAGCGAGAGCAGGACCACCGGGCCGAAAGCGGCCCCGAAGCCCGCCCAGGCGTAGCCCACGATCCCCAGCAGCTCGCCGCCTCTCAGCGCGATCACGGAGGCCACGAGGGTCACGGCGACGACGGCGGAGCGACCCACCCACACCAGTGCCTCGTCCGAGACGCGCCGCTTGAGGAACGCGTGGTAGAAGTCCTCCGTGAGTGCGACGGACGACACGAGGAGCTGGCTGTCCGCGGTCGAGATGATCGCGGCGAGCACCGCGATCAGCATCACACCGGCGCCCCACGGACTGAACAGGGTCCGGCTCAGAGCGATGTACACCGTCTGCGGGTCATGGAGCGGTGTGCCGAACTGCGCGATGCCCAGCAGGCCGACCACTGTGGCACCGGCCAGCACCACGACCACCCACCCGGTCTCGATACGACGGGCCGCGGGTACGGCACTGGTGCTGCGGATGCCCATGAAGCGGGCCAGGATGTGCGGCTGCCCGAAGTAGCCGAGGCCCCACGAGAGCAACGAGATGATCGAGACGGCGCCGAGCGACCCGCCGCCTCCCGACCACCGGCCGTCCGTGAAGCCGACTTTGGCACCCATGTCCAGCAGGCTGGGCGTCTTGCTGTCGAGGGAGTCACGAAGCGCACCGAAGCCGCCGAGCGTCGCGATACCTACGACGGGGAGGACGAGCAGGGCGAGGAACATCAGCGTGGCCTGCATGACGTGGGTCAGGCTCACGGCCAGGAAGCCGCCCAGGCATGAGTAGACGACGATCACAAGGGCGGTCAGGGCCACCCCGAGCCGGAAGCCGGCGCCGAAGATGTGCCCGAATAGCAGCCCGCCGGCCACCAGTCCACTGGCCACGTACACAGTGAAGAACACAAGGGTCACCGCCGCCGAGACCATCCGGAGCATCCGTGTGCGGTCCTCGAACCGCTCCTCCAGGTAGGCCGAAAGGCTCACCGCGTTCCCTGCGCGCTCGGTGTAGGTGCGCAGCCTCGGCGCGACGAACAACCAGTTGAGGTACGTACCGAGCACCAGGCCGACCGCGATCCAGCTGGCGCCGACACCGGCCGCGTACACTGCTCCGGGGAAGGCGAGGAACAGCCAGCCGGACATGTCGCTGGCCCCTGCGGACAGGGCGGCGACGAACGCGGGGAGCCTGCGGCCGCCCAGGGCGAAGTCGGCGAAGGTGTGCGTACGGCGGTAGGCCCAGACACCTGTTCCGATCATGACGGCCACGTACACGAGGAACGTGGCCACGATCGGCGCACTCAAGTCGGACATACTGCCTCGCCTGCGAGGTTCATGCACGGGCCTACAACCGCACGACTGACAGTCGTGATCCCTACTGCACAAATGTACAGATTCCGGTCGCCGTCGGCGGCCGGTGCCGCCCGCGCCGGTGTCAGCACGGGCACTCCGTCACGCCGAGGTCGACGAGGACCGCCATCACAGCGATCAGGCACGATAGTCTTGTCCCTCCGGCATGGGCAGCCCGATCAGGAGCAGTGTCACGTCATCGTCATGTGTGGCCGTGTCTGGCAGGAGGGTCTTGATCAGCAGGTCGGCGGTCTTGTCGAGGCTCTCCTGATCTGCGGGTACTCCTTTCAGCGCCAAGTCGAGCGTGCGGGCGAGGGTATCGATCTGCGGTGCAGCAGGCTACGAGGATCCCCCTCACCGCCCGGAACGGCCCGGGACAGGGGCAGCAGTCCGAGGCGGTGCACAGCCCTCGGCTATGAACGGTCGCCCACGCCGCCGCAGCCGTCCCCGACGGCCGCCCGCCAGTTTCCCTCGGCATCACGTTACCGGTGCTCGGGGTTCTCGTAGTCGCGGCGGCAGCCGGCGTCCCAGGCGGTGCGCTGGTTGCCGTAGGCGGGGATGCCGCCGAGGTCCTTCAGCGCACGGGCCAGGTGGAGCAGGTTCCAGGTCATGAAGGTGGTGTTGCGGTTGGTGAAGTCGTTCTCCGGTCCGCCCGAGCCCGGATCGAGGTACGAGGGGCCCGGGCCCGCTTCGCCGATCCATCCGGCGTCCGCCTGGGGCGGGATGGTGTAGCCCAGGTGCTGGAGGCTGTAGAGGACGTTCATGGCGCAGTGCTTGACACCGTCCTCGTTGCCGGTGATCAGGCAGCCGCCGACGCGGCCGTAGTAGGCGTACTGGCCTGCTTCGTTGAGCAGGCTGGAGCAGGCGTATAGGCGTTCGATCACCTGCTTCGTCACCGAGCTGTTGTCGCCGAGCCAGATGGGTCCGGCCAGGACGAGGATGTCGGCCGCCAGGACCTGCTGGTAGATATCCGGCCAGGCGTCCGTCTTCCAGCCGTGCTCCCGCATGTCGGGCCACACCCCGGTGGCGATGTCGTGGTCCACTGCCCGCACGACATCGACGCGCACTCCCTGCGCGTCCATGATGGCGGTGCTGCGGTCGATCAGTCCCTGGGTGTTGCTCGTCTCCGGTGAGCGTTTGAGGGTGCAGTTGATCACCAGCGCACGCAGGTCGTCGTACCGGGCCGGCGGTGCGTCGGTGTCGGGCGACGAAGGGGTCACACGGTCCTCCCGGAGTTCCACCGCCGCTCTGTGCACGGCGGTTCGTTCTCACTTCGCCAGCGTGCGGTCCGACCGCGGCAGCCGCCACCACAACGCCTCCAAATAGCCACAGTGGTCCACGCCCGGTCGGCGGCGGACGAGTGGCCCGGGCAGCCAGGTGTACCTACGTTCGCCTCATGAGCACCGAAGGCGCGACCAAGGCGCGGACCACGGCAGCAGCGGACGACGTCGCACACCTGCTGGTGCGCTGTCTGCGAGCCGAAGGCGTCGAGTACGTCTTCGGGATCCCCGGCGAGGAGAACATCCGCTTCGTCGACGCCCTGAGTGGCTCCGGGATCCGGTACATCCTGGTGCGCCACGAGCAGGCCGCCTCGTTCATGGCCGAGATCTACGGACGGCTGACCGGTCGGGCCGGGGTGTGTTCGGCCACTCTGGGCCCCGGCGCGATCAACCTGCTGCTCGGCACCGCCGATGCCGTGACCAACAGCGCACCGATGGTGGCCCTTGCCGCCCAGGGCTCGCTGCGCCGCACCCACAAGGAGTCGCATCAAGTCATCGATCTGGTATCGATGTTCGCCCCCGTCACTCAGTGGGCAGCCCGCGTGGAGTGCCCTGACGCGGTGCCGGAGATGACACGCAAGGCTTTCAAGATCGCGCAGAGCGAGCGCCCCGGTGCCGTGTTCCTGGCCGTGCCCGAGGACATCGAAGCGGAGCGGCCCGCTGAGCATGTGGCGCCCCTGCAGATCGACACAGTGCACGCCGCCGCGCCGTCACTCACGCAGATCGCGCGGGCGGTCGAGGTGCTCACCACGGCACGGCGTCCTGTCGTGCTGGCAGGCCATGGCGCCGCGAGAGCTCGGGCCTCGGACGCTCTCGTGCGGTTCGCCGAACGACTGAACATCCCGGTCGCGACTACCTTCCACGGCAAAGGCGTCTTCCCCGACGACCATCCGAACGCCCTCGGCGCGGTCGGCTTCATGCGCCACGACTACAGCAACTTCGGCTTCGACACCGCCGACGTGGTGATCTGCGTCGGCTACGAGATCCAGGAATTCGACCCCACCAAGATCAACCCCAACGGCGACAAGCGCATCGTGCACGTACACCGCTTCCCCTCCGAGGTGGACGCACATTACCCGGTCGCAGTGGGCATCGAGGGCGACCTGTCGCAGGCGCTGGACGCACTCGCTTCGGCACTGCCCGAAGGGTTCACCTACGGCGCGGAAAGCAGCGTGAAGATCCGTACGCTGCTCGACGACGAACTCGCGTACGGTCGTGACAACGACGCGTTCCCGCTGGTGCCCCAGCGTGTGGTGAGCGATGTCCGGACCGCACTGGACCGCCACGACATCGTGCTCGCCGACACCGGCGCCGGGAAGATGTGGATGTCCCGCCTCTACCCCACCTACGAACCGGACACCTGCCTGGTCTCCAACGGCTTGTCCACCATGGGCTTCGCACTGCCGGGCGCCATCGCCGCCAAACTGGCCCGACCCGACCGGCGCGTCCTGGCCATGATGGGCGACGGCTCCTTCCTGATGAACTCCCAGGAACTCGAGACCGCCGTCCGCGAACACATCCCCCTGATCGTCCTCGTCCTGGTGGACGAGGAATACGGGCTCATCACCTGGAAGATGGAACTCGAACTCGGCCGCCACAGCCACACCCGCTTCACCAACCCGGACCTGGTCGCCTACGCCGAAAGCTTCGGCGCCCACGGCTACCAGGTCGGGTCCGCCGACCAGCTGCTGCCCGCACTGCGCCGCGCCCTCGACGACGAAGGCGTCTCCGTGATCGCCTGCCCCGTCGACTACACCGAGAACCTGCGCCTGACCGACCGACTCGGCAGCCTCAGCGGACCGTTCTGACCCGCGACCCAGGTCCTCGACACTCGAGCCGTCCACCTGCTGGGAGCACGAGAGACCACAGCAGGTCGGTGACAACGGCTAGCGCAATGAGGCGGATGAACGCTGATCGCCGTGTCTGAGGCGGGAGTTGAGCGTCCGGTTCGATGCGTCGTCGCCGTGGATGTGTCATGAGCCGTGGGACAGCCTCGAGCCGCTGCTGCCGCAGCGTGAGCGGCGCTTTCGCTACTCGAACACGACCTTCGTAACAGGGCGCCGGGCGGGGCAGCAGGTCCCTGCCACGGGTGCAGGTCAGCGAGCCGGACACCGTCCGACCCGGTGCTGACCTTTTGCTGACCCGTAGGCGGCGATCAGAACCCTGACCTGCGGAAACACCCAACCGCTAGAAAACGAGCTCGCGGGCTACTGCTCGGTACTGCACGCTCTGCAGCTCGGCGGGCTGACCGGCAGCTACGGGCGGCGTCTGCGTGCTGTGGTCATCAGCTTCGGCGCCACGGCGCGCGGCGCGGCCACCGGCCGGGGCGCCATGGGGGTCTCCGACGCCACGGTGCTCACCCAGCGCGCAGCGGCAGCGGTGGCCTCGCCGATGCCCTCGGTCGTGATGGGCCACTTCGCACAGCAGGAGGGCGATTCGTCGCGCCTGCACGCATTCACCGCGGCCGGTTCCCTGCCGCTGGCGGAGTACCTGGCCGGGTTCGACATCATCGTCAACTTGCAGGACACCGACGCGCCGCTCATGTTCGTCACCGAAGAGGAACTCACCCTGTTCCGGCCGGGGACCTTCTTCATCGACGTCGCCTGCGACGAAGGCATGGGCTTCGCGTGGGCCCGTCCCACCTGTGGAACTCGGCCACGTGGGAAATCAGCGAGGCACTCCTGCCGTACCTGCGCAAGGTCATGAGCGGCCCCGCGGTCTGGGAGGCCGACCCCACGGTCAGAAAGGCCATCGAGATCCGCGACGGCGTCGTCCTGAACCCAAAGATTCTCTCCTTCCAGCACCGAACAGCCGCCTACCGCCACACCCCCAAGGCCGCGGCCCCCGCCCTCACCCCGGTGCTGCACTCTCCCGCGCAGCAGGCCTGACACACCCCGGACCGAGCGTGGAGCCCTGTTCGAAAGGGTGACGGCGGCCTGGATGCCCGGGACGTCTGCCAGGCACGCGGCTTCGGGGACCGAGTTCCACCACACCGAGAACACCCGTGCAGAGCCGAACGCCTGGGGTCGGCCGACGTTCCACAACGGACGCTGCGTGCAGCAGGGGCCCGTGCGCCGTGCGGCAGCATCGCGGCTGCCGCACGGCCGGGGCCGGCCCGCTACCCGTGCAGGACCTGTGTGCCGGCTGCCCCATGCAAATGCAGCGCTGTACACACCCCGAGCGTTGCAGTACTGACTGGGGTCATCGGCGGTGAGGCAGAGGACCAGGACCGACCAGCATGCTCCTCCACCACACGACCGAGCGCTTCCGCGTCATTTCACCTCTGCGCCATGCCCGAGGCGCATGACGAAGTCTCGGATGACGACGGTGGCGGGTACCCGTTCGACCAGGACTTCCTGCAGATCGGGGCGGATCACGACAGCACAACCGGTCATCCGCGGCCAGGCGAGGTGGTAGGAGCTCCTCGCGTACTCGGTGCGCCAACAGATTAGCCGGAAGGCCAGCCCGCGGTCGTCTTCGAGGGTCAAGGGAGCCCCGGGCCGCAGGTGCAGCGCGGCACGGAGCCACCAGCCCGCTGTGAGCGTGAGGTCGGGCAGCCTCAGACCGGGTTCCGGGTCCCCATCGTGATCAGCAAAATGACAGCCGTGTCCGGGCCGATGCCCACCACGGTGAGCAGCTGCGGGGCGTGGCCTTCCGCAAGTCGGGCCAGTCGGCCTTCCAAGTCCGTGAGCTTCACGATTCACCGGGCCAGCAGACACAGGGTGGCGCGGGTGGCCTGCAGCCCCGCCTCTTCATCGTCCTGTCGTTCTTGCTGTCCTCGGCGAGCCGTGCGCAGGAACGGAAAAGTTCTGCGTTGTTCAGCCCGGCCAGTTCTTCCCGCAGGTTCGGGTCGGCACTGACGAGGACAGCCTCGAGCTGCTTGATCGCCTTCGTGCGGGCCTTGGCTGCCGAGCCCTTGGCGCGTCTGTACATCCGGGCGATCTGCACCGGTCCATCGGCTGAGTTGGCCTGGGCACGCGCCCGCCCGCTCAGCACCGCCCGGGCCGCGTTCTGAGCGTCGAGCGGGTCCGACTTGCCGCGTCGGCGACGGTCGGTCCGGTCCGGACGGTTCACACGCCCTGGGCCAGCAGGTAGCGGGACAGGGCCGCCCCGAAGGAGCCGGTCCCCTCCACTGCGGGCCGCCGAACCGTGCCCAGCCCCCCTGGCCCACTCCAGCAATTCGCTGTATCCGGCTGCGGCGGCCGGGCGTAGCGAGCGCTCGTTGGATCACACAGGCAGTGGATCACCCTGTCCCGCTCACCGGGTACCGTCAGGGTATGAGTCATCCGCACCCCGAGCTGAAAGCCGCACCGCCCCTTCCCCAAGGAGGGCTGCGGGTCATCGCCCTGGGCGGCCTGGGGGAGATCGGCCGCAACATGACCGTCTTCGAGCACGCCGGCAAGCTGCTCATCGTCGACTGCGGTGTGCTGTTCCCCGAGGAGACCCAGCCCGGCGTGGACGTGATCCTGCCGGACTTCACCTCGATCCGGGACCGGCTGGACGACATCGTGGCCGTGGTCCTCACCCACGGCCACGAGGACCACATCGGCGGCGTGCCGTACCTGCTGCGCGAGCGGTCCGACATTCCCGTCGTCGGCTCCAAGCTGACGCTGGCGTTCCTGGAGGCCAAGCTCAAGGAACACGGCATCCGGCCGCGCTCGGTGCGGGTGCGGGAGGGCGACCGGCGCAGTTTCGGGCCCTTCGACTGCGAGTTCGTGGCGGTCAACCACTCCATCCCCGACAGCCTCGCGGTCGCGATCCGCACCCGGGCCGGGATGGTGCTGCACACCGGCGACTTCAAGATGGACCAGTTCCCTCTCGACGACCGCATCACGGATCTGCGCGCCTTCGCCCGCCTCGGCGAGGAGGGCGTGGACCTGTTCCTCACCGACTCCACCAACGCCGAAGTACCCGGCTTCACCACCTCCGAGCGGGAGCTGAACCCGGCGATCGAGCAGGTGATGCGCACCGCGCCGCGCCGGGTCATCGTCTCCAGCTTCGCCAGCCACGTGCACCGCATCCAGCAGGTCCTGGACGCAGCCCACCAGCACGGCCGCAAGGTCGCCTTCGTCGGCCGGTCGATGGTCCGCAACATGGGCATCGCCCGTGACCTGGGCTATCTGAAGGTCCCCTCCGGTCTGGTCGTGAGCACGAAGGAGCTGGAGAAGCTCCCCGACCACAAGATCACGCTGGTGTGCACCGGCTCCCAGGGCGAACCGATGGCCGCGCTGTCACGGATGGCCAACCGCGACCACATGATCCGCATCGGCAAGGACGACACCGTCCTGCTCGCCAGCTCCCTCATCCCCGGCAACGAGAACGCCATCTACCGGGTGATCAACGGACTCACCCGGTGGGGCGCCCACGTGGTCCACAAGGGCAACGCCAAGGTGCACGTCTCCGGGCACGCCAGCGCCGGCGAACTCGTCTACTGCTACAACGTCGTCAAGCCCCGCAACGTCATGCCCGTGCACGGCGAATGGCGCCACCTGCGGGCCAACGCCGACCTCGCCATCCGCACCGGTGTCGACCCCGACCGGGTCGTCATCGCCGAGGACGGCGTCGTCGTCGACCTGGTCGACGGACGCGCGTCCATCACCGGCAAGGTCCCCGCCGGCAACGTCTACGTGGATGGCATGGAAGTCGGCGGCGCCACCGAAGCGTCCCTGAAGGACCGCCTCACCCTCGCCGCCGAAGGCGTGGTCACGGTGGTGGCGATCGTCGACGCGGACACCGGCGCCCTCGCCGAGGCCCCCGACTTCCTGGCCCGCGGCTTCGTCCACGACGACGCCACCTTCGAGCCGGTCATCCCCGTCATCGAGAAGACCCTGGCCACCGCAGCCGAGGAAGGCGTCGGGGACGCGCGCCAACTCGAACAACTCCTCGCCCGCGCCGTCGCGAACTGGGCGTTCCGCACCTATCGCCGCAAGCCCCTGATCATCCCCGTCATCATCGACGCCTGAGCCACAGCCCGGCAGCACGGTCCCCCTTCCGGCCGTGGCTTCGCCCGCGACGGACTCCCCGGGCGGTGCCGCCTCAGCGGCGGCCAGAAGCTGCCCAGTTCCAGATCTCCGCCACCCATGGCAACCTCCTATCGGTTGCCGCTGCTTCTTCCCCGGGTTCGCCCCTCGTCACCCACTACATGCATCACGCCCGCTCGCGGTTCTCTCTTCCGGTGGAGTCCGGTTGACGCGGTGAGCCCGCCTGAGCTGCGGAACGGCGGTGCGGTCCCTCGGCGGCCTCATCCGCCGGCAGTGCATCGGTTGCCTCGGGTTCGGGCGCTCTGATCAGGTTGATGTCTGCGGCTGAGGTTTGCCGCCCTCGGCGCGCAGTTGCTCGTTGATGCGCTGCGCCTCTTCGAGCTGGTCTTCGAGGATGACAATGCGGCAGGCGGCCTCTATGGCGGTGCCCTGGTCGACGAGTTCGCGGGCGCGGGCTGCGATGCGCAGCTGGTACCGGGAGTAGCGGCGATGGCCGCCGTCGGAGCGCAGCGGGGTGATCAGGCGGTGTTCACCGAGGGCACGGAGGAAGGCAGGGGTGGTGCCGAGCATCTCGGCGGCCCGGCCCATGGTGTAGGCGGGGTAGTCGTCATCGTCGAGAGGGCCAACAGGACGGGAACCGGCAGGCGGCATAGACCTCTTCTTTCAGGGACGCGTCGGGGGGCCCGGGTGCCAGTACGGCACCCGGGCCCCGAGCTTTCAACACCATCTACCGGCGCGCTGCGCCGGCCTTCGTTTTCCGCAGGTGCCGCCTGGGAGGGCGGGAGTGCGGGGATCGCGAATGCGTGACCGGGGACCACCTTCCAATCCGGGGCCTTGCGGTACCCGGGCGGGCTGCTTCCTCGCCCGGGCGATCCTGATGGCGTTCTGCTCCTTACCTTTCGATTACGCGGATACCGCGGGTGCTGCTCACAGCCCCGCTGGGGCCGTGTCCTTCTGGTCTACCTGCACAGCAGTTCGTGCCTGCTGTGCCCACTTCGACTTCTGGGTACGGAGACAACGCTAACCCTGCAGCGGCGGAATGTCTAGCGTCACCACGACAGTTTTTCTCCATGGCAGGTGCGGCTGCTTCTACCGCAGGTACATCAGGAAGAGTGCTCACTCGAATGGCGGTCCCCGCTTCCCGTACAGCAGTCCTCGGTGAGACCGGCCCGGTGCTCGCCCACGCTGAACGGCGTCCCAAGCCGCGTACGCCCACCGCCACAACCCGGCGCCGAGGTCCAGATCAGGACCGCTCTCCGACTGGAGATCCTGCGAGACGTGGCCGCGCCCGAGCCACGTTCAGAGTGTCCTTCGGCTGGCACCGGGGACGGGCTCAGACATCCAGGAGGATGCGGGCCGTGATGCGTTTGCCGACCGCTTCCCGATCGACGGTGAGTTCCTGTGCGATGGCCTCACGATCTCCAGACAGTGCCGACCCACCCGTTGCGGGTCTGCTCGCCAGGCTGCCAGCAGCATGGGATCAGCGTCCCAGGCCGTACCTCCCCGCCGACCGAGCACAGCTGCACAAGGACGGGGCCGGGCACGTATTTGATTGGTGACCAGCTCGCTGATCACCAGCTGGGTCAGGCCCACGATCCGCTCAGGGACCCCGGCCGGGGGGCCGCGGGTGGGGAAAGCTGCGGCTCGGTGGCGGGCTTCGGCGATGCTGGCTCCGTCATCAGCCAAGGCGATCGTCATCTCCATCGCGGTGCATCACCAGCACCACGCGCAGGCGGCTTTCCGTCCGGAAGCGCAAGGATGCCGACGTCGGTGACGGTTGTTGAGGAGAACGTGGAAGGCATCGACGGGCCGCCAGAAGGCAACCGCTTGTCGATCACGCGCGCCTGCTTCGAGGGCCTCGGCGTAGCGAGGTCTGCGGCGAAATCGACCGGGACCATGCCCCTCAGCTTCTCGATGCCGCAGCTGCTCACGGCGCCGCCTCGTACCGGACGGTGCTGGACCTCGACGGCGTCACGATCATGGACTCCAGCGGCGTCAACACTCTCCTCACCACCCACCGAACCGCGCGAAGCGCCGGGGGCCGGCTACGACTGGCAGCACCCAGTGCCTCCGTCGCACGCCTCTTCCAGATCGTCGGCCTCGGGTGAGGGAGGCCGCCGGCGCGGGCGATCCCCTCGTCAGGGCAGAGACGACGGCACACGGAGCGCCCCATGCAGGCGAAGCCGGTGCCCTGCGAACCGGCACCGCGTCATTCCGAAGGAATGCGAAACTCGAATTCGGGACGGTCCCACAGGACGGCGGGCGGCTTCGCGAGGGCGGTCCCGGTCCGTACTGCACCGACGCGGTGGTAGAAGTCCTCGGCGGGAAGGTGCGACACGACCATGACACGGTCGAGCCCGGCGGCACGGGCCTCGGACTGCATGTGCGCGACGAGCAGTCGTCCAATGCCCCGACCTTGCGCTTCGTCGGCGACGAACAGCAGGTCGAGCTCCGGTGGAGCGAGGACGAGCGAGTAGAACCCGAGGATCCGGCCTCCGTGCTCGTCGGAGCCGACGGCCACGAAGGCGCGGTGGGCCTCGATGTAATCAGGACCGACCCGGTAGCCCGCGACTGCGGCTGCGTACTTACCCTCGTAGGCGCCTGAGCCACGCACGAGCCGCGTGAGCCTTTTGGCATCCCGCGCGACGGCCCTCCGTATCGTGATCGGCTGACTGATCGGGGAAGTGCGTGAACCCATCGGGAGAGTATTTCGCACCGGGGGGTGCCTTCGTGCGGAGGGGTCGGCTGCTCGGGCAGGCGCTCCTGCAGCGCTCCCGGGAACCGCTCGTCCAGACCCCGCCCTGCTCCTGTCCGATACCGTCGGCAGCGCGCTCAGTTTGCCCGAGCACGGCCGGGTCCAGCTGGCCACCCGGTACCAGCCCGCTCCGTCCGGCTCGCAGGTCGGTGGCGACTGGTACGACGCGTTCACGCTGAGGGACGGCACGCTCGCCCTCGTCATCGGCGACGTCGTGGGCCACGATCTGACCGCCGCGGCCGGCATGGCTCAGCTGCAGGACATCCTGCGCTCCCTCGCCTGGGACCACACCGGGCCGACCGGTGCCGTCATGGACCGCCTCGACGACGCCATGCACGCCATCACGACCGTGCGATGGCCAACCCTGTCCTCGCCCGGCTGGAAGGCCGGGACACGGGGCCCTGGACGCTTCGCTGGACCAGTGCCGGGCACCCGCCGCCCCTGCTGCCGGCCCCGGCGGGAACACGCAGTACCTCGAAGCCGGGCAGGGACTGATTCTCGGAACCCACCTGGGCGTCGGCAGTCATCGTCCGAGTGCCGCTCGCGCCCTGCCGCCGGGGCCAACGCTCCTGCTGTACACCGACGGCCTGATCGAGCCTACGGGCAGCGATCTGGACAGCGGGCTCGGCCGACTGCGCCGCCATGCCCTCGCCTCGCGCACGAACCGCTGCACACCCTGTGCGACCAGCTGTCCGCCCGGATTCCGCCCGGCAGCACCGACGACATCGCCCTCCTCGCCCTGCGCTGACCGGGGCGGGCCGTGATCGATGACGGCGCTGCTCACGCCCCCGCAGTCAGCACCAGCACGCGGCACGAGCCGGGCGGTCCGGCCGTGCGGGTTTCGTCTCCGGCGCTCCGCCACCCCCACGACCTCAACGTCTCAGCCATCCCGGCGTCCCGGGCTTCCACCAACGTGACTCCGAGCGCGGCGCCGTGGTCGGCGAGCAGTCGCCGCTGCAGGCGCCGGGCGAGGTTCCAGGCACGGCCCTGGTTCTCCCGGCGCACGCGGGACGGGACGACGATCCCGGAGACGACGAAGAGCCGCCCGGGGGCGACGCGGCGGAGCAGGCTCTCCCGGACGTCTCCGTCGAAGCCCGCCCACCACGGACCGGCGCCGCCCACGGGAAAGCCGTAGGCGCATCCGGTCAGGACCGTGGTCTCCGCGATCAGCAGCGAGAACCCCGGTCGTCGTGCGTCGGCCGCGAGGTGTCGCAGGAAGGCGGCACGCGCCTCGTTCCACGCCCAAGGGCCGCCGCCGGAGACCTCCGCGTACAGGTCACCCAGCTCCTGCAGGCGGTCCTCGACCTGGCCGCACGTCAGCGGGCGGAGGCGTTCTCCTTCGTGGGGCGAGGATCCCCGCTCCCGCATCGGTCGGCCCGGCCTGCGCGTGTGCGACCTGCCCGGTGCCGGCTGGGGCGCGGGGAGGTTCGAGGTCGTCGGGAGGAGCATGTGCGCGCTCATAGGTCGAACCCTGCCCCGGGCGCGGACCAGGGCCCACCCGGCGTCGCCGATCACCGAGAGCGGCACCGGTGCCGGAGCCGGTGCGCGGCATGCCCTCGGTGTCTCCACCGTACTCCCGGCCGGGCCCGCCACGGTGGCGCGGCGGCGGCCGACGACTGCGACAGCCCGTTCCGGGAGAGCACCGGTCTTCCGCGAGGGGTCGGTCGTGGCACGCACGCTCCCTTGCCCGGCATACCCTTCAAGAAGGGGGTGGCCGTGGTGACGCGCCGCAGTCCGCACCGGCGACGGGTCGGGCAGCGACCTCAGTCGGGGTTGCACCCTCACCTGCCAGGAGGTCCGTATGAAGCACGAGCCCTTTCCCTCCGAAGGCCACGCCGAGGTCCGCATCGTGGCCGCGACGCCTGAGGTCGCCCGGCGCGTCGCCGAAGTGCTCCGGCACTGCTTCGCCTCGACCGAGCAGCGCAGCTACCCCTCGGACCGCGCAGGCGGGACCCGGCTCCACAACACCCTCGACACCGCTCAAGTGGCGGAACCCGCACAGTCCTGGCTCACGACCAGCACCTCGACAGAGCAGACACAGACACACGCCGACGAGGTGTGACCCGGATCCGAGCGGCCCGAGGATCCGCCGTCGCCTCGTCCCCGCGCGGCCGTCAAACCGGAGAACGACAACCATGACGAAACTCCGCGAACGCAAGAACAACCGGAAGGCGGTCCTGCGATCCCTGTACGGGGCCGTCGAGCGCAACCGCCCCGAGGTCAATGGATCGGCGCTGCGCGCCGAGCTGGCCCTGCCCGACGAGGACCTCTCCGCCGCCTGCGCCTATCTGACCGACGAGGGTCTGATCAGCGTGGACTGGACATCACACCACACCCCCGCCACCGTCTCGCTGACGCACGAGGGCATCCGTCTGATGGAGGAACTGGAGGAGGAAGAGGAGGTAGAGGAGGAACAGGAGGACCGGGTGAAGCGAGAGGAGGCACAGCCGGACGACTGACCCGCCCTCCCGTCGGAGCCGATGATTGTCAGGAACATCGCTTCACTCTGGTGAACAGGCTCCCTGCCTGGGCTTTCGCGCGAACCAGGTTGTTGTGACGTCGCCGACCATGCACCTGCTCGGACACTCTTCGCGGAATGTGCCAGGACCGATGCCGACGAAACGCTGACTTGCCTGACGGAACATCAGGTACCCGGAGACGTAGCAGTGTTACCGCCCAGGAGCACCTGACGAGTTCGTCGGCCAGGCGGCGTCCGGCGGCATCGACCTCCGGCTCTCCGGGCACACCCACGGCGGCCAGATATGGCCCTTCCACCACCTGGTCCGCATCGACCAGCCGGCCCTCGCCGGCCTCAGCCACCACGGCACCCGCACCCTCCTCTACACCAGCCGCGGCAGGGATTCCATACGGCGGTCATTCGGCGGCGTCGGACCGGTCGGCGTTCTCGGGGCTGCTGTCTACCCGCATCGGCAGCCCCAGCCGCCGACCGCCGCGGTGAGCCCAGATGTCACCGAGGACGACTTGGATGATGCCGGTGACGGGAATCGCCAGCAGGGCACCGAGTATCCCGGCGACTTCGGCGGCGATCAGGATGGCCAGCAGCACGGTGAGGGGGTTGAGTTTGACCGTTCGAGACAGGATGACCGGTTGCAGGAGGTGGTTCTCGGCCTGCTGATAGACGATGGCTCCGATGCCGGCCGGCAAGGAATGAACGAACGCCACTGAGGAGGCGACGACAGCCCCTATGGTGGCCCCCACCAAGGGAATGAGGTCGGTCACGGCGACGAAGAGGGCCAGCAGGCCGGCGAACGGCACTCCGGAAACCAGCAGCACTACGTAGGTCAGGAGCCCGCAGATGACGCTGATCAGCAAGTTTCCGGTCAGGTAGCCGTTGACAGTACGGGCGCACGCGGCTCCGACGCGGCGTATGCGGGCCGCGGGTGCCTCGTCCACGAGCGCCAGGGACCGATCTATCGCCTTGGGGCCCTCCAGCACCATCAGATAGGCCAGGACAAAAATGGTGAGAGCGCCTGTCACGGTGGTCGTAGCACTGCGGATGAACCTCAAGGCAGGCCTGCTCAGCCCGGTGGCGAACGCGCGAATCTGCGCTTGATGCCGCTGGACATACCGCAGAGCGTGGATCCGCTCCAGCAGGTTTCCGACTGGCCCGCGGCCGGCCCGGGCGTCCCTGATCATCACGGGCAGATGACCGGCGAACCGGCTTCCCTCCTGAGCCAGGGGGATGACGAACAGGGCGACCACCGCGCCAACGGCCGCGGCCGCAGCCAGAAAGACCAGCAAGGTGGCCACCGACCGTCGGCACCGCGGCACCCGTCGCTGCAGCGCCTCGACCGCGGGGTGAAGGGAGACGGCCAGGAACGATGCGATGACCGCCCAGATCAAGACCCGGCGAGCCTGCACCACCAACTCGAGTACGACGTAGGTGGCGAGCACCAGACCGATTGTGGCGAGGATGGTTCGCACCGGAACCGGACGCGTCGCCATGGGCACTGGGTGCCCAGCCGCAGTCTCGGGAAACGAGGAGGCTCCTCACCCGGAGAGACGTGATCTCCCCGCGTTGTCATACGTGCCGGCCTCTGACACGGGCTGCGTCAAGTCGCCGCCAGCCGACATGGGAGCAGGCGGACACAACCAGCGGATGCCTCGGCCGTCCCCCATGGATCGCCGCCGAGGCGGCCGTGACCGGCTACGGCGGCCGGCACAAATCGCCACATCCTGATCCGTGCGCCTTCCGACCCCGGGGCACGCAGGATGGGGAGAGGCGTGGGCCGGCGGCGGCGATGGACGCGTTGCGGGGACCGGTCCATGCAACGGTGGATCTCAACGGCGGTGGCGGGTCGACCAGGTACGTCCCAGGTGCGGATGCTCAGGCCGCGCTGCAAGCTGGTGCCGTAGGCCGCAACTGTCGAAGGAGTGTCATGGTGGCGGTGGCCACACGTGCGATCGCCGGAGCGTCGGCCCGGTGGGGGACGGCGCCGCCGGCTGCGGGTGTGATCGCGGCAGTCCTGTTGTCGCTCTTGATGTGCGCCGGGCCGATGCATGCGGCTTGTGGGTACGTGCCGTGACCGAGAGCGCGTCGCGACCTGCGACCGGCGCGCGACGGCCCTATCTGATCGTGAATCCGCGTTCGGGCGGGGGGAAAGCAAGCCGGTTCCGGATCGCGGAACGAGCCCGTGCGTTCGGAGCTCAGGTTTTCCTCATCGATCATTCCCTGCCCCAGGACCTGGCGACTGTCGCGCGACGCGCCGTGGATGACGGTGCGGATCTGCTCGGGGTGGCCGGCGGAGACGGCACACAGGCACTTGTGGCCGAGGTGGCCGCAGCGAGCGGCCTGCCTTTCGTGGTCATTCCGGTGGGTAGCCGCAACCACTTCGCGATGGATCTCGGCCTGGACCGCGACGACCCTTCGGCCGCGCTGGAGGCCCTCAGGGACGGCGTCGAGCTGCGCGTGGATCTCGGGTACGCAGGCGAGCGGGCATTCGTCAACAACGTGTCGTTCGGCGCGTATGCCGCCCTGGTGCAGGACCCGGCCTACCGGGAGGACAAGATCGGCACGATGGTACGGATCCTCCCGGAATTCCTGGCCCGCCACGAGGGTCCGGAGCTGCTGGTACGCGCAGGGCTGCTCACTGTGGACCGGCCGGATGCCGTGCTGGTGAGCAACAATCCCTACCAACTCGACGACCCGGCCGGGCTCGACAGGCGGGCACAGCTCGACTCCGGGCTCCTGGGAGTACTGACCGCCAGGGCGGAGACGCCCGCCGAAACGGCCGCCAGGCTGCGAAGCGGGCAGACGCACGGGCTGACCCGGCTGGCGACACCCGATGACGTCGTCATCCACGCCGACGCCCCGGTCGTCCCCGTCGGGCTCGACGGCGAAGCCGTCACCCTGCGGACTCCCGTGCGGTGCCGGATCAGTCCCCGGACGCTACGGGTATGGGTTCCCCGCCATCGACCGGGCGTCGCGCCCACCGGATGGCGACCGCCGGGATGGGCCGTCGTCCAGCGGGCTGCCTCACTCGTCGGGCGGTCTCATCGCCGTCACACCGACTGACCGGAGCACGCCGCACGGTGGGCAGCAGGTCCCGGAGACAGGGCCAGAAGGCCCATGAGGGTGGGCCGGCGAAGGGTGGAGGGTGGGATGGTGAGGTTACTGCCAGATGATCCGTGCGCGCGCCCGTCCTCCCGTCGGCTCAGCACTGCCGGACGCTCATCCGGCTGTGTGCGTTTCCCTGTACGGGAGGGCACACGCCCAGGCGGTGGGCGCTGATGGTGACCACTGTCGGGGCGAGGCCGATGGCCGGGGGGCGTGCCGTCTCGGCGGCCGCCCTGCCCACCGCGCAGGTGCTCCGTGATCTCCAGGTGCCGGAAGGCGGCCTGTCGTCGGAGGAAGCGGCACGACGGCTGAAGCGCTGGGGCCCGAACGCCGTCCACTCCCACCGAGCTCGGGCGTGGCTGGTGCTGTGGCATCAGCTGCGGTCCCCCCTGCTCGGCCTGCTGCTGGCCGCGGCCGTCGTGTCGTACTTCGTGGGGGAGCGCAGCGACGCCGTGATCATCGCGGTGATCGTCGCGCTCTCCGTCGGCCTTGGTTTCGTCAACGAGTTCCGGGCGGAGAAGACCGCCCAGTGGCTGCACGCGAAGATCCGGCACCGCGTGGTCGTGCTGCGGGACGGGCGACCACAGGAGGTGGAGGTCAGCACCCTGGTCCCCGGTGATGTGGTCGAGCTGCGGCTCGGCGACATCGTGCCCGCGGATCTGCGGCTGCTTCAGACAGCCGGGCTCGAGTGCAGCGAGTCGGTGCTGACCGGCGAGTCGTTGCCGGTCGCGAAGGACACCGCCCCGGTCCCGGCCGGCACGCCGCTGGCGGAGCTGTCCGGCTGCGCCCTGATGGGCACTGTGATCCACGCGGGAAGCGGCCGCGGTGTCGTGGTCGCCACCGGCGCCGAGGCCGAGTTCGGGAAGATCGCCGCCGGCCTGGGCGGACACCAGTTGGAGACTGAGTTCCAGGTGGGGCTGCGCCGCTTCTCCATGCTCCTGGTCTACGTCGCCGGGGCACTGACCACGTCGATCTTCATCATCAACGTCGTACTGCACAAGCCGCTGATCGACGCCCTGCTGTTCTCACTGGCCATCGCGGTCGGCATCACCCCGCAACTGCTGCCCGCGGTCGTCTCCACCAGTCTGGCCGCGGGCTCCCGGCGGATGAGCCGGCGCAAGGTGCTGGTCAAGCGGCTGGTGTGCATCGAGGACCTCGGTGACGTCGATGTGCTGTTCACCGACAAGACCGGAACGCTCACCCAGGGCCGCATCGACTTCATCCGGGCCGTACCCGTCACCGGCACCTCGGCGGAGGAAGTGCTGCACCGGGCACTGCTGTGCACCGAATCGGACGTGGACGGCCAAGGCCGGCCGGTAGGCGGAAGCCCGCTCGACGACGCGCTGTGGGACTCCCCGGCCGCGGCCGCCCAGCGCCCGGTGCTCAGCGGCTGGAAGCGGGCCGACGTCCTGCCCTTCGACCACGAGCGGCGCATGGTCACCGTCACCGTCACCGATCCCGCCGGTGACACCCTGCTCATCACCAAGGGCGCGCCGGAGACGGTACTGGAACGTTGCGCGGAGGTCCCCGAGCCGGCCCGCGAGGCGCTGGACGCGGAGTTCGCCGCCGGGAACCGAGTCGTCGCGGTGGCGACCCGGCCCGCCCAGCCCGCCACCGCCCTCAGTGCCGCCGACGAGCGGGACCTCCGTCTGGCCGGTCTGCTGGTCTTCCTCGACCCGCCCAAACCCGACGCGTCCGAGGCGCTGAGGCAACTGGACGCGCTCGGTATCACGGTGAAGATCCTGACCGGGGACAACCCCACGGTGGCCGCCAAGGTCTGCCACGACCTGGGGCTGACCGACGCCGCCGTGCTGACCGGGACCGACCTGGACGCCATGGACGACGAGCGGCTCACCGCCGCCATACGCGACACCACCGTCTTCGCCCGGGTCAGCCCCGAGCACAAGGCTCGTATCGTGCGGATCCAGCGGAAGACCGGTGGCGACGTCGCCTTCCTCGGCGACGGCGTCAACGACGCCCTCGCGCTGCACGCCGCCGACGTGGGCATCTCGGTGGACTCGGCCACCGACGTGGCCAAGGACGCAGCCGACGTCATCCTGCTGGAGAAGGACCTCGGCGTCCTGGCGGACGGGGTCGCCGAGGGGCGGCGGATCTTCGCCAACACCATCAAGTACGTACTGATGGGCACGTCCAGCAACTTCGGGAACATGTTCAGCGCGGCCGGCGCCTCGCTGTTCCTGCCCTTCCTGCCGATGCTGCCGTCCCAGATCCTGCTCAACAACCTGTTGTACGACACCAGTCAGCTGGCCATCCCCACCGACGAGGTCGACGAGGAGCAGGTGCGGCGGCCCGCGCACTGGGACATTGCCTTCATCCGGCGGTTCATGATCTGTTTCGGGCCGATCAGTTCGCTGTTCGACTTCGTCACCTTCGCCGTGATGCTGGGCGTCTTCCACGCCGACGCTGCCCAGTTCCACACCGGCTGGTTCGTGGAGTCCCTCGCCACGCAGACCCTGGTGATCTTCGCCATCCGCACCCGGCGCATCCCGTTCTGGCGCAGTCGCCCCAGCCTGCCTCTGACACTGACCGCGCTGGGAGTCGTCGCCCTCGGCGCCGTCCTGCCGGCCACTCCCCTGGCCGACGTCCTGGGCTTCCAACAACTGCCGACCGCCTTCTTCGCCGCCGTGGCCGCCATGGTCGTCGTCTATCTGCTCCTCGTCGAGCTCGGCAAGCGGATCTTCTACCGGACCGCGGGGCCACGGGCTCGCCCCGCACCCGCTCCCGGTCACCGGCATTTGCGCCGCCGCGCAGCACGGTTCAGCACCGTCACCCGCCTGCCGCACCGGCAAGCCCTGCGCCGTCCGCCGGTGAAGGGTCCGCACCCGACAGGCACGACCGTCTCTCGCCACTCGCCCGTTCCTCGGACCCCATCTGCCTGATCCGCCGGAATCCCGCATCCGTCCGCCGTGCGACTCGGCATTTTCCGGCCGGTCAGGCTTCTGCGGCCGACGCAGTCGGTGATTCGCCCTCGCAAGGCAGACGCAACGGACGCATGCGCGCCGAGCCTGCCCGTGTCACTCGAGCCGTTCAATACGCTGTTCGCGCTTTTCGTGGCCGGGACGGGGAGGAGTTGCGCGGTACTCGTACCCCAAGGCCTCAGCAGTCTTTGAGTGGTTCCTTGAGCCGGCAGCCCGACCAGGGAGGCCCAGGGCGCTCGGTCCCTGATCCGCGCAGCTCCGATGCCGCCGCCGTGGCGGTCACATCGTGGACGACTTCTTCACTCCTCTGACTCGGACGGTAGGTGAGTACGGCCCTGATGAGCCGATACCCGAGAACGCCTCCGGCGGCCGATCAGTGCTGGGGGTGCGCACGTGCGTGGAACAGAGGGCGCCGCTGGGTGGCCGTGCCGGGAGCGAGATGGCCGATCTCGACGCGTGTCCGGATGGCGCGGACCACCTCGGTCAGGCCCAGAACTATGGCCATGACGCCCACCACCAGTGTGAGTGTCGCGATGGATGCGAACGGCATGATGATCATCACGATGCCGGCCATAGTGCCGATGATGCCGAAGGCCACGTGCCAGCCGCGCCCCGGCATGGTCTGATCGGAGGCCGCGGCAACCGTCTCCAGGGTGCCCCGCATGAGCCAGCTGAAGCCGATCCACAGGGCGAGCAGAAAGATCGACTCGAGGGTGCCCTTGAAGCAGATCAGTCCCAGCAGGATGGAGGCCGCGCCCGTGATGAAGTGCAGTACGCGAAGATGCCGGGGGACGTGGGTGCCGAAGGCGGCGGCGAGTTGGAAGACACCGGTGGCAAGCAGGTAGACGCCGAAGAGCACACCGACGACGCGAAGCGTCGCACCGGGCCAGACCAGCGCGACGACCCCCAGGGCGATGGTCGCGAGGCCCATGGTGAGCAGGAACTGCCAGCCCAGGTTCGCCAGTGCGGCCATGCCTTCGGTCAGGGGACCCTCTTGCGACTCCGTGCCGTGTGGGGAAACGGGGCCGGAGGAATGTGAGGGAGCTGTCATGGCACCTGCCTCCTTCTCGGAGCACCGTCTTCTCGGAGCACCGTCGTCACATCCGTCTATGTCCATCGTCACCCGATCAGCCTCATGTTGCTCGGTGGAGAGAGCGGGGCTTTGTGGCGCATGAGGTGTTCACGAACACCTCATGCGGCTCTACCTTCTTCCTGGGTCTGCCCCAGCCGTTCGTAGGGTTGTGGCACCCAGGGGAGCTGGGTGTGGCTTTCATACGGCTGCCGGCTGTGGCTCGGGAGGCTTGGCCGCCCGGCTCCCCACGACGTTTCTCCCGGCCATGTCGGCAGTGGCGCACACCCCACAGCCCCAGGAGCCGTAAACGATCACAGGGTCTCCGGGCGCGAACCCGATGACACCCGCCCCCAGCCGTTGCACCCATCCCGCGTTCTCATGGCCGAGCGGACACGCCCAGCCCGCGTGCAGAACGGTGAAAGCGATGTCCGAGTCCCGTCCGTCCTCAGCCACTCGTTTCGTGGTGGGAGTGAGCGGTTCGCCTGGCAGTCTCACCGCCTTGAGCCGGGCGGCCGAGGAGGCCCGGCGCCGAGGGGCGGAGCTCTGGCCGGGGCTGGCCTGGGAGCCGCCCGGCGGGGATCCTGCCGCCCGGAGGTTCCCGGCTGCGGCCGTCATGGTCGAGGAGTGGGACCGGCTGGCGCGGGAGCGGTTGCTCCAGGCGCTGTGCGACGTGTTCGGCAGCACGGACACCGGGGTGCCCGGGCAGGCGCTCGTCGTACGAGGCGCCCTCGGGCCGGCTCTGGTGCGGACAGCCGGCCGGGAGGACGACATCCTCGTGGTCGGCGCAGGCGGGCGTGGCCGACTGCACCGTGCGCTGTGGCCGTCGGTCAGCCGCTACTGTCTCGCCCGCGCCACGTGCTCCGTTCTCGCGGTTCCGGCGTCACCGCTGCAGGCAGCGCTGGCAGCTGTGCACCGGCGGAACGCCTTGCGGCTGCCGCTGGACACGGGGCGCCTGCAGCGGGAGTTCGAGACCGTGCCACCCGCCGCCTGATCTCCTCAGCGGGCAGCGGTCGCCGGCAGGTCCGGCTGCTCCGGACGCCGTGCCGGGTCCGTCGGTACGGAGAGCACCATGGTGAGGCCGCCGCCGGGCGTGTCCTCGGCGCGCAGGGTGCCGCCCACGGCCTCGGCGAAGCCGCGGGCGACCGCGAGTCCGAGGCCGACGCCGACACCGACACCGCGCGGCGAGTCGCCGTACCGCTGGAAGGGCTCGAAGATACTGTCCTTGGCCTCGTCCGGAACACCGGGCCCGCGGTCCACGACCCGCAGTTCGACCCGGTCGGCCAGGGCGCTCGCGGACACCAGCGCCCTCTCCCCCGGCGGACTGTATTTGACGGCGTTCTCGACGACGTTGGCGACGGCCCGCTCCAGCAGGCCCCGGTCGACCCACACCATGGGCAGGGTCTCGGGGATGTCCAGGTCCACGCTGTCCTCGGGCACCCCGCCGAGCGCCATGGGCACGACCTCGTCGAGGTCGCTCTCGCGGATGATGGGGGTGACGGTGCCGGTCTGCAGGCGGGACATGTCCAGGAGGTTGCCGACCAGGTGGTCGAGCCGGTCGGCACCCTCCTCGATGGCCTGCAGGAGCTCCGCCCGGTCCTGTTCGGACCACTCGACGTCGTCCGACCTGAGCGAGGTCACCGCGGCCTTGATGCCTGCGAGCGGGGTGCGCAGGTCGTGGCTGACGGCGGCCAGCAGAGCGGTGCGGATACGGTTGCCCTCGGCCAGTTCCTTGGCCCGGTCGGCTTCGCGCTGCAGGCGCTGGCGGTCCAGGACGACGGCGGCCTGCGCGGCGAACGCGGCCAGCACGCGGCGGTCGGCGGCGGGCAGGACGCGGCCGCGCAGGGAGAGGACCATGTGGTCGCCGACCGGTACGTCGACGTCCGCGTCCTCCGGCACCGCGGCGGGCTGCGGTCCCACACTGCCGGCGCAGGTCCAGGGTTCCGTCTCACCGGTCCGCTCCAGCAAGGCCACCGACTCCATGCCGAAGGTTTCCCGGACCCGTTCCAGCAGCGCCTCCAGGGTGGTCTCACCGCGCAGGACGTTGCCCGCGAGGAAGGAGAGGATCTCCGACTCTGCGCGCAACCGGGCGGCTTGATGGGTACGGCGGGCGGCGAGGTCCACCACCGAGGCCACGGACACGGCGACGCCTACGAAGATCGCGATGGCGACGATGTTCTTCGGGTCGGCGATCGTCAGGGTGTGGACGGGCGGGGTGAAGTACCAGTTGAGCAGCAGGGAGCCCACGACCGCCGAGGCCAGCGCCGGGAAGAGTCCGCCCAGCAGGGCCGCCGCCACCGTCAGGGTGAGGAACAGCAGCATGTCGTTGGCGAGGCCGACGTCGGGAGTGGCGCTGGTGAGCAGCCACGTGAGCAGGGCTGGGCCGAGCACGCCCACGGCCCAGCCCCAGAGGACCCGGGAGCGTCCGAGGCGGGCGCCGCGCGTCACCGGCAGTCCACGGCCCTTGCCCGCCTCGTCGTGCGTGATGAGGTGCACGTCGAGGTCCGGACCGGACTCCACGGCCACCGTGCCGCCGACCCCGGGCCCGAAGACGTACTGCCAGCTGCGGCGGCGCGAGACGCCCAGCACGATCTGGGTGGCGTTGACGCCGCGGGCGAAGTCGAGCAGGGCGGCCGCTATGTCGTCGCCGACCACGTGGTGGAAGGTGCCACCGAGGTCCTCGACCAACGTGCGTTGTACGGCCAGTTCCTTCGGGGAGGCCGCAGTGAGGCCGTCGCTGCGGGATATGTAGACGGCCAGCACCTCGCCGCCGGCGCCCTTCTCCGCGAGGCGCGCGGCGCGCCGGATCAGGGTGCGCCCCTCGGGACCGCCGGTCAGCCCGACCACGATCCGCTCACGGGAGCCCCAGATCTTGGAGACACGATGCTCGCTGCGGTACTCGTTCAGATACTCGTCGACCCGGTCCGCCACCCACAGCAGCGCCAGCTCGCGCAGGGCGGTCAGGTTGCCGGGCCGGAAGTAGTTGGACAGGGCCGCATCGACCTTGTCCGGTTTGTAGACGTTCCCGTGCGCCATACGTCGGCGCAGGGCCTCGGGGGACATGTCGACCAGCTCGATCTGGTCGGCCCGTCGTACGACCTCGTCGGGGACGGACTCGCGCTGCCGCACCCCCGTGATCGACTCGACCACGTCGCCCAGCGACTCCAGGTGCTGGATGTTGACGGTCGAGATCACGTCGATTCCCGCAACGAGCAGTTCCTCGACGTCCTGCCAGCGCTTGGCGTTGCGCGAGCCGGGGACGTTCGAGTGGGCCAGTTCGTCCACCAGGGCGACGGCCGGAGCACGCCGCAGGACGGCGTCGACGTCCATCTCGCCGAACGTGGCGCCTCGGTACTCCAGCTGTCTGCGCGGCACCTGCTCCAGGCCGTGCAGCATCACCTCGGTACGCGGCCTGTGATGGTGTTCGACGAAGGCGACCACGCAGTCGGTGCCCCGCTCGATACGTCGGTGTGCCTCCGACAGCATCGCGTAGGTCTTGCCGACGCCGGGTGCCGCGCCGAGGTAGATCCGGAGCTTGCCGCGTGCCATGTCATCCTTCGAAGCGGTAGCCCATGCCGGGCTCGGTGATCAGATAGCGGGGGTGGGAGGGGTCCGTCTCCAGCTTCCTGCGCAACTGCGCCATGTAGACCCGCAGGTAGTTGGACTTGTTGCTCTGCGAGACGCCCCACACCTCCTGGAGCAGCTGCCTCTGTGTGATCAGCCGACCGGGATTGGTCACCAGTATCTCCAGCAGATGCCACTCGGTCGGGGTCAGCCGTACGTCCCGCCCGTCCCGTACGGCCTTCTTGGCCAGCAGATCCAGGGTGAAGTGCTCCGTCTCGACCAGCGCCGCCGAGGGGACCAGCGGTGTGTCCTCGGTGCGGCGGACAGCGGCCCGCAGCCGGGCGAGCAGCTCGTCCATGCTGAACGGCTTGGTGACGTAGTCGTCTGCGCCGGCGTCGAGCGCGGCCACCTTCTCGTCGGACGCCTGGCGGGCGGACAGGACCAGGATCGGCACGCGGCTCCAGCCCCGCAGGCCCTTGATGATGTCGACACCGTCCATGTCGGGCAGGCCGAGGTCCAGCAGCACCGCATCGGGCTGACGCGCGGCGGCGAGCCGCAGGGCCGTGGCGCCGTCGGAGGCAGCGTCCACGCCGTAGTGCCGTGCCTGCAGGTTGATGACGAGGGCCCGTACGAGCTGCGGGTCGTCCTCCACCACGAGCACCCGGGTCATGGGTGTGTGCCTTTCCTCTCGTGCGTCGGGCCGAAGGGCGCCGGACGCGAGGCAACCGACGTCATGGCCAAGGGAGTTGGCGGAACCAGGATGCCTCCCGGCCGCCAACTCCCGCGTGTGTCGCGTAATCCCATCAGTGCTTCGCCACAAGCTCCTTGAGCGCGATGTTGAGCTCCAGGACGTTCACCCGGGACTCGCCCATGAAGCCCAGGGTGCGGCCCTCGGTGTGCTCCTTGACCAGCTTCTCCACCTGTGCGAGCGGCAGGTTGTTCTTCGCGGCTACGCGGTGGACCTGGAGTTCGGCGTAGGCCGGGGAGATGTCCGGGTCCAGGCCGGAGCCGGAGGAGGTCACCGCGTCCGCGGGTACCTCCGACGGCTTGACCGTGTAGCCGGGAACGGAGTTGTCCTTCACGACGGCGGCCTTGGCGTCCTGCACCTGCTTGATCAGCACCTTGCTGTCGGCGGACAGGTTGGTGGCACCGGACAGGATCAGCTTGTACTGCGTGTTGACGCTGTTCGTGCCGAGGCCGTTCGCCGGGCGGGGCTGGA
>NZ_JBIAEC010000015.1:0-252046 GCF_042868225.1 Streptomyces sp. NPDC007856 | reverse complement strand
GATGAGCCTGGACCCAACGGGGAAGGGCCGCAAACGGTGGACCATGCGCTGGAAGGCACCCCTGAACGCGTTCCAGATCGCCTTCGAGGGCCGCCTGACCCCCAGCAACAACTGACACCTCAACTACCAAGATCAGCCGTTAAGTTGACACACCCGCCTCGCCGCCATGTGCCGAGGCGCATGGCACTACGGGGACTGGGGAGCGTTCCAGAAGTGACGGTCGTACATGGTGTGGTGGTACCACAGCGCGACGTCGTGAAGCTGATGGTGGAGGCGGTGCCGACCTCTTGCTCCTCAGGGCATCCTAGGGTGTAAGCGGATCCCGGGGTCGGCGACCGTCGGCCCGGGAAGGCGTGAACCGGTAATGCAGGAGCGGGCGGTCATGCAGGCCGTCCGTCGACTGCTACCAGGTCTGCTCGCTGGCTCGTACGAGGACCTCGTTGACGGCGACCCGGCGGTCCCGGGTGACGATGTAGGACACGGTGTCGGCGATGTCCTCGGGGCGCAGCAGTTCCATGCCCTGGATCTGACGCTCGATGGCCTGTCGCACGCCATCGCGGAGATGGGTGCTCAGCTCGGTGTCCACGGTGCCGGGCTCGACGACGCTCACTCGCACGTGCTTCTGCATGACCTCCTGCCGCAGGGCCTCGGTGAATCCGTTGACGCCGAACTTCGTCAGGTTGTAAACAGCCGTGCCGGGCCGTGCGACCCGGCCGGCCGTAGAGCTGATGTTGACCAGGTCCGCCACGCCTCGCGGCGAGTCCTCCGCAGCGCGCAGGAGATGCGGCAACGCGGCGTGAGTAATGTAGAGCAGGCCTTGGACGTTGACCTCGAGCATCTGCTCCCACTCTCCGAGCGGCGAGTCCACTATCTGCCCGACACCCATGAAGCCGGCGTTGTTGACGACGGTGTCCAAGCGGCCGAGTTGGGCCACCACAGTGCCCACCGCGGCGGCGGCCTGCCGCTGATCGGTGATGTCTGCCTCCACCACGAGAGCCGTGCCTCCATCGGTCCGGATCTTGTCGGCGAGCTGCTCCAGCCGCTCACGCCGCCGTCCGAGGACGGCGACGGCGGCACCTTCGGCGGCGAGGCTGCGGGCGGTCGCCTCGCCGATCCCACTGCTCGCGCCGGTCACGAGCGCCACGGTGTTGCTGAGTCGTGTGGTCATGTTTCTTCTCCATGTTGTGCAGTCGCGGCAGGCGACCGGCAGCTGGTTGCCGGGTCGCGTCGGGCTCTGTCTTGCCTGCCTGCGCTCGAGGAGTTCCTTGGTCTCCGGCAACCGATGTGCGGCGAAAGCCGTGGGGCAGTGCCGGTCGGCCAGTGGTCTGCGCTACCTCGATGAGGTTGCCCTTCAGCGTCGGCGACGTGGGGGGAAGCGGATCCCAGGCCGACGGGCGCGCCGGCCGGGAAACGGCGCGAACGCTCGCCGCTCAGCGACAAGCGCGGTAGCCTCATAACCGGAACCAGTTCCGGTTATGAGTGAAACCATAAGCGGAACCGGTTCCGGTTGCAAGCGTGAGGGAAGGGAGCTGGGATTGACCGCCAACGACGGGGGCAGCACCGGGCAGCAGAACAGGCCGCTGCGAGCCGACGCACAGCGCAACGAGGACCGGCTGCTCAAGGCTGCGGCGGCCGCGTTCGCGCGGGAAGGAGCGAACGCCTCGGTCAAGGACATCGCCCGCGAGGCGGGGGTCGGCGTTGGCACGCTTTACCGCCGCTTCCCCTCCAAGGAGCTGCTGATCGAGGCAACGTACCGGCACGAAGTGGAGATCCTGTGCAAGGCGGCACCCGAACTCGCAGCCTCCCTCCCCCCGGGGGAGGCACTGCGGACCTGGATGGGGCGCTTCATCGACTTCATGGCCACCAAGCACGGCATGGCCGACGCGCTCCGTGTGGTGCTGACCGACGACGGTGAGCAGCTGCAGACGCGCGCCCGCCTCGCTGCGGCGGTAAGCCACCTTCTCGCTACGGGAAACGACCAAAGTGCAGTCCGACCCCAGGTGAAAGCACACGACGTCCTGATGGCGCTCGGTGGGATCAGCGTCATGACAGACACCGAGCGGCGCCCCGACCTCGCGGCGCCGCTCATCGACCTGCTTCTGCACGGCATCCTGACGAGCTGAACGTTCACGGCAACTGACTGCTCGCCTGGGCCTTACGACCTGTGCCATGGAGTACCGCAGGAAGCTCCTCCGCCGGCACCACACCAAGAGCAGGACCAGGTGCGGACCGGACTCGGCTCCGCATCAAGCGATTCCACCCGTTGCCGCAGGTCAGAACCGGGTGAGGTCGTGTACCACAAGGAGACCAAGAACCTGCTGGGTGCTTCGCTCAGGTCGCTGAGCCTGACCACTTGGCGCTCGAAGTCGGCATAGAGCAAGCGTGTCAACTCAAGTCGCGACTCGTAGACAACGTGATCCTGCCTGTGGGGGACCAATACGTGCCCGAGTAGTGCTTCTGCTCGCGCCGCCGGCGAAACGTCCGCCAAGGCCACGACGGCCCGAGGTCATCGACGCCCGTCGAAGGCCAAGGCCGGTCCCCCTCGATCGTCCCGTCCGTGCGACGCAGACTCGCGGAGACTTCGTCGACGACGCGCGACACGCCCCACCCCCGAGCAACAAAGGCGCGATATCAGAGCCAGCCTCAATCAGCTGAGCCGCCCCAGGGGCACACCGGAGCACACCGCCTTCACAGCCGAAAGTACGATCTGCACTACTACGAGTGACCTATCAAACGCGCGTTCGCCTTACCCTGCTGTCCTTTGGGCCGGACATGGGCCAAGCCTCATGAGAAAAGGACAACCGAAATGAGAACCTACAAGCCGGCTCTCGGGAAGACCCGCACCCTGAGTCCGGTTGGTAGAAGCGTGAACGAATCGCGTGAGGTCGAGGTTGTCGTCATCGGCGCCGGTCAGGCCGGGCTGTCCAGCGCCTATCATCTGCGGCGCACCGGTTTCGAGCCGGACCGTGACTTCGTCGTCCTCGATCACTCCCCCGCCCCGGGCGGCGCCTGGCAGTTCCGGTGGCCCTCGCTGACGTACGGCAAGGTGCACGGGATGCACGCGCTGCCCGGCATGGAGCTGACCGACGCGGATCCCGCACGCCCCTCGGCGGAGGTGATCGGTGAGTACTTCGACCGTTACGAGCGCACCTTCGACCTGCGTGTGCGACGGCCCGTCGACGTACGGGCGGTGCGGGAGGGCGACGGCGGGCGGCTGCTCGTGGAGACCTCGGACGGCACCTGGTCGACCCGTGCCCTGATCAATGCGACCGGCACCTGGGACCGGCCGTTCTGGCCGCGTTATCCCGGTCAGGAGACCTTCCGCGGGCGGCAGTTGCACACCGCGCAGTACGCCGGACCCGAGGAGTTCGCCGGCCGGCGGGTGGTGGTCGTGGGCGGCGGTGCCTCGGGCACCCAGCACCTGCTGGAACTGGCCCCGTACGCGGCCGCGACCACCTGGGTCACCCGGCGGCCTCCGGTGTTCCGCGAGGGACCGTTCGACGAGGAGGTGGGCCGGGCGGCCGTCGCGCTGGTGGAGGAGCGGGTGCGCCAGGGGCTGCCCCCGCGCAGCGTGGTCTCGGTCACCGGGCTGCCCCTCAACGACGCCGTCCGGCAGGGGCTCACGGACGGTGCCCTGGACCGGCAGCCGATGTTCGACCGGATCACTCCGGACGGTGTGGAGTGGGCCGACGGACGGCACGTCAGCGCCGATGTGATCCTCTGGGCGACGGGGTTCCGCGCCGCGCTGGACCATCTCCGTCCGCTGCGGCTGCGCGAGCCGGGCGGCGGGATCCGGGTCGAGGGCACCCGGGCGGTGGCCGATCCGCGCGTCCATCTCGTCGGCTACGGCCCCTCGGCCAGCACCATCGGCGCGAACCGGGCGGGCCGCGCGGCCGTCCGGGACATCAGGCGACTGCTGGCCGAGGAACAGCCGGTCGCTGCGTGACGGCCCGTCGGCTCAGCTGACCGAGGGCAGCGGGGAGGCCGGAGTCTGTCTCGGGCCTGGTGCCTGTCCCCTGCCCTGGTGGAGGGAGTTGAACTCCGTCACGTTGCGCAGGTGCGTCCTGTAGTCGGAGGTGAAGCGGGTGTCTCCGGGCTTGACCGTGACGAAGTACAGCCAGTTGCCCGGCGTCGGGTTGAGAGCGGCACGCATCGCGTCCTCACCGGGATTGTCGATCGGTGTGGGCGGCAGGCCCATGCGCTGGTAGGAGTTGTAGGGGCTCGCGATACGGGTGTCGTCCTGGCCGGTGCGGAGGGTGTTGCGGTTCAGCGCGTAGTTGATCGTCGAGTCCATCTGCAGCGGCATCCCGCGCTCCAGCCGGTTGAAGACGACCCGGGCGACCTTGCCCATGTCCGCCTTGGTCGCGGCCTCGGCCTGCACGATGCTGGCGACGGTGACGGTCTGGTAGACGTTCATCCCGTTGCGCTGCGCCCCGGCCGCGATCGGCACCACATGGAACTTGCTGTCGGCGGTGTCGACCATGAAGCGCAGCAGGGACTCGGGCGTCGCTCCCTTCTCGACGGGATATGTCGCAGGGAAGAGATAGCCCTCCGGGTTGCCCGCGGCATCGCCCGGCAGCTTCAGACCGGCCATCCCGACGGACTTGCGCGTGCTTCCCGGCGGCAACTGGAGGACTCTGTCGATCGCGTCGTACACCTGGCTCGCACGCCAGCCCTCCGGGACGACCAGCGCGGCGTACGGTGTCTGCTCGGCTCGGCTCTCCCGCATCAGCAACGGCACCGCCACGGCGGTACCGGCCACGACGGTGCCGGCCACGACGAGGGCGAGTCTGCCCCGGCGCGTCAGTCGAATCGTGCTCCGTGGCGGATTGTTCGTCTGCATGCGGGAACGGTAATACGCATATCACCGCAAACCCGGCATATATTCAGCCTGTCGGCCGCAGCGTCAGCGCTTCGTCCACGGCCGCGTTCAGCTCGTCGGTTCCAGTTGCGCGTCCCTGCGCACGAGTGCGGCGTACCGCCCGCCGAGATCCAGCAGTTCCACGTGGCTGCCGCTTTCGGCGACCCGTCCGGAGTCGAGGACCACGATCTGGTCTGCGCCCCGGATCGTGGACAGCCGGTGGGCGATGGTGATCGTCGTCCGGTCGGCCGACAGGGCGTCGATCGCCTCCTGGACAGCGGCCTCCGTACGGGTGTCGAGCGCGCTGGTCGCCTCGTCGAGGATGAGGACCGGCGGATCGCGCAGGATGGTGCGGGCGATCGCGAGGCGCTGCTTCTCACCGCCGGAGAAGCGGTGGCCGCGTTCACCGACGACCGTGTCGTAACCGTCGGGCAGGGCGGCTATGTGCTCGTGTATCTGTGCCGCCCTGGCCGCCGCCCGCAGCTCCTCGTCCGTGGCGTCCGGCTTGGCGAAGCGGAGGTTGTCGGCGACCGAGGCGTGGAAGAGGTACGTCTCCTGCGAGACGACGCCGACCGCGCGGGCGAGGGTGTCGAAGTCGAGGTCCCGGACGTCGACTCCGTCGATGGTGACGCGGCCGCCGGTGACGTCGTAGAGGCGGGGCACCAGATAGCCGAGCGTGGACTTGCCCGCGCCGGTGGGGCCGACGACCGCGAGGCTGCCGCCGGCCGGCACGGTGACGTCGACGCCGTCGAGGACGGGGCGGGCCCTGTCGTCGTTGTCGTAGCGGAACTCGACGCCTTCGAAGCGGACTTCGCCCTTGACCTGGTCCAGATGGACGGGCAGCTCGCGCTCCGTGATGTCGATGGGCAGGTCCAGATACTCGAAGATGCGCTGGAAGAGGGCGAGGGAGGTCTGGATCTGGACACCGGTGGCGAGCAGGCTCACGGCCGGCCGGAACAGTCCCTGCTGCAGCGAGACGAAGGCGACGATGGTGCCGAGCGAGACCTTGGGGCCGCCGAACTGCAGGGCCAGACCTGCCGTCCAGTAGATGACGGCCGGCATCGCGGCCATGACGATCGTGATCACGGCCATGCGCCAGCGCCCGGCCATGTTCGACCTCACTTCCAGGTCGACCAGGCGCTCGGACTCCTCCGCGAAGGACGCGGTGAGCGAGTCGGAGCGGCCCATGGTGCGGCCGAGCAGGATGCCGCTGACCGAGAGCGACTCGGTGACGGTGGCCGCCATCGCGGCCATCTGCTTCTGCCGCTGTGTGGTGATCTTCTTGCGTTCGTTGCCGACGCGGCGGCTGATCCACACGAACACCGGCAGCAGGAGCAGGGAGACGATCGTGAGCCGCCAGTCGAGGGCGACCATCGCGACGATCGTGGCGACCACGCTGGTGGCGTTGGAGACCAGGGAGGTGGCGGTCGAGGTGACGGTGGCCTGCATGCCGCCGATGTCGTTGGCGATCCGGGACTGCACCTCGCCGGTGCGTGTGCGCGTGAAGAAGGCGAGCGACATGCGCTGCAGGCGGCCGTAGACGGCGGTGCGCAGGTCGTGCATGACGCGCTGGCCGACGGTGGTCGAGATCAGCGTCTGGAGCACGCCGAAGACGCTGGAGAGGACGGCACTGAGGATCATGCCGAGCGCGAGCAGGCTGAGCAGGCCGGTGCGACCCTGGGGGATCGCGACGTCCAGGGTCTCCTTGAGCAGGAACGGTGTGGCCACCGAGACCAGCGAGGAGGCGCCGACCAGCAGGCCGACGATCGCGAGCCGCCCGCGGTAGGGACGGAAGAGCTTCAGGATGCGACGCACCTGCCGGGGCTGTTCCTTGGCGTCGGCAGGCGGGGTCCAGGACGGTTCTCGATCGGGGTGCATGGGCTCCTACGGAAGTGAACGGGCGCCGGTCTGGAGGCGGCCGACGCTTGACGAACGGATCGTAGCTCATTGTTACCTATACTCACAATGAACGGCATCCTGATATTGTTCCCGCATGACCACCCCAGATCCCGACGGCCTGCTCGCCGAGCAGTTGCTGCGGCTGACCCGCCGGGTACACCGCATCCAGAAACGCCATCTGGAACGGCACGACCTGGGCGTAACCCCGGCCCAGTCCCGGCTGCTGCGTACCCTCGCGCACTACGCCTCACCCCCGCGCATGGCCGACCTCGCCGACCGTCTGGAGGTGGTGCCGCGCGCGGTGACGACCCTGGTCGACGGGCTGGAGGCGAGCGGGAAGGTACGGCGGGTGCCGGATCCGACGAACCGGCGGGTGACCCGGATCGCCCTCACGGACGAGGGGCGTACGACCCTGCGCGAACTGCGCGGCGCACGCCGCTCGGCGGCCGAGGAGATCCTCGCGCCGCTGACGGAGAAGGAACGCCAGGTGCTCGGCGTGCTGCTGGACACACTCGTCGAGGGGGACGGCGGCAAGAGCTGCTGACTCCCACCGGCCGTGGCGGACGACACAACGCGTACAAGCACGGAGGGCCGCACAGCGATCGCGGTGTGCGGCCCTCCGCATGCGGTCAGCCCGCATCCGGTGCGGGCTCTGTCGATCCCTGCGGAGCCACCCGTGCCACAGCCAGGTAAATCACCCCGCGAGTGGCGCACTCCACCCCGCCGTCCTCAACAGCGCTCGCGATCCTCCGTCAGCACTCCCTGGACCGTGGTCAGCGAACGGTCGTAGCAGCCGTTGGAGCCGTACAGCCGATAGCGCTCGCTCGACGTGCCGACCGCGTGCCGCTGGTCGCGCGGGACGTTGATCGTGTACGTCGCGTCGCCACTGTAGGTGTCGTCGAGCCGCGACCACGCGGTGCGCCGGCCGTCCCGCAGTGCCACGACCGACGCGCGGTCGCCGAGCGTCAGCACGGTGCGCAGCCGATCGTCGGCACCGATGGTCGTCTCGCCGTTCATGGTGTACGTCCGGTCTGTGTGAGTCGTCCGCGCGGGACCGTCGCCGCCGACGGTGACCGTCTGGTCGTCGGACCAGGTCGCGTCCAGTCCGTCCGTGTTCTCGCCGTCGGTCCAGCGGTGAACAGAGGTGTTGGCGAGTGTCCGGGTGACGGTGGTGGTCACGCGGCCGTGCGAGGTGTCGAGGTAACCGGACACGGTGAGCCGGTGCCCGGCCTCGGTGTTCACGCGGCTCTCCGAACCGGGCGTGTAGGTGGAGGAGTTGGCGATGTCCGTCGCCTTGTCCTCGGTGAGCGCCCCCGTCACGTGGGCGCGGTGCGCGTCCTGCCAGACCAGGACGTTCACCGGCGCGCTCCAGCCCGACTGACTCGCGGGCACGCCGACGACGGAGACCTCGACGCGGTGCGGACGCCCGTCATCGAGCAGGGCCGCGAAGGGGGTGAGGTCGTATTCGATCGGCCGGACGTCGAAGGCGCCCGGCGCCGGAATGACGTACCAGAGGAAGGGGTCGGACCAGCCGCCGGTCCAGACGTTCGGGAACGGCGCGGCGATTCCGGCGAGTTGGCCGTCGACCTTGATCTGCACCTCGCGGTAGGGACCGTGATCGGCCTTGCAGGAGTACGACGCCGGGTCGGCCACGGTCAGGTACCAGAACTCCTCGCAGCCGCCGCCCGACCCGGTCGCATAGACCTCGGCGACGATCCGCTCGCTGTTGCGCGGAGTGGTGAGGGTCGTCCCGTCGGGCGTGTCGGCGAGGGTCAGCACGCGGTCGGGAGTCCGCTGTGCGGGGCGGCCCGCGTAGAAGGTCAGGGTGACGTGTACGTCGATGACGCCGGTGTAGGTGTCGTTCACGACGTTGCCTATCAGCATCTCGACGTCCTGCGGGCTGCGGAAGGTGTCGCTGTAGCGGGTGACGTCCTTCTCGACGTGCCATTCGATGCCGTCGGGCGAGGGCTCCGGCGTGGAGGTGCGCAGGATCTCGACCCCGCCGACGTGCAGATAGCCGAGGCGGTCGTACTGACGGCCCTGCACCTTCCCGTCGAGTCGCAGGACGACCTTGCTCCAGTGGTCGCCGCAGCCCTGGGGCGGGGCGTACGCGCCCCGGTACGGCGTGAAGTCGCGGAACTGGGCGTCGGCGAGGGTGACCTGGCACGACTTGGAGTGCGGGCGCTCGACGGGCGGTGCCGCGGTGACCGGGTCGTGCCAGTCGGAACCGAACTCGGCCGGGACGTCGGCCGCTTGGGCCGCAGCGGCTCCGGTGCCGAAGAGCGCGCTCGCCAGGAGGGTCGCCCCGGCAAGCATGGACATGACTATCCGTCTTCTCATGGCCGGTGTTCTACGGCCAGTCGGGCCGGCCCGCAATGACGCCTCGGGGAGAACGGCGCGATCGGACATCGGGCGGGCCCACGAGTCGCCCCTCCGGGGGCATCGACACCGCGATCGCGTTCCTCTTGCCACGGCCGCCGGACGGCGTCCGCGTCAGTGCGTCAGGCGCGCAGTTCCGCCCGGTCGCCCATCACCATCACCGGATCCTGGGCCGGGTCGAGCGTGCGCAGCAGGAACTCCATGGCGTCCTTGGACACGCTGACGCATGCGGACGTGCCGTCGCCGTGGTCGAGATGCAGCCAGATGCCGCCGCCCTTGTCGTCGCCCTCGGGGCGTGTGGCGTCGTGCGGCGGGGTGCCAGGGAGACGGTTGTAGTCGATGGCGATGACATAGTCGAAGACGTGCTGGTGCGCCTCGTCCCAGTCGTCCGGCGGCGCGTAGGCGGCCTCGTCCTGGTTGTACGGCAGCCGGGTGCCGGGGTCGTCGAGCACACCTCCCGCGTCGGAGAGACCGAACACGCCGACGGGACTGCGCTCGTCGCCCATGTGATGGTCCGTGGTCCAGCCGTTGCGGCCGTTGTGCGCCGGCCAACTGGTCACCGGGCGCCACTCCGGACCCTCCCGCGTGTACAGCACGACCGTGGAGTAGGCCGAGTCCTCACCCTCGCCATACACCACGACGACCTGCCCGGAGTCACGGGGGATCTGCCGGAACAGCCGGCCACCCACGCCCGGGATGCGGGTCGGGGCGGCCGAGGGGGCGGCCGACACCGCCGGGCTCGGCCCGGCCTGGCCGCGGGAGCCGGCCGCCACGCCGGCGCGGACCGGGCCGGAGGTGTCGGTGCCGCACGCCGGCAGGAGCGTGACAAGAGCCGTCACCGCTACCGACATTCGCCGCACACCCTGGATCCGCACGCGACCATCGTGGCACCACGTACCGGTTCATTGTGCGATCTTCCGGACATTCGAGTGACGGCCGGATGTGCGCGTTCGACCGGCCGGCGATCTGCCCGCGGAGAGCCGTCCGCGGCCACACAGGCCGAGCCGGGACCGGCGGCCAGTGGCCGGAAGCCGGTGGAATTCGCTGCTCCGTCAGAAAAACCGTTTGAAATTCACCACTCGGCGACGCGAACCTTTCACGGCTCGTCACCGCCTGTCGCCGCTTCCCCACTTCACCCCGATCCCCTCGCCATCCCTTCCCTCCTGACACGAGCCACTGGGACGTCATGCAGATTCAAGACCTTCCCTACGCCGATCCGGGCGTCCCGGACGCACGTTCGGGCCCCCGATTCCTGTGGTGGCTCGGGCGGAACCAGCTGGGCGGACAGCTGAAGTCGCTCGCCTGGGGCCTGCTGCACTTCGTCTCCGTCTCCGCCCTGCCCTTCTGTGTCGGCCTCGCCGTAGACGCCGTCGTCGAGCGCTCCGGCACCCAGCTCACCCTGACGGGCGGTCTGATGCTGCTGTGCGGCACGGGTATCGCGGTCGGCGACACCTTCCTGCACCGGGCCGCCGTCACCAACTGGATCACGGCCGCCGCCCGCGTCCAGCAACTGCTGGCCCGCAAGGCCGCCCATTTGGGCTCCGCCCTGACCCGACGGGTCGCCGCCGGCGAGGTGGTGGCGGTCTCCACCGGCGACGTCGAGAAGATCGGCTGGTTCGTCGAGGCGGTGTCCCGGTTCACCGCGGCCGCGCTCACGGTCGTCGTGGTCTGTGTCGGCCTCCTCGTCTACCAGCCCGCCCTGGGGGTGGTCGTCGCCGTCGGACTGCCCATCGTGGCGCTCGCGGTGCTTCCGCTGCTGCCCCGGGCGACGCGCCGCGCCGATGTGCAGCGGGAGAAGGCGGGCCGGGCCACCGAGCTGGCCTCGGACACGGTCGCCGGGCTGCGGGTGCTGCGCGGCATCGGCGGCGAGGAGCTGTTCCTGGACCGCTACCGCCGCGCGTCGCAGGAGGTACGGCACGCCGCGGTGCGCAGCGCCCGGATGTGGTCGCTGATCTCCGCCGTCCAGGTGCTGCTGCCCGGGCTGCTGCTCATCGCCGTCGTCTGGCACGGCATCCACCTGGCCCGCCAGGGCCGCATCACCGTCGGCGAACTCGTCACCGTCTACAGCGCCGTGATGATCCTGAATTATCCGTTGCGCCATTTCGAAGAGATCGCGATGGCCTACTCCTTCTCCCGCCCCTCGGCCAAACGGGCGGCCCGCGTGCTGTCGCTGGAGCGGTCCACAGACACCGGCGGCACCCGGGAGGTGGAGGCGCCGGGCGGCGACCTGTACGACCCCGCCACCGGTCTGCTCGCTCCGGCCGGCCGTCTCACCGCCGTGGTCTGCGGCGACCCGGACGCGGCGGGCAGGCTCGCCGAGCGGCTGGGCGGCCATCCGACCGAGCCGGGTCGCTCGGTCCTGCTCGGCGGGGTAGCCCTGGACGACCTCCCGCTGGACAGCGCCCGCACCGCCGTCCTCGTCCAGGACAAAGACCCGGTGCTGCTGTCCGGCACTCTGCGCGAGCTGCTCGACGTGCCCGCCTCGGGAGCCGTACGGGCCGCGGACGCACTGGCCGCGGCGCAGTGCGACGACGTCCTGGACGCCCTGGTCCAGGGATCACTGGACGCCGCCGACCCGATGGATGCCCGCATCACCGAACGCGGACGGTCCCTGTCCGGCGGCCAGCGCCAGCGGCTCGCGCTGGCCCGGTCGCTGATCACCGACCCCGAGGTGCTGGTGCTCGACGAGCCGACCTCCGCCGTCGACTCGCACACCGAGGCACGGATCGCGGACGGACTGCGCCGGCTGCGCTCGGGCCACACGACCGTGGTGTTCACCTCCTCGCCGCCGCTGCTCGACCGCGCGGACCAGGTCGCCCTGGTCCACGAGGGCGAGGTCGTGGCGGTCGGTGTGCACCGCGAACTGGTCGACAGCGAGCCACGGTACCGAGCCGTGGTGACCCGGGAGACGGACGACGAACTGGCCGGCGCAGACGAGGCCGCCCTGGTGGGCGCGCGCCCGGAGCTGGAAGAGATCGAGGAGAGCGCATGATCGGCGTTGCGCCACCGGCGTACGACCCGGCGGCCCCGACGACCGCCGCCACCCTGCCCATCGGCGCGGCCGCGACCGTGCGTGCCTACGTCGCCGAGCTGTTCCACCGGCACCGCTGGGCGTTCCTGCTGCTCATCGGCGTCAACACGGTGGCCGTGATCGCCTCCATGGTGGGTCCGTACCTGCTCGGCGGCCTGGTCGAGCGGGTGTCCGACCGGTCGCGGGAGCTGCATCTGGGCCTGACCGCCGGGTTGTTCGTGCTCGCGCTGGCCGTGCAGGCCGTGTTCACCTGGCAGGTGCGGCTGCGGGGCGCGGTGCTCGGCGAGCGGATGCTGGCCGACCTGCGCGAGGACTTCCTCGTCCGGTCGGTCGGGCTGCCCCCGGGCGTGCTGGAACGGGCGGGCACCGGCGATCTGCTCTCCCGCATCACCACTGACATCGACCGCCTGGCCAACGCCATGCGCGAGGCCGTGCCGCAGCTGGCCATCGGTGTCGTGTGGGCTCTGCTGCTGCTCGGCGGGCTCGTCGTGACGGCTCCGCCGCTGGCCGCCGCGGTGCTGCTCGCGGTGCCCGTACTGGTGGCCGGGTGCCGCTGGTACTTCAAGCGGGCGCCCTCCGGCTACCGCTCCGAGGCCGCCGGGTACGCCGCGGTCGCCGCCGCGCTCGCCGAGACGGTGGACGCGGGTCACACCATCGAGGCGCACCGGCTCGGCGCCCGCCGCGTCACCCTGTCGGAGCGGCGGATCAAGGAGTGGACCGCCTGGGAGCGGTACACGCTGTGGCTGCGGTCCGTGCTCTTCCCGGTCATCAACGCCGTGCACGTCATCGTGCTCGGCTCGGTGCTGATGGTCGGCGGGGTGTTCGTTCTGAACGGCTGGATCGGGGTGGGGCAGCTGACCACGGGTTCGCTCATCGCGCAGATGCTCGTCGACCCGGTGAACCTGATCCTGCGCTGGTACGACGAGGTGCAGGTCGCCCAGGTGTCGCTCGCCCGCCTGGTCGGCGTGCGGGACATCGAGGCCGACGCCGCGGACGCCTCGCTGGCGCCGGACGGACGGGACGTGCGGGCCGAGCGGATCCACTTCGGCTACCGCGAGGGCGTCGACGTGCTGCGCAAGGTGTCCCTTGAGGTCTCCCCGGGCACCCGGCTGGCCCTGGTCGGTCCCTCGGGCGCGGGCAAGTCCACCCTGGGCAGGCTGCTCGCCGGGATCTACGCACCCCGTGACGGCCGGATCACCCTGGGCGGCGCCGAGCTGTCCCGGATGCCCGCGGAACGCGTCCGCTCGCACGTCGCCCTGGTCAACCAGGAGCACCACGTCTTCGTCGGCTCCCTGCGCGACAACCTCCTGCTGGCCCGCACCGTCGCGACAGACGCCGAGCTGTGGGCGGCGCTGGGCTCGGTCGACGCGGACGGCTGGGCCCGGGCACTGGACGACGGGCTGGACACCGAGGTCGGCTCCGGCGGTCTTGCGCTGACCCCGGCGCAGGCCCAGCAGATCGCGCTGGCCCGGCTGGTGCTCGCCGATCCGCACACGCTGGTCCTGGACGAGGCGACCTCGTTGCTGGACCCGCGCGCGGCCCGGCATCTGGAACGGTCCCTGGCCCGGGTGCTGGGCGGCCGCACGGTGGTCGCCATCGCCCACCGCCTGCACACCGCCCATGACGCGGACGTGATCGCCGTCGTGGAGGACGGCCGCATCAGCGAGCTGGGCAGTCATGACGAGCTGGTCGCGACGGACGGCGCGTACGCGGCGCTGTGGCGGTCCTGGCACGGGTGAGGATCCGGCGAGGGTGCGGGCGACCGGCCCTGCGGCGCAGTGCCTGCGGGCAAGGCCGGTCCCCGCGACCGCGGCGGCGCTGTCCACGGTGCCCCGGGGAACACCGCTGGGGCCATGGTCTCGGCTGTCGGCTGCTGCCACGGCCTGCCCCCTGTGAGCCGGCGCGCGGCGGGGAACCGGGCCGCGGTGAGCGAGCGCTCTGTGCGGAGCCGGGGCGCGGCGAGCGGGCCCTGTGTGGGGTGGGATCGGCGCCTGGGCCAGGGCCCGGGCACTGACCGGTGCTCGTGCCGTTGCGCGGTCCCGAGCAGGGGTGGAAGTCTGGAGAACGGCACCGGTGCGGGGAACGCGACGGAACCACCCGGTTCGCGGCATGTGACCCTCGTGCCAGGCGTGCCGGCGGTCTGCCGCCCGTTGCGGTGGCGCCCGGCCGTCCTCACCATCTGGAGGTACTCGTGGACAGCGTCGACGGCTGGGGGGACGACGTCTACCAGCCCGATCCCTCGGAGATCCGGGAGGACTCGGGGGTGCTCGACGTCGAGGACACACTGGATTTCGACGGCGTCAACGACCCGCTCGACCGTGGCTGGTCCCCGCCCGAACGACCCTGGGCGGTGGAGCACACGGGGGTGACGGCGGCCGAACGCCAGGCGGGCGAGACCCTGGACCAGCGGCTCGCCGAGGAGCAGCCCGACGTCGTGGCCCGCGACGGTGATGACATCGGTGACCACGACACCGACGGGGAACCCCTCGACGACGAGGTCGGCAACCTCCGCTCCGGCCGGCTGGTAGCCCCGGACGAGGGGGCGCACGAGGACGAGGAGGCCGCCCTCGTCGCCACCGACGTCGGCATCGACGGAGCCGCCGCCTCCGCCGAGGAGGCCGCGATGCACATCGTCGACGAGGACTCCCTGCCCGGCTGATCCACAGGCCCCGGCCGACCCGCCCATGCCCTGCCCGACCGCCTCGCACGAGGAGCCGCCATGCAGCGGGACAAGCACCCGGACTACCAGCCCGTGGTCTTCCGTGACCGCGCCGCCGGCTACGCCTTCCTCACCCGCTCGACCGCGCGGAGCGAGCAGACCATCGAGTGGGACGACGGCCGGACCTACCCGGTTGTCGACGTGGAGATCTCCTCGGAGAGCCACCCCTTCTACACGGGCAAGGCCCGCACGGTCGACACCGAGGGCCGTATCGCCCGCTTCGAGCGCCGCTACGGCGGGGCCGAGGCCGGCGAGGCGGAGGCCGCCGAGGACACCTGAGCCACCGCTCAGCCGGCCGATCCGGAGCGAGCGCCTCAGATCACGTTGAGGGCCGCCGCGCAGCCCACCCCGCCCAGCAGCATGAAAACGGGCATCAGCACCTTCAGCTCCACCCAGCTCCCGGCCCGGAACCGCATCGCCTTCGGCGGCCCCACGGGATACCAGCGCTTGCGGCCCAAGGGAATCGGCCACAGGATCGGGCAGCCGGACACCGTCAACGCGTCCCCGATGTCGTGCACCAGCGCGCCGAGCACGATCGGCAGCCCCAGCCACAGGTACTGCTGGCCCGGTGCCGTGAACAGCCAGTCGGAGCCGTTGCCCGGCTTGTCCAGGACGCCGGCGAGAATCCACGCGGTGGTCGCCGCCAACAGCCAGACCAGGACATCGCTGCTGGAGCCACGCGCCGCCCGCCACAGCAGCCCCTCGATCGCCAGCACCATGTGCACGAAAAGGATCGCCAGCACGGCCCAGCGGCCGCCCGCGATCGCCGCCGCTGAGCAGCCGGCACCGAGCAGAACCGCCCACAGCCAGGTGTGCGTCAGCGTACGGTGACCGCCGGAGCGACGCGGGTCGCCCTTCATCCGGGTCGCCTTGTAGACGGCGTACGACAGCTTGTCCACGATCTCGCAGATCCAGTGCGAGATCGGCCCGAAGGCCCGCGAGATCGTGGCCGCCTTGTGGTCGAGGTCCGGGGCGAGCGCGGCGCCGGCGCAGATCAGGGCGCCGACGAGGAGGACCGGCCAGGGCATCGGGTGACCCGCCGCGGCCGCCGCCGCTCCGACGCCTAGCCAGGCCGCGGCCCCCGACAGTGAGTGTGCTGGTCCCATCATGGCCGCTTCCCGCCCCATTCCTCGTGTGCCGCTGTCCAGTTGACCTGGTGCGCTGACATCTCGTCGGCGCCACAGCGTAGCGGCCGTGATCTTCGTGCTCGCAGCCGATTCCCCTCTCAGGGGCGAGGCCAGGCAAGATGGGTGCGTGACCCTCATCGATCAGCTGCCGCCGACCGCCGACCCCGACGCCCTGTACGAAGCCTTCGAGTCGTGGGCGCAGGAGCGCGGCCTCACCCTCTACCCGCACCAGGAGGAGGCGCTGATCGAGGTGGTCTCCGGGGCGAACGTGATCGTCTCGACGCCCACCGGCTCCGGCAAGAGCATGATCGCCGCGGGCGCGCACTTCGCCGCGCTGGCCCGGGACGAGGTCACCTTCTACACCGCCCCGATCAAGGCGCTGGTGTCGGAGAAGTTCTTCGAGCTGTGCAAGCTGTTCGGCACCGAGAACGTCGGCATGCTCACCGGCGACGCCTCCGTGAACGCCGACGCGCCCGTGATCTGCTGCACCGCCGAGGTCCTGGCGTCGATCGCGCTGCGCGACGGCAAGGACGCGGACATCGGCCAGGTGGTCATGGACGAGTTCCACTTCTACGCCGAGGGCGACCGCGGCTGGGCCTGGCAGATCCCGCTGCTGGAGCTTCCCCAGGCGCAGTTCATCCTGATGTCGGCCACTTTGGGTGATGTGTCCTTCTTCGAGAAGGACCTCACGCGCCGCACCGGCCGTCCCACATCGGTGGTCCGCTCGGCGACCCGGCCGGTGCCCCTCTCCTACGAGTACAAGCTCACCCCGCTCACCGAGACGCTCACCGACCTGCTGGAGTCCAAGCAGGCCCCGGTGTACATCGTGCACTTCACGCAGGCGCAGGCCGTGGAGCGGGCGCAGGCGCTGATGAGCATCAACATGTGCTCGCGCGAGGAGAAGGACCAGATCGCCGAGCTGATCGGCAACTTCCGGTTCACCACCAAGTTCGGCCGCAACCTCTCCCGTTACGTACGGCACGGGATCGGCGTCCACCACGCCGGCATGCTGCCCAAGTACCGGCGCCTGGTGGAGAAGCTCGCCCAGGCGGGCCTGCTCAAGGTCATCTGCGGCACGGACACGCTCGGCGTGGGCGTCAACGTACCCATCCGCACGGTGCTGTTCACCGCCCTCACCAAGTACGACGGCAGCCGGGTGCGCACGCTGCGGGCCCGGGAGTTCCACCAGATCGCAGGCCGGGCCGGCCGGGCCGGCTTCGACACGGCGGGGCTGGTCGTGGCGCAGGCGCCGGAACACGTCATCGAGAACGAGAAGGCGTTGGCGAAAGCGGGCGACGACCCGAAGAAGCGGCGCAAGGTGGTGCGCAAGAAGGCGCCGGAGGGTTTTGTCGGCTGGACGGAGAACACCTTCCAGAAGCTGATCGAGTCGGAACCGGAGCCGCTGACCTCGCGTTTCCGGGTGACGCACACGATGCTGCTGTCGGTGATCGCCCGCCCGGGCAACGCGTTCGAGGCGATGCGCCACCTCCTGGAGGACAACCACGAGCCGCGCAGGCAGCAGTTGAGGCACATCCGACGGGCGATCGCGATCTACCGGTCGCTGCTCGACGGCGGGATCGTGGAGAAGCTGGACAAGCCCGACGCCGAGGGCCGGATCGTCCGGCTCACGGTCGACCTGCAGCAGGACTTCGCGCTCAACCAGCCGCTGTCCACGTTCGCGCTCGCCGCGTTCGAACTCCTCGACCCCGAGTCGCCGTCCTACGCCCTCGACATGGTCTCCGTCGTCGAGTCCACCCTGGACGACCCGCGACAGATCCTCGTCGCCCAGCAGAACAAGGCGCGCGGCGAGGCCGTCGCCGCGATGAAGGCGGACGGCGTCGAGTACGAGGAGCGCATGGAGCGCCTCCAGGACATCACGTACCCGAAGCCGCTGGAGGAGCTGCTCTTCCACGCGTACAACACCTACCGCAAGAGCCACCCCTGGGTCGGCGACCACCCGCTGTCGCCGAAGTCGGTCATCCGGGACATGTACGAACGGGCGTTGTCCTTCACGGAGTTGGTGTCCTTCTACGAGCTGGCCCGCACGGAGGGCATCGTGCTGCGCTACCTGGCCAGCGCCTACAAGACCCTCGACCACACCATCCCGGACGACCTCAAGTCCGAGGACCTGCAGGACCTGATCGAGTGGCTCGGCGAGATGGTGCGCCAGGTGGACTCCAGCCTGCTGGACGAATGGGAGCAGCTGGCGAACCCTGAGGAGATGACCGCCGAGGAGGCCCAGGAAAAGGCCGACGAGGTCAAGCCGGTCACCACCAACGCGCGCGCCTTCCGCGTCCTCGTCCGCAACGCCATGTTCCGTCGCGTGGAGCTGGCCGCCCTCGACCAGGTCGAGGAGCTCGGCGAGATGGACGCCGACGCCGGATGGGACGCCGACGCCTGGGGCGAGGCGATGGACAAGTACTGGGACGAGTACGACGACCTCGGCACCGGTCCGGACGCCCGCGGCCCCAAGCTGCTGGTCATCAACGAGGAGCCGGCGAACGGCATCTGGCGCGTCCGCCAGATCTTCGACGACCCGAACGGCGACCACGACTGGGGCATCAGCGCCGAGGTCGATCTCGCGGCCTCGGACGCCGAGGGCCGTGCGATCGTCCGCGTCACCGACGTGGGCCAGCTGTGAGCGCTTTTCGACCAGTTGTGAGCCAAGGAGAATGCCACCGATGACGAACCCGGCCGAGCGACTGGTCGACCTGCTCGACCTGGAGCAGATCGAGGTCAACATCTTCCGTGGCCGAAGCCCGCAGGAGTCGCTCCAGCGGGTCTTCGGAGGCCAGGTGGCGGGCCAGGCACTGGTCGCCGCCGGCCGCACCACGGACGGCGACCGCCCGGTGCACTCGCTGCACGCGTACTTCCTGCGCCCGGGCCGCCCCGGCGTGCCCATCGTGTACCAGGTGGAACGGGTGCGCGACGGCCGGTCGTTCACCACGCGCCGGGTCACGGCCGTGCAGCAGGGCCGCACGATCTTCAATCTGACCGCCTCCTTTCACAAGCCTGAGGAAGGACCGTTCGAGCACCAGCTGCCGCCGGCCCGTGAGGTGCCGGACCCGGAATCGCTGCCGACGGTCTCCGAGGAGATCCGCAAGCACCTGGGCGCGCTGCCGGAGCAGTTGGAGCGGATGGCGCGCCGCCAGCCCTTCGACATCCGCTATGTCGACCGGCTGCGCTGGAACGCCGAGGAAATCAAGGGGGCCGAGCCGCGCAGTGCCGTATGGATGCGCGCGGTCGGACCGCTCGGTGACGACCCGCTGGTGCACACGTGCGCGCTGACCTACGCCAGTGACATGACCCTCCTGGACGCGGTGCGCATCCCCGTCGAACCGCTGTGGGGAGCGCGGAACTTCGACATGGCCTCGTTGGATCACGCCATGTGGTTCCACCGGCCGTTCCGCGCGGACGAGTGGTTCCTGTACGACCAGGAGTCGCCGATCGCCACCGGTGGCCGGGGCCTGGCCCGCGGGCGCATCTACGACCTGCAGGGGCGTCTGCTCGTCTCCGTCGTCCAGGAGGGCCTGTTCAGGTCCCTCTAGCAAGCCGACGGCAGGGCCTGCGGCCGGGTGGTTCAGGCCTGCGCGGGCCGGTGGCTTCTGCGCCGCAGCCAGCCACGCAGGCCGCGGTCGGTCCGCGTCCGGGACTGCTCCGCCGGGCGGTGTCCCCGGTGGGCCGACGACAGCGCGGCCGCCGGCACAGTGGGCGGGCCGTGCCACCCGAAGGCCCGGACCACGGGCTCGTCCTTCGGCTCGGGCGCCCCCGGCAGCGGTCCGCCGCTCGCCCCGGACGCCACTGTCACCGGCCCGCCCTCCGGCTCGGGCGATCCCAGCAGCAGCTGCTCGGACACCCGGGCCACGGCCGGCTCCGCCCCGGCCTCCGACGGCACCGTCGGCTCCGTGGGCGGTGTGACCGTGCGGGCCATGGGCGGGACGGGCCGTGCGGCTGCTCGCATGGTCGGTGCGGCACACCGGGCGGCCGGGCGCGGGGCAGGTGAGAGGGCGCGCGCCTCCTGGAGCACCTGGATTAGTTCGCTGCGGAGCCACTCGATCTCGTCCGCGTCCTGCGCGGTGGCGATCCGCTCGGCGAGGTGCGCGGCAGGCGATCCCGGAATGCCCTGACCAGGGGACGCGGGCCGGAACCGATGCAGATAGGCGCGGTCGTACGGATCCTTGACGAGATCGGCGATCTCAATGGGCGGGAGGAAGGCAGCCACGGCACCGGCCCGAACCCACGGATCCTCTGCCTGGCGGAGCAGGAACCCGAGGTGGCGTCCCCGCCAGTTGCGGGCGCGCAGGTCCACCCCGGCCTCCAGCTGGCCCCGCAGGCTCTCGGGCGTCCGCCCCTTGAGCAGGTGGGCGTTCTCGGTGCCCGAGATGAAGTGCCGCAGGTCTTCGGCCAGATACAGCCAGACCACGGCTCGGTACCGGTTCAAATACCACTTCACCGGCACGAGCAGGCCCAGGCGGGCGAGGCGGGTGAAGCGCCCGGCCGGGATCTTCATGAGCGCTGCGCCCTCGGTGGTGCCCACCACCCGCACGCGCTCCTGGAGAGTGTCAGGGTGGCCCTTCTGTGCGCGGAGGCGGTCGATCTCCGCGCGCTCCACCCTGCGACCTCCTCTTCCGCCTTCGTCGGGCAACGTCCGGATGAGGCCCAGGTGCACGGCGAGGTCGAACTCGCCGCGTTTGAGGCCCAGTTCCCGCGCGGCGTGGCTCGCGGTGCAGGTGGTGGGCCGGGGCGGGCTGAAGGTGCTTGCCGACATGGTGGCACTCCCCCGTGGAGTCGTTGGCTCACGCCCTGCGCGTTCGCCGTGCACACACCGTAGCCAATTCGGTCCAGGGCGTGATGGCCCTGGGGATAACTCCGCGACGCGAGGAGAAGCAGCAGGTCAGGCGTCAGCGAGGGGGGTGCGCTCCGGTTGCCGGGCGTCGACGCCGAGGTGCTCGCCGACCCGATTGACGAGCAGGGTCATCTCGTAGGCGATCTGGCCGATGTCGGCCTCCGCGCCGCTGAGCACGCACAGGCAGCTGCCGGTGCCCGCCGCGGTCACGAACAGCACCGCGTCGTCGTACTCGATCATGGTCTGGCGTACCCTGCCGGCGCCGAAGTGGCGTCCCGATCCCTTGGCGAGGCTGTGCAACCCGGATGCCACGGCGGCCAGATGCTCGGCGTCCTCGCGGCGTAGACCCGTGCTCGCGCCCGTGACCAGCCCGTCGTTCGACAGGACCAGCGCGTGCCGCACGTCGTCCACTCGCTCGGTCAGATCGTCCAGGAGCCAGCCGAGTCCCTGGTTCTGCGCCATCTCCGTCTCCCCGCGTGATGTCTCCCCCCTGGCTGGAGGAACTCCCCGCCAGCCTTCCCCACGTCCGGCGTCCGGGCAAGCAGGATGGGCGCATGGCACAGAAGATGACCGACGAGGAATGGCGGGCGTTCGTCTCGCAGGGCACCCGGACCGGCAAGCTGTCCACCGTTCGCGCCGATGGAAGCCCTCATGTGGCCCCCATCTGGTTTCTGCTGGACGGGGACGAACTGGTCTTCAACACGGGCAAGGACACGGTGAAGGGGCGCAATCTCGCCCAGGACGGGCGGGTCGCCCTGTGTGTGGACGATGATCGGCCGCCGTTCCACTTCGTGGTGCTCAACGGCCGGGCACGGCTGTCGGAGAACCTGGACGAGCTGCGTCACTGGGCCACCCGGATCGCCGCCCGGTACATGGGTGAGGACCGCGCCGAGGAGTACGGCGCCCGCAACGGCGTTCCGGGCGAGCTGCTGGTCCGGGTCCCGGTCGACCAAGTGGTGGCCGTGAAGGATGTGGCGGCCTGAGCAGTGGGATCAGCCGACCGAGTCCAGGAGCCGGGCGGTGTGCATCCGCCCGGCGTACTCGACGAGCCGGATCAGGACTTCCTTGCCGGAGTCCCGGTCGCGGGCGTCGCACAGCACCACCGGGGTGCCGCGGTCGAGGTCGAGGGCACGCGAGACGTCATGGGCGCCGTAGGCGCGGGCGCCCGTGAAGCAGTTGACGGCCACCACGAACGGGATGCGCCGGTGCTCGAAATAGTCGACCGCGGGGAAGCAGTCCTCCAGGCGCCGGGTGTCCGCGAGGACGACGGCGCCGAGGGCGCCCTGGGACAACTCGTCCCAGAGGAACCAGAAGCGGTCCTGTCCCGGTGTGCCGAAGAGGTAGAGGGACAGGCCGGAGCGGATGGTGATGCGGCCGAAGTCCATGGCGACAGTGGTGGTGACCTTCTGGTCCACGCCGTCGGTGTCGTCCACCAACTGCCCTGCCTCGCTCAGGAGTTCCTCGGTGCGCAGCGGCCGGATCTCGCTGACGGCCCCGACCAGGGTCGTCTTGCCGACGCCGAACCCACCGGCGACCAGTATCTTCAGCGCCAGAGCGGCGGTGTCGCCGACGGCTTCGGAGTGCTCGGTGACCATCATCACTTCTCTCGGGAGGGCCGGCTGCGGTCGGCGTCCGTCTGCTGCGGGCGCGAAGGCAGCATGATGACAACGGAGCGGCACCTCCGGGCTCTTGGACCGGAATGCACCTGATGTGACTGACTTGCGTCCGGTCTGAGGCGGAACGCGTACGGATCGGGGCGCTGCGTGGCGTACGGCGGCTTCGGAACGTTCATCTACAGCGCTCGCAGTCCCGCGATGACCTCGCGCAGAATCCGCTCGTCGGGCAGGTGGGCCGGCGGCACGGGACGGCTGATGACCACGCAGCCGAGTTCCAGGAGGTCGCCGAGGAGCACCCTGACGACGCCGACGGGAAGGTCGGCGTCCGCCGCGAGTTCGGCGACGGACTGTGTCTCCGTGCGGCACAGCTCGATCAGGGTCCGGTGCTCGGGGCCGAGCGCGGCGTCCTCGAGCGCCGGTGCCGCGGGGTCGAGGGTGACGAGGGCGATCAGGTCGAAGCGCACCCCGGTGGGACCCGGCTGGGTGCGCCCGCCCGTCATCGCGTACGGGCGCACGAGTGGTCCGGCCTCGCCGTCGTACCACTGGCTGCCCGGCTCCCACGGACCGGCGCTCTGGTTCTCGGTCATCTGTGCCGCCTGTTCCCGGTCATCCGGCTGCGGGCGGCTGTGCGGCGACACGCGGGGGCGTGTACAGGTGCTCGCCGACCCGTTTGACCAGGCGCGCCATCTCGTAGGCGACCAATCCGATGTCGGCGGTGACGGCGGTGAGCACCGCGAGGCAGGAGCCGTCACCGGCGGCGGCCACGAAGAGGAACGCGTCGTCCATCTCGACCATGGTCTGCCGCACGCCACCCGCTCCGAAGTGCCGTCCCGCGCCCTTGGCGAGGCTGTTGAACCCGGAGGCCACGGCGGCGAGGTGCTCGGCGTCCTCCCGCGCGAGGCCGGTGGAGGCGCCGACGGCCAGCCCGTCGTTGGAGAGCACGACGACGTGCCGTACCTCGCTCACGCGCATCACCAGGTCGTCGAGCAACCAGTCCAGTTCGCCGGAGCGCTGGCCGGCACTCGCGTTCGGGTCCTGGATCATGCCGGGTCTCCTTCGCTGCTGTCACTGCCCGTTTCGGGTTCCGGGGCGGCTCCGCGCCCGGGCTGTCTGCCGCCGCCGCGCGTCCAGCCGTCGCGGTAGGCGGCCATGCGGTCCCGCACCAGTTCGGGGGTGCGCCGTTCGTCGCCGTGCCGTGCGGTGTCCCGCGTCGGCGCTTCCGGGCGCTGCTGCCGGAGCTGGGGTGCGAGGCTCGCCTGGCGCACACGGCGTGGGAGGTTGTCGGAGTCCTCGGAGTCGTTCGGCGGTCGGTGCAGCCTCAAGGCGGTGACTCCGGGGGGTGGGGTTTCGTCTCCGGATCCGTGCGAGGCCGGCTCGTCGACGGCGCCGTGCGGGCCGGGAGCGGTGGCCGCGAGGGCGGGCCGGTCCGACCGTGCGGCTACGGCCTCCTGGTGTGGATTTGTGCCGGGCACGCGCGCGTACTCGGGTTCCGGCTCCTGACGGGACTGCTCACCTTGGTGGGAGAGACGTTCCGCCGCGCCGCCGTGCAGCAGGGCGGTGGGCAGCAGGACGACCGCGGTGGTGCCTCCGTAGGGGGAGGTCCGCAGATGCACCTTCACGTCGTGCCGGGAGGCGAGCCGGCTGACCACGAACAGGCCGAGCCGATCGCTGTCGAACAGGTCGAGGGCCTCGGACTGTTCGATGCGGCGGTTGGCCTCCGCGAGGGTCTCGGCGCCCATGCCGAGTCCCCGGTCCTCGATCTCCAGGGCGTAGCCGTTGCCGACGGGTTCGCCGGTGACGCGCACGCGCGTGTGGGGCGGGGAGAACTGGGCCGCGTTCTCGACGAGTTCGGCGAGCAGGTGGGTGAGGTCGGCGACGGCGGTGCCGATGACACGGGCCTCGGGGAGCTGACGCACCTCTACGCGCGCGTAGTCCTCGACTTCCGACACGGCGGCCCTTACGACGTTGGTCAGGGACACCGGCATGCGCCAGGCCCGGCCGGGTGCGGCGCCGGAGAGGATGATCAGGCTCTCGGCGTGCCGCCGCATGCGTGTGGTGAGGTGGTCCAGGCGGAACAGGTCGCTCAGTTCGTTGGGATCGTCCGAGCGGCGCTCCATGCTGTCCAGGAGGCTGAGCTGGCGGTGGACCAGTACCTGGCTGCGGCGGGCCAGGTTGACGAAGACGCCGGAGATGCCGCTGGCGAGTTCGGCCCGTTCCACGGCGGCGCGCAGGGCGGCGCGGTGGACGGTGGTCAGCGCTTCCGAGACCTGCGCCGTCTCGTCCTCGGCGGGTGGTCCGGCGGGTGCCTCCGCCTGGATGTCGATCTCCTCGCCCGCGCGCAGTCTGCGCATCGCCTCGGGGAGTTTGCGGCGGGCGATCTCCAGGGCGTCGTTGCGCAGGCTCACGAGTTCGACCACGAGACCGCGTCCGATGCGGACGGAGATGACGAGCGAGGCGACGACGGCGGCCAGGCCGAGGAGCACGGCCGCGCCGGCGGGGCTGAGCAGGCCGCGTGTGAAGGGGTCGGCCAGGCCCGCGACGGCCCGGCCGGTGTCCGCCGCTATGCCCTGCATGCCGTCCTGCACGCGCGCGTGGGCGGCGTTCCAGGCGCCCTGCGTGGCCGCGTCGGCCGACTTGCCGCCGGGCCCGGCTGTGATGATCTTGTCCTCGGTGGCACCGAGAGCGGTGTAGACGTCGCTGTCGGCCAGATCCTGCCAGGCGGCGCGCTGTGCGGCGGGCAGATCGGCGACCGCGGCCTCGGTGAGGGTACGACGCCCGGCGACGGCGGCGCTAAACAGCCGCAGCCGCTCGCCCTGCAGCGGCCCGGCGGTGCGTGCGCTGCCGAGCAGGGTGTCCTCCTGGGCCAGTGCCTCGGCGGCCCGGCTGAATTCGAGCAGCACGCGCGCGTCCGAGCCGACGTCGTCCCGCTGGATGCCGGTGAGGGCACCGTCCACGGCGAAGGCCGCGCCGATGGTCTTCGTGTACTGCGCGTACACCGTGTCCCAGCCGGTCTTGCGGTCGAGTACGGCCGTGCGCAGGGTGCTCAGGTGCTCGGCACCGGTGACGAAGGCGCCGAGGCGCCCGGAGACACCGGCCGGCAGTTCCTCGCTGTCGGCGACGGTGTTGTTGTCGCCGAGCCGCAGTTCGGCCACCGCCCGGTCGGTGCGGGCGGCCAGGCTTCGCAGGTCGGTGCCGTCGCCCGCGCCCGGCGCGGTGGCGTAGCGCACGGCTGCGGCGCGCTCGGCCTGGAGGGCGGAGACGGCCGCGGCCAAGGGGCTGCGCAGTTCGGCGTCGACCCGCTGGGACTGCCGCAGCCGGGCCACGTCCTGGGCGGTGGTGACGGTGGCGTACGCCCACAGGGCGAGGAGGGAGACGACCGGCACCATCAGCAGGCTGACCACCTTGGCGCGCACGGTGCGGGGGCGCAGATGCCGGCGGTTGCCACGCGTGCGTGCCTTGGCCGGTGGGACGCCGAGCGGGCGGTCGGCCTCATCGGCGGCGGGCGGTCCGGCGTGTGCGCGGCGGCCGCGCGGCGGATGCGCGGGAGTGCCGGCTTTCGGGGTGGTACGGGGTGGGCGCATGGCCTCCTCGCTCGGAACGTGGGTCGGGGCGCTCGGGCCGGGCTCCCGCTAGCGGGCGATACTCTCGACGGGCCGCTGAGCGGAGGCGGACGCCTCTCGCTCGTCGGCCGTGGGCGAGAGGGCGACGAAGGCCGCGGTGATGAACAGGTAGGACCCGAGGCCGACGGCGAGGGGGAAGATGAACTGCATCGCCGTGGCCCCGGGCAGGGTCTCGCCGGAGGGGGTCACATGCACGCTCACCGCGAACATCCCGGTGAAGTGCATGCTGCTGACGGCCGCTCCCATGACGAGGGAGGCGACGGTGACCGCGAGGGGCGACTTGATGTTGAGCCCGGCCCACAGAGCCGCGGTCGCCGCCACGACGGCGATCAGCACCGACACTCCGACGAGGAGGGGGTCGTACCTGATGTCGCCGTGCAGCCGGACCGCCGCCATGCCCAGGTAGTGCATGCTGGCGACGCCCACTCCGGTGGTGAGACCGCCGAGCAGGAGCGCCCGGGTGCGGTCGCGGCTGTAGCCGACGGCGAAGACGCCGGCGCAGACGACGACCATGGCGACGAGGAGGCTGAGGATGGTCAGCGGCACGTTGTAGCGGATGTCGGTGCCGCTGACGCGGAAGCCGAGCATGGCCACGAAGTGCATGGTCCAGATGCCGGTCCCGATGGCGGAGGCCGCGGTGACGAGCCAGTTGCGGCGCGAGCGGCCGGTGGTGGCGAGCGCGCGCACGGTGCAGCGCAGTCCGAGCGCGGCACCCACGCAGGCCATGACGTACGACAGCACGGGGGTCAGCCAGCCGAAGGCGGCGTGGTCCAGGTGTCCCATGGCCAAGGGACGCTAGGGGGCACGGGCGCACAAAGGGGGCGCATTTCGAAAGCTGTTGGAATATGACACACAGATGCGACGGAACGATCGAGTCCGGCCCGAACATGTGCGCCTAGGTATCCCCCATGGCGGTGAGGAATCATGCGGAACATGAGCGACGACCACACACACGTTCAGGATTTCTTCACCGCCCGTGCGGCCGACTGGGACAGCAGGTTCCCCGACGACGGTCCCGCCTACGCGGCGGCTGTGTCCGATCTCGGACTGCGGCCGGGCGACCGGGTGTTGGACGCCGGCTGCGGCACGGGGCGCGCCCTGCCGCCGCTGCGGGCCGCCGTGGGACCCTCCGGTGTGGTGCTGGGTGCCGATCTGACGCGGGCGATGCTCGAGGCTGCGGTGCGGGCGGGCCGCGGCCGGAACGGGCACCTGCTGCTCGCGGACGTCGCCGCGCTGCCGCTGCGGGCCGGGTCCCTGGACGCCGTGTTCGCGGCCGGCCTGATCGCCCATCTGCCGCGCCCGGAGGAGAACCTGCGGGAGCTCGTCCGCGTGGTGCGGCCCGGCGGCGTGCTCGCGCTGTTCCATCCCATCGGTCGCGCGGCTCTGGCGGCACGCCAGGGCCGGCGGATCACACCCGACGACCTACGCGCCGAGGCCAACCTCGGTCCGCTGCTGGCCCGATCGGGGTGGAACATGACGTCGTACGTCGACGAGGACGCCCGTTTCCTCGCGCTCGCGGTGCGCCGACGCGAGGACTGAACGTTCTGTCGCTGAAAGCCGGTCGAGGCGGTCCGTGCCGGCGACGGCCGTCCGAGCCCCGGCGCAGGCCTACGGTGGAACGAGGCGCCGGGGGCGGAGCCCGCACTGGTGTATCTGCACGGGCTCGGCTCGATGTCCGCCGTCCAGCACGTGCACATCGCCGCCCGTGCCGAACTCGGCCGGGCTCCGTGGCCGCGCCGCGCCACGTGCTGAGGCTGACCGAGCAGGGCAGGCTTCTTCTACGACGGCGACCGGCCGCTGCCCGCCGAGGAACTGGACGACCCGTTCCGGCGGGGTCGCCTCATCATCGCGCGTGCCACGAGCCGGGCCCAACTCGCCTGGCTGCGCGACACCCTTGCTCACTCGACGACGTCGGCCGCTGAGGTGTCCCGGTGCCGCACCGGGCAGCCGCGCAGCCCGGGAACCGGGCGGGTGCCCAGGTCCGCCAGCCGGTAGCCGTCCGGGTAGCCCTTGATCTCCCGGTTCTGGCGGGCGAAGTGCGGGGCACGGCGCGGCGGCAGCAGCCGGACGAGCCGGCCACGCGCGCGTACGGCCCGACGCACGAACGCCGAGGTGGCCGCGCCGGGCGGGGTGTAATCGAAGGCACGCAGCAGCGGCTCGTCGAGCAGCGCGAGCGTCGCGGTGCGCAGAAGTGGCGCCAGAGCCCGGGGATACCAGGACGCCATCAGGTCGAGTGTGGCGTCGGAGACCCGCCGGGACTGCTCGTCCCAGCCGAAGTGTTCCTCCTCGTACGCGTCGAGGAGTGCCTCGAACTCCTCGTACGTCTTGGGGATGCCGGGAATTCCCATGTGCCGGCCCAGGGTGCGGTAGTACTCGGTGGCGGCGACGATCTCGTGCCGCGACAGCCGGCGCCAGCCGTAGGCGTCGATCCAGCGCCTCGGCATCACGACGAAGGTGCTCAGTACATACCGCATGTCGTCGTCGCTGATGTCGTAGCTGCGGTGCATCTGATTGATGCGGCGGATCGCGGTACGGCCCTCCTCAGTGGCGAAACCGTGCTCGACGACGGTGTCGAGGAGGAGCACGGTGTCGTCGTACCGCTTCTGCGGGCGCTCGGTCAGCTCCGCCGTCCGCGCGAGCAGCCGCCCGATGCTCGGCACGGCGTACGTGCGGTACAGGGCCAGTTCAAGGGCACGGGTGTAGTCCCAGGGGAACTCGAACGCCACACTGAGCCGGTAGATCTCCAGGGCGTCCGTCACCGGGTCCAGTCGGCGGATCTGGCTGAGCCGCTCGAAACGCTTCATCGCGTCATCCCCCTTCTGCCGCAGAAAGTCCAACTCTACGTTGAAAGAGAGCAGATGAACGATCGACGATGACCCCGTTCGGGGGGAGGGTGGTCCGCGTGTTCGGTCAGATACGCAAGTACGCCGCCAGACTCCGCACCTCCACGCACCCGCAGCCGGCAGGCGCTCGGGAGAGACGCGCGCACAACTTGTTCGAAGCGGCGGCCACGTATGTCGTGGCACGTGCGGAGGACGATCAGGACCGGGTCGAGGAGGCGGCGGCCTGGGTGTCGCCGGAGGCACTGTCGTTCGGGGTGAGCGAACTCGCCTGCCGGGCCGTCCTCGCGTTGGCCCGGGAGCGCGACGAGTCGCCCGCGGCGGTGGCCCGTGATCTCCTCGGGCTGCGCACGGGCTGAGCGGAAGCTCTCCGTGCGCCGTGGTCGTTTCGCCCCCGTCCAGGCGGAAACCTGCAGGTCCGCGTGGTGTGAGCAGTCGTGACAAGCGGCTTCCGCTCGCACTAGGGTGCGCGCCGTTGGACGAACCACTGGGAGGCAGGGATGGCCGGAACCGACGAGGAGGCCGTCGCCGCCGGAGACGATGCGCTGTACGTGCTGACGGCAGTGCTGCTGACGCCGGCGCAGTTTCCGAGCGTGCTGGGCGACGACTATCCGGAGGCGTGTGCGGCGCTGGGACTCGCCCCCCTCGCCGACGGGTACGGCCTGGTGCTGGGCCAGGACGGCGACGGTGCGCGCTGGACGGTCGTGATCGACGATGTCTCGCTGGTCGCCGTGGCGATCGCGTCCTGGGACTGCGGCATGGAGTACGAGCTGTCCCCGGACGAGCGCGCGGTCGTGGCCGCGCTGCCGGGCTGGCCGCTGGCGGTCGCCGTCGCGGCTCCCGGTGTCCCCGCCCCGCACGACCCCGATCCCGAGGTGGCGAACCGGCCCGCGCTGAGCCCGCCGGACACCACCACCTGGGGACCGGCCCAGCGCCGCCTGGGCGCCGACGAGATAGCCCTGCAGTGGGCGTCATGGCGGGAGCAGCTCAACGACGAGGCATTCTCCATACCGGACGCGCAGGCGGAACCGGACGGGCCGGGGAAGCCCGGCGAGCCGAAGGCCGAGGAGTTGTCACCGGAGGGCGGGCAGGGCGTGCCGCAGGGCGGCCACCGGGGAATCAGGCGCGTGCTCGCGGAGGCTCGTGCCTACGTCGAGTCGCCGCCGCCGCTCGGCCGGGTGCGCTCGTCGTTCGCGCCCGGTGACGCCCGTACGCTGCGCGCCGACGGCCCGGGCTGGTCGATGGTGGCCCGCACCGACGACATCGCCTTCGTCCTGCTCGACGACGAGCCCGGCGAAGTCCTACCCGTGGGCCGGGGCCCCGAGTTGCCCGGCCTGCTGGAGGCACTCGACAAGATGGCCGTACGGCCCATCTGAGGCCCGACGGCGGCGGGACCGGCGCGGCGGAGCCGGGGCGCCCCTACGACCCGCCACCTGCTGGTGAGGCCTCCGCACGGCCCGCCGCCTGCCGCGCATACGGTCGCCGCTCGAAGTGCCACAAGCGGCGGCAGGCGCACCTCCGGGGCCAGACGACCGCAGGCCCGCCGCCGCCCGAGGCCCGACGACCGCACGGCCCGGGCGGCGACCGGAGGACGGACGACCACAGCCCGACCCCGCCGGCCGCACCGCCCACGCCAGGACCCGAGCCCCGACGACCACCACACGGTCCCGCCGACCCCACCGCCCACGCGGGAACCCGGCGGGACCACGACCGCACCACCCACGCCAAGACCCGAGCCCCGACGAGCACCACACGGTCCCGCCGACCCCACCGCCCACGCGGGAACCCGGCGGGACCACGACCGCACCACCCACGCCAAGACCCGAGCCCCGACGACCACCACACGGCGGCCGGGAGCGCCGCCCACCCCCGCCGCGTTCCGCGACGGCCGTATGGCCGGTGCTGAACCCTGGTGGCCGCGCGGTACGAGACCCCCGGGCACGTACCCAGCGCTGACCCGGGGGCCGGGCGCGCCCGAGGCCGTCCGGCTCCCCCAGTCAGCTCCGCGCGCCTCCTGACGGCCTCCGCGGGCGGGAAGCCGGCGGCTCCGGCATCCCACCAGTCGGCTCTGTCCGCGGCACGGGCGGTGCCGTCAGCGGCCGAGTTCCTTGCGTGTGACCCTGCGGAGCCGGCGCCGCTGTGAGGGGTCCAGCGCCAGATACGCGGCCACCGGAACCCCGACCACGATCAGGAACGCCACCCACCAGGGCAGCCAGATCAGCAGGATCAGCCCGACCGCCACACCCCCGACGGCGATCTTCGCGTTGTTGGACATGAGCGTCGCCTCCTTCGCGGCCACTGCCGCTCTCTGCTCTGAAAACGGCGCCCCGCTCGCCACGGTTCCAGAACTCGCCCCTGAGACATCCCTGAGCCCCACCCCCTAGTGGATGAGGTTCGCTGCCGTCATGAACCGATGCACGGCCTCGCGCACGCCGGACAGGACCGTGACAGCACTCCCTGCCCCATCGTGCTCCTGAGCGGAAGAGTTGCCAGCATGCCGTGCCCGCGCGGGCAACGATCGCCCGCCACCACTCGAACAGATTGTGAAGTGGCCCGGATCATGACGCCAGTATGCCGGGGCGTCCTTCGGCTTGCTGTACCCTCGGCGACTCCGACCCAGTAGTCAAACTTGATGAGTGCGGCAGAGCTGCGCAGACCATTTCCACGGCACCATCCTCCGAACTCTCCGAACTGGCGCACTGCTGCACGGTGTTCCTGCCGGACGACCCGGCGCGCACCGGACGGGTCGCTTTCTGGCGACCGGACGGCGCGCCCCCTCCCGGCGCAGCCGATCCCGGCGCCTTCCACGGCTCCCCGATGGTGAAACTGGACATAGTGCTGCCCACGGCGGACGGCGGCGTCGAGCCGGTCCGTGCGCCCGCGCTCCTGCTGCCCGTGCACCACGCCCTGCCGTTCCTACTACGACCGCTGGTGGAATTCGGCGGTCGAGGCCCAGGCCACCCTGGGCCGGACGGTGATCCGGCGACGGCACTGGCGGCGGCACGGCTCGGCGCCGAATCGGAGGAGCCAGACGGCCTCTGACACACCGTCATCACAATCCGCCGCCTTCCGATGAGGCGCCGACGCCGACCGTTCACCCCGCGGCCGTACAGCGTTCCTCATGGGGCCCAACTCTGGCCGCTGTCAATGAAGTTGTCCCCAGGAGGCCCGATGTCCTCACATGATGCCGGCCGGCGCCGCGTCCACCGTTCTGTCGCCATGGGCCTGCCCCTGGCCCTGGCGGCCGCTCTGCTGGCCGCGGGACCGGCCACGGCTGCGCCGTCCCCCGACGCCCGCGTCATCCGCACCGCGACGCTCGGCGAGATCCCGCTCGGCGCGTTCAGCAACGCACTGCTGCCCGGCAGCGTCGACGACGACCACGGGGTGAAGCTCGGCGGCATCGGCAGTGACATCTATCCGGCGGGCCGCAAGGGCGAGTTCTGGACGGTGACCGACCGCGGGCCCAACGGGCAGATCAAGGTGGACGGCAAGAAGCGCCGCACCTTCCCGGTGCCGGGATTCGACCCCGCGATCGTGAAGATCCGGGTCTGCGGAGACACGGTCCAGGTCATGGACGCGATCCCGCTGACCACCTCATCCGTGAAGGCCGTCACCGGGCTGCCCGATCAGCAGGGCCGCGACGAGACGCCGTACACCTACGACGCGAAGACGCCGCTCTCGTACAACCCGAACGGGCTCGACACCGAGGGCATCGTGCGCGCCGCCGACGGTACGTTCTGGCTCGTCGACGAGTACGGCCCCTCGCTGATCCACGTCTCCGCGCGCGGGGAAGTGCTCACCCGATTCGTACCCAAGGGGCTCGGCCTGACGGGCGCCGACTACCCGGTGGTGGAGGCGCTGCCGTCGATCTTCCTGCACCGCAAGATCAACCGGGGGTTCGAGGGGCTCGCGCAGCTTCCCGACGGTGATCTGGTGATGGCCCTGCAGAGCCCGCTGTCGCTGCCGGACGCAGACGCCGGAGACGCCTCGCGCACCACACGGCTGCTGCGCTTCTCGCCGCGCGAGAAGGCCGTCACCGCCGAGTACGCCTACCGGTTCGACCCGGTGAACGTGGTCGACCCGAGCGAGGACGGCACCTCCGAACTGAAGATCTCCTCCATAGTCGCCGTGGGCGGTGACCGGCTGCTCGTCGAGGAGCGCACGGACAAGGCGGCCCGGCTGCAACTGGTCCGGCTGGGGCGTAAGTCGAGCATTCTCGGCGGACCCTGGGACGCCGACACGACCTCGCCGTCCCTGGAGCAGCTGGACGATCCGGCGGCTGACGGTGTGCCGGTGCTGGACAAGCGCCTCGTGGTCGACCTGAACAAGGTCGACGGCGTGCAGCAGAAGATCGAGGGCATCGCGCGCGTGGACCACGACACGCTCGCCCTGATCAACGACAACGACTTCGGGATGGCCGACGGCCCGGGCGCTTTCGACGCGCAGGGCCGACTGGTCGACAGCGGGATCAAGACGAGCGTCGTGTACGTCCGGCTGCCCGAGGAACTGTGAGGTTCCTCGACGGGACAGTCCGGAAAGTGGACTGACGGCGGGCCGGGGTGCGGCATGTACCGCACCCCGGCCCTTCGCGTTCAGCCTCGCGCGCCCAGCAAGTGGTCCATCGCGAGCTGGTCGAGCCGCTCGAACGCCATGCCGCGCGCCGCAGCGGCCTCGACGTCGAAGTCCTCGAAGGCCGAACGGTCCGCGAGCAGCGCCTGCAGGCCGTCGGCCGCGGTCGGCTGGGCCAGCTGGTCCAGCCGCGAGGCACGCAGCGCCTCCTGGACCTCCGGGTCGGCGCGGAAGGCCGCGGCGCGCTCCTTGAGGATGAGGTAGTTGCGCATGCAGCCGGCCGCCGAGGCCCACACCCCGTCGAGGTCCTCGGTCCGCGGCGGCTTGAAGTCGAAGTGCCGCGGGCCGTCGTAGCCGGCGCTCTCCAGCAGGTCGACCAGCCAGAACGCCGCCCGCAGGTCACCGGCACCGAACCGCAGGTCCTGGTCGTACTTGATGCCGGACTGGCCGTTGAGGTCGATGTGGAACAGCTTGCCCGCCCACAACGCCTGCGCGATGCCGTGCGGGAAGTTCAGGCCCGCCATCTGCTCATGGCCCACCTCGGGGTTGACGCCGTACAGCTCGGGGCGCTCCAGGCGCTCGATGAACGCGAGCGCGTGGCCGACGGTGGGGAGCAGGATGTCGCCGCGCGGCTCGTTCGGCTTCGGCTCGATCGCGAACCTCAGGTCGTAACCATGGGCGGTGACGTACTCGCCGAGCAGGTCGAAGGCCTCCTTCATCCGGTCCAGCGCTGCGCGCACGTCCTTGGCGGCGCCCGACTCGGCTCCCTCGCGACCACCCCAGGCGACGTACGTCTTCGCGCCGAGCTCCACGGCGAGATCGATGTTGCGGATGGTCTTGCGCAGTGCGTAGCGGCGCACGTCGCGGTCGTTGGCGGTGAACGCGCCGTCCTTGAACACCGGGTGCGTGAACAGGTTGGTGGTGGCCATCGGCACGGTCATGCCAGTGGCGTCCAGGGCCTGGCGGAACCGCTTGATGTGCGACTCGCGCTCGGTCTCCGAGGACCCGAACGGGATCAGGTCGTCGTCGTGGAAGGTCACCCCGTAAGCACCCAGCTCGGCCAGGCGCTGCACCGTCTCGACAGGGTCCAGGGCGCGGCGGGTGGCGTCGCCGAACGGATCCCTTCCCTGCCAGCCGACGGTCCACAGTCCGAAGGTGAACCTGTCCTCGGGGGTGGGCTGGTAGCTCATGCCGCGGCTCCTTGCTGCGTTGCGACTATTTCGTCATGGCCGTTTACAAATTAGTATGCGCTCACGCCTCTGGGAAGAGACAAGATGTCTTTGTCCCGCAGAGTCACGGAAAGTCACGCGAATCGCGGAACGTCGCGGAAAAGGGAGAGCCCGATGTCAGCAGCCGAGGGTCCGCTCGTCGTCGGCGTGGACACATCCACCCAGTCCACGAAGGCACTGGTCGTCGACGCGGCCACCGGCCAGGTGGTGGCGAGCGGCCAGGCACCGCATACCGTGTCCGCCGGCGCGGGCCGCGAGAGCGACCCGCGGCAGTGGTGGGACGCGCTGTGCGAGGCATTGCGCCAGTGCGGTGACGCGGCGCACGAGGCGGCCGCGGTGTCCATCGGCGGCCAGCAGCACGGCCTGGTCACCCTGGACGAGCGGGGCGAACCGGTGCGTCCGGCACTGCTGTGGAACGACGTCCGCTCGGCGCCGCAGGCCCGCCGGCTGGTGGAGGAACTGGGCGGTCCGAAGGCCTGGGCGGAGCGCACCGGCAGCGTGCCCGGGGCGTCCTTCACGGTCACCAAGTGGGCATGGCTGGCCGAGCACGAGCCGGAGTCGGTCCGCGCGACCAGGGCGGTTCGGCTCCCCCACGACTACCTCACCGAGCGCCTGACCGGGCAGGGCACCACCGACCGCGGCGACGCGTCCGGCACCGGCTGGTGGGCGTCCGGCACGGAGGCGTACGACGCGGAGACCCTGGCGCACGTCGGTCTCGACCCGGCGCTGCTGCCCCGGGTGGTGCGGCCGGGCGAGGTCGCCGGCACCGTTCGCGACAGCCATGACCTGCCGTTCTCCAAGGGCACGCTGGTCGCCCCCGGAACCGGCGACAACGCGGCTGCGGCGCTCGGTCTCGGCCTGCGGCCCGGCACCCCGGTGCTCAGCCTCGGCACGTCCGGCACCGTGTACGCCGTCTCCCGGCACCGTCCGGCCGATCCGACCGGCACGGTGGCGGGGTTCGCCGACGCGCACGGGGACTGGCTGCCCCTGGCCTGCACCCTGAACTGCACGCTCGCCGTGGACCGCGTCGCGACGCTGCTGGGCCTGGACCGCGAGGCGGTGGCACCCGGCGGCGCCGTGACCCTGCTGCCGTACCTGGACGGCGAGCGCACCCCCAACCTGCCGAACGCCTCCGGTCTGCTGCACGGCCTGCGCCACGACACGGCCGCCGGGCAGCTACTACAGGCCGCGTACGACGGCGCCGTGCACGCGCTGCTGGGGGCGCTTGACCTGGTCCTGGACGAGGACGCGGACCGCAGCACCCCGCTGCTGCTGATCGGTGGCGGGGCACGCGGGACGGCCTGGCAGCAGACGGTACGGCGGCTGTCCGGGCGGCCGGTCCAGGTCCCCGAGGCCCGGGAACTGGTCGCCCTCGGAGCCGCGGCACAGGCCGCCGGCCTGCTGACCGGCGAGGACCCGGGCGCGGTGGCGCGCCGCTGGAACACGGCCGCGGGACCGGTGCTGGACGCCGTGGAGCGGGACCAGGAGACACTGGAGCGGATCACCGGGGTACTCTCCGACGCGGCCCCGCTGCTGGAGCGGGGGACCGAGACCACGCCGCGGGCATGAGCCGGGCGGCAGACACCGAGGACTGAGTTCAGGCATGACCGCACCCCTGCACGACGCCCGTCCGCCGGGCGCCGGCCGCGTCCTGCCGGACACCCAGCAGGGCATGCGCCGGCGCAACCTGGCCCGGGTGATGCACGCCGTCAGTGCGGAGGGTTCGCTGTCGCGGGCCGCGGTCGCCTCGCGCATCGGGCTGACGCGGGCGGCCGTGTCGACGCTGGTGGACGAGCTGACCCGGTGGGGTCTGCTGGAGGAACTGGGTCCGGAGCGGCCGGGCCGGGTGGGCCGGCCCGGGTCAGCGCTCGCGGTGAGCGGCCATGGTCCGGCCGGGATCGGGGCGGAGATCGGCGTCGATCACCTCGCGGTGTGCGCGGTCGATCTGCGCGGGGCGGTCCGGGCGCGGGCCCTGCGGCACGGCGCGAACCGGGGCCGGGCGCCCGGACCGGTGGTCGAGGAACTGACCGAGCTGGTGCACCGGGTCGTCGCCGAGGCAGAACGGGAGGCGCTCTGGCCCGCCGGGCTCGCGGTCGCCGTACCCGGACTCGTGGCACGGGACGGCCGTACGGTCGTACGCGCCCCGAACCTCGACTGGCACGACGCCGACCTCGGCGCCCTGCTGCCCGAGATCTGGCCGCTGGCCGTGGACAACGAGGCCAACTTCGGTGCGCTCGCCGAGTTGTGGCTCGGCGACGGCACCCCGCGTGACTTCCTGCACGTGTCGGCCGAGATCGGCATCGGCGCCGCGGTCGTCGTGGACGGCGGACTGCTGCGCGGCACCCGCGGCTTCGCGGGCGAGCTGGGTCATGTACCGGTGCGGCCGGACGGGCCGCCCTGTCCGTGCGGCGGCCGGGGCTGCCTGGAGCAGTACGCGGGCGAGGAGGCGGTGCGGCGCGCTGCGGGGCTGGAGCCGCGCGAGGACCTGGTGGGCCTGCTCGCGGGGCGCGCCGAGCAGGGCGACGCCGGCGTACGGGCGGCCCTGCGGGAGGCCGGCACGGCGCTCGGTATCGCCCTCACCGGGGCGGTGAACCTCCTCGACCCCGAGACAGTGGTCCTGGGCGGTGCCCTGGCCGGCCTCTCCCCCTGGCTGCTGCCGTCCCTGGAGACGGAGCTGACGAGCCGCACGGCAGGCCCGCCCTGCCCGGTGGCGGTCTCCCGGCTGGGCCCGGAGGGCCCCCTGCTGGGGGCGGCGCACTCGGTCGTCCGGGCTGTGCTGGACGATCCGGCAGTGGTGGCGGAACGTCCCTGACGGCTCGGACCGACTCGCCGGGGGCTCCCGCGCTGCCGGGAATCGGGGCGTCGCGGCTGCCGTGTTCACCCGCTCGGGTGGCCGGGTTTTCCACAAGTGGAGGCCTCTCCACGGATGTGGTGTGCGCTCTTCTGCCCAACCCGCCCGCGCCGTACCGTGATTCACGCGAGGCACGGCCGACGGCTCGTCAAGGTCGTCGGCGGGCCGAACGGTTCACGGTATTTCACGCGCGTTCGGGTGACAGTGGGCTGACAGGCATCGGGGGACACACATGCACGAGGAGAGGACCGGGGCGCTGCGGCGTGACGCCGTCGGGCTGCGCGAGGTGCTGTTCCAGAGCGTCACGGCGATGGCGCCGGCAGCCGCGGTGGCCGCGTCGATCCCGGCCGGTGCCGCCTTCGCGGGCGGCAGCCTGCCGCTGGCGGTGCTGATCGCCCTGGTGGCCTGTCTGTTCACCGCGTCGTGCGTGGCCGAGCTGGCCCGGGAGCTGCCGGCCGCGGGCTCGGTGGCCACCTATGCGGCGCGGGGGCTGCACCCCGCGGTCGGGTTTCTCGTCGGCTGGGGTTACGTCTTCGTGGAGATGCTGGTCCCCCCGCTGCTGTTCCTCCAACTGGGCTTCACGGCGGCGGGCACGCTGCACGAGGAGTGGTCCTCGTATCCGGCGGATTTGTGGTGGCCGTGGTCCCTGGCGGGCGCCGGCATCATCGCCGTCGCCGGTTACCTGGGCGTCCGGGCCTCGGCCCGCTTCGGCACCGTCCTCGGCGTCTTCGAGATCCTCGTCTTTCTGGTGTTCGCGGCCCTGCTCATCGGCAGGGCGGGCGACGCCAACACCCTGTCGGTGTTCGGCACTTCGCACACCGCCGACGGTTACGCGGGGATCAGTGGGGTGTTCGCCGGGTCCGTGTACACGGTGCTGGCGCTCGCGGGGTTCGAGGCGGCGGCGCCGCTCGCCGAGGAGACACGCGATCCCCGGCGGACGATGCACCGCGCGGTCCTCGGAGCGGCCCTGGGCATCGGCCTGTTCTATGTGATCACGACCTATGCGATGACCGTCTACTTCGGCCCGGACCGCTTCGCGAAGTTCGGCGCCTCCGGCGCGGCCTCCTGGGACGGCGTCGCCCGGGCCTCCTTCGGCCTCTTCTGGGTGCTGGTCTTCCTGGCGGTGATCAACTCCACGATCGCCAACGCCAACGCGTGCGCCAACGTGTCGACTCGTACGGCGTTCGCCCTGGCCCGTATCCGGGTCCTGCCCCGTCTGCTCGCCACGCTCCACCCCCGGCACCGCTCCCCCGTGGCCGGGATCGCACTGCAGACCCTCGTGGCGGTCGGGGCGGTCCTGGGACTCGGTTTCGGCTACGACCCCGTGACCGCGTTCCTGTTGCTCGCCACGGTGATCGTCACGGTCGTCGTCTGTGTCTACATCGTCGTGAACCTCTCCTGCGCCGGCTACTTCCTGCGGGCCGGCCGGGCCGCTCTCAGGCCGGTACGGCATCTGGTGTTCCCGGTGCTCGGCATCGCGGCCTTCGTCCCCGCGCTGCTGACGGCCGCTGGCCTCCCGGTCTTCGACTTCGTCACCGAACTTACGGCCCCGGTGTCCTACGCCGGCCCGATCGTCGGCGTCTGGATGGTGGCCGGCGTGGTCGTGCTGCTCCTGCTGATACGCCGGCACCCCGAGCGCATAGCCGAGGCCGCTCGGGTGCACCTCGACACGTACGACACGGCCGGTCCCCGGCAGGACGGGACCGTACCCCGCTGACCCGCCGGTGCCCTACGGAGAGCCCCCCCGCCGGCCTGCGCAAGCCCCCTTCCCCACGAACGCTCCCGTCAGAAGGGACCACCTCGACGATGACCGACCCCCGGATCCTCACCGTGCGCCCGGAACCGGACGACTACGCCTGGACGTTCGGCGGCGCACCGCCCGTGGCGCGGATCGCGCCCGGCACGGTTCTCGACCTGTACACGGAGGACTGCTTCGCCGGCCGGGTGCGCTCCGAGAAGGATCTCGTCTCCGAGGTCTGCGAGTTCCCGTTCCTGAATCCGCAGACCGGCCCCTTCCACGTCGAGGGCGCCGAGCCCGGTGACACGGTGGCCGTGCACTTCGTGTCGATCGAACCGGCCCGTGACTGGGCGGCGTCGACGACGGTCCCGCTCTTCGGCGCGCTCACCTCCACGCACACCACGGCCACCCTGCAGCCCCCGCTGCCGGAACGCGTCTGGATCTGGCAGCTGGACCGGGCGCGGCGCACCGCCCTCTTCCAGGCGCAGGACAGCGACATCGAGGTGGCGCTGCCCATGGACCCCATGCACGGCACGGTGGGCGTGGCCCCCGCCAATCTCGAGGTGCGCTCGGCCCTGGTGCCGGACGCGCACGGCGGGAACATGGACACACCCGAGATGCGGGCAGGCGTCACCTGCTATCTGGGCGTCAACGTCGAGGGTGCCCTGCTCAGCCTCGGCGACGGGCACGCCCGGCAGGGCGAGGGCGAGACCTGCGGCGTGGCCGTGGAGTGCGCGATGAACACCGTGGTGGTCGTCGAGCTTCTCAAGGATGTCGCCACGCCGTGGCCCCGGCTGGAGTCGGACACCCACATCATCTCGACCGGCTCAGCCCGGCCGCTCGAGGACGCGTTCCGGATATCGCAGCTGGACCTGGTGCAGTGGCTGGCGCGCGACTACGGGTTCAGTGAGCCGGACGCGTACCAATTCGCAACCCAGGCGGTCGAATCCCCGTTGGCCAACGTGTGCGACACGAACTACACGTGCGTGGCCAAGCTCCGCAAGGAATGGCTGCCGGCCCGCGAGACGTACCGGGGCGTGCACGCGCGCCTGCGAGAAACCGCGCGGGCCCTGCGCGGCTGACGGCGACCAGGTCCCCGAAGGCGCACCACCGGCTTGCGGCGCCCCCACTCCCCCACAACTCCTGAAACCCCCCACACCCCGAAAGGCACCCGCCGATGGACATGGACATGGACCCGGCCGGACCTGCACGGCGAAGAGAGCCGGTGCACCCGGCGAGCCAGGGCAAGCCCCGCCTGAGCAGACGACGGCTGCTGAAGGGTGCGGCGCTCGCCGCCGTCCCCTATGCGCTGCTCCCCGACCCACGCGCCGGTGCGCAGTCCGAGACCGTCGACTACCCGCCCGCCGAGTGGCAGTCGGCGAGCCCCTCCAACTACACCGCGTCCGACCGCCCCGGCAGCTACACCATCGATCGCGTGATCATCCATGTCACGCAGGAGACGTACGCCAACACGCTGGCGATCTTCGCCAACCCACAGAAGGACGTGTCCGCCCACTATCTGGTCCGCTCGGCGGACGGGCACGTCGCCCAGTGCGTGCACGAGGCCGACATCGCCTGGCACGCGGGCAACTGGGACTACAACACCCGCAGCATCGGCATCGAGCACGAAGGCTGGGTGGACCAGCCGGCCTACTTCACCAACGCCCTCTACGAGCAGTCGGCGCGGCTCACGGCGGCGATCTGCGACAAGCACGGCATCCCCAAGGACAAGGAGCACATCATCGGCCACTACCAGGTGCCCGGCACCGACCACACCGATCCGGGGCCGTACTGGGACTGGGTGCGCTACCTGAGGCTGGTCAACTTCGCCTAGCCGGAAGACGATGGTCGCGGGACCAATGTCACTGTTTCACCGTCCGGGGAGGCCGAATTGACCGATCCGTGGGTGGCCCTGGAGCCGGGGGCCGACCCCGCCGAGCGGGTCCGTGTGCTGCGCCGGGCGCACGAGACGTTCACCACGGCAGGCACGGTGCCGCGTCCGGTGCGGTCGGTGGTGGCGGAGTCGTGGCGGCGCAGCGCTCGGGCCGGTGTCGGGCCGGACGGCACCGCCAGCGTGGAGCTGACCGACGGCGACCTCGGCGCCTACCGGGCTGAGCACCCGCTGGCGAGGGTGATGCCGCTGTTCCGGGAGCTGCTCGGCACGTTCGCCGCCGACGGCGAGCATCTGCTGGCGGTGTGCGACGCGCACGGCAGGCTGCTGTGGGTCGAGGGGCACCCGGCGACCCGGCGCCGGGCGGACGGCATGAACTTCGTGCCGGGGGCACGCTGGTCGGAGAGCGCGGTCGGCACCAACGCGCCGGGGACCGCGGTCGCCGTGGACCGGCCGGTGCAGGTGTTCGCCGCGGAGCACTTCATACGGCGCGTCCAGCCGTGGACGTGCGCGGCGGCACCGGTGCACGATCCGCGTACCGGGCGGGTCCTGGGCGCCGTGGACATCACCGGCGGGGACGGGCTGGCGCATCCGCACAGCCTCGGGTTCGTGCAGGCGGTGGCGCGGGCCGCGGAGGCGCAGCTCGCGCTACTGGAACCACCGGGGAGCGCGGTGGGCACGCCGTTGCTCGGCGCGCTGGGCCGGGACGAGGCAGAGTTCGTGCTGGACGGCAGCCGGATCCGGCTCAGCCGTCGGCACAGCGAGATCCTCGTGCTGCTGGCCCGGCATCCCGAGGGGCTGAGCGGTGACGAGCTGCTGTGCGCGCTGTACGCGGACGAGTCGGTGACGCCCGTGACCCTGCGTGCCGAACTGGCCCGGCTGCGCAGGCTGTTGGGTGCCGGCCTGCTCGCCTCGCGGCCGTACCGGCTGACGGCCGCGGTCGAGTCGGACGTCACCGTGGTGGAGCGGCGGCTCAGGGCGGGCGCGGTCACGGCGGCGGCGGAGGCGTACACCGGTCCGCTGCTGCCCGGTTCGCAGGCGCCGGCGATCGTACGGCTGCGCAGCCGCCTCGCCGCCGAGCTGCGGACGGCACTCGTCGCGCACCGCGACCCGGACCTGCTGGCCGACTGGGCGCACGCGCCCTGGGGCGAGGACGACCTGGAGGTGTGGCGGGCGCTGGCCGCGCTGCGGCCCAGCGCGCCGGTGCGGTCGCGGCTCGCCGCGCTGGAGGCCGAGCTGACGGCACCGGCCGGCCGGACGCGGGGGCAGGCCCGCGGCGCAACGTGGTTGCAACGTCCGCCGGCCTAGCCTCGCGCCCGAGAGCTGCCCAACGGCGGGCAGCGCTGCACCGGGAGGCAGACCAGCATGACTCGTTACGCGGCGCCGGGCACCGAGGGCGCGATCGTCTCCTACCAGGCGCGCTACGACCACTTCATCGGCGGGCAATACGTGCCGCCGCTGCGCGGGCAGTACTTCGAGAATCCGTCGCCGGTCAACGGACAGCCGTTCACCGAGATCGCGCGCGGCACCGCGGAGGACGTCGAGCGGGCGCTGGACGCGGCGCACGAGGCCGCGCCGGCGTGGGGCCGTACGCCGGTGGCGGAGCGCAGCGACATCCTGCTGAAGATCGCCGACCGCATGGCGGCGAACCTCGAAGCCCTCGCGGTGGCGGAGAGCTGGGAGAACGGCAAGCCGGTCCGCGAGACGCTGGCGGCCGACATCCCACTGGCGATCGACCACTTCCGGTACTTCGCGGGCGCGATCCGGGCGCAGGAAGGGTCCCTGGGCGAGATCGACGACGACACGGTGGCGTACCACTTCCATGAGCCGCTCGGGGTCGTCGCGCAGATCATCCCGTGGAACTTCCCGATTCTCATGGCGGCGTGGAAACTCGCGCCGGCGCTCGCCGCGGGCAACGCGGTCGTCCTCAAGCCGGCCGAGCAGACCCCGGCCTCGATCCACTACTGGATCAGCCTGATCGCGGACCTGCTGCCGCCGGGCGTGCTGAACATCGTCAACGGCTTCGGGGTGGAGGCGGGCAAGCCGCTGGCGTCCAGCCCGCGCGTGGCGAAGGTGGCGTTCACCGGGGAGACCACGACCGGGCGGCTGATCATGCAGTACGCCTCGGAGAACATCAAGCCCGTCACCCTGGAGCTCGGCGGCAAGTCGCCCAACATCTTCTTCGACGACGTGTGGGCCCACGACGACGACTTCCGCGACAAGGCGCTCGAGGGCTTCACCATGTTCGCGCTCAACCAGGGCGAGGTCTGCACCTGCCCGTCGCGGGCGCTGATCCAGCGCGGTCACTACGCGGAGTTCCTCCAGGCGGCGGTCGAACGCACCCGGCAGATCAAGCCGGGCCACCCGCTCGACACGGACACGATGATCGGTGCCCAGGCCTCCAACGACCAGCTGGAGAAGATCCTCTCCTATCTGGACATCGGCCGGCAGGAGGGCGCGAAGGTCCTCACCGGCGGTGAGCGCATCGAGTACGACGGCGAGTTGAAGGGCGGCTACTACGTCCAGCCGACGATCTTCGAGGGCGACAACCGCATGCGGATCTTCCAGGAGGAGATCTTCGGCCCGGTAGTCTCGGTGGCCTCCTTCGACGACTTCGACGACGCCATCAAGACCGCCAACGACACGCTGTACGGCCTCGGCGCGGGCGTGTGGACCCGGGACGCCAACACCGCCTACCGCGCAGGGCGCGCGATCCAGGCGGGCCGGGTGTGGACCAACTGCTACCACGCCTACCCCGCGCACGCTGCGTTCGGCGGCTACAAGCAGTCCGGGATCGGCCGGGAGACGCACAAGATGATGCTGGAGCACTACCAGCAGACGAAGAATCTTCTGGTGTCGTATTCGCCGAAGAAGCTGGGCTTCTTCTAGGCCCAGGATATGGGCGCCTGGACCAGGGCAGATGCCTGGCAGGCGCCCCTTTCTCGCTCGCCCTGAATTGTTGCGCGGCAGGCCGTGATCAAGACGGCGGAGTTGTGCATGCGGGCCGCGGCCTGGACACGCGAGACACGGATCTTGAGACCGCGCGGATGGCCCCGGCCGGGGCCGACGAGGTCGATGCGCCCTGCTCGACGCGCACCGCGACGGTCTCCTGGCCAAGCTGATCACCGGGCCCGAGTCCCTGACGTTCGCCGTGATGGAGCGCACCCTGGTGGCGGTGGCCGAGGACGCGGAACTCAGGCGGATCGGCGCGGATCCGGGGGACCTGGGTCGATCTCGCGATTCGCGATGCCGTGGGCGGCGTGCTGGAAGCGCGCGGTCGCGTCGGAGAGCGTCTCGGTCGCCTGGGCGAGGGGGACACCGCCGAGGGCACGCAGCCGAGCCCGGCCGCGGCCTCTGCCATCGGGCCTCGGCGTACGACGGCCAGGAAGGTGGCCAGGAGCTTCAGGTCCGGCCGGGACTTCATGTTTCATGAACTCTCGCTTCGGGATCCATCGCTTTACGTGTCCCGGGAGCGCCGCCAGAGTAGAGGCACCTCGACGCCAGACACTCCGCCCGACAGAAACCAGAGAGAATGGCCATCGACCTCACCGCCCTGCGGGCCCACTTCCCCTCCCTCACCACCGGGCTCGCCTTCTTCGACGGTCCGGGCGGAACGCAGACCCCCCGCCCCGTTGCCGACGCCATCGCCGCGACGCTGACCGGCCCCCTGTCCAACCGGGGAACCGTCAGCCCGTCCGAGCTCAACGCCGAGCGCGCCGTCGCGGACTTCCGCGCCGCCTACGCCGATCTGCTGAACGTGCCCGCGAACGGCATCGTCCACGGCCGCAGCGCCACGCAACTGACGTACGACTTCTCCCGGCACCTGGCCAAGACCTGGAACGCGGGCGACGAGATCGTCCTCAGCCGCCTCGACCACGACGCCAACGTCCGCCCCTGGATCCAGGCCGCCGAGCGCGCCGGAGTGACGGTCCGCTGGATCGAGATCGCCCCGGAGACCACGGAGCTCGACCTCGACTCGTACGAGCGGGTCCTGACACCCCGGACCCGGCTGGTCGCGGTCACCGCGGCCTCGAACGTGCTGGGCACCAAGCCGCCCGTCCGCCGGATCGCCGACCGTGCCCATGAAGTCGGCGCCCTGGTGTACGTGGACGGCGTGCACTACGCCGCGCACCACCTTGTGGACGTGCCCGCGCTCGGGGTCGACGTGTTCGTCTGCTCGCCGTACAAGTTCCTCGGACCGCACTGCGGGGTGCTCGCGGCGGCACCCGGGTTCCTCGAAACCCTGCGCCCGGACAAGCTCCTGCCGTCCCCCGACACGGTGCCCGAACGTTTCGAGTTCGGCACACTGCCCTACGAGATCCTGGCGGGCGCCACCGCCGCCGTCGACTTCCTCGCCGAGCTGGACCCGGGCACGGGGATCTCGCGCAGGGAGCGCCTCACCCGCTCTTTCGAGTCCCTGCACGAGCACGAACTGACGCTGCGCGCACGGCTGCAGGAGGGTCTGGAGTCTCTGGGCGACGCCATCAGCTTGCACTCGAAGGCCGCCGACCGCACCCCGACGCTCCTGATGTCCATCGAAGGCCGCGACGCCCGCGAGGCCCAGGCACATCTGGCCGCACGCGACGTGGTGGCACCGGCAGGGTCGTTCTACGCCTACGAACCCTTCACCGCGCTCAAGCTCGAAGCCCCCGCCCTGCGCGCGGGCCTCGCCCCCTACAACACCACCGACGACGTGGCCCGACTCCTCGACGGGCTCGCCGACTTCCTCTGACCTCGCCGGAGTTCGTAACCCGATCTTGTCGGCAGGCAGCCCACATGCCGAGTACGTGGCCGCGCCTGCGCGGGACCTCGCACGCAGGCCGGCTACGCCTCGTGCTCCCCTGCGAGCCGCTCGCGCGACCTCACCACCGTCAGCACGTCGGCGTCGATCAGCGCCCGCAGTGCATCGCCCATCTCGCCCCTGGCCTCGACGTGGTCGGCGAAGCAGTCCATCCACCGCCGCAGCGCGAGGTCGGGGCGCATCCGCGCGAGCAGGGTGTCCACACTCGCGCACAGCTGCTCCACCTCCTCGCGACGGAGCGCCTGACAAGCGCGCGACAGGGGAAGTGCCGGTACAGCGCCGGCACTTCGGCGACGGCTCCGTCGAGGTCAACGACAGGCCGAAGTCCCTGGCCCGTCGGCGACATGGCCCGCCGAGCGGGCCTGCCGTTCCCCGCCGCTCGGTTGGTCATCGCGCCCGCGTCAGGAGCCCTGGCCTCGGTCGTCATCGACTTCGAACTCCTCGGCGCCGAACTCTCGGAGCTCACTGCTCCGGAAGCACGTGCCGGCCCCGCTCCCGGTGCCTGTGCCCCCTGTCACGAGGCCACCGCCAACGGTTCTGGCTCCGGCCGGGGATTCAGGCGGCCGGATCGTGCGAGCAGCGCGACACAGCCGGCACAGAGCGCACCCGTCGACGCCAGCACCCACCACGTCAACTCCGGGTGACCGAGGCGATGGGCGGCGTCCCACACCGCGCCCGTGGTCAGGTTCCCCACGGTGATGCCGAGCCCGGAGACGGTGTTGTAGAGCCCGTAGTGCGTGGCGACGAGCCGGCCGCCGGCGAGCGAGACGACGGTGTCCATCTCGAACGGGTACGCCGCGGCCGTGCCCAGCCCGAGCAGAGTCACCGCGGTGAACAGCGGCAGCAGTGCCAGGGTCCAGTCCAGGAGGCCGGACCTGCTGCCGACCACCAGGTCCGTCAGCGCCAGCGGCAAGAAGGCAGCGCCCATGAGAGCGATGCCGTAGACGATCGCACGCTGCGGGCGCCGGCGGCCCCGGGCCCATGCGGTGATCCTCAGCTGTCCGACCACGGCCACGGCGGCGGATACCGCGAACAGTGCCGTGGTCACCGCGTCGCCGCTACCCGGCGCCACCCGATGCGCCTGGAGCGGCAGCGCCAGATAGACCTGGAAGGACAGTACGTAGGAGCCGATCATGGCAAGCGAGAACAGCAGGAAGGGACGGTTGCGGACGACGGTGCGCCAGTCGGCGAGCACTCCGCCCCGTTCGTCCGACGCGGTGGCCTCATGGCCGGGCAGGAAGCGCAGCTGGACGACCGTCAGGGCGAGGAACAACGCTGCCGCCACCGAGCAGACCAGCCGGAAGTCGGTGGCCAGCAGCGCCAGCCCGGCAAGGGGGCCGACGAACATGCCGGCCTGGTAGAAGACATTGAATGCAGCGAACGCTTCCACTCGCCGCTCCCCCGCTTCCTCGGCGAGACAGGCCCGTACGGCGGGGTTGAACAGCGCCCCCGCGAATCCGGTCGCGGCCGAGGCCACCACGAGGGCGGGCAGCGCGTCGACGAAGCCGAGGAGGCCGAAGCCTGCGGTGCGCAGCAGGCATCCGGCGATGATCGTGGGCTTGTAGCCGAGTCGGTCGGCGAGTGTGCCGCCGACGAGGAACATGCCCTGCTGGGTGAAGTTGCGCACCCCCAGCACCAGGCCGACCGCCCAGGCGGCCATGCCCAGTCCGTCCGCCAGATGCACGGCCAGGTAGGGCATGAGCATGTAGAAGCCGGTGTTGATGGTGAACTGCTGGACCATCAGCAGCCGGACGCACCCGTTGAAGGAGCGGAACTGCGTGACGAGGAGCCTCATCGAACAACCCCCTCCGGCACTGTGACGTTCGTGCACCGGGTCCACCGCTCGACCACCCGTTCACCGCTGTGAGCGATCTCGTCCGGGTCGGCCGCCGGCCGGCTGCCCAGCAGGTCATGGGCGCGGCAGTACTCGTCGCTGTAGACGGTGTTCCAGTAGCGGTGCACGCCGTCGGGGAAGATCGCCACGATGCGGGTGTGCTCCGGCTGTGTACGGGCGATCCAGTTCGCCACGAGGGCGACCGCTCCCACACTCCAGCCGCCGCTGGCGTAGTGGCCGCGGGCCAACCGGCGGCAGGTCCACACTGCCTCGCCAGGGCTCACCCAGTGCGCCTCGTCGAAGGCCGCGTGGTCGACGTTCCCGGGATGGATGCTGCTGCCCAGGCCGCGCATCAGGCGCGGGCCGGCGGGCTGGCCGAAGACGGTGGAGTGCACCGAGTCGACGCCGACGAGCCTCAGCTGCGGGTTGAACGTCCGCAGCGTACGGGCGATGCCCGCCGAGTGGCCGCCGGTGCCGACGGCGGCCACCAGCACGTCGACCCGGCCGAGCTGGACGATCAGTTCGAGGGCGAGGGCGGCGTACGCGGCAACGTTGTCCGGGTTGTTGTACTGGTCGGGGCACCAGGCCGCAGGGGTGCGCGCGAGCAGCGCGCGTACCCGCTGCCGGCGCGCCTCCTGCCAGCCGCCCACCGGGTGCGGCTCGGTGACCGCCTCGACATGCGCCCCGAGTGCGCCCAGCTGGTGCACCATGAGCGGCTCCATGCCGGGGTCGGTGACGAGGGTGACCGGGTGGCCGTAGGTGATGCCGGCCAGGGCGAGGCCGAGGCCGAGCGTGCCGCTGGTGGACTCGATCACGGGTGCGCCTGCTGCGAGATCGCCGCGCTTGCGGGCGGCAGCGACCATGTTGAGGGCCGCGCGGTCCTTGAGGCCGCCGGGGTTGGCGCTCTCCAGCTTGGCCCAGAAGCCACGCCCGGGCGGATTGAAGGGCTCGCCCACCCACAGGACCGGGGTGTTGCCGACCATGCCGGCCGGCGACCGGCGCGGGGCTCCGGCCGGTTCGGGGAGTTCGTGCGCTGCGAGGAAGGAGCTGATGTCGCGCGAGGAGATGCCGCGCAGAGCTGTGCTCATGAAGTCGTCCTTCTGCGGCCCGTGGTTGCCATGGGCCGTCGTGTGTGCCGTACGGAGCATGCGCAGAGCCCGGCGGCGCGACCCTTCCGGGGATCACCCTCGGGGCACGGCCGGGGCAGCTCTGTCAGGTACGGCTGACGCAGACGAGGCGCAGCAGATGTGGTCCGCCGGAGTCCGGCGGGGGTTCCGGGCCCGACCCTCCCGGCGGTGCGCCGGGCAGCAGCAGGTCGCCCGTGCGGCTGGTCCGGGTGAGGACGAGCAGCAGCATCGCCAGGATCAGGGCCGCCGAGGATCCCCGCAGGTCGGCCGGCCGGTCGGCCGGGTCGCAGCACGCGGTGCCGTGGCCGGGGTGGTCACCGGCGTCGTGGTCCGCGGAACAGGCCGCGGCGTCGGATCCGAGCGGCGGGGCGCCGACGCTCGGGGCCGCACTCGTCATCACCATGCTCTCCGCCACGGTGTGCGAGTGGGCGTCGGCATGGTGCAGGGCGCAGGCGACGACGTGGGCCATGAGCATCAGCGCCAGGCCCACGAGGAGAGCAAGGGCCGGCGTACGCCTCTCCGGGCGGCCGGCCGATTCCTGCGGCATGCGAAAGATCGTATGCAGTTCGACACGGTATGGCAGCTTTCAGGCTCGTTCGGGTGAATTATCAGAGCTCCTTGTGAGGCGGAACGCGAACCGGCGACCGCACTGTGCCGGCTTCCGAGCCTGACTAGGGCCGGTAGACCATCCCCGGCTGGGCCTTGGCCGGGGCGAGGAGCTGCGACACCGTGACAATCGTGTAGCCGCGCTGTTCGAGCGCCTTGAGGATCCCCGGGACGGCGGGCACGGTGCCCTTGTGCAGGTCGTGCAGCAGGATGATGCCGTCGCGGTGAGTCTGGTCGAGCACCCGCCTGGTGATCAGGGCCGAGTCGGTCGTCTCGTAGTCCTTGGCCGTGACGCTCCACAGCACCTGTGCCAGGCCCAACTCCTTGCAGATCTTGGCCACGTCACGGTTGGTGCGGCCCTGCGGCGGACGCATCAGGACGGGCCTGGTGCCGGTGATCTTCTCGATGGCGTCCTGCGTGCGGGTCAGTTCCTGACGGGCATCGGCCGTGTCGATCTGCGTCAGGATCTTGTGGTTCCAGGTGTGGTTGCCGATTTCATGCCCCTCGTCCGAGATGCGACGGAGGATCTCGGGGTACTTCCCGATGTGCCCCTCGCCCTGCACGAAGAACGTCGCGTGCAGATGCTCGCGTTTCAGGATGTCCAGCAGCCCGGGCGTCGTCGGACTGGGGCCGCCGTCGAAGGTGAGTGCCACGCACTTCGCCTTGCGGCAGTCGACCGCTCCGGCAGCCACCGTTCCCGATGCCTTGTCCCGGGCGGCGCGCGGCGACGTGTGGTCGTACGTCGTGACCCTCAGGGCGATCGTCACCGCGACGATCACGACGACGGTCACGGCCGTCACGAGAGCGATGAGCATGCGCGGCCGTCGTCTTCGGTACCAGGGCACGGGAAGCCTTTCACTGGATCAGGGGATTGCCGACGTGTCTATTGACGGCTCTTCCGTCCCTTGGGTTCATCCGCTCCACGGGTACCGTTTTCGCGACACACCGGCTTGACGTAGACAGTGTGTCTCGATAAAGCTTGCTCCGCAGAGACCGGAACACGCTCCGGACCATCAACCGCGACGGAGGACAGCCACGTGTCCAGCCCGTACTCCCATGCCGGTTCCGGCACGCCATGGGCGCGTCCCGACGACATGTACGCCAGCACACCACCGTGGGACATCGGCCGGCCTCAGCCCGCGTTCCTCTCACTCGCCGACGCCGGGGCGATCCGGGGCCGGGTGCTGGACGTCGGCTGCGGAACCGGGGAGCACGTACTCATGTGCGCCGCCCGGGGTCTGGACGCCACCGGCGTCGATCTCGCGTCCCGGGCCCTTCGGGCCGCGGAGGACAAGGCGCGCCGACGGGGCCTCGCCGCCCGCTTCCTCCACCACGACGCCCGCAGGCTGAGCGATCTCGGGGAGTTGTTCGACACCGTGCTCGACTGCGGACTGTTCCACATCTTCGACGACGAGGACCGGACCGCCTTCGCCGGCAGCCTGGGCACCGCGGTACGGCCGGGTGGCCGCTACTTCATGCTCTGCTTCAGCGACCGGCAGCCCGGCGACCAAGGGCCGCGGCGGGTATCGAGGGACGAGATCACCTCCACGTTCGCCCAGGGTTGGCGGGTCGACTCGATCGAACCGGCCACGATCGACATCACCACCGATCCCACCGGCGTTCGGGCCTGGCTGGCCGCCCTCACCAGGATCTGACATCCGCAGGGTGTCCGAGAAGGGAATCCCATGCCGACCGCCGAAGCCCGGATCGCGACGGACCGCGCGAGCCGGTACCTCGTCCAACTCTGCCGCCACACCGCCATGATGCGCCGGATGCGGCATCAGTCACCGGCCGGGCATGGCGGCGGCCGGATGCCGGACGTTCGCCACGTCGAGTGGTCCGACATCCACGGAACCGTGCGCTTCGGCGAGGGCGCGTGGCATCTGGAAGCGGGACCCGACGTGCTGACGCTGCGCGTCGAGGCCGCCGACGAGCAGGCCCTGCGACGACTCCGGACCGGGATCACCATGCGCCTCGAAAAGATCGGCCGGCGCGACGGTCTGACGGTCACCTGGCAGCGCGCGTCGGCTCCCCCGGCGCCCGCCACCGATGAGGCGTCCGGTGCGGCCCGGCCGGCCGAGGACGGGAAGCGGCGGCTTCGTGGGCCCGCCCGGGTGGCCGGCCTCCTGGCGGTCGGCGCCCTCGTCATCGCCCTGCACCTCGGCGTGGCCGGGGCCGCGCTGACCGCCCCGTCGTGGACGGGCTGGGCCGCGGGCGGCGTCCTGGCCCTCATCGCGCTGAAGGTCCTTTTCATAGGCGGCCACGTCGTCCTGGGGCGCGCGGGCATCCGGCGGAGCAGGTCCCTCCTGACCCACCGCGTGTCTCGGCTCGGTTCGTCCCGGGATCGACACACGGGACGTCCACGGCGGTTCACGTGACCGCCACCCGTCCCCATCGATGAAGGCGCCGCCCCGGTCAGTGAGTGTGTTCCGCACGGCGCCACGGCCTGGAAGCCGGACAGGCCCTGGCAGTCCCCCGCGCCGGTCGGCCTACGGCCGCAGGCCCGCCAGGGTGACGGCCACGAGCCGCCGCACCGCTGCCCTGGACGGCAGGTCACCGGCCCCTGCGAGGGCATGCAGACAGAATCCGGCCAGTTCGTCCGTACTGACGTCGCCCCGAACCTCGCCCGCTTCCGCCGCCTCGGCCAACAGGCCCCGTACGAAGCGACGGAGATGCTGCTCGGCATGTGCCACATGGTCGCCTCGGTGCAGGAGCGCAGAGAACTCCGCTCCGTGGCCGTGCCGCTGTTGCTGAATGAGCGCGTAGGCCTCCAGGACCGCGGCGAGCCGTTCGCCAGGCGTGCCGGCGCGGTCACGCAGTTCAGCGAGTTGATCGAGGTGCCCGGCGATCTGGCGCTCGTGCCAGGCCATCATGATCGACTCGACGTCCGGGAAGTACTTGTACAGCGTGGCCCGGCCGATGCCGCTCTGCTCGGCGATCCGGGACATCGTCACCCCGCGCAGACCCTGCTCGGCCACGAGTGCGGCCGTGGTCTCCAGCACCGCTTCCCGGACGGCGCGGCGATGCTCTTCGATCGTCTCGTTCCACAGCTTCGGCACGACGTCAGTGTACGCGGCGACGATATCGATACATTCCGCTTCCACCCAGACATCGTGTCTCGATAACTGCCGCACCCACGTGCAGGACGCCCGGGTGCGGCGCCGGGGCGGGCGCTTTCGCGGTGGCCGGGCGATGCTTAGGAGCGAGGAGCCCTGCGAGCAGGCCGGGAGGCGCGGCCAGGTGATAGCCGTCAATCCGCTGAACAGCGCCTCGGTGCTGGCCGCCTTCGGCGCGATCGGCGTCCTGGTGGTGATCTTCGCGGAGTCCGGTCTGCTGGTCGTCGGCTTCTTCCTGCCCGGTGACACCCTGCTGTTCCCGGCCGGTGTGCTGTGCGCCGGAAGTGCGCAGCAGCCGCCCCGGCTGGCGTTGTGGCAGGTGCTGCTGTGCGCGGCGGTCGGGGCGGTGGTGGGCGGGCAGGTCGGGTATCTGATCGGGCGGCACGGCGGACGGGCGCTGCTGGCCCGCACCTCCAGCAGCCGGGTGAAGGCGGCGGCCGCCCGGGCCGAGGAGCTGCTGGCCCGCTACGGCCACGGGAAGGCGCTGGTCATCGGCCGGTTCGTGCCGTTGCTGCGGACGGTGCTGCACCCCGTGGCCGGTGTCCTCGGGGTGCCCGTTCGGACCTTCACGCTCTGGCAGACCGTGGGCGGGGTGCTGTGGTCGCAACTGCTCGTTCTCGCCGGTTACAGCCTCGGTACGTCGGTCCCGCATCTCGAGGACTATCTGCTGCCGCTGGTCGCCGTGGTCGTCGCCCTGTCGATGCTGCCCCTCCTGTTCGAGGCCCGCCGCGCCCGCCGCGACAGCCGCGGCAGCCGTTGAGAGTGCCACGCTGTGGCACTCAGCCCACCGCCCCCCGGTACGTGACCCGGCCCCCGACGAGCGTGAGCAGTACCGGCAGTTCCGCCAGGTCGGTGTCGGCCACCTTCAGCGGGTCGTCGGCCAGCACCGTCAGGTCGCCCGGTGACCGATGGCGAGCCTGCCCGCCCGGCCCTCCTCCCCCGCGGCCCAAGCGGGGTTCCAGGTACGGCGTACGCGGCAACCGCGGCAACCGCGGCAACCGGGTCAACAACGCGGTCACCGGCTGGATGATCTCCGTCAGCTACTTCGCGCTGAACCCGGCCGCGGCGGCGACGGCGGCCTTCTCGCTGGTCGCCCGGACCGGTCTGCCGGTGAACACCGCGGTGAAGGCCGTCGTCGTGGTGCTGATCGCGGCGATCACCCTCGCCATCAGCGTCTGGGGCCATGCCGCGATCATCCGGCTCCATGTGCCGATCGCCCTCGCCATGACCGCCGTCTTCGCCGTGGTCGGCTTCGTGGTGGTGCGGCACACCGACTTCGGTTACGTCCCGGACCGGCCGCTGACCGGCACCGCCCTGTGGGCGACCCTGCCGGCCGGTGTCGCCCTCATCGCCTCGGGGCCGCTGTCGTACACCACCAGCGCGGACTTCTCCCCGTACCTGCCCCGCACCGTGTCCGCCAAGGCGGTGGCCGGCTGGACGGCGTTCGGCGGCTTTCTGTCCAGCGTCCTGGTCTGCGGCATCGGCGCGCTCGCCGCGACCGCCGTGGACATGAACGACCCGGAGTCCTCGCTCCAGCGGCTGTTCCCCGGCTGGTTCCGCCCACTGTTCCTGCTCGCGCTGGTCCTCGGCACCGGCGCCCTCAACGCGCTGACCGCCTACAGCGCCGGTCTCGTCCTCCAGGCCGTCGGCCTGCGCATCCGGCGCTCCCGCAGTGTGCTCGTCGACGGCACCGTCTCCGTCGCCCTGACCCGGTACGCGCTGCTCGTCTCGGACTTCCTCGACGCCGTCGGCAATGTGCTGCAGCTGACCGTGGTCCTGCTCGGCCCGAGCACGGCCGGCTACGCCACCGACATCCTGCTGCGCCGCAACCGCTAGACGGCCTCGCCCTCGGCGACGAGTCCCGCACCGGGCCCTTCTGGTACTCGGGCGGGTTCAACTGGGCGGGAGCGCTGGCACTCGGGGCGGGCGTGGCCGCCTCCGCGGTGTGCGTCGACACCGCCTGCACGGGGCCCGTGGCCGCCGCCCTGGGCGGCATCGACCTGGCCCTGCCGGCGGGCCTGATCGTGTCCTCGGCCGTGTACGCGCTGCTGGCGCGCAGGCTCCGCGTCACCGGGTGAGACACCGCCCGCGGGCTTACACCTCGCCGAGGAAGCCGCGGTCGGCCGGGCCCAGCTGCCGGGCAGAGTCGGCGGCCACGCCGAGGACCTCCCGCATCGCCACCGCCCGCCGGCTGGTCGCGGCGAGATCCCGGTGCGCCTCCTCGGTCCACGGGGGCGGAAAGACGGTGATGCCCTGCCCGAGGTCGAGGGCCGCCGCCTCCTCGCGCCGGCCCGGCCGGCGCAGGCCGTCGTAGCACGTCTCCAGCCGGTCGAAGGGCGGGGGATGCATGGGCTTGGCTCATCCTCTCAGCCGGCCGCAGGGCTACTCTGGCGTCTCCCGCACCAGCCGATCGACCAGTGGAGCCGCGAGATGCCTGTACGCCGTGTCGTGCCCGTCCTCCAGTCGGCCGCGCTGCCGCAGAGCGCCGAGTTCTATGGGGCGCTGGGGTTGCAGGAGGTCATGAACCACGGCTGGATCATGACGCTGGCCTCCGCGGAGAACCCTGCCGTGCAGCTCAGCCTGATGACCGAGGACCGCACCGCGCCCGTCGCCCCGGACCTGAGCATCGAGGTCGAGGACGTCGACGCGGCGTACGCCGCGATGCGGGACCGCGGCGCGGAGATCGTGCACCCGCTGACGGACGAGGAGTGGGGCGTACGACGGTTCTTCGTGCGGGATCCGGGCGGCCGGGTGGTGAACGTGCTCAGCCATCGCTGACCCCGGTCGGCCGGGCCGACGAGGCGTTCTGGACGGCCCGGTGACGATCCGTGAGACTGGGCCGGGTCCGACCTCCCGCGCACCGGCCCTTCAGGAGGGTGACCCATGGCTGAGGAAGCCCCGCGCGTCGAACTCACTCCCGAGGCCGCGGACCTGGTGCGGCGGCTGCACGCCGAGCACGGTCCGCTGATGTTCCACCAGTCCGGCGGCTGCTGCGACGGCAGCGCGCCCATGTGCTACCCGGACGGCGAGTTCCGCACCGGCGGCTCGGACGTGCTGCTGGCGGAGCTGACGGTGGACGGTGTGGCCGAGCCCGTCACCTTCTGGATGTCCCGGAGCCAGTACCTGGCCTGGAGCCACACCCGGCTGATCGTGGACGTGGTACCCGGACGGGGCAGCGGTTTCTCGCTGGAGGCACCCGAGGGGGTGCGTTTTCTCACTCGTTCTCGCGTAGTCGACGCCTAGTCGGCCCGCCGCTCGCCGCCCTCTGGTCCACTGCCCCGTACGACCCGTACGACAACCCGTACGGCAGGGGCAGTTGACGAGACATCAGGGGGCATGGTGATCAGACGTCACAGGCGTTCGGCAGCGGGCAGAACGGTTGTCACGGCGTTCGGTGTACTGGCCGGTGCGGCCCTGGCGGGAGCGGCACCGGCCGGCGCCGTCCCGGACGGCAAGCGGATCGCGCCCGGCATCACCTACCGGCAGTTCGACGTCAAGGCGGCCGCGGGCCCGGCACACGCCCATCTGCTCACGGTCGACCTGGCCGATCCGCATGTCCGCGTGGACCTGCTGTACCCGGGCGCGGTGGCGGCCCGGGCCACCGTCTCCCGGATGGCGGACTCGGCCGGGGCGGTCGCGGGGGTCAACGGTGACTTCTTCGACATCACGGAGACCCAGCATCCGGGCGTGGCGGCCACCGGCGCGAGCGTGGGACCGGCGATCGCGGACGGGCACGTGCTCAAGGCGGCGGTGCCGAACGGCCAGCGCTTCGGGCCCGCGCTGCCGCCGGACACCAGCACGCGGGACGTCTTCGGTGTGGGCACCGACCGGCGGGCCCGGCTGGACCGCCTCTCCCTCTCCGGCAGCGTGCACACACCGGACGGCACGATCCCGCTGAAGGGCCTCAACCAGTACGCGCTCCCGGAGAACTCCGTCGGCGCCTTCACCGCACGCTGGGGCAGCGTCTCCCGGATGCGCGCCGTGTGCGGCACCGACGCCCAGCGGTCGGCGCCATGCAGCAAGGACACCTACGAGGTGAGGGTGCGGGGCGGCCGGGTGGTCTCCGCCTCCGACATCCCGGGCAGCGGCCCGATCCCGGCGGGCACCACGGTCCTGTTGGGCCGCGAGGAGGGTGCGCAGCGGCTGCGCAAGCTCTCCGTCGGGGATGCGGTGAGCGTGACGCACCGGCTGGTGGCGGCCTCGTCCGGGGTGCCGTACGCCTTCGCGATCGGCGGCTTCCCGGTCCTTGAGCACGGCCAGGCGCTGTCCGGCCTGGACGACCGCACCTCGGCGGTGCGCACGGTCGTGGGCTTCAAGGGCGGCGGACGGCAACTGCTGATCCTGGCGCTCGACGGAGCCGCCGAGTACCGGACCGGTATGACGGTCGCGGAGGAGGCCGACACCATGCGCTCGCTGGGCGCGTCCGCCGCGTTCAACCTCGACGGCGGCGGCTCGACGGAGCTGGTCACCCGCGACGACGGGGCGAGCGCCGTGACGGTCCGCAACCATCCGAGCGGTGGCGCCGAGCGTGCGGTCGCGAACGGCATCGGGGTCTTCTCGGCCGGCTGATCTCAGGGCCGCAGACCGCTCACCAGGTCGGCGGTCGTCATGAGCCCGCTGTGGATGGTGGGCGCCATGCTCGTGCCGGCCAGGAAGAAGCCGAGCAGCATGCAGACCAGGGCGTGGGAGATCTTCAGCGAGCAGTTGCGGATGAAGATCACGGCCAGGATCAGGAGCAGCACGACCGCAGAGACGGGAATGATCACCAGGAACCTCCTCCGCCACGCCCCTTGGGTGGCGTTTCGGCCGCAAGTGTGGCGTAGCGGAGGGTTCGTCCGGGCGGCTGACGTGTCCCCCGAACGTGTGGTGTTACGCGGCGGGGCGGGCGTCGAGGAAGTTCTCCAGGCCGGCCAGGTCGTCGGTGTTGAGGTAGTCGACGCCGGCGGCGAGCAGTTCCGTCCACAGGGCGTCGCGGGCCGGGCCCGCGGCGTCCGGGGTGGCCCAGAACCGCACCTGCTGCCCGCGCGCGTGCGCGGCGGCGGTGATGTTCCGCAGCCTCTGCCGCTCGGCGTCGGGGAACGCGCCCTCGCCCGACCAGGTGAAGTTCTGCGTCCAGTTGTCGCTGATCAGCGAGATGAAGGTGGCCGGGGCGGTGCTGCCGAGGTCGGTGAGCCGGCCGTCGTAGAAGGCGCGCCGCTCGTCCTGCGCCTCCATGGGGATACGGGCGGCGCGGTCACCGGAGATGACGGCGGTGACCGGCCCGGGGTGCACCCGGCCGTGCGCGTACCGGGTGAACAGGTGCGGGTAGCGGCGCAGATGGCGGTCGAGTTCGAGGTAGGTCGACGAGCCCTCGGTCTTGATGTCGATCAGGAGCTGCAGCGGCCTGCGCCATCCCCGGTACACCGAACCGTGCTCGGCCCGGACCCGGGCGGCGAGCGGGCCGAGGTAGAGGGATTCGAGGGTGCGGGACGGGTCCAGCTCGGAGCTGTCGTGCCCGATGAGGAGCTGGTCGCCGACGAGGAAGATGTCGGCCTCGACACTGTTGAAGCGGTGGTCGAGCGCGTCGAACAGCGGCCGGGGATGCTCGTAGTCGTTGTGGGCGTGGGCGTTCCACAGCGGGTGCGGACCGCGCTGTGCGGTGCCCGCCCTGGCCTGCGACGCGGGCAGGGCGACCGCGCCGGCGAGGGCGGCGCCGAGGGTGGTGAGGGCTCTGCGACGGGTGGTGAGGGCCATGCTCTGCCTCCCTTGAGGTGCCGGATGGGACCGAAGGGAGTATGCGAGGCCTCACCGCCGAAGAGGCCTTCTCTCGCTGGGAGTTGGTGCGCTGTTCACTTCTGCGGAGCACGCACACGGAATAGCCCGCCCCAGGTGGGGCGGGCTTCACCCGGGTTGGGTCAGGGTGCCTGGAGGTCGACCAGTCCGGCCAGCGCCTCGCGGTGGGCACCGGCCGTGCCGTAGGCGATCGAGTCCGCCTTGGCCCGCTTCAGATACAGGTGGATCGGGTGTTCCCAGGTCATCCCGATGCCGCCGTGCAGCTGCAGCGCCTCCTCGGCGGCGTGGACGGCGACCGGGGCGGCATAGGCCTGGGCAACGGCGACCGAGACATCCGTGTCCGCGCCGGAGGCCAGCGCGTCGGCCGCGGCACGGGCGGCCGCCCGCAGGTTGACGACCTCCAGCCACAGCTGCGCGAGCCGGTGCTTGAGCGCCTGGAAGCCACCGACCGGCCGGTTGAACTGCTTGCGCTCCTTGAGATAGCGCACGGTCTCGGTCAACGCCCAGTCGGCGACACCGAGTTGCTCGGAGGCGAGCAGTCCGGCGGCGGCGCGCAGGGCGCGGCGTACGGCGGGTTCGGCGGCGCCGATACGCCGGCCGGGCGCGCCGTCCAGCCGTACCGTCGCCAGCGGCCGGGTCAGGTCGAGGGAGATCTGCGGGGTGACGGTCGCGGCGTCCGCGGCCACGGCGTACAGGCCGCCGTCCTCGGCCGGGACGAGCAGGACGTCGGCCACGGCCGCGTCGGCGATGCCCGCCAACTCCCCGTGCAGAGTGCCGCTCTCCAGTCGTACGGCCTTGAAGTCGGCGCCCGGAGCCGAGTGCAGGCCGACCGCGAGGGCGCCGATGGTGCGCCCGGAGGCCAGCCGTCCCAGCAGCTCCTCGTCACCGCAGGCCAGCAGGGCCTCGGTGGCGACGACGGCGCTGGTGAGGTACGGGACGGGAGCGACCGCTCGCCCCAACTCCTCCAGGACGACGGCGACTTCGCGGGCGGAGGCGCCCTGCCCGCCCTGCTCCTCGGGCACCAGGAGCCCGGCCAGGCCCATGCCCTCGGCGAGGGACTTCCACAGGGCGAGGTCGTGCGGAGTGCCCGACTCGACGCGGGCGATGACGTCCGCGGGCGGGCAGTGGTCCGTGAGGAGGTCGCGGACGGCGGCGCGCAGCGCCTCTTCCTCCTCGGAGTACAGCAGGTCCGGCGCTTTTGTCATCGGGCCAGGTCCTTCCAGGCGACGTCCTTGTCGGTGCGCGGCTCGGCGGGCAGGCCGAGGACCCGCTCAGCGACGATGTTCAGCAGGACCTCGCTGGTCCCGCCCTCGATGCTGTTGCCCTTGGAACGCAGGTAGCGGTAGCCGGCGTCACGGCCGGTGAAGTCGACCAGCTCGGGGCGGCGCATGGTCCAGTCGTCGTACAACAGACCTTCCTCGCCGCGGAGTTCGACCTCCAGGCCGCTGATCTCCTGGTTGAGGCGGGCGAAGGCGAGCTTCATGCCGGAGCCCTCGTACCCGGGCTGGCCGGCGACGAGCTGCTGGCGCAGGCGTTCGGCGGTGAGGCGGGAGACCTCGGCCTCGACCCACAGCTTCAGCAGGCGCTGGTGCAGTTCGTGGGTGCGCAGCTCGGGGCGTTCGCGCCAGGTCCTGGCGACCGGGCCGATCATGCCGCCCTCGCGGGGCAGCCGCATGCCGCCGATGGCCACGCGTTCGTTGTTGAGCGTGGTCTGGGCGACCCGCCAGCCGTTGCCGACCTCGCCGAGGCGGCGGGAGTCGGGGATGCGGACGTCGGTGAGGAAGACCTCGTTGAACTCGGCCTCGCCGGTGATCTGGCGCAGCGGCCGGACCTCGACGCCGGGGTCGGTCATGTCGCAGAGGAAGTAGGTGATGCCGGCGTGCTTGGGCACGCTCGGGTCGGTGCGGGCGATGAGGATGGCCCAGCGGGCGTTGTGCGCGCCGGACGTCCACACCTTCTGCCCGTTGACGACCCAGGTGTCGCCTTCCCGCACGGCCCGGGTGCCGAGGGCGGCCAGGTCGGAGCCGGCGCCGGGCTCGCTGAACAGCTGGCACCAGACCTCCTCCCCCGTCCACAGCGGCCGCAGATAGCGCTGCTTCTGCTCCTCCGTGCCGTACTTCAGGATGGTCGGCGCTGCCATGCCGAGCCCGATGCCGTTGCGGCGTGAGTCGTTGTCGGGGGCACCCGCGGCCTCCAGCTCGGCGTCCACGACGGCCTGGAGGTGACGGGGCGCGCCCAGTCCCCCGAGGCCCTCCGGGTAGTGCACCCAGGCGAGGCCGGCGTCGAAGCGGGCCCTGAGGAAGTCGAGGCGGTCGGTGCTCGCCGGGGGATGCTGGGTCAGCAACTCTCGTGTGCGGCGGCGCAGTTCTTCGGCGTCGGTCATGCTGCTCCCTCCATCACGACGGCGATCCGGCCGGTGGAGCGGCCGTCCGCCACCTTCTGCACGGCCGCGGCCGCCCCGCTCAGCGGCACCCGCTCGCTCACCAGCGGCTTGATCGCGCCCCGGGCGGCCAGCTCGGTCAGCTCCTCGTGGCAGCGCAGGATGAGCTTCGGGTTCTTGGTGGCGTACAGGCCCCAGTGCAGGCCGAGGATCGAGTAGTTCTTCACCAGCGCGTGGTTGAGGGCCGGGCTGGGGATGGTGCCGCTCGCGAAGCCGACCACGACGATCCGGCCCTCGAAGGCGACGAGCTTGGCGGACTGGGTGTAGGCCTCGCCGCCCACCGGGTCGTAGATCACGTCCGCGCCCCGGCCGCCGGTGGCCTCCTTCACGGCCGCGATCACGTCCTCGGAGCGGCGGTCGACCACCACGTCACAGCCCAGCTCGCGGGCCACGGCGGCCTTGTCCGCGCCGCCGACGACACCGATCACGGTGGCCCCGGCCGCCTTGCCGAGCTGGACGGCCGCGCTGCCGACACCGCCGGCGGCGGCGTGCACCAGCAGGGTCTCGCCCGCCTCCAGGTGGGCCCGGCGGTGCAGGCCGAACCAGCCGGTCTGGTAGCCGATGTGCAGCGCGGCGGCCTCGGCGTCGTCCAGCGCCTCGGGGGCCGGCAGCAGGGCGCGGGCGTCGGCGAGGGCGTACTCGGCGAAACCGCCGTACGGCAGCGCGGGGTTGGCGATCACCCGGCGGCCGTCCTCGGTCTCGCCGCAGATCTCCACGCCGGGCGTGAACGGCAGCGGCGGGCGCACCTGGTACTGGCCCCGGCACAGCAGCGCGTCCGGGAAGTTGATGTTGGCAGCGCGCACACGCAGCAGCACCTGGCCGTCTGCGGGCACGGGCCGCTCCACCTCCGCCAGGCGCATCACCTCGCTCGGCTCGCCGTTCTCGTGCACTTGCCATGCCTGCATGCGGGGCCTCCACGGGACTGCTTCGTCTGACCGGGTCCGATCGCATACTAAGCGGTCGCTTGCCGATCAGGGAACAGTCAGCCGTATCACTTCCGCCTGGGCCGTGCCCGTACGTGCATCCGCTCGCCCTGCGGCCCGAACAGACTGAGGAACTCCACCGGCCCCTCCCCCGTCGACCCGAACCAGTGCGGCACGCGCGTGTCGAACTCGGCGGCCTCCCCCGCCGACAGCACCACGTCGTGTTCCCCGAGGACCAGCCGCAGCCGGCCGGAGAGCACATACAGCCACTCGTAGCCCTCGTGGGTGCGCGGGTCAGGATCCTGCTTCCGCTGCGGTTCGAGCACCTTGAAGGCCTGCAGGCCGCCGGGCTGGCGGGTCAGCGGCCAGTGGGTGCGCCCGCCCCGCACGATCGGCTCGGACCGCACCCGCGGGTCCCCCACCGGCGGCGCGCCGACCAGCTCGTCCAGCGGCACCTGGTGGGCCTGCGCGATCGGCAGCAGCAGTTCGAGACTGGGCTTGCGCAGGCCGGACTCCAGCCGGGAGAGGGTGCTGACCGAGATGCCGGTGGCCTCGGAGAGCGTGGCCAGGGTCACCTCCCGTTCCTTGCGGATGCGGCGCAGCCGGGCGCCCACTTCGGCCAGTACGTCGTCCGTGCTCATGACGACCATTGCAGGAACGGCAAATACGTTTGTCAATGCCGCAGCCGCCGAGCGACCGTCGCGGCATGACCCGGAACACCGAGAACAACAGGTACGAAGCAGTCGTCGTCGGTGGTGGGGCCGCCGGGCTGTCCGCCGCGCTGGTCCTCGGCCGCGCCCGGCGCCGCACGCTGGTCGTGGACGCGGGCGAGCCGCGCAACACGCCGTCCGCGCACATGCAGGGCTATCTCTCCCGGGACGGCATGTCCCCGGCCGAGTTCCTGGCGATCGGCCGCGAGGAGATCGCCCGTTACGGGGTGGAGCTGGTGCGGGACCGGGTCGTGGACGCGGCCAGGAACGAGGACTTCACCGTCGTCCTCGCGAGCGGAGGGACGGTCCGCGCCCGGCAGCTGGTGATCGCCACGGGCCTGAAGGACGAGCTGCCGGACGTCCCCGGACTGGCCGAGCGGTTCGGCCGGGACGTGGTGCACTGCCCGTACTGCCACGGCTGGGAGGCCCGCGACCTGCCGACCGGGGTGCTCGCGGCCTCGCCGCTGAGCGTGCACCAGGCGCTGATGGTCACCCAGTGGTCCAAGGACGTGCGGTTCTTCCTGCACGGGGTGGGCGAGTCGGAGCTGACGGACGAAGACCTGCGCCGGCTGGCCGCCGCCGGGGTCACGGTCGTACCCGGGAGGGTCGCGGGACTCCTCGTCGCCGAGGACCGGCTCACCGGGATCCGGCTCGAGGACGGCACGGTCCACGACCGGGAGGTCCTGTACGCCGCCCCGCGCGCCGTACCGAACAACCACCTGCTGGTTCGGCTGGGCGCCGAGCTGCGCGAGACGCCGTTCGGTGCCTACCCGGTGATCGACGAGCGGGGCCTGACGACCGTGCCCGGCCTGTGGGCGGCGGGCAACGCGAGCGGCTTCGCCGAGCAGGTGATCAACGCGGCGAGCCGGGGATACCGGGCGGGGGCCGCGATCAACGGGGAGCTGCTGATGGCCGACCTCGACTCCGTCCGGGTGTAACCGCCGCTCCCCCGGTGCACGATGACTGCATGCTGCTGACCCGGCTCGCCCAGGTGTCCCGGGAGGTCGCCGCGACGGCGGCCCGGTCCCGCAAGACTGCGCTGCTCGCCGAGTTGTTCCGGGAGGCGGAGGCGGACGACGTGCCGATCGTCATCCCGTACCTGGCCGGACGGCTGCCGCAGGGCCGGCTCGGCGTCGGCTGGAAGGTGCTGAGCCGGCCCGTGCCGCCGGCCGACGAGCCCAGTCTCACGGTGCGCGAGGTCGACGTCCTGCTCAGCGAGCTGGGCGAGGTGTCGGGGCCGGGCTCGCAGGCACAGCGGGTCCGGCTCGTCGGCGAGCTGATGGGCGCGGCCACCGAGGAGGAGCAGCGTTTCCTGCTCGGCCTGCTCACCGGCGAGGTGCGGCAGGGCGCGCTGGACGCGGTCGCCGTGGAAGGCCTCGCCCAGGCGACCGGCGCCGACCCGGCCGCCGTCCGCCGCGCGGTGATGCTCGCCGGGTCGCTCCAGACGGTCGCCCAGGCCCTGCTCGCCGAGGGGTCCGGGGCACTGGAGAGGTTCCGGCTCACCGTGGGGCGCCCGGTGCTGCCGATGCTGGCGCACAGCGCGTCCTCCGTGGCCGAGGCCGTGGAGAAGCTCGGCGCCTGCGCGGTGGAGGAGAAGCTGGACGGCATCCGGGTGCAGGTCCACCGGGACGGTGAGACGGTCCGGGTGCACACCCGCACCCTGGACGACATCACCGACCGGCTGCCCGAAGTGACCGCCGCCGCACGGGAGTTGCCAGGCGAGCGGTTCATCCTGGACGGCGAGGTGATCTCCTTCGACGCGGCCGGACGGCCCCGGTCCTTCCAGGAGACGGCGGGCCGGGTCGGCTCCCGGACGGACGTGACGAGGGCGGCCGGGGAGACCCCGGTCTCCCCCGTCTTCTTCGACGTCCTGTCGGTCGACGGCACCGATCTGCTGGACCTGCCCTTCGCCGAGCGGCACGTGGAGCTGGCCCGGCTGGTGCCCGAGCCGATGCGGGTGCGCCGGACGGTCGCCTCCGGGCCGGGGGACATCGCGGAGGCGGAACGCTTCCTCGCCGATACCCTGGCCCGCGGCCACGAGGGCGTGGTGGTGAAGGCGCTGGACGCTCCGTACAGCGCGGGCCGGCGTGGCGCCGCCTGGCTGAAGGTCAAGCCCGTGCACACCCTCGACCTGGTGGTGCTGGCCGCCGAGTGGGGCCACGGCCGGCGCACGGGCAGGCTCTCCAACCTCCACCTCGGCGCCCGCAACCCCGACGGCGGCTTCGCCATGCTCGGCAAGACCTTCAAGGGCATGACCGACGCGATGCTCGCCTGGCAGACCGAGCGGCTGCAGCAGCTCGCCGTGGAGGACAACGGCTGGGTGGTCCGGGTCCGCCCCGAACTCGTCGTGGAGATCGCCTACGACGGCCTCCAGCGCTCCTCCCGCTACCCGGCCGGCGTCACCCTGCGCTTCGCCCGCGTGGTCCGCTACCGCGAGGACAAACGGCCCGAGGAGGCCGATACCGTGGAGGCCCTGCTGGCGGCCCACCCGGAGGTCAAGCCGTGACGGTGCGTGCGACGAAGCGCAGCGCGGGACTGCTGTTGTTCCGGCATACCGATGAGGGACTGGAGGTATTGCTGGGCCATATGGGTGGTCCGCTCTGGGCGAAGAAGGACGCCGGTGCGTGGACCGTCCCCAAGGGCGAGTACGAACCCGACGAGCCCGCCTGGGAGGCCGCCCGGCGCGAGTTCCAGGAGGAGCTGGGAGTGGCGCCGCCCGACGGGAAGGCCGTACCGCTGGGCGAGGTGGCGCAGAAGAACGGCAAGGTCGTCACGGCCTGGGCCGTCGAGGCGGACCCGGACCTGAGCGGCTTCAGCCCCGGCACCTTCACCATGGAGTGGCCGCCGCGCTCCGGCCGGGTGCGGGAGTTCCCGGAACTGGACCGCGTGGCGTGGCTCGGCCTGGACCGGGCCCGGGAGCTGATCATCACGGCGCAGACCGCGTTTCTCGACCGGCTGGCGGAGCACTCGGCCTGAAGGGACGCCACGCGTTGCGTACGGCCGTACTGCGCGCGAAGGTCTAAGCAAGCCCGCTCCCAGGGAGGTCAGCCATGCCCATCGCGACGGTGAACCCGGCGAACGGCGAGACGCTCAAGACGTACGAGCCCATGGGCGAGGAAGAGCTGGAACGCCGGCTCCAGCTCGCCGAGGCCACGTTCCGCACCTACCGGACGATGTCGTTCGTCGACCGTGGCCGGCTGCTGCTGCAGGCCGCCGATCTGCTGGACGAGGATCAGCAGGAGGTCGCCAGGGTGATGACCACCGAGATGGGCAAGCCGATCAGGCAGGCCCGTGCGGAGGCCGCGAAGTGCGCCAAGGCGATGCGCTGGTACGCCGAACGCGCCGAGGGACTGCTGGCCGACGAGGAGCCCGCCGAGTCGGACGTGAAGGACTCCGGCGCCTCCCGGGTCCGGGTGCGGTACCGGCCGATGGGGCCCGTCCTCGCGGTGATGCCCTGGAACTTCCCGCTCTGGCAGGTGATCCGGTTCGCCGCGCCCGCGCTCATGGCGGGCAACGTGGGTCTGCTCAAGCACGCCTCCAACGTCCCCCAGACGGCGCTGTACCTGGAGGACCTGTTCCACCGGGCGGGCTTCACGGAGGGCTGCTTCCAGACGCTGCTGATCGGCTCGGGGGCGGTCGACGACATCCTCCGGGACGAACGGGTGAAGGCCGCGACGCTGACCGGCAGCGAGCCGGCGGGCCGGGCGGTGGCCTCCACCTGCGGGGAGATGATCAAGAAGACGGTGTTGGAGCTGGGCGGCAGCGACCCGTACGTCGTGATGCCCTCCGCCGACCTGGACCGGGCGGCCGAGGTGGCGGTCACCGCTCGCGTGCAGAACAACGGGCAGTCCTGCATCGCCGCCAAGCGGTTCATCGTGCACACGGACGTCTACGACGCCTTCGCCGAGAAGTTCGTCGCGGGCATGAAGGCGCTCAAGGTCGGTGACCCGCTGGAGGAGGACACCGAGGTCGGGCCGCTCTCCAGCGAGCAGGGGCGGAAGGATCTGGAGGAGCTGGTCGACGACGCCAGGCGCACCGGGGCCGAGGTGCTGTGCGGCGGCGAGCGGCCGGACGGGCCGGGTTGGTACTACCCGCCGACCGTGCTGGCCGGGATCACCCGCGAGATGCGCATCCACCGGGAGGAGGCGTTCGGACCGGTCGCCACGCTGTACCGGGCCGGCGACCTGGACGAGGCGCTGCTCATCGCCAACGACTCGCTGTTCGGGCTGAGTTCCAATGTGTGGACGCGGGACGAGAGCGAGGTGGAGCGGTTCACGCGCGACCTGGAGGCCGGTTCGGTGTACGTCAACGGGATGACGGCCTCCCATCCGGCGTTCCCGTTCGGCGGGGTCAAGCGGTCCGGGTACGGGCGTGAGCTGTCCGGGCACGGAATCCGCGAGTTCTGCAACATCACCACGGTTTGGCAGGGTGCGTGAGCGCTGCGCGGCTACCATCCCCTTTTGTGACCCGCGAAGTGACCCTGCCTCTGATCGTCGACGACCGCGGTACCTTGCAGGTGTCTGCGGCCGACGTGAGTAAGTTGCTGCGGACCGTGGGCGGGCGATGGCTGCGGCTCGTCGAGGCGGGGGAGCCGGGGTTGGACGAGGACACGGTTGCTGCGCTGACCATCGAGCTGGCCAAGCTGGCCGATCGCATTGACGTGGCGTGCATCGCGCACAGCAGTGGAGCGCCTTAGGCCGGCGAAGTCCGGAACATTCACTGGAAGCCCGCTTCAGGCATTCGTCCGAGGAAACCGTAGTGCGTGCGCCGGCCCGCCGCGATGCGGGCGCGATGACCGCCCCAGGCGGAGAAGTTCGCCGTGAGGGCCAGAACGGCGTCCGCCGGGGAGGGGTTGAGGGCCGGCCAGGAGACGTGGGCGGGGTAGGCCTGGCAGCCCGCCAGGGGGACGTATGTCCGGGAGCGGTCCTCGGTGACGCCGCAGGCCCGGGCGAAGGCGGACAGGTGCTGTGCGGCCGGTTCCTGGCCCGTCGCGAGCGTGGTGAAGAAGGCCCCCGAGCCGGGGTCGGCGCGCTGGGCCGGATGCGCGAAGGAGCGGCGGTCGACGGGGATCACCCACCGCTGTGCCAGGGCCAGGCGGGCGAGCGTCCTGGTGGTCGTCTCCGGCGGATCCCCGGCCGATGCCGTCATGGTGTGCCCCCTCCCGCGGACGTGCGGTTTCCTACCGACCCTGACTCGGGTGTCCCCGGTCTGGAGTAGTTCGGCGCGAGATCGCCGCCGGGTCGAGTGATCGTGGGTGGACCACCTCCTGAGGTGAACGACCCTCTGACCGGCGGGCGCAGGCCTTCCGGAAGGCTGAAAGCAGGCACGGTTCATGGCGACTTTGTGCAGACCAACGGTGTCGGTGCCGGAGCACGTGATCACGATGGAGGAGACGCTGGAACTGGCGCGGTCGCGTCACTCGGACCACCCCCAACTGCCGCTCGCACTGCGGTTGATCGAGAACACGGGGGTGAAGACGCGGCACATAGTGCAGCCCATCGAGGAGACCCTCAAGCACCCCGGGTTCGAGGAGCGCAACAAGCTCTACGAGGCCGAGGCCAAGGCCCGGGTCCCCGCGGTGATCCAGCGCGCACTCGACGACGCGGAACTCCTGACCTCCGACATCGACGTGATCGTCTACGTCTCGTGCACGGGCTTCATGATGCCCTCGCTCACGGCGTGGCTGATCAACGAGATGGACTTCGACTCGACCACCCGACAGCTCCCCATAGCCCAGCTGGGCTGTGCGGCCGGCGGCGCGGCGATCAACCGCGCGCACGACTTCTGCACGGCCTACCCCGACGCCAACGCGCTGATAGTGGCCTGCGAGTTCTGCTCGCTGTGCTACCAGCCCACCGACCTGGGCGTGGGCTCGCTGCTCTCCAACGGCCTGTTCGGTGACGGCATAGCCGCCGCCGTGGTCCGCGGCAAGGGCGGCACCGGTGTCGAGCTGGAACGCAACGGCTCGTACCTGATCCCGAAGACCGAAGAGTGGATCATGTACGACGTCCGGGCGACCGGATTCCACTTCCTGCTCGACAAACGGGTGCCCGCCACCATGGAGCCGCTGGCCCCGGCGCTGCAGGACCTCGCGGGCATGCACGGCTGGGACGCGTCCGACCTGGACTTCTACATCGTCCACGCCGGCGGCCCGCGCATCCTCGACGACCTCAGCAAGTTCCTCCAGGTCGACCCGCACGCCTTCCGGTTCAGCCGGGCCACCCTCACCGAGTACGGCAACATCGCCTCCGGCGTCGTGCTGGACGCGCTGCGCCGGATGTTCGACGAGGGCGGCGCCGAGCACCGGGCGCGCGGGCTCCTCGCCGGGTTCGGACCCGGCATCACCGCGGAAATGACGCTGGGCCGCTGGCGCAGCTGAAGACCGAGAGACGGCTTGAGTACGGCATGACCGAAGAGACACTCACCGAGACCCTGCCCCCGATCCGGCACTGGCCGGCGCTCGACCTGACCGGGACGGACTTCGACCCGGTGCTGAGAGAGCTCATGCGCGAAGGACCGGTCACCCGCATCCAGCTGCCCAACGGCGAGGGCTGGGCCTGGCTGGTGACCCGGATGGACGACGTGCGCATGGTGACCAACGACCCCCGTTTCAGCCGCGAGGAGGTCATGAAGAAGCCGGTCACCCGGCTGGCCCCGCACTTCATCCCCGACCCGGGCGCGGTCGGCTTCCTCGACCCGCCCGACCACACCCGGCTGCGCCGCTCGGTGGCGGCCGCCTTCACCGCGAAGGGCGTGGAGCGGGTACGGGAGAAGGCCCGCGCCATGCTGGACGAACTGGTCGACGAACTCCTCCAGGACGGACCGCCCGCCGATCTCACGGCGACGATCCTCAGCCCCTTCCCGATCGCGGTGATCTGCGAAATGATGGGCGTCCCGGCCGCCGACCGGCACACCATGCACACCTGGACCCAGCTCATCCTGTCCTCCTCCAACGGCAAGGAGATCAGCGAGAAGGCCAAACGGGAGATGGCCGCCTACTTCTCGGACCTGATCGGGCTGCGCGAGAACAGCACGGCCGAGGACGTCGCCTCACTGCTCGGCGCCGCGGTGGGTCGGGGCGAGGTCACCCTGGAGGAGGCCGTCGGACTGGCCGGTCTCCTCCAGATCGGTGGCGAGGCGGTCACCAACAACAGCGGGCAGATGTTCTATCTGCTGCTGACCCGCCCCGACCTGGTGGAGCTGCTGCGCGCGCAGCCGGAGATCCGCCCCAGGGCGATCGACGAGCTCCTGCGCTGGATTCCGCACCGCAACGCGGTCGGCCTGTCCCGGATCGCCCTGGAGGACGTGGAGATCCGGGGTGTGCGGATCCGCGCGGGCGACGCGGTGTACAACTCCTACCTGGCCGCCAACCGCGACCCGGAGGTGTTCCCCGACCCGGACACCATCGACTTCTCCCGCAGCCCGAACCCGCACGTCTCGTTCGGCTTCGGCCCGCACTTCTGCCCCGGCAACATGCTGGCCCGGCTGGAGGAGGAACTCATGGTGGACGCCCTGCTGGACCGGATTCCGGGCCTGCGGCTGGCCGTGGCGCCGGAGAAGGTGCCCTTCAAGAAGGGCGCGCTGATCCGGGGTCCCGAGGCCCTTCCGGTGACCTGGTGAGTGGGCGATGACGGAGACCGAGGGACTGTACGTACCGCCGGGCCACGGCCGTGTCGTCGAGACACCGGCCCAGCGGGTGACGTTCAAGGTCACCGGCATGCACTCGCGGATGGCCTCCACCTTCGAGGTGGAGGTCCCGCCGGGCTTCGACGTGGGCGCGCATGTGCACACGCGCAGCGAGGAGCTGTTCTACGTCCTGGAGGGCGAACTGGACGTCCTCGCCTTCGAGCCACGCATCCGCACCCCCGACAACTGGCAGAGGTGGGAGTCGAGTTCGGGCAGCCGCGTGGTGCGGGCGACTCCGGGTACGGTCATCGTCGTACCACCGGGGTGCCCGCACGCGTTCGCCAATCCGACGGACACCCCGGCGAAGATGTTCTTCCAGGCCGCTCCCCCACCGGATCACGAGCGCTACTTCGAGGAACTGCTGGAGATCCTGGGGAACGGGGGGCCGCCGGACCAGGAGGCGATCGAGGCCCTGCGGGCCAAGTACGACATCGAGCAGCTGACGCCGCTCAGGCATCGCTAGCGGATGGGCATGCCGGAGAGGGTGCGGGCGATCACCAGCCGCTGGATCTCGCTCGTGCCCTCGAAGATCGTGTAGATCGCGCTGTCCCGGTGCATGCGCTCCACCGGGTACTCCCTGGTGTAGCCGTTGCCGCCGAGGATCTGGATGGCCTGGGCGGTGACCTTCTTCGCCGTCTCGCTGGCGAACAGCTTGGACATGGAACCCTCGGCCGCGGTGAACGGCTTGCCGTTGACCGCCATCCAGGACGCACGCCAGACCAGCAGCCGCGCCGCGTCGATCTGCGTGCGCATGTCCGCCAGCTGGAAGGCCACGCCCTGGTTGTCGATGATCGGCCGGCCGAACTGCTCGCGGGTCGTGGCGTAGTCGAGGGCGACCTCGTACGCGGCCCGGGCGGTGCCGACCGCCATGGCGCCGACCGCCGGGCGGGACGCCTCGAACGTGGCCATCGCCGCGTTCTTGACGCGCTCCCCGCCCTTCGCCGCCTTCTCCCGCGCCCGGGCGAGCCGCTCGTCCAGCTTCTCCTTGCCGCCGAGCAGGCAGGAGCCGGGAACGCGGACGTTGTCGAGGACCACCTCGGCGGTGTGCGAGGCGCGAATGCCGTGCTTCTTGAACTTCTGGCCCTGGGCCAGGCCCGGCGTGCCCGGCGGGACGATGAAGGAGGCGTGGCCCTTGGAACCCAGTTCCGGGTCGACGCTGGCGACGACGACGTGGACGTTGGCAATGCCGCCGTTGGTCGCCCAGGTCTTCGTGCCGTTGATCACCCACTCGTCCTTGGCCTCGTCGTACACGGCGCGCGTGCGCATGGAGGCGACGTCGGAGCCGGCGTCGGGCTCCGAGGAGCAGAACGCGGCCACCTTGACGTCGTGGACGTCGCCGTACATCTGCGGGATCCAGGTGCCGATCTGTTCCTCGGTTCCGTTGGCGAGAACGCCCACGGCGGCCAGGCCGGTGCCCACAATGGACAGGGCGATGCCCGCGTCGCCCCAGAACAGCTCCTCCATGGCCATCGGGATGCCGAGGCCGGTGGGGTCGAAGTACTGCTGCGCGTAGAAGTCGAGGGAGTAGATGCCGACCTTCGCCGCCTCCTGGATGACCGGCCAGGGAGTCTCCTCGCGCTCGTCCCACTCGGCGGCCGCGGGGCGGATCACGTCGGCGGCGAAGCCATGGAGCCAGTCCCGGACTTCCTTCTGTTCGTCGTTGAGCTCCATGGTGAACTCGGCCATGTCCCCTCCAGCGGCGGCGGTGCGATGTTACTAGCGGTAACCCGAGTCTGTTACCGGCGGGTAGGAAAAGTCAACCGGTGATGACGTCTCGGCATCCCGTTCGATGTCAGGGGCACAGTCAGTGTTAGTTTGCGCAGGCGTCACCGAATCAGCACGGGTGGGGAGAGCTCATGGACACCACACAGCGGACCGATCAGCAGCGGTCCGCCGACCGCCGACGGCGCGAGCTGCTGGAGGCCGCCGACCGGGTGGTGCTGCGCGACGGTCCACAGGCGTCGATGAACGCGATCGCCGCGGAAGCCGGCATCACGAAGCCGATCCTTTACCGTCACTTCGGCGACAAGGGGGGCCTTTACGCCGCCTTGGCCAAGCGGCACACGGATGCGCTGCTCGATTCGCTCCGGGCGGCGCTGGACGCTCCGGCCGAGCGGCGGGAGCGGGTGGAGTCGACGCTGGACACGTATCTCGCCGCCATTGAGGCACGGCCTCAGGTGTACCGGTTTCTGATGCATCCGGCGGAGGGGAGCGCGGGTGCCGAGCAGGGCTTCGACGTCGGCAAGCATTCGGCGCCGTTGCTCCGCAGGATGGGCGAGGAGCTGGCTCAGGTCATCGAGGAGCGGGTGGATCTCGGGCCGGAGAGTCAGCAGCTCGCCCGGGTGTGGGGACATGGGATCGTCGGGATGATGCATGCGGCCGGGGACTGGTGGCTGGGTGAACGCCCCTGTTCCCGGAGCGAGTTGGTGCGGTCTCTGGCTGATCTGCTGTGGGGTCGCCTTGCGGCGGCGGGGGACAGAATAGGAGGTCCGGGATTCTGACGGCCGTTCCCCGTGTGCGGCTGCGCGGGGGCTCAGCGCGTTCCCCGCACCCCTTGAGCCGGACCACTCGCCCGGTGCCATGAAGCCCGCCTGATCCGCCTCGCCAATCCGCGCTTGCGCCAACCCGTGAGGTGGTCGGCGTACACCCGGCCCTGCAGATGGTCGCACTCGTGCTGCAGACACCGCGCGAAGAACCCCGTGCCATGCACGGTCACCGGCTCCCCCGTCACCGTGAGACCCTCGACCACCGCATGGTCGTACCGCTCGGTCCCCGCCTCCAGACCCGGCAGGGACAGGCACCCCTCGGGTCCCCGGATCACCACCCCGTCCGTCTCCACCAGACGCGGGTTCACCACATGTCCCAGATGCCGGACATCGTCGTCGTCCGGGCAGTCGTACACGAACACCCGCAGCGGCACCCCCACCTGATTCGCCGCCAGTCCGACCCCCTGCGCCGCGTACATCGTCGCGAACAGGTCCTCCACGAGGACCGCCAGTTCGGGGCCGAATTCGGTGACTTCCCGGCATTGTTCGCGCAAAGCCGCGTCGCCGAGCAGGGTGAGAGGCCGGACGCGCCCGTGGGCGCCCGGAATGGAACCGTGTCGCATGGCGGCAAGGGTACGGTTCGTTCAGCCCATGCCCGCCGCTCAAGGCGTGGGCCGGGATTCGGGTGTGGATACGGATCTCGATAGGCTGAGGTCACACCACGCTGCCGGATGGCCCCAGGCGCGGCGCGTACGCAAGGAGGATCGAGAACTGATGGCAGGCAACTCGGACCCGCTCACGCCGCGGGCCAAGCTGGCCGTGACGGCGGGCAAGGCGGTCGCTGCGGCATCGCGCGCCGCGGGGCGCGGCAGCGGATCGGTGATCGGTGGCCGGGTCGCGCTGAAACTCGACCCCGACCTGCTCGCACGGCTCGCGCAGAACCTGGACGTCGTCCTGGTGTCCGCCACCAACGGCAAGACGACCACCACCCGGCTGATCGCCGAGGCGCTGCGCGCCGCGGGCCCCGTCGTGTCGAACGCGCTGGGCGCCAACATGCCGGCCGGTATCACCTCCGCGCTCGCGGGCGGCTCGGACGCGAAGTTCGGTGTCATAGAGGTCGACGAGAAGTACCTGGCCGGAGTGGCCCGGGACACCGACCCGAAGTGCATCGCCCTGCTCAACCTCTCCCGCGACCAGCTCGACCGTGCCGCCGAGACCCGGATGCTCGCCGAGAACTGGCGCGAGGGCCTGGCCGGGTCCAAGGCCGTGGTCGTCGCCAACTGCGACGACCCGCTGGTGGTGTGGGCCGCCTCCTCGTCCCCGAATGTGATCTGGGTCGCGGCCGGGCAGATGTGGAAGGACGACGCCTGGTCCTGCCCGTCCTGCGGTGGCGTGATGCAGCGCCCCGGCGACGACTGGTTCTGCGGCGAGTGCGGGTTCCGGCGGCCGACGCCGACCTGGGCGCTGTCCGGGGACCACGTACTGGATCCGCACGGGTCCGCCTGGCCCATCCATCTGCAGCTGCCGGGCCGCGCCAACAAGGCGAACGCCGCCTCCTCCGCGGCCGTCGCCGCCGTCTTCGGTGTGCCGCCGCAGGTCGCCCTGGAGCGGATGTACCAGGTGCAGGCCGTCGCGGGCCGCTATGACGTCGTGCAGTTCCAGAACCGCGATCTGCGGCTGCTGCTGGCCAAGAACCCCGCCGGCTGGCTGGAGACGTTCTCCCTGATCGACCCGCCGCCTGCCCCGGTGATCCTGTCCGTGAACGCACGCGGCGCCGACGGCACCGACACCTCCTGGCTGTGGGACGTCGACTACACCCGGCTGACCGGCCACCCGATCTTCGTCATCGGCGACCGGAAGCTGGACCTCGCCGTCCGCCTGGAGGTCGCCAATCAGCACTTCCAGGTCTGCGAGAACCTCGACCAGGCCGTGCAGATGTGCCCGCCGGGCCGGATCGAGGTCATCGCGAACTACACCGCGTTCCAGGACCTGCGCCGCCGCGTCGGCAACTGATCTTCGAAGGGCGATCACCTCATGAGCGACAACCAACTGCGGCTGGTGTGGATCTACCCGGACCTGCTGAGCACCTACGGCGACCAGGGCAACGCCCTCGTCGTGGAGCGCCGGGCCCGGCAGCGCGGCCTGGACGTGGCCCGGCTCGACGTGCGCAGCGACCAGCCGATCCCGACCTCCGGCGACATCTACCTGATCGGCGGCGGCGAGGACCGTCCGCAGCGGCTCGCGGCCGAGCGGCTGCGCCGGGACGGGCATCTGAACCGCGCGGTGGAGAACGGCGCGATCGTCTTCTCCGTCTGCGCCGGCTACCAGATCCTCGGCCACGAGTTCATCAACGACCTCGGCCAGCGCGAGCCGGGTCTCGGGCTGCTCGACGTGGTGTCCGTACGCGGCGAGGGCGAGCGGTGCGTCGGTGACGTGCTCGGCGACATCGACCCGCGACTGGGCCTGCCGCAGCTGACCGGCTTCGAGAACCACCAGGGCGTCACCCACCTCGGCCCCACCGCCCGCCCCTTCGCGCAGGTGAAGATCGGCAACGGCAACGGCACCGGGGACGGCACGGAGGGCGCATACAACGGGACCGTCTTCGGCACGTACATGCACGGCCCGGTGCTCGCCCGCAACCCGCTGATCGCCGACCTGCTGCTGAAGCTGGCACTCGACGTCAACGCACTGCCGCCGACCGACGACCGCTGGTACGAGGCGCTCCGCAACGAGCGCATCGCGGCCGCGCAGCAGCCCGCGTAAGCGGCGCGACAGCAAGACTTCAGCAACATCTCAGCGCGGTCCGGCAGCCTGGTAGCGGGCCCGCCTGACGGCCCGTCCGCTCACATGTGCGGGCGCGTCCAGCAGGCGGACGCCCGCTACGGAGCCACCCCCTCACGCCGGTAGGGTGGCCGGGAATCCGCCGGACAACGTGGTCCGGTTACCCGGCCCACGTTGAGAAGGTATTTCGGGCTATGCGCATTGGTGTCCTCACGTCCGGCGGCGACTGCCCCGGCCTGAACGCCGTCATCCGGTCCGTCGTGCACCGTGCCGTCGCCGACCACGGCGACGAGGTCATCGGTTTCCGGGACGGCTGGAAGGGCCTCCTGGAGTGCGACTACCTCAAGCTCGACCTCGATGCCGTGGGCGGCATCCTGGCACGCGGCGGCACCATCCTCGGCTCCTCCCGGGTCCGCCCGGAGCATCTGCGGGACGGTGTCGAGCGGGCCAAGGGGCATGTCGCAGAGCTCGGCCTCGACGCGATCATCCCGATCGGCGGTGAGGGCACCCTGAAGGCGGCCCGGCTGCTGTCGGACAACGGGCTGCCGATCGTGGGCGTGCCCAAGACCATCGACAACGACATCGCTGTCACGGACGTCACCTTCGGCTTCGACACGGCCGTCACCGTGGCGACGGAGGCCCTGGACCGGCTGAAGACCACCGCCGAGTCCCACCAGCGCGTGCTGATCGTGGAGGTCATGGGCCGGCACACCGGCTGGATCGCGCTGCACTCCGGCATGGCGGCCGGCGCCCACGCCATCGTCGTCCCGGAACGGCCCTTCGACATCGAGGAGTTGACCAGGCAGGTCGGCGAGCGGTTCGAGGCGGGCAAGCGGTTCGCCATCGTCGTCGCGGCCGAGGGCGCCAAGCCGAAGGCCGGCACCATGGACTTCGACGAGGGCGGCAAGGACATCTACGGGCACGAGCGCTTCGCCGGGATCGCCCGGCAGCTGTCGGTCGAGCTGGAACAGCGGCTCGGCAAGGAGGCGCGGCCGGTGATCCTCGGTCATGTGCAGCGGGGTGGCACGCCGACGGCGTACGACCGGGTGCTGGCGACCCGTTTCGGCTGGCACGCGGTGGAGGCCGTGCACCGGGGTGAGTTCGGGCGGATGACGGCTCTGCGCGGGACCGACATCGTGATGGTCTCCCTCGCGGAGGCCGTCGAGACCCTGAAGACCGTTCCGGTGGAGCGGTACGACGAGGCGGAGTGCGTGCTGTAGTTCGGTGGCGCACAAACCGCCCCCGGTCACGACCATGACCGGGGGCGGTCCTACTCTTGGGGCGGACAACTCGCACAACCCCCACGAATCAGGAGCCGCCGGATGGATCACAGCGGGCACGGCATGATGATGGATCTGCCGCCGTTCACGCTGGGGCGGGGGCTGGAGTGGTCCACTGACCCGTTCTTCCTCGTCGCCTGTCTGCTCGGACTCGCCCTGTACGGCTGGGGTGTCGTACGGCTGCGGCGGCGCGGGGACGCCTGGCCGGCCGGGCGTACCGTGGCGTACGTCGCGGGTGTGCTGACCGTCGCCCTGGTGATGTGCACCAAGCTGAACGACTACGGCATGGTGATGTTCAGCGTGCACATGGTGCAGCACATGGTGATCAGCATGCTGTCGCCGATCCTGATCCTGCTCGGCGCCCCGGTCACACTGGCGCTGCGCGCGCTGCCGACCGCCGGCCGGGGCCGCAAGGGCCCGCGCGAGCTGTTGCTGGCGCTGCTGCACAGCCGCTACACACGGATCGTCACGCACCCGGCGTTCACGATCCCGATGTTCATCGCGAGCCTGTACGTCCTGTACTTCACCCCCTTGTTCGACTTCCTGATGGGGTCGAAGGCCGGGCACATCGCGATGATGGTGCACTTCTTCGCCGTCGGCATGGTGTTCTTCTGGCCGATCATGGGCGTCGACCCGGGTCCGTACCGACCCGGATACGTGATGCGGATGCTGGAGCTGTTCGCGGGCATGCCGTTCCACGCGTTCTTCGGTATCGCGCTGATGATGGCCACGGCGCCGATGGTGGACACCTTCAAGCACCCGTCGGCCTCGCTCGGCATCGACGCGCTGTCCGACCAGAACGCGGCCGGCGGCATCGCCTGGGCGTTCAGCGAGATCCCGTCCGTGCTGGTGCTGATCGCGCTGCTGTTCCAGTGGTACGGCTCCGAGCAGCGGCAGGCCAGGCGCAAGGACCGGGCCGCGGACCGGGACGGTGACAAGGAGCTGGAGGCGTACAACGCCTATCTGGCCTCGCTGAACGCGCGCGAGAGCTGAGTCGCGCGCGAGAGCCGGGGCGGAGCCGTCCCGTCCGGGCCGGAACCGGGGCACCATGGTCATGGACGGACCAAGAGAAGGGTGTCGCGATGCCCGGTTCCACGAACGGTTCCACCAAGGCGATGGGGGCTCTCACGGTCGGCGGGCTCGTCGTGGTGACCGCCTACACGGTCGCGCTCGGCAGCAACGGCTGGCTGTGGTTCGGATGGGTGGTGCTGGGGCTGCTGACGCTCGCCATGATCGTCACCCAGTCGTGAGGGGAACTGTTCGGCGGGGCTGACCTACAGTGCCCGCATGAACAGCAGGACGCCCTCGTTCGACGACCTCGACCGCAAGATCATCACCGCGCTGATGGCGAACGCCCGGACCAGCTTCGCCGAGATCGGCGCGGGCATCGGGCTGTCCGCGACCGCGGTCAAGCGGCGCGTGGACCGGCTCCGGGAGACCGGGGTGATCACCGGGTTCACGGCGACGGTGAAGCCCTCGGCGCTCGGCTGGCGCACCGAGGCGTACGTCGAGGTGTACTGCGAGGGCGCGGCCCCGCCCCGGCGGCTGGCCGAGGTCGTGCGTAACCATCCCGAGATCACCGCGGCCATGACGGTCACCGGCGGCGCCGACGCGCTGCTGCACGTGCGGGCCCGGGACGTGGAGCACTTCGAGGAGGTGCTGGAGCGGATCCGGGTCGAGCCGTTCATCCGGAAGACGATCAGCGTGATGGTGCTGTCCCACCTGCTCCCGGAAAGCCCGGAAGCGGGCGCGACCCACGCCGCACCGGAATGAGGCGAGGCATGCGCAGGAATCATGCGCATCGACCTCGAACAACGCAGCGATGCTGCGCATCTAAGCAGCTTTCCTCGCTTGTCGGCCGTCTGCCTCCCTTTCTACCGTGGTGTGCACCCCCAAGTGACACACAGCAAAGCGGAGGAAACCCTCTGTGTCCGAAAGCCGTGTACAGCGTCCTCGGCGCTTTCTCGTCTGCGAACCCAGACACTTCGCCGTGCAGTACGCGATCAATCCCTGGATGCACCCCGACAAGCCGGTCGACGTGGACCTCGCCCGGGAACAGTGGCAGACGCTCATCCGCGCCTACCGCGCCCACGGTCACACCGTCGAGTCGGTCGAGCCCGTCCCCGGCCTGCCCGACATGGTCTTCGCCGCCAACGCGGCGTTCGTGGTCGGCGGCCGGGTCTTCGGCTCCCTGTTCCACGCGCCGGAACGACGCCCGGAGTCGCTGCACTACGACACCTGGTTCAAGGCCGCGGGCTATGACGTGTACCGCCCGGAGTCGGTGACCGAGGGCGAGGGCGACCTGGTGTGGACGGGCCGGTACGTACTCGCCGGCACCGGGTTCCGCACCACCCGTGAGGCGCACCGGGAGGCGCAGGAGTTCCTCGGCCACCCGGTGATCGGCCTGACCCTGGTGGACCCGTACTTCTACCACCTGGACACGGCGTTGTTCGTCCTCGACGACGACAACATCTGTTACTACCCCGAGGCGTTCTCGGCGGGCAGCCGCGAGGTGCTTCGCCGGCTGTACCCGGACGCGGTGCTCGCCACCCGCGAGGACGCGATGGCGTTCGGCCTGAACTCCGTCTCCGACGGCCGGAACGTCTTCATCGCCCCCCAGGCCGAGGCGCTCGCCGAGCGCCTGGCCGACCACGGTTACGCCCCCGCCCCCGTCGACCTGTCCGAGTTCCACAAGGCCGGCGGCGGCATCAAGTGCTGCACCCAGGAGATCCGCTGATGACCGCACCCGCGCGCACGCGTACGTCCGACGACCTGATCCGAGCGGAGGAGCCGGTCCTCGCGCACAACTACCACCCGCTCCCGGTCGTGGTCGCCCGCGCCGAGGGCACCTGGGTGGAGGACGTCGAGGGCAACCGCTACCTGGACATGCTCGCCGGGTACTCGGCGCTGAACTTCGGCCATCGGCACCCGGCGCTGATCGAGGCCGCGCACCGCCAGCTCGACCAGCTGACGCTGACCTCCCGCGCCTTCCACAACGACCGGCTCGCCCACTTCGCGGAGCAGCTCGCGGAGCTGACCGGCCTCGACATGGTGCTGCCGATGAACACCGGCGCCGAGGCGGTGGAGAGCGGCATCAAGGTGGCCCGCAAGTGGGCGTACGACGTGAAGGGCGTCCCCGCCGACCGGGCGACGATCGTGGTCGCGGCGGAGAACTTCCACGGCCGTACGACGACCATCGTCAGCTTCTCCACCGACGAGACGGCCCGGGCCGGCTTCGGCCCCTTCACGCCCGGTTTCAGGATCGTGCCGTACGACGACCTGGCCGCGCTGGAGGAGGCCGTCGACGAGACCACGGCGGCCGTGCTGATCGAGCCCATCCAGGGCGAGGCGGGCGTGGTCATACCGAGCGAGGGCTATCTCGCCGGAGTGCGGGAGCTGACCCGCCGCAAGGGCTGCCTGTTCATCGCGGACGAGATCCAGTCGGGCCTCGGCCGCACCGGCCGCACGTTCGCCGTCGAGCACGAGGACGTCGTGCCGGACATGCTGCTGCTCGGCAAGGCGCTGGGTGGCGGGATCGTGCCGGTGTCGGCGGTGGTGGCCCGGCGTGAGGTGCTGGGTGTGCTGCACCCGGGCGAGCACGGCTCCACGTTCGGCGGCAACCCGCTCGCGGCGGCGGTCGGCTCGGCCGTGGTCGAGCTGCTTCGAACGGGCGAGTTCCAGCGCCGGGCCACCGAGCTGGGCGTGCTCCTGCGGGACGGGCTGACCGAGCTGGCCGGCCGGGGTGTGGTCGGCTTCCGCTCGCGTGGCCTGTGGGCGGGCGTCGACATCGACCCGGCGATCGGCACCGGCCGCGAGGTCAGCGAGCGGCTGATGCGGGAGGGAATCCTGGTGAAGGACACCCACGGTTCCACGATCCGGCTGGCACCGCCGCTGACCATCACGGCGGAGGAGCTGCGGTCCGCGCTGGCGGCACTGGAGAAGGTGCTGGGTTCGTGACGGCGGTGTGGGGCGGCCGAGGCCGTCCCACACCCTTCGCTCGTCCGCCCGAAGCGTGAAGATTGAGCCAGGAGGGGGTAGACCACTCTCAGCTACAGAGAGGTCGGCCGTGAGCACTCACGAGGAGCAGGACGTTGCCGGGCGCCGGTTCGACGTGGCCGACGCAGCGCCCCTGCTGCTCGACGCGCGGGGCGTGGTGACGCTCTGGACGCAGGGCGCCCAGAGCCTGCTGGAGTACACGGCCGCCGAGGTGGTGGGCACCAGGGTGACCGGCCTGCTGTCCGCCGAGGACGCCGCGCGGGTGCCCGAACTGGCCGAGCGGTGCCGCAGGGACGGCGGTTGGGCGGGACTGCTGACCGCACGGCGCAAGGACGGGCAGCCGATACGGGTGATGGTGCGGATCACCCCGGCGATGGAACCCGGCGGGGCACCGCACTGGCTGGTTCTGGTCTCCGACGTGGCAGGGGAACGCGGCTGGGACATGAGCCGTGGGGTGCTGGAGCAGATGGTGACCGACTCCGCCGTCGGGATGGCGATCGTGGACACCGATCTGCGGTGCGTGTGGTCGAACGAGGCCCTGGAGCGGTTCGGCGGCGGCTCCCCGGCCGAGCGGCTGGGCCGGCGGCTGGCGGAGATCCAGCCGGGCATCGACTCCGCCGACATCGAGACGCAGATGCGGCGTGTGCTGGAGACCGGCCTGCCGGTGGTCGGGTACGAGCATGTCGGCCATGTGCGGTCCGCGCCGCACCGGGAGACGGCGCACATGATGTCGTTCACCCGCCTCGACGACGACCGGGGACACCCGATGGGCGTGTACTACACGGTCGTCGACATCACCGACCGGCACCGGGCCCGGCAGCGGCTGGCCCTGCTGGACCGGGCCGGCGAGCAGATCGGCCGCACCCTGGACATCGTGCGTACGGCACAGGAACTGGCCGACGTGGCCGTGCAGGACTTCGCCGACTTCGTCAGTGTGGACCTGCTGGATTCCGTGTTGCGGGGTGCGGAGCCCGAGCCGCCGAGCGAGATGGACCGGGTGCCGCTGCGGCGGGCCGGGCACCAGTCGGTGAACCCCGGGGTCCCGGAGGCCGTCGTCAAGATCGGCGCGGTGGCCACCTATCTCGCCGGATCGCCCCCGATCCGCAGTCTGACCACGGGTCGGCCCTGGCACGCGGCACGGCTGGACCCGCTGGCCAAGGAATGGGCGACGGACATCCCTGGCGGCCGGATGGCGACCTTCCTGGAGCTCGGTGTGCACAGCGTGATGATCGTGCCCATCCGTGCGCGGGGCGTCACGATGGGCGTCACCACCTTCTTCCGGCGCCACCGTCAGGAGCCGTTCGACGAGGACGACCTGAGTCTCGCCGAGGACCTGGTGTCCCGGGCGGCGGTGTGCGTGGACAACGCCCGCCGCTACACCCGCGAGCGGGAAGCGGCCCTGGTCCTGCAGCGCAGTCTGCTGCCGCGCCGGCTGCCCGAGCAGGACGCGGTGGAGGTGGCCGCCTGCTACCGGCCGGCCGACGAGCTGACCGGCCTGGGCGGCGACTGGTACGACATCATCCCGCTGTCCGCCGCACGCGTGGCCCTCGTCGTGGGCGAGGTGCCGGGACACGGGATCGACGCCGCGGCGGCCATGGGACGGCTGCGCACCGCCGTGCACACCCTCGCGGCGCTCGATCTGCCGCCCGAGGAGGTCCTCGCGCACCTCGACGACCTGGTGGCGCGGATGGCCCGGGAGGAGGGCGTCCGGCCCGAGGACCCGGAGGCCGCCGGTATCCAGGCGGTGGGATCGGGGTGCGTGTACGTCGTCTACGACCCGGTCAAAGGGCAGTGCACGATGGCCGCCGCGGGCCACCCCGCGCCGGCCGTGGTCCTGCCCGACGGCGCCGTCAGCTTCGTCGACCTCCCGCAGGGGCCGCCGCTCGGGGCCGGCGGGCCGCCCTTCGAGGCGGTGGAGCTGACCCTGGCCGAGGGCAGCACCCTGGCCCTGCACACCGACGGCCTGCTGGTCCACGGTGACGGCGACGGGGGCGACCGGGACGACGGCGGGATCGTCGCCGCGGACCGCGACCGGCTGCGCCGCGCCCTGGAACAGCGCGCAGCCACGCTCGACATGAGCTGCCGGTCCGTGGTCGACGCGCTGGTGCCCGCCCGGCCGTACGACGACGTGGCCCTGCTGATGGCCCGCACCAGGCTGCTCGGCGCCGACCAGGTCGCCGACTGGGATCTGCCCGCCGACCCGGCCGTGGTCGCCGAGGCCCGCAAGGAGACCACCCGGCAGCTGGGCGAGTGGGGGCTGGATGAGCTGGCGTTCACCGCCGAACTGGTCGTGAGCGAGCTGGTCACCAACGCCATCCGGCACGCGGAGGGCCCCGTTCGGCTCCGGCTGATCAGAGACCGGGCCGCCCTGATCTGCGAGGTCTCCGACGGCAGCGCCACCGCGCCCCATCTGCGCCATCCGCGCACCACGGACGAGGGCGGCCGCGGACTGCTGCTGGTCTCCCAGTTCGCCGAGCGGTGGGGAACCCGCTTCGTCCCCGGCGGGAAGATCATCTGGGCCGAGCAGTCCACGACGGGCCTGCCGGACTGACCTGCGCGGACCACGCGTACATCGCATGACGGGGGAAAACGGCGTCACTTCGGCGGATGGGCGGTAGCCATGAACGACGGGGCCACCGACTACGCGGGGGTTCCAGGCACTGCCGGGCATGGTGGCGCTGCTGACGCCCGACCTGCTCTTCGCGGACGCCAACGAGGAGTTCCTGCGGCAGTCCGGGCGCACCGCGAGCAGGTGGTGGGGCGCTACCTCTTCGACGTCTTCCCGGAGACCCCAACGACCCGGCGCCTCGGGCATGCGCAACCTGGCCGCCTCCCTGACCCGGGTCGTGGCCACCGGCGAGCGCGACGCCATGGCCCTGCAGCGGTACGACGTCGAGAACTCCGACCGGCCCGGGGAGTGGGAGGAGCGCTACTGGAGCCCGGTCAACGCGCCGGTGTTCGGTCCGGACGGCGAGGTGGTCCTGCTGGTGCACCGGGTCGAGGAGGTGACCGAGCTGATCCGGGCCCGCGGCGGCCCCAGCGGCGGCCCCGCCGACTCCTCGCCCGCCATCGCGAGGAGGACCCCGAGAGCCTCGCGGACGCCGTCCTGCTGGAACTGCTGCCTCCCGGCGGCGCCACCGACGACACGGCGCTGGTCATCGTGCGGCTGTGACCCATGGCCGGACAGGGGCGTCATGGACGGTCCGGCGCCGAGGCCGAGGCCACGAACACCGGCAGGGCCACGAAGAGGCGGTCGCGGGCGGCGCGGGTCCGTTGTTCGGCGAACCACGCCTCCGCCCGGTCCGGGGTCACCGGGCTCTCCCCCGGCGCCCCGGCGCCCGCCACCAGCCCGGCCGGCACAGTGAGGCCGAGCTCATCGGTGAAGACGGCGGTGCGGACCTCGATCGCCACGTCGGTGAACCCGGCGTCCAGCAGGAGCGAGCGGTAGCGGCGCGCGGACCGGGGCGCGGTGACCCGGTCGGCGCGGGCCTGGACGAGGGTGCGGGTCAGCGCGGGGTCGTCGGAGTCGATGACGACCGTGTCCCAGTCCTGGCCGAGGAGCACGATCCGGCCGCCCGGGGAGAGCACCCGGCGCGCCTCCCCCAACGCCCGCTCGGGCTCGGCCAGTTCATGGAACAGCTTGTCCGCGCGGTATCCGCACATCGAGCCGTCCGCCAGCGGCAGCGCGTAGGCGTCCGCCTTCCGCAGATCCGCGTCGGGCCACCGTCGGCGGGCGATCGCGAGCATCGGCTCGGCCGGGTCGATCCCGACGGCCCGCGCACCGCGCGCGGCCAGTTCCGCCACGGCCCGGCCGGTGCCGCAGCCGACGTCCACGACCGGCGCGCCGGGGCGCAGGCGCAGCAGGTCGTAGGAGTGCCGGCGGAGTTGCACGGCGGCAGGGCGCCGTTCCATGGAGTCGAGTACGGCGGCGAGTTCCGCGCCGGAGCGCGGCAGTTGTTCTGTCGGCCTGGTCATGCCGGCCAGAGTGCGACTTAATGTCGGCATGAGGTCAACCGGCGGCTCACCGCCCCTGAGCATCGGCGCGCTGGCGGAGCGTTTCGCACTGGCCCCGCATGTGCTGCGGCACTGGGAGGCGATGGACCTCCTCGCGCCCGCGCGCGACCCGGCGGGACGGCGGCGGTACGGCCCCGCCGACGTCACGCGCGTCGCCGTGATCCTGCGGGCGAAGGAGGCCGGCCTGTCCCTGGACGCCATCCGCTCGCTCACCGCGACGGCGGATCCTGCGGCCAGGCGGACGCTGCTGGAGGGCGAGGCCGAGGCGCTGCGCCGGCGGATCGCGGCGGCGCAGGCCTCGCTGGACCTGATCGAGTGCGCGCTCGGCTGCGCCCACGAGGACATCACCGCCTGTCCGCACTACCGTCAGGCTGTCGGGGCCCGCGTCACCGCGGAGGGGCTCGACGAACGGCATGGGCATGGCCAGTTGCGGTTACAGATGACGACAGGCGCACGCGGCGTGGGCTGGACGAGGTAAGGGGCGAGCCGTTGTTCTACTACCTGCTCAAGTACGTGCTGCTGGGCCCCCTGCTGAGACTGGTCTTCCGGCCCCGGATCGAGGGCCTGGAGAACGTGCCGGACTCCGGTCCCGCGATCGTCGCCGGGAACCATCTGTCCTTCTCCGACCACTTCCTGATGCCGGCGATGCTGCGCCGCCGGATCACCTTCCTCGCCAAGGCGGAGTACTTCACCGGTCCGGGACTCAAGGGCCGGCTCACCGCGTTCTTCTTCCGCAGCGCCGGGCAGATCCCGGTGGACCGCTCGGGCAAGGAGGCGGGGCAGGCGGCGATCCGCGAGGGCCTGAAGGTGCTGCGCCGAGGCGAGCTGCTGGGGATCTATCCGGAGGGCACCCGTTCGCACGACGGCAGGCTCTACAAGGGCAAGGTCGGCGTCGCGGTGATGGCGCTGAAGGCCGGCGTGCCGGTCGTACCGTGCGCGATGATCGGCACGTTCGAGGCCCAGCCGCCCGGGAAGGTCATCCCGAACGTCCGTCCGGTCACCATTCGCTTCGGCAGGCCGCTCGACTTCTCCCGCTACGCCGGCATGGAGCAGCAGAAGGCGATCCTGCGGGCCGTCACCGACGAGATCATGTACGCCATCCTTGCGCTGTCGGAGCAGGAGTACGTCGACGAGTACGCGGCCGTCGTCAAGGAACGGTCGGCCGCGGAGCAGGGCGCCAGGGAGCGCAGGTTCCCGCGGGCGCCGCTCAGCTGACAGGGGCGGCCGGAGAGCCCGGCCGCCCCTCGTCACCGTACGATCCGGATCACGGCTTGGGCGTGGCGTGCGGGCCGCAGGTCACGTCCGCGCCGTCCAGCTTGCCATCGACCAGGTAGGCGTCGACGCGCTGGTTGATGCAGGGGTTGACCAGGCCGGTCACACCGTGGGAGCCCGCGTCCTTCTCGGTGATCAGACGCGAGCCCTGGAACCGCTTGTGCAGCTCGACGGCACCCTCGTAAGGGGTGGCCGCGTCCCGCGTGGACTGCACGATCAGCACCTGCGGCAGATCCTTGTGGGTCCGCACGTCGACCGGGGTCCGCTGCCTGACCGGCCAGGTGGCGCAGGGCAGGTTCATCCAGGCGTTGGCCCAGGTCATGAACGGGTAGCTCTTGTTGAGCTCGGTGTTGTCCCGGTCCCACCTCTGCCAGCTGGTGGGCCACTTGGCGTCGGTGCACTCGACGGCCGTGTAGACGGCGTTGCCGTTCTCGGCGGAGATGTTGCCGGCCGTGTTCGACATGTCGGGGGCGGCGGCGTCGACCAGTGCCTGGGTGTCACCGGCGACGTACTTGCTGAACACCGTGGCGACCGGCACCCACGAGGAGTCGTAGTACGGCGCGCTCTGGAAGAAGGAGATCAGCTCGGCCGGGCCGACGACCCCGCCGATGGGGTTCTTCTTGGCGGTGGCGCGCAGTTGGAGCCACTTGGCCTGGACGGCGTCGCGGGTGGTGCCGAGGTGGAAGGCGGCGTCGTTCGCGGCGACCCAGTCCTCCCAGTCCTTCCAGCGGCCCTCGAAGGCGATGTCCTGGCCCAGGTTGGCCTGGTACCAGATGTTCTCCCGGGCGGGGTTGACCACACTGTCCACGATCATGCGGCGCAGGTGGCCCGGGAAGAGGGTGCCGTAGACGGCGCCGAGGTAGGTGCCGTAGGACACGCCGAGGTAGTTGAGCTTCTTCTCGCCCAGGGCGGCGCGGATGACGTCCAGGTCGCGGGCGGTGTTCGGCGTGGTCATCTGCTGGAGCATCGCCCGGCCGGTGCGCTCCAGGCAGCCGTCCGCGTACTCACGGGCCAGTTTGCGCTGCGCGGTCTTGTCCGCCTCGGTGTCCGGCACCGGGTCCATCTTCGGCGCCTTCACGAACTCCTGCGGGTCCTCGCAGGAGATGGGCGCGGAGTGGCCGACGCCGCGCGGGTCGAAGCCCACGAAGTCGTAGGCCTTGGCGACGTTCGCCCAGACGGGGTTCTTGGTGGTGACCCGGCGCGGGAAGCGCAGGCCGGAGCCACCGGGACCGCCCGGGTTGTAGACGAGGGCGCCCTGGCGCTCCTCCTTGGTCCCCGTGTTGCCGATGCGGTCGACGGCGAGCTTGATCTGCTTGCCGTACGGGTGCGCGTAGTCGAGCGGCACGCTCACCCAGCCGCACTGGATGGGCTTCTCCAGCCCCCATCCCGCCGGGCAGTCCTGCCAGTCGATGCCGGCCTTGGCGGCGCGGGCGGCGGCAATCTCGGCGCCCTTGGCCTCCCGGTCCGGGCCGGGCCGGCCGGCGGCGCTGGCCGCGGGCGCCGAGACGGCACCGGCGATCAGGGTGGCGGTGACGAGCGCTCCCGCCGAACCGAGTGCCAGCAGGCGGCTCTTCGGTCTGTTGTCCCTCAAGTGGGCCCCTCCCCCTACATCAGGATCGCTGCGAGTGGTCAGTTCGGGGGATCCTCTCGGCTGTGAGCCGCCTGAGAACAGGGGGCGCCTGCCATCTTTACCAATCCGATAAACGGAAGGTCATGTTCGGTTGGGGGCCGCGTACTTCAGCCGAGGTAGGTCAGCGCCTCGTCCAGGACCCGCCGCAGGCGCAGTGCGTCCGGTGCCAGGGCACTGACCAGTGCCGCCGGACCGGCCAGCGGTATCAGGGCCGCGCACTCGTCCAGCATCCGCGGCTCGGCTGGCCGCCGGGCGAACTCCGGTCGCACGACGACAAGTTGGCCCACCGCGCGATGCCCCGCCAGCACCGCCGGTCCGTCCCAGCCGCCGGGCGCGCCGGGCCCGCAGGACAGCTGTTGGTCCAGCACCGCGCGGCCCGCGATCCGTACGGTGAGCCTGCTGGTGAGCCGCCCGGGTTCCTCTCCCGTCCGCCCGAGCACCTGCTCCTCGCGCAGCACGAGCCGGGCACCGGCGGCGAGTTCGGCGCGGGTGGTGATGCGCAGGTCGCTGCCGCGGGCCGAGATCAACTGCTCGGGGAGCCAGTGCAGTTCGGCGTCGTCGGCCACGTCCAGCCGTACGTCGTAGCGGGCCCCGCCCTTGGCCTGGCCGGGGAGGGCGAGGGTGGCGGCGGCCGAGCCGACGTGCAGCCGGGCGCCCTCCGCCACGCTCGCCGTGAGCGAGAAGCGGTCGCCGCCGAGCGGGCCGCTCATCGCGCCGACGACCATGACCCTCGCCTCGCGGCCGCTGGACCGGGTGCGGCGCAGGGCAAGCGGGCCGTCGCTGTCCAGTACGGGCAGCGCGGTGCCGCCGCGGCCGTCGGCGCGGGCCACGATCCGCGCGTCCGCCCGGACCCCGGTGGCCGTCACGCCGTCCACGCGGCGAGCCGCTCGCGCACCCAGGCGGCCACCTCGGCGACGCCTCGATCGCCGCGCAACGACTGGAACACGACGGGGAGTTCGGCCCGCTGGACCTTGGCGTCGGCGGCCATCCGGGCGAGGTCGGAGCCGACGTGCGGGGCGAGGTCGGTCTTGTTGACGACGAGCAGGTCCGCGGTGGTGACACCGGGGCCGCCCTTGCGCGGGATGTCGTCGCCGCCGGCCACGTCGATCACGAAGATCTGCGCGTCCACGAGCCCCTTGGAGAAGGTCGCGGTGAGGTTGTCGCCGCCGGACTCGACGAGGATCAGGTCCAGCGGGCCGACCGCGTCCTCCAGGTCCTCCACCGCTTCGAGGTTGGCGGAGATGTCGTCGCGGATCGCGGTGTGCGGGCAGGCGCCCGTCTCCACGGCCGTGATCCGCTCGGGCGGCAGCACGGCCTCCCGGAGCAGGAACTCGGCGTCCTCACGGGTGTAGATGTCGTTGGTGACGACGGCCAGCGACAGCTCGTCGCGCAGGGCCCGGCAGAGCGCGGCGACGGTCGCGGTCTTCCCGGACCCGACGGGCCCGCCGAGGCCGATGCGCAGGGCACGGCGCGAACCGTCGGGACGGCGCGCGTCCGCACCGAGGGCGGCGGGGCCGGAGTGGGTGTGGTCGAGGTGCATGTACGGCTCCAATGTCTGCCACGTTGTGTGGGGTGCGGCGCCGGGCTCAGGAGGCGAACAGCCGAACCGGCCAGGCCGCGTGCCATTCCGCACCGACCTCCAGCAAGGGACCCGACGCGGCCGGCAGCGCGTCGGCGCCCTCGTCGAACACCTTCCGCGCCGCCTCCACCGCCGCGTCCGCGACGCGGTCCAGCTCCGGCGCGAGCCGGGCCAGCACACCGGTCGCATCGAACGGGTCGAGGCTCAAGAGCCGTACCGTGGCCGTCGCCGGCCCGCTCACGCTCTCGTACGCCGCGCAGTACGCCGCGTCGGCAGGCCCCAGCCCGGCCGACCGCGCGGCAACGCCGAGGACCACCGGCTGGTGCGCGCCCTTCGGGAACTGCCCGGCCAGCGCGTCGAGTTCGGCCGACGGCCAGCTGGCCCGTGCCGCCCGCATCAATTGCCGCCCGAGCCTTCGCGCGGCGGTCCGCAGGGCGGGCGACGGTGTCCGGGCGTCCGCCGCCGCGTCCAGCTCCCCGGGATCCGCGCCGAGTACGGCGGCGGCCGCAAGCGCACCGGCGACCAGCCCTGCGGTGTGCAGCCGGCCCCGGCAGAAGTCCTCCAGGCCCGCGGCGGAGGTGATCCGGCCCGCCTTGACGGCGGCCTCCGCCCCGCCGGAGTGCGCGTGCCCTCCGGCGGGGAAACGGCCGTCAGCCAGGACGAGAAGTGCTGCCCGTGACATCACGACACCATCAGAAGAGGAAGTAGCGCTGGGCCATGGGCAGTTCGGCCGCCGGGGTGGCCTCCACCAGTTCGCCGTCGATGTGCACGGCGAAGCTGTCGGGGTCGATCCGGACATCGGGCCGGGCGTCGTTCTCGCGCATGTCGGCCTTGGTCACCGCGCGCGTGGACGCGATCGCCACGAACCGCTTGCCGAGCCCGAGCCGCTCCGGCAGCCCGTCCTCGATCGCCAACGGGGCCACGAAGTTCACCGAGTTGGCGGCCGGAGCCCGGCCGATCGCGCCGTACATCGGGCGGGGCAGGATCGGCTGCGGGGTGGGGATGGACGCGTTGGCGTCACCCATCTGCGCGTAGGCGATCTGCCCGCCCTTGAGCACGAGCTGCGGCTTGACCCCGAAGAACGCCGGCTCCCACAGCACGAGGTCGGCGAGCTTGCCGGTCTCCACGGAACCGATCTCGGTGGCGAGGCCCTGGGCGAGGGCCGGGTTGATCGTGTACTTGGCGACATATCGACGCACGCGGTGGTTGTCCGCGCGACCGTCACCGGGCAGTGCCCCGCGCCTGCGCTTCATCACATGGGCGGTCTGCCAGGTACGCAGAACGACCTCGCCGACCCGGCCCATGGCCTGGGAGTCGGAGGAGATGATGGAGATCGCGCCGAGGTCGTGCAGGACGTCCTCCGCGCCGATGGTGGACGGCCGGATCCGGGACTCGGCGAACGCCAGGTCCTCGGGGACGGTGGGGTTGAGGTGGTGGCACACCATCAGCATGTCGAGGTGTTCCTCGGCGGTGTTGACGGTGTAGGGGCGGGTCGGGTTGGTGGAGCTGGGCAGCACGTTGGGCTGTGAGACCACGGTCATGATGTCGGGCGCGTGCCCGCCGCCGGCGCCCTCGGTGTGGTACGAGTGGATGCCCCGGCCCGCGATCGCGGCCAGGGTGTCGCCCACGAAACCGGCCTCGTTCAGGGTGTCCGTGTGGATGGCGACCTGAATGCCGGTCCGGTCCGCCACGGTCAGCGCGGCGTCGATGACGGCCGGGGTCGAGCCCCAGTCCTCGTGCAGCTTCAGGCCGGCCGCGCCGCCCCGGATCTGGGAGAGCATCGCCTCGTGCGAGACGGTGTTGCCCTTGCCGAGGAAGCCGATGTTGACCGGGTAGGCCTCCATCGCCTCGAACATCCGGGCGAGGTGCCAAGGTCCGGGCGTGACGGTGGTGGCCTTGGAGCCCTCGGCGGGGCCGGTGCCGCCGCCCACCAGGGTGGTGATGCCGGAGGCCAGCGCCTCGTCGGCGATCTGGGGGCAGATGAAGTGGACGTGCGCGTCGATGGCACCGGCGGTGAGGATCCGCCCGTTGCCCGCGATGATCTCGGTCTCGGGACCGACGACCAGGTCGGGGTGGACGCCGTCCATGGTGTCCGGGTTGCCCGCCTTGCCGATCGCGGCGATCCGGCCGTCGCGGATGCCGACGTCCGCCTTGACGATGCCCCAGTGGTCGACGATGACGGCGCCGGTGATCACGGTGTCGGGGGTGCCGTCGGCCCGGGTGGCGCGGGACTGGCCCATGGACTCGCGGATGACCTTGCCGCCGCCGAACACCGCCTCGTCGCCGGAGCCGCCGGGTCCGCCGCAGCGGTCCTCCTCGATCTCGATCAGCAGGTCGGTGTCGGCGAGCCGGATACGGTCACCGGCGGTGGGGCCGAACAGGTCGGCGTAGGCGCCGCGCGAGATCTCAGGCATCGAGGGCACCTCCGGTCTCCCCGCGCAGCCCCGGCACGATCCGGGCGCCGGCGAGGGGGACGAGCTCGACGTCGACGGGGATGCCCGGCTCGAAGCGCACGGCGGTGCCGGCGGAGACGTTCAGGCGTTTGCCGCGGGCCGCGGCACGGTCGAACTCCAGGCCGGGGTTGGCCTCGGCGAAGTGGTAGTGGGAGCCGACCTGGACCGGCCGGTCGGCGGCGTTGAGGACGGTGAGTCGGGTGACCTCACGGCCCTCGTTGAAGACGACCGGGTCGTCCGCGAACAGGATCTCTCCGGGAATCATCGTGGGCCCCTTCAGATGATCGGGTCGTGGACGGTGACGAGCTTGGTGCCGTCCGGGAAGGTGGCCTCGACCTGGACGTCATGGATCATCTCGGGGACCCCCTCCATGACGTCGTCCCTGGTGAGGAGCTTGCGACCGGAGGACATGAGTTCGGCGACCGTACGGCCGTCACGCGCGCCTTCGAGGATGTGCGACGTGATGAGGGCGACCGCCTCCGGGTGGTTGAGCTTGAGCCCGCGGGCCCTGCGCTTCTCGGCCACATCGGCTGCCACATGGATCAGCAGCCTCTCTTGCTCGTGCGGGGTCAGTTGCACGTCCCACCTCACAGTCCTTGCTCCGGACCGTGCGGGGTCCGGTTTCCGCAGCCATCGCGACGGGGATAGGTGTAACACGCAGACAAATCCCCGGATCGTCCTCAATCCGGGCAGAAAAACCCCTGATGGCGTGGATCGGCAGGCTAGAACGCCGGAGTTTCAGCGACGTTAACCAGACCTTGATCCACAGCTGACCGTGCGATGGGGTCCCCGATACCCGCCCGGGTCAGGACCCGCCCGGGCCGCGGTGCTCGGCGGCCGTGCCGGGACCACGATGTTCGGCGGCGATCCCGAACCGCTGCTGTTCGCGCGCGGCGGAACCGACCTCGCGGACACCCGAGACCGAGCTGACGACCTGCTCCCCGGCCGGCTCCGCCAGGGCGTCCAGCCGCTCCAGATCGGCGGCCGACACCAGCGCGACCAGCGGCTTGCCGTGCCGCGTCACGACGACGCGCTCACCGCCGTACACCACGCGGTTGATCAGGTCGGCGAGCTCAGCCCTGGCTTGTGTCACCGGAATCTCGTACGCCATACCCCAACCTTACGTCACGTACGTCCTGTACATTTTTTACAGAAGCCGAGCCCGCGTCGGAGGCCCGTGCGATGAGAAGGGGTGTCCCATGTCCCGAGCGTTCGCCCGTCATGTCCTGCCCGAGTTCACCGAGCGCACCAGCAGCGGCGCCCGCACGCTCGATCCCTACGGCAAGTTGTTCGAGGACCGGATCGTCTTCCTCGGGACCGCGCTGGACGACGTGGCCGCGAACGACGTGATGGCGCAGTTCATGTACCTCGAACACGCGGCCCCGGACCGCGACATCACGCTGTACGTCAACTCGCCCGGCGGTTCGTCCAGTGCGCTGACGGCGGTCTACGACACGATGCGCTACGTCAGTTGCGACGTGGCCACGTACTGCCTGGGCCAGGCCGCCTCCCACGCCGCCCTGCTGCTCGCGGCCGGCACGCCGGGCAAGCGGTTCACCCTGCCCGGCGCCCGCATGGTCCTCTCCCAGCCCCAGCTCGCCGAACCGGTGCAGGGCCAGCCCAGCGACCTGCTCATCCAGGCCGAGGAGTTGGCCCGGGTCCGCGCGCTCACGGAGGAGATCCTGGTACGGCACACCGGGCGCACGGCCGAAGAGGTACACCGCGACCTGGAGCGGGACCTGGTCCTGGACGCCCCCGCGGCGGTGGCTTACGGGCTGGTGGACGCCGTCGTGCCCAGTCGGCGGCGCACCCCCGGCGCACCGGACGCGAGGTGAGCCGCCGATGCTGCCGGACCTGCCGCCGCTGCCCGCACTGACGCGAGCCGAGGGAGAGCTGATCGACCGTTACCTGGAAGCCGCCGACCTGCTGGGCCGCGTCAACCCGGCGCACGGCGGGGACACCTATCGCGGGCTGCGCGCCGCACAGGCCCTGGTACGCAAGGCCGCAGAGCTGCGTGACGCCCTCGCGTCGATGCACCGGCGGGGCGAGGCGGAGCTGCACGGGGACACGCTGGCACGGGCTTTGCGGGTGCTGGACGGTGAACGCCGTACCGCGCGCGTCGCGCTCCCGACCGACGGCGTCGGCTGATCCGGACGCCGGACCAGCCGGACGGGATCCGGTCGTCGACCGGCGCCGCGCGGGCGGGACTTGAAACGGGCCGAACGACGGACCGCCGACCGGTGTATATCCGGATCGTTCCCCGGGCCTCCCGACTTGCGTTCCACGCCGGTTCGTGGCTCGCGGAAAAGCGCATAGCCCCAGGTCGGGCGGTACGCACGGGATCTGACGATGTCTCGAACATCCCACGCTCCACCCGAACGGGTGAGTGGTGAGTAACGCCACAAATCCACGGATGCATTGGGATTTTCGGACCGGTGTGAGCGAAGATCCCGTCCGACGACAAGCCCCCGCCACCGCGGCGGGGCGGTCCGGGCGGACGCCGAGTCCTGCCGCCGCCCGGACGACCGGTCGACAGGAGTGGATCGGCAGGAGTGGAGGACCCAAGCAAGACGGGTCGCCGGTACGGATGTTCGTCTGCTCGTCGCAGACGGTCTGAGGTTCCGGGCAGCCCTTGGGGTGAAGCCGCGGCAACGCGGCCGGGCAACTTCGCCAGCCCGAATCCGACAGGTCATCCTTCACAGGCGGCTGACGAAGGGTTGCGCATGACTGCGCTCAATCGTGTCCCGTCGCTCATGGCCCGGGCCGGTACGGCCTCGGCCCTCACCCTCGCCGCCGTCGGCGGCTCGATCGCGGTCCCCGGCCTCGCCCCCGATGCCTCGGCCGCGACTCTCGCGGCGAAAGCACTGCAGGTCGCGGCCTCCAAGGAGGGGGCCCCGTACCAGTACGGGGCCACCGGGCCGCGCAGGTTCGACTGCTCGGGGCTGACGCTCTATGCGTTCAAGAAGGCGGGCAAGACCCTGCCGCGTACCGCCGCCCAGCAGTACAACAAGACGCACCACATCTCCGCCGGCCGTCGCCAGGCCGGTGACCTGGTGTTCTTCCACTATGGTTCCTACGTCTACCACGTCGGCATCTACGCCGGGCACGGCAAGATCTGGCACGCACCGAGGACCGGGGACGTGGTACGGCTCCAGAAGCTCTGGACCAAGAGCGTCTGGTACGGCCGGGTCAGCTGACCCGCCGTCAGGGCGGGAGCGGCTCCAGCAGCAGGGCCGCTCCCAGCTCCGTCAACGCCACCCCGGTGCCGCCTGGAGCCCACGGGCGTGCCCGGGGCCGGCGCGGTGATGTACCCAGGCGGTCCGCCTCGAGGCCCTGCACCCGTCGCAGCCCCCGCGCCCCCTCGCCCCCGCCCCCTCGTCACCCCATGTTCCCCCCTCACGGCACCCCCGCCCGGAGGGCTACGGCTCCTGTGGGCCCGCCGGGACCGGCTCGGCCGGGATGATCCAGGGGAGTTCGATGGAGACCGTCTTGCCGCCCTCTCGGGTGGGGCGGACGCGGAGTTTGCCGCCGCACTCCGCGGTGAGCCAGCGGATGATGACCATGCCGCGGCCGTTGTCCTGCTGGACGGCGGCGGGCAGTCTCTTCGGAAAGCGCGGATGACTGTCGGTGACACCGATGCGAAGGTGTTCGTCACGGTCCAGGGCGATGTCAACCGTGAAGGTGGGTGATTGACCGAAGGTGTGCTGTACGGCATTTGTGGCGAGTTCGGAGACGATGAGCCGCACGGTGTCAGCCGCGTCGGTGTCCGACGGCAGGCCCCACTCCGCGAGCGTGCCCACGACATACGTGCGGGCGGCGGAGACCGAAGCGGGATCGCTCGGCAGAGTGACGGATGCTTCCAGATGGTCTGCCATGGCGACGTCGTCCCTTTCCCACGGGACCGCGGTCCGACACGGAGCCGGATGGTTCGAGTACGGTCCCGGACTGGTGCTTGCTCGTCAGCCTGCCACCACGGGGCCGGTCACGGGGAGCCATCCACCAAGAAGTGCATATATCTGTCGCTCGAAGCGGTGAACTCTACGACGCGAAACCGTATTTGGGCGGCCCGGAAGGAGTAAGGAGGAGCCCATGCAGAACGGGCCGGCAGTGCGCCGCCGCAAACTGGGCGCCGAACTGCGCACGCTGCGCGCCGGTGCTGGGCTCACGAGCGGTGAGGCGGCCCGGCTGGTCGGCTGGCACCAGTCGAAGGTCAGCCGTATCGAGACCGGTGCCAGTGGTGTGAAACCAGCCGATGTGCGCTTACTGCTCGACGCCTACGAGGTGCGGGACGGGCAACTGCGCGAGCTGCTGCTGATACTGGCGGGCTCCGAGGACACGGGCGACCGGCACCGCTGGTGGCACGCCTACCGCGGGGTGCTCCCACCCGCGTACCGGGACTTCATCAGCCTGGAGTCGCAGGCGAGCACGATGCGCACCCTGGAAACCACGGTCGTACCCGGCCTGCTGCAGACGCCCGAGTACGCCCGCGCGGTGACCCGGGCGGCCGTCGCGGACCTGGACGAGGAAGGCCTGGACGCGCTGGTGGAGGTACGGCTGGCCAGGCAGGACGTGCTCCGCGCCGACCCGCCGCTGGAGCTGAGCGCGGTGCTGGACGAATCGGTACTACGGCGCGAGGTCGGCGGCCCCGAGGTGATGGCCCGGCAGCTTCGGCGGCTGATGCAGGCGGCCCGGTTGCCCCAAGTCCGGCTCCAGGTGCTGCCGTTCGGCGCCGGAGCGCATGTCGGCGTCAACGGAGCTTTCGTTATTTTCTCATTTCCGAGCACTTCTGATCTGGACGTGGTTGTTCTCGACCAGTTGACGAGTAGCCTCTACCTGGAGCGGAAAGAAGACCTCATGGCCTATGCGGAGGCCTTCGACACCCTTCGGATGCACGCCCTTTCCCCTGAGGACACGTTGGATTACATCGCCGGGATAGGTGACGGCGCGTAAGGAGGCACCATGTCAGCCATGCCTCGGAACGTCCCTGCCAGTACCGACCTGCACGACGTGCGCTGGCTGCGCAGCAGCTACAGCACGGGAGCCAACAACTGCGTGGAGACGGCCCGGCCGCGCTCCGGCCCCGGGGCCGGACTGCTCGCCGTGCGCGACTCCAAGAACCCGGCCGGACCCGCGCTGCTCTTCTCCGCCGAGAGCTGGGCCGGTTTCCTCACCGCCCTCTGACCCGAAGACGACCCCGGTCCGAAGACGACCCCGGTCCGAAGACGACCCCGACCCGTAGACGACCCCGACGCGAGGACGACTCGCGCGAAGCACGGCCGTGTCACGCCGACTCATGGTCGCGTTTCGCCGATCACCCGTACAGCGCGTTCGATCTCGGCCCCGGACAGGTCCGCGCGGGCGGTCAGCCGCAGCCGCGAGATGCCGTCGGGCACGGAAGGAGGACGGAAGCAGCCCACGGCCAGCCCCGCGGTACGGCAGTCGGCCGCCCAGCGCACCGCCTGCTCCGGGGACGGAGCCCGTACGGAGACCACCGCGGCGTCCGGACGCACCGCTTCCAGACCCGCGGCCGTCAGCCGTGCGTGCAGTTCCGCGGCCACCGCACGGGCGCGCGCCGCGCGCTCCGGTTCGCGGACGAGCAGCCGCAGTGCGGCGAGCGCCGCACCGGCCGCCGCCGGGGCCAGGCCCGTGTCGAAGATGAAGGTCCGGGCGGCGTTGACCAGATGGTCGATCACCCGCGCCGGGCCGAGCACCACTCCGCCCTGGCTGCCCAGCGACTTGGACAGGGTGGCCGTGACCACCACGTCCGCGGCGCCCGCGAGACCGGCCGCATACGGCGCGCCCCGGCCGCCGTCGCCCAGCACCCCGAGCCCGTGCGCGTCGTCCACGACCAGTCCCGCCCCGTGCTCCCGGCACGCCTGCGCCAGCTCGGCCAGCGGCGCCCGGTCGCCGTCCACCGAGAACACGGTGTCGGACACGACGATCGCCGGCCCCTGATGAGTGGCCAGCGCCTTGCGCACCGCTTCGGGGTCGGCGTGTCCGACGACCTGCCGCTCGCCCCGGGCGAGCCGGCAGCCGTCGATGAGGGAGGCGTGGTTGCCGGCGTCGGAGACGATCAGCGAGCCGTGCGGCCCGAGCGCGGTGACCGCGGCCAGGTTGGCGGCGTACCCGGAGGAGAAGACGAGCGCCGCCTCGAAACCGCAGAATTCGGCCAGCTCGCGCTCCAGCTCGGTGTGCAGCTCGGTGGTGCCGGTGACGAGCCGGGAGCCGGTGGACCCGCCGCCCCAGGTCCGGGCCGCCCGGGCGGCCCCTGCGGTGACCTCGGGGTGGTGTGCGAGGCCGAGGTAGTCGTTGCTCGCCAGGTCCAGCAGGGGCGAGTCGGCGGGGCGCGGACGCAGGGTGCGGACGAGTCCGGCGCGGCGGCGCGCCTCGGCCTGCTCGTCGATCCAGCCGAACGCCATGGGTCCTCCGGGGCTTTTGTAGGTAGCGGACAGACCCTAGCGGCACGAGCAGCCGCCCAGGGTGTGGCAATACCCACACGGTGAACCGTCTCCGTTGTGCAAACTCTCCTTGGCCCCAGGCGGTCCCGTAGGACAGGATCAGGCCTCATGGACCTGCTGAACACGCTGGTGGACAAGGGGCTTCGGCGCGAGCTGCCGACCCGCGAGGAAGCGCTCGCCGTTCTGGCCACCTCCGACGACGACGTACTCGATGTGGTGGCCGCGGCCGGAAAGGTGCGCCGGCACTGGTTCGGGCGACGGGTGAAACTCAACTATCTGGTGAACCTCAAGTCGGGCCTGTGTCCGGAGGACTGCTCCTACTGCTCCCAGCGGCTCGGCTCCAAGGCCGACATCCTGAAGTACACCTGGCTCAAGCCCGACGAGGCCTCTCAGGCGGCCGCCGCGGGCCTCGCGGGAGGCGCCAAGCGGGTCTGTCTGGTGGCCAGCGGGCGCGGCCCGACGGACCGTGACGTGGACCGGGTCTCGGAGACCATCCGGACCATCAAGGAGCAGAACGAGCACGTCGAGGTGTGCGCCTGCCTCGGTCTGCTCTCCGACGGACAGGCCGAGCGGCTGCGCGAGGCGGGCGCGGACGCCTACAACCACAATCTCAACACGTCCGAGGGGACCTACGCGGACATCACGACCACGCACACGTACGCCGACCGGGTGGACACGGTGCAGAAGGCGCACGCGGCCGGTCTGTCCGCCTGCTCCGGTCTGATCGCGGGCATGGGCGAGAGCGACGAGGACCTGGTCGACGTGGTCTTCTCGCTGCGCGAACTGGATCCGGACTCGGTGCCGGTGAACTTCCTCATCCCGTTCGAGGGCACCCCGCTGGCCAAGGAGTGGAACCTCACCCCGCAGCGCTGTCTGCGGATCCTCGCGATGGTCCGGTTCGTCTGCCCGGACGTGGAGGTCCGGATCGCGGGCGGCCGCGAGGTCCATCTGCGCTCGATGCAGCCGCTCGCGCTGCACCTGGCCAACTCCATCTTCCTCGGCGACTACCTGACCAGCGAGGGCCAGGCCGGCAAGGCCGACCTGGAGATGATCGCGGACGCCGGGTTCGAGGTGGAGGGCGCCGGCGAGGTGACACTGCCCGAGCACCGGGTCGAGGCCGGGTCCGGCTGCGGCTCGGTGTGCGGCTCGCACGAGGGCTGCGGCTCGCACGAGAGCGGCGACGCGTGCGGTACGGCGGCCGCGCCGACCGCGCAGGAGGCGCGCACCGACCTCGTCGCCGTGCGCCGCCGTGGCGCCGGAACGGACCTCGCGCCCAATGTCTGATCTGCCCGACCTGACCGACCTGACCGTGCCCGAGCTGCTGGAGCTGGACCGACGGCATGTGTGGCATCCGTACGGTCCGATGCCCGGCCGTGTCGAACCGCTCGTCGTGGAGTCGGCGAGCGGGGTCCGGCTGCGGCCGGCCGACGGCTCGGGCGAGTTGGTGGACGGCATGTCGTCGTGGTGGTCGGCGATCCACGGCTACAACCACCCGGTCCTCAACGAGGCGGCGCACGACCAGCTCGGCCGGATGAGCCATGTGATGTTCGGCGGGCTGACGCACGAGCCGGCGGTACGGCTGGCGAAGCACCTTGTCGACATGTCACCTGATGGCCTGGAACACGTCTTCCTCGCCGACTCCGGCTCGGTGTCGGTCGAGGTCGCGGTGAAGATGTGCCTGCAGTACTGGCGCTCGCTCGGCCGGCCCGGCAAGCAGCGGCTGCTGACCTGGCGGGGCGGCTACCACGGCGACACCTGGAACCCGATGTCGGTGTGCGACCCGGAGGGCGGGATGCACGCGCTCTGGTCGGGTGTGCTGCCGCGCCAGATCTTCGCGGACGCACCGCCGGCGGAGTACGAGGAGTCGTACGCAGTCCATCTGCGCGAACTGATCGCCCGGCACGCGGACGAGCTGGCCGCGGTGATCGTGGAGCCGGTCGTGCAGGGCGCGGGCGGCATGCGCTTCCACTCCCCCGCCTATCTGCGGGTGCTGCGCGAGGCGTGCGACGCACACGACGTCCTGCTGGTGTTCGACGAGATCGCCACCGGCTTCGGCCGTACCGGCGCGCTGTTCGCGGCGGAGCACGCGGGCGTCACCCCGGATGTCATGTGCGTGGGCAAGGCGCTGACCGGCGGCTATCTGACGCTGGCGGCCACGCTGTGCACCCCGCGGATCGCCGACGGCATCTCGCGGGGCGAGGTGCCCGTGCTGGCGCACGGCCCGACGTTCATGGGCAACCCGCTGGCCGCGGCCGTGGCCTGCGCCTCCATCGAACTGCTCCTGGCACAGGACTGGCGGGCGGAGGTCAAACGGATCGAGGCGGGCCTGTGGGAAGGCCTCACGCCCGCTCGTGAGCTGGCGGGCGTCCGCGATGTCCGCGTCCTCGGGGCGATCGGCGTCGTCCAGCTCGACCACGAGGTGGACATGGCCGCGGCGACCGCGGCCGCCGTCCGGGAGGGTGTCTGGCTGCGCCCCTTCCGCGACCTGATCTACACGATGCCGCCGTACATCACCTCGAACGAGGACGTGGCGAGGATCGCACGCGCGGTGTGCGCCGCGGCGCGGGAGGGATGACATGCCGGTACTGGTGATCACGGGCACGGGCACGGAGGTCGGCAAGACCGTCACCACCGCCGCCGTCGCCGCCACGGCGCTCGCGGCCGGGCGCTCGGTGGCCGTGCTGAAGGCCGCGCAGACGGGCCTACGGCCGGACGAGCGCGGGGACGCCGATGAGGTCGCGCGGCTGGCAGGCCCGGTCACGACCGCCGAACTGGCCCGCTACCCCGAGCCGTTGGCGCCGGGCACGGCGGCCCGACGGGCGGGCATGGCTCCCGTCAGCCCGCGCGAGGTGGCCGACCGGGCGGCCAAGCTGGCCGCCGAGCACGATCTGGTGCTGGTCGAGGGGGCGGGCGGACTGCTCGTCCGCTTCGACGCGGCCGGCGGCACCCTGGCCGACGCGGCCGGGTTGCTCGGCGCACCGGTGCTGGTGGTCGCCCACGCGGGTCTGGGCACCCTCAACACCACCGAGCTGACGGCGCTCGAAGTACGGCGCCGGGACCTGGAGTTGGCCGGCGTGGTGATCGGCAGCTGGCCCGACTCCCCCGACCTCGCGTCCCGCTGCAACGTGGCCGACCTCCCGGAGGTCGCGGAAGCCCCCCTCCTCGGCGCAATCCCCTCCGGAGCGGGCGCCCTGCCACCGGCCGACTTCCGCAAGACGGCACCGACGTGGCTGGCACCCCGCCTGGACGGGACCTGGGACAGGGAGGCGTTCCAGGTCCGGGAGGGACCGCAGCCGGGGTGACGTCCGGGGGTGGACCCGGGGCTGGGAGGCACCGCAGCCGGGCTCATCAACGGGGGTGGGCCCGGGTAGCACCGCGGCCGGACTGACGTACGCGGATGGGCCCGGGTCCGGGAGACACCGCAGTCGGGCTGACGTTCAGGGGTGGGACCGGGTGCGGGAAGCGCCGCAGCCGGGCTGGGCGAGGGAGGGGCAGGGGCGGAACCCTGGCGGAGTTCGGGGCGGAGCCCCGTGGTGTGGGCTGTCGCCGAGGGTGCGACAGGCGTCGTACGGGGGAAGCTCCTCCTAGGTCGTCCAGTTCCGGGAGGTCGCCATGCGGCTGCTGTCCTCCGGCTCCGACACCCTGACGCGGAGTCCCGTCCACCATCCCCTGTTCGCCCGTTACTACGCCCGCTTCAGCGTGAGCGCCGAGACCCGGCTGGGCATGGCCGGGATACGGGAGCGGCTGCTCGCCGGGCTGTCCGGGCGGGTGATCGAGATCGGCGCGGGCAATGGACTGAACTTCGCGCACTACCCCGGTACCGTCGCCGAGGTCGTCGCGATCGAACCGGAGCCGCTGCTCAGGCAGTTGGCACTGGAATCGGCCCTGCGTGCCGAGATTCCGGTCGACGTGGTGCCGGGCGCGGCGGAGGCGCTGCCGGTCAAGAGCGAAGCCTTCGACGCGGCCGTGCTGTCGCTGGTCCTGTGCAGCGTGCGGGACGTGCCACGGGCGCTGAGCGAGGTACGGCGCGTGCTCAAGCCGGGCGGCCAGGTCCGGTTCTTCGAGCACGGCCAGGGCGGCGGCCGGGTGATGCGACTGAGCCAGCGCACGCTGGACCGGACCCTGTGGCCGGCGCTGACCGGTGGCTGCCATCTGTCCCGGCGGCCGGTGGCCGCGCTGCGCGAGGCCGGGTTCACGCTCGGCCCGCAGCGTCGGGTGACGATGCCGGAGAAGGGTCCGGCACTGCCGTCGTCGTACTGCGCGCTCGGCGTCGCCTGGCGGCCGGACGAGCCCGATACGCGCTGACCGGCCTCACAGGCTCCAGCCGCGCAGCTCGCGCGCGATGTCGTCGACGCCGGCCGCGCCCTCCTTCACCAGTCGGGCGAGGTCCCGCACCTGCTCGGCCGTGGTGACCACCTTCACCCCGCTGGCGACCAGGTACGCATAGGCGACCGCCGAGGCGAACAGCGCGTTGGAGCGTTCCAGCGCCGGCACGTGGATCAGCAGCTGGAGCAGGGAGGCGGCACGGGCGTGCGGGTCGTCGTAGACGGGCACGCCGAATATGTCGGCGCGGTGCCGCGCGACAGCGGCGATGAGCGCGCCCCAGTCGGCGACCTGCGGGTCCCCGGGGGTGCGCTGTTCGGCGAGCATGAGCAGCCAGGCGAGGTCGATGCTGAGTTCGTTCAAGGGATCAGCGGCCGTCCCCGACGCCGGTGCCGCGGGTCTCGGTGAACTCCTCGGCGAACACGGACTCGTACTGCTTCATGAAGTCGGCGGCGGCCTCGACGAACGTACGGCCGGCCTCCCCGGTGTCCTGTCTGACCAGCTCTTCGATGTAGCGGTTGACGCTGATACCGCGGGCCAGGGCGCGTTCGCGGGCCGCGCGGGCGGTGCCCTCGTCCACGCGCACGTTCAGCTGGGTCTTCGCCATGCTTCGACGCTAGCGCCGGGATGCTAGCAAAGCAAGGGCGTGCGGAACCGGTGCGCCGGGTCGGCTTGTCGCCTACGCTCGCCCGGGACGGGCGGTTCAGGCGACCGGGAGGCGGTCTTGTCCACACCCACACCTGCTGCGCAGCACGCGCCGGACGGCGCCGTCGCGGCCCGCGCCCGCGGGCTGACCAAGGCCTACGGCTCCGGCGAGACGGCCGTCATCGCCCTGGACTCGGTGGACGTGGACATCGCGCGCGGCCGTTTCACCGCCGTGATGGGGCCCTCGGGGTCCGGGAAGTCCACGCTGATGCACTGTCTGGCGGGGCTCGACACGGTGTCGGCGGGTCAGGTGTGGCTCGGCGGCACCGAGATCACCGGGCTGCGGGACCGGGAGCTGACCCAGCTCAGACGGGACCGGATCGGATTCATGTTCCAGTCGTTCAACCTCATTCCGACGCTGACCGCCGCCGAGAACATCACCCTGCCCATGGACATCGCGGGCCGGAAGCCCGACCCGCGGTGGCTGGACCAGGTCATCGACACACTCGGGCTGCGCGACCGCCTCACGCACCGGCCCGCCCAGCTCTCCGGCGGTCAGCAGCAACGCGTCGCGTGTGCGCGGGCGCTGGCCTCCCGGCCGGAGCTGATCTTCGCCGACGAGCCGACCGGCAACCTCGACTCGCGGGCCGGGCTCGAGGTGCTGGGCTTTCTGCGCGGCGCGGTGGACGATCTCGGGCAGACGGTCGTCATGGTCACCCACGACCCCGGCGCCGCCGCCCACTCCGACCTGGTGCTGTTCCTGGCCGACGGACGCATCGTGGACGACATGGAACGGCCGACGGCGGACGCCGTACTCGAACGCATGAAGCGGTTCGACGTGGTCCGGGAGCGGCTCGGCGACGGCGACGACGACACCGTCCGAGAGGACTGACCGGGTGCTCAAGGCGACCCTGAGGAGTTTCCTCGCGCACAAGGGGCGGCTCGCGCTGTCCGCGCTGGCCGTGATCCTGTCCGTGGCGTTCGTCGCGGGCAGTCTGATCTTCTCCGACACCGTCACGCGTACGTTCGACCGGCTGTTCGCCTCCACCGCCGCCGATGTGACGGTCCAGCCGAAACAGCTGGATCTCAGGTCGGCCCGGGTGAGCGGTTCGGTGCAGACGCTGCCTGCCGCGCTGCGGGACCGCGTGGCGCGGGTCGACGGGGTCGCGGCGGCACGCGCCGAGGTGTCGGTGCAGAACGCCGTCGTGGTCGACGGCCACAACAAGTCCGTCGGCCCGACCACCGGCGCCCCGACCATCGCGATGGGCTGGTACGTCACCCACCGCAGTCCTGTGAAGCTCACCTCCGGCCATGCCCCGCGCGGGGCGGGTGAGGCGCTGCTGGACGCCGACACGGCGCACAAGAAGCACGTGGGCATCGGCGACACGCTGACCGTGCAGGCACAGCCGGGCATGTTCCGGGTGCGGGTCGTCGGCATCGCCACGTTCACCACCACCAACCCCGGCGCGGCCCTGGTCTTCCTGGACCCGGCGGTGGCGGGCCGCGAACTGCTCGGTTCCCCCGCCCGGGCGACCAGCATCGCGGTGGACGCGGCCAAGGGGGTGTCCGACCCGGAGCTCAAGCAGCGGGTCGGACGGGCGATCGGCACCGGCACGTACGACCTCAAGACCGCGAACGAGCAGGCCAAGTCGGCGGCGGCCAGCCTCGGCACGTTCCTCGACGTCATCAAGTACGTGATGCTGGGCTTCGCCGGTGTCGCCCTGCTCGTCGGCGTGTTCCTCATCGTCAACACCTTCTCCATGCTGATCGCCCAGCGCACCCGCGAACTGGGCCTGCTGCGGGCCCTCGGCGCGGACCGGCGCCAGGTGCGGCGCTCGGTGCTCACGGAGGCGCTGCTGCTCGGGCTGGTCGGTTCCACGCTCGGCCTCGCGGCCGGGATCGGACTGGCACTGGGACTGATCCGGCTGATGAGCGCGTTCGGGATGAACCTGAAGGCCACGGAGATGGTCATCGGCTGGGGCACGCCCGTCGCGGCGTACGTCGTCGGTCTCGGCGTCACGTTCGTGGCCGCCTATCTGCCCGCGCGGCGTGCGGCGGCCGTCTCGCCGATGGCGGCGCTGGCGGACGCCGAAGTCGCGGGTGTGGGCAAGCCGTTGCGGACGCGGGCGGTCGTCGGTGCGGTGATCGGGGCGGTCGGCGCGGCGGCGCTGGCCGGGTGTGCGGCGGCCACGAAGACCGCGCAGGCGGCCTCGCTGCTCGGTCTCGGCGTGGCCCTGACCCTGATCGCGACCGTCGTCGCCGGTCCGCTGCTGGTGCGGCCGGTGATCCGGGTGCTGGGCGCGGCCTTCCCCGCGCTGTTCGGCCCGGTCGGCCTGATGAGCCAGCGCAACGCCCTGCGCAACCCGCGTCGTACGGGCGCCACCGCCGCGGCGCTCATGGTGGGCCTGGCCCTGGTCGGCGGGATGTCGGTGGCGAGCGCCTCGATGTCCGCGTCCTTCGACCGGCAGATCGACAGGACGCTCGGCGCCGACTTCATCGTGCAGAACTCCAACTTCACCCCGTTCACCAAGCAGGTGCGGGACACCGTGGCCCACACCCGCGGCGTCGGGCTCGTCGTACAGCAGCGGCTCACCCAGGTCGCCGTACGGCTGCCGAACGGCGACCGGGTCACGACGGCCGCCGCCGCGTACGACTCCCGGCTCGACGACGTCGTGCACATCACCTACGCACAGGGCGGTTCACGGGCCGCCCTGGCGGACGGGCACCTCGCCATGGACGCCGACTTCGCCCGGGACCACGGGGTGCGCCTCGGCAGCGTCCTCCCGGTCGACTTCCCAGGCGGGCGGCACACCGGGCTGACCGTCTCCGCACTCACCAAACAGGAGACGGCCGACGGTTTCGGCGCCCAGGGCGGCCTCTACTTCGGCCTCGCCACCCTGGAGAGGTACGCGCCGGACGCGCAGGACTCCGCGCTCTACGTCAACGCGGCCAAGGGCACCGAACCCCAGGACCTGCGCCCCCGGCTGGAACAGGCGCTGAAGCAGTTCCCGCAGGTCCAGGTGCGCAACCAGACCGACTACAAGCAGCTCGTCCACGACCAGATCGCGGTCCTGCTCTACCTGGTGTACGCGCTGCTCGGGCTGGCGATCGTCATCGCCGTGCTCGGTGTGGTCAACACCCTCGCGCTGTCGGTGGTGGAGCGCACCCGGGAGATCGGGCTGTTGCGGGCGATCGGGCTGGGGCGGCGGCAGTTGCGCCGGATGATCCGGCTGGAGTCGGTGGTGATCGCGGTGTTCGGCGCGGTCCTCGGGCTGGCGCTGGGGCTCGTGTGGGGCGTGTGCATGCAGCAGGTGCTGGCCCTGCGCGGGCTGACGGCGCTGGCGTTCCCCTGGAGCACGATCGTCGCCGTCGTGATCGGCTCGGCGGTGGTGGGTGTGGTGGCGGCCCTGCTGCCTGCGCTGCGCGCGTCGCGATTGAACGTGCTGGCGGCGATCGCCCACGAGTGATGGAATCGCGGGGGTAGCCCAAGCCACCCGCCGGCGGGGAGAGTTGATGTCCCGTCCGTTCCGCTTCGGGGTCAATCTGCTCACGCCCGCGCCCGCCGCCGAGTGGCGCGCGAAGTGCCGGCGCGCCGAGGAGCTGGGCTACGACGTGATCCTCGTCCCCGATCACCTCGGGATGCCCGCTCCGTTCCCGGCCCTGGTCGCGGCGGCAGAGGCGACGCGCAGGCCCCGGCTCGGCACGTTCGTGCTCAACGCGGGGTTCTACAACCCGGCCCTGCTGGCCCGCGAGGTGGCGACCACGGACGCGCTCACCGGCGGGCGCCTCGAACTCGGACTGGGCACCGGGTATGTGCCGGCCGAACACGAGACGGCGGGGCTGCCGTACGGCTCACCGGGCGAGCGCGTGGACCACCTCCGGCACACCGTGGCGGAACTCGGCCGGCTGCTGGCCTCCGGCGAACTCCCCCGGTCCCGGGTGCCGCTGCTGATCGGTGCCAACGGCGACCGGATGCTGCGGCTGACCGCCGAGCACGCGGACATCGCGGCCTTCACCGGAGCCCGGCCGGGCTCCGCCCCGGGATCGCTGGAACCGCTCACCGCCGAAGAGCTGGACGAGCGGGTGGCGCGCTACCAGCGGCTTGCGGCGGGCCGGGCGGAACCGGCGGAGCTGAATCTGCTCATCCAGCTCGTGGCGGTCACCGACGATCCGCAGCCCGTGCTGAAGCCGCTGCTGGAACGGCAGCCGCAGCTGACCCTGGACGCCGCACTCGCCCTGCCCATCGTGCTGGCCGGCCCGCTGGAGGAACTCGTGGCGCGGGTGCGGGCGCAGCGCGAGCGGTTCGGCTTCTCCTATCTGACCGTGCTGGAGCCGTACATGGAGGCCTTCGCACCGGTGATGGAACGGCTGCGCGAGGAGTCCGCATGATGGAAATCCCCGCGCCGGACCGATCTCCCGTGATGCGATCAGCACATGACCGACCTGCGGACACGTCCTGCTCTTCATGACGATCTCGACGCCGTGCTCGCCTTCTGGAAGACGGCCGCCGAGGGCACCAGCATCAGCGACGACCGGGACGGGGTGGAGCGGCTGGTGGCCCGCGACCCCGAGGCGCTGATCCTCGCCGAGCTGGGCGGCGAGTTGGTGGGCACGGTGATCGCCGGCTTCGACGGCTGGCGCTGTCATCTGTACCGGCTCGCGGTGCATCCGGAGTGGCGCCGGCAGGGCATCGCCTCGGCGCTGCTGGCCGCGGCCGAGGAGCGGTTCGTACGGCTCGGCGGGCGGCGCGCGGACGCGATGGTGCTGGTCCGCAACGAGACCGCGCACCACGCCTGGGGCGCCGCCGGTTACGGCCCCCAGGAGCACTGGCGCCGCTGGGTGAAGCCGCTCACCGACTGAGGCACCGAACTCTCTTTGCCCATCCTTTACCATGGAGGGAGCACTCGGCCCTCTATGAAAGGTAGTGAGCGTCCGCCCATGGGCGAGCCTCCCGGTCCGCGCCACCGCGCATCCCGTCGCGCCCTGTCCGATCATGGGACGGGGGTGACCCGATGACCGAAGTGCTGCTCCTTCTGGTGGCCATCCTGCTGTCACTGGCCTGCGGCGCCTTCGTGGCGGCGGAGTTCTCGCTGACCACGGTGGAGCGCGGCGAGCTGGAGCGGGCCGCCGAGCGCGGCGAGCGCGGCGCCCCGGGTGCCCTGAAGGCCGCACGGAACCTGACCTTCCAGCTCTCCGGCGCCCAGCTGGGCATCACCGTCACCAACCTGGTCGTCGGTATGCTCGCCGAGCCGTCGATCGCCAAACTGCTGGCCGGCCCGTTCCGGGCGATGGGCCTCTCCGCCGGTACGGCGAGTTCGGTGGCGCTGGTGCTCGGTACGGCTCTGTCGACGGTGTTCCTGATGGTCGTCGGCGAGCTGGTGCCGAAGAACTGGGCGATCTCCGCGCCGCTGACCATGGCCAAGCGGGTCGGCAACCCGCAGCGCTGGTTCAGCGCGGTCTTCCGGCCCTTCATCACGCACCTGAACAACACGGCCAACCGTGTCGTGCGCCGGTTCGGCATCGAGCCCGCCGAGGAACTGGCCTCGGCGCGCGGCCCGCAGGAGCTGGCGGCGCTCGCCCGGCACTCCGCCAAGCAGGGCGCACTGGAGCCGGACACCGCCGAACTGTTCGTGCGGACGCTGAACCTGGCCGACCTGACGGCGGAGAACGTGATGACCCCGCGCGTCCAGGTCATCGCCCTCGAAGCCCAGGCGACCTGCGCGGACGTGGCGAACGCGACCCGGGCCACCGGTCTGTCCCGGTTCCCGGTGTACCGGGGCAGCCTGGACTCGGTCGTCGGCGTCGCCCACATCAAGGACGTCCTGGCCGTGCCGGCCGAGCAGCGCCGCCACCGCCGCGTCTCCCAGGTGATGCGCGAACCACTGATGGTCCCCGAGTCCCTGACCGTCGACCGGCTGCTGGACCGGCTCGGCGGCAAACGCACCATGGCCGTCGTCATCGACGAGTACGGCGGTACGGCCGGCGTGGCGACCCTGGAGGACATCGTCGAGGAGGTCGTCGGCGAGGTACGGGACGAACACGACCCGCACGAGACGCCCGACCTCGCCCCCGCCGGCGCGGACGAGCAGGGCCGCGCCCTGTACTCGGCCGACGGCTATGCCCGCACCGACCAGCTCGCACGCGTGGGGCTGCGGATGCCCGAGGGGCCGTACGAGACCCTGGCGGGCCTGGTCGCGACCCTGCTGGGCCGGATACCGGTGACCGGGGACACGGTCCAGGTCGCGGGCTGGCGGCTGGACGTGGTGGACGCCACGGGCCGCCGGGCGGCGCGGGTGCTGCTGCACGCGCCACTGGACGACGAGCAGGCCCACGAGACCGCGGAGGGGGCGCGATGACCGCCGTACAGCTGCTGATCGGTCTGGCGACCCTCGTCGTCAACGCCTTCTTCGTCGGCGCCGAGTTCGCGCTGATCTCCGTGCGCCGCTCGCAGGTCGAGCCGCTCGCCCAGGAGGGCGACCGGCGCGCGAAGAGCGTGCTGTGGGGTCTGGAGCACGTCTCCGCGCTCCTTGCCGCCGCCCAGCTCGGCATCACGCTGTGCACGCTGGTCCTGGGTGTGGTCGCCGAGCCGGCGATCGCACATCTGCTGGAGCCGGTGTTCCACGCCCTCGGTGTGCCCGTCAGCGCGGGTCACGCGGTGTCCTTCGTGATCGCGCTGGCCCTGGCGACGTATCTGCACATGCTGATGGGCGAGATGGTCCCGAAGAACATCGCGCTCGCCGAACCGGTGCGCAGCGCGCTGCTGCTCGGCCCGCCGCTGGTCACGCTGTCCCGGGCGCTGCGCCCGGTGATCTTCACGGTCAACGCCTTCGCGAACGGCCTGCTGAAGCTGCTCAGGGTAGAGGCGAAGGACGAGGTCGCGGCCACCTTCACGGACGCCGAACTCGCCGAGATCGTCAAGGACGCCAGCCAGGCGGGCCTGATCGACGACCGGGCCCAGGAGCGGCTGCACGATGCCCTCGAGCTGGGCAGCCGGCCGGTGCGGGATGTCGTGGTGCCGCTGAAGCGGGTGGTGTACGCGCACATGGGCGTCACCCCGGAGCAGCTGGAGCGGCTGTCGGCCGACTCGGGCTTCTCGCGGTTCCCGGTGGTCGACGTGGGCCGCCGGATCGTGGGGTATCTGCACGTCAAGGACGCGCTGGACGCCTCGCCGCGGGACGTGCCGTTCCGGCTGCGGGACATGCGGCCCATCGCGCGCGTACGGGAGCGGACCCCGCTGGACGACGTGCTCACCGCGATGCGCGGCAGCCGCACCCATCTCGCGGCGGTCCTCGGCGACGACGGCCGGCTGGCCGGCCTGGTGACCATGGAGGACGTGCTGCGACAGCTGTTCGGACAGCCTGCGTGAGCCTCCGGCGGATTCGGCGGACCGGCGGGGGCCGTGTCCGGCAGCGGAACCGCCTCCGCGTCCGGGACGTCGGCCGCCCGGGCCGGCGTCAGCACGTACTCCTCAACCGGACGCGGAGACCGGGCACGGGGAATCCCGGACGACCAACAGGGCGGTGAGGCCGGGCACGGGGGGAATCCCGGGCGACCGGCCGAACCCGGGGGCCGGTGCCGGGCGTTTCCGGGGTGACCGACCAGCGGGTATGGAGCCGGGATACCATCGCTCACGCCATGCAGACGAATCCCACACCTCCCCCTTACAGCAGCCTGGTCGCGGTCGGTGACTCCTTCACCGAGGGCATGTCGGACCTGCTGCCCGACGGCTCCTACCGGGGCTGGGCCGACCTGCTCGCCGCGCGGATGGCCGAGCGCACGCAGGGCTTCCGGTACGCCAACCTGGCCGTGCGCGGGAAGCTGATCGGACAGATCGTCGACGAGCAGGTGGACGCGGCGGCGGCCATGAACGCCGACGTGATCACACTGGTCGGCGGGCTCAACGACACCCTGCGCCCCAAGTGCGACATGGGCCGGGTCAAGGACCTGCTGACCGAGGCCGTGGAACGCCTCGCACCGTCCTGCAAGGAACTCGTGCTGATGCGCAGCCCCGGCCGCCAGGGCCCGGTTCTGGAGCGGTTCCGGCCGCGCATGGAGGAGCTGTTCGCCTGCGTGGAGGAGCTGGCCGGCAGGCACGGCGCGGTCGTCGTCGACCTGTACGGGGCGCCCGCGCTGGGCGACCCCCGGCTGTGGGACGTGGACCGGCTCCATCTGACGGCGGAGGGGCATCGCCGGGTCGCCGAGGCCGTCTGGCAGACGCTCGGGTACGAGCCGGAGGACACCGAGTGGCATGTGCCGATGCCGGCCACGGCGCCGCCGGACTGGGTGACACGCCGGATCGCGGACGTGCGGTTCGCCCGGGAGCACCTGCTGCCGTGGATAGGCCGGCGTCTGACCGGGCGCTCCTCCGGGGACGGCCGGACAGGCGCCCACTTTAGCGCTGAACTGGGCAAAGCCTTCTGGGTCACCCCTGCGGACCACACAAACCCCGGGCCTGTGACGGACTGGCGAGGGGTGGAGCCCTAACTCGGGACCCCGCCAGGCTGCCATGGCGAAGAGCCTCCGGTCCTGACCGAGGCGCATCGCGACGCGCAGACCGAGCCCATGAAAGCCGTCCGGTACCCCTTACCCGTGCGAGACCTGTACTCGGCCACCCGGTGGGGGCGCGCGGGCGACCCGCCGCAGTCCTGACTGCACCGTCTCGGCCGGCGTGCCCCCACGCCTGGCACGCGCCCACGAGGCGGGCAGCCACTGACACGAAACCCGTAATGGAAAGGCCCCCGCCTCGCTCGCCGAAAGGCTTCCGTTGCTCGTTCTTTCACGCGACGTTGCTCGACACCTCGAAGCGTGAAGAACGGCCGTCCTGCTGTCTCAGGAACGAACCAAGATCAGCAGGTCAGGGGAACCGGCGAGCTTGAACAACAGGTGGATGTCCGGCGCTGGTGTGCGGGCGAGGCCTGGGCCCGGTCATTTGGTGGTGTGATCGCCGTCGCTGTGCATATTCGTGTGGCCTTCTAGAGTCGGTTCGCCTTTCTTCGATGGCGCTGGCGCGGCCTTGACTGTGTGCGCCGTCGGGCGCCCGATGCGACACAAGCGGGCTCCACCGCGTGGCGATGGAGTCGTGCCTGGAGGAGGAACGTTCATGCAGGCCCGGAGGATCGGCGCCGTCGCCGCAACAGCAGTGGCGCTGGTGGCAGCCCGCGACCTTGTCCAGAAGCGGCACGCACTGCTGCGGAACTTCCCGGTGATCGGGCACGCCCGGTACCTGTTGGAGACGATCGGGCCGGAGCTGCGGCAGTACATCGTGACGTCCAACGAGGAGGAGCGCCCGTTCAGCCGGGACCAGCGCACCTGGATCTACGCGTCGGCGAAGGAGGAGAACAACTACTTCGGGTTCGGCACCGAGGTCGACGTCGAGCACGTGCAGGGGCACGCCTACCTGAAGCAGCGCACCTTCGCCGGCGCTCTGCCCGACGCGCACGACCCGCAGGCTCCGCTGCCCTCGGCCAAGGTGCTGGGCGGGCCGCGTGGGCGCGCCAAGGCGTTCCGGCCGGCGAGTGTGGTGAACATCTCGGCGATGAGCTTCGGCTCGCTCTCCGGCGCGGCCATCACGGCGCTCAACAAGGGGGCGGCGCTGGCGGGCACGATGCACAACACCGGCGAGGGCGGCCTGTCGCCGTACCACCGCAACGGCGGCGACTTGGTGCTGCAGATCGGCACCTCGTACTTCGGCTGCCGCAATGAGGACGGAAGCTTCAACCTCGACAAGCTCAAGGACGTGGTCGCGAGCGCCCCCGTCAAAGCAATCGAGATCAAGCTCTCCCAGGGTGCCAAGCCGGGGCTGGGCGGGATGCTGCCGGGCGCCAAGGTGACCCCGGAGATCGCCGAAATCCGCGGCATCCCCGTCGGCAAGGACTGCGCCTCCCCGTCGCGGCACACCGCGTTCAGCGACGTCGACTCGATGCTCGACTTCGTCGAGCTGCTCGCCACCGAGACCGGTCTGCCGGTCGGGGTCAAGAGCGCGGTGGGCGAGCTGGGCTTCTGGCAGGAGTTGGCCGCGCTGATGGCGCGTGGTGACCGTGGTGTCGACTTCGTGACCGTCGACGGCAGCGAGGGCGGCACCGGAGCGGCGCCGCGGATCTTCGCCGACTCGGTGTCGTTGCCGTTCCGGATGGGCTTCTCCCGGGTCTACGGCACTTTCGCCGAGCTCGGGCTCACCGACGAGCTGATCTTCATCGGCTCCGGCAAGCTCGGACTGCCCGAGAACGCCGCGGTCGCCTTCGCCCTGGGCGCCGACATGATCAACGTGGCCCGTGAGGCGATGCTGTCGATCGGCTGCATCCAGTCGCAGAAGTGCCACACCGACAAGTGCCCCACCGGCATCGCCACCCAGAACCAGTGGCTGGCCCGCGGCCTGGACCCGACCTCGAAGGCCACCCGGGCCGCCGTCTACCTGCGCACCCTGCGCAGGGAGCTGATGAAGGTCTCGTCGGCTGTAGGCGTCGCCCACCCGGGACTCATCACCGCCGACGACATCGAGATCATGAACGGCGACTACGAGGCCCGCACGCTGGCCGGCGTCTACGGCTACAAGGACGGCTGGGGCGAGCTCGGCCCGCACCTTGCCAAGGAGATCACCGAGCTGCTCGTCGGCACGCCGACCTCCACGAACAGCCGGCCGGAGTGATCGCAACGTGCCCGAAGAAGTGAGATTCAAGAGCGTCGTCGGCCCCGAGCTGGCCGGGTCGATCGACCTGCCGGAGGGCGAGGTGCGGGGCTGGGGGATCTTCGTCCACGGATTCACGCTCGGCAGGAACTCGCCGGCCGCGTCGCGGGTCAGCAAGCAGTTGGCCCGTGAGGGGATCGGCATGCTGCGCTACGACAACCTCGGGATCGGCGATTCCGACGGCGACTGGGGTGACGGTTCCTTCACCGTCAAGGTCCAGGACAGCGTCCGCGCGGCAAACCTGATGGCGGAGCGGGGGACTCCGGCGGATCTGCTGGTGGGTCACTCGTGGGGAGGCGCCGCCGCCATCGCCGCGGCGGCCGAGGCGACCGACGTCCGCGCGGTCGCCACGATCGGGGCGCCCGCCGACCCCAGCCACGTGGAGCACCAGTACGACGCGGTCGTGGATCGCGTGCTCAGCGAGGGGCAGCACGAGTGGTTCGTCGGCGGGCGGACCCTGGTCCTCAAACGCGCCTTCGTCGAGGACGTCCGCCGTGCCCGTCTGCACGACGGGGTCCGTGAGTTGGACCGGCCGCTGCTCGTGATGCACTCGCCCACCGACGACACCGTCGATATCTCCAACGCCGGGGAGATCTTCCGCACGGCGCGGCACCCGCGAAGCTTCGTCTCGCTCGAAGGAGCAGACCACCTCCTGACGGCACGAGGGCAGGCGCAGCGAGCCGCCCGCATCATCAGCGCCTGGGCCGACCAGTACATCCACGCCTCACGACCCGCAGGAAAGGATGTTTTGGGTGCTTGACAGGTAGCTTTCACCTGATCAGAGAAACTTCGGGCACCCCAGTACTGCGCTCTCGCCTCTCGCGTGACAGGCCCGTCCTAGGTAGTTCTGGCTGAGCTGTGAACGGTCAACGTGCCTGGCTGGCGTGCGGAACCCGGTCGTCGAGGCCCACGTATCTACCAGCGGATTACTGGCGCAGGACGCTAGCGCCGCTTGCGCTTCTTCTTGCTCCGGTTGTCCGCACTCGGCTTGGCACCGCTTGGCCGGCCGGGCGCCGTCGGGTTCGCCGCGGCCTCGCGCAGGCCGATCCGGCGAGTCTGCCAGACAGTCACCTCCCGCAACCCGATCGCGACGCCGACTCCCACGACGCCGACGGGGAGGGGGCTGAAGTCGGCATCGGCGGGCTGCGGGGCCAGCCAGCCGCTCGGGTCCACCAGCAGGTCCTCGGTGGTGCCCGCGTCCTCCGTGCCGTTGCAGCCCATGCCGACGATGTCGGCGTGGGCCATCGGCCTGCCGTCGGTCCGCTTCAGCCTGCAGTGGTAGATCGGGCCGGTCTTGCCCTTGGTGGTGTACACCGAGGTGATCCGCACCTCGGTACGCTGCCCCTGGCTCTGCATCAGCGCGGCCCAAAAGACCAGCCCGGAGCCGAGCACGACGGCTAGTCCGATGATCAGCCCGGCGAAGAACACCCACCCCTTGGTCGCGGTCGCCATCAGCACCGCGATCGCGAGAGCCACGGTCAGCACACCGAGGATCAGCGCCGCCGGAAACCAGTCCGGGCTGGTGCCGAGCACGCCGATGCCCACCATCAGCAGGGGGACGAGCGCGGCTATGCGGGCGAGCCGCCGCACCACGTGCGGGGGCCAGGCCACGTTCTTCCGGGACCCGGGCGCCATCAGCGGCCCTCGAACCGGCGCAGCCCGACCCGCCGGGACAGCCAGACCAACAGCTCGAAGAGCACCAGTACCACCGGCAGGGCCCACGCGGCGATGTCGATCCCGCTGTAGTCCGTCTCGGCCGGCTCCGGCGCCGTCCAGCCGTGCGGGTCGACGAGCACGTCCTCGGTCTGCCCGACTTCCATCGGCCCGTCGCAGGAGTCGTTGCCCAGCTCGGCGTGCTTGAGCGGCTTGCCGTCCACCCGCCCCAGAAGGCAGGTGTACTCCGGCCCGTGCTTGCCCTGGTACGTCTTCACCGAGGTGACCCGCACCTCCACCCGCTGCAGGGCTGCTCCATCCCGCCCGCAGCCGTGGCCGGTCGAGTCCCTCGCGGGTGAAGCGCTCGCACAGCGGCTCGACCAGTCGGGCGTGCAGGGCCGCGCGCTCCTTGCTGGGCGGCTCCTTGGGGTGGACACACGCCTTTCAGGCAAAGCCCCGATGCCGAGGCCGCCGAGGACTCGGTGGGCGGCGGTCTCGCGGTCGCCGAGCAGGTCGCGAAGAACCCCGGGCCCGCGGCGGCGCGGATACGGTGCACGTTCATGTTGCCGCAGTACACGTGATGGACGTGCGTGGCAGCGACGAAACGGGTGCGCGGGCCGACGACCCCGTCGAACGCCCTGTGGTCGTAGTCGCCCGACTCGGTCTGGTACGGCAGTGGCCCGCACGTGGACGCGGATTCCCCAGTCGGCCAGCAGCCGCTGGGTCTCCAGCCAGGGGTCCAGGTTCGCCCGGTGATCGGTGAACGGGACGAGAATCTCGTCGCCGTCGATGAGACGGGTGGTGAGCCAGTCTCGGGCGATGGTGCGCAGTCCTTCGGTGGGTGTGCCGGTGAAGTGGACAGCTGATCGCTCAGGACCAGGATCGCCCAGGAACTCCTTGACCCGCCTTCGAGTCCGTTCCACCAGCTCCGGTATACGGCTGGACCAGCGCACACGCCGACACGTACGGCTCTTCCCGGTGCCGTTTCGGCTCCTCGCCGAGGACGCCCGGTTCTCCAAGTACTCGATCATCGAGGTGGACGTCGATCCGCACGGCAAACGGGATTCGCGGTCTCCTCCCATCGGATCGGGGAGATCCATGGAGGGGCAACCACGGGAGCGCGAGACTGGCTGTGTGGCGGGACCGTCTCCAGGACGACCTGCCGGTGACAGCGACTCCCCCGAAGATCCTCTACGTCCGGTCCAGCAATCGCCCATGCCGGGCGTACCAGCACTTCGCCCCGCCGCACGGCGGCGGGGCGAAGCAGCAAGGCCCGAATCAACCAGCAGCGTCTCAGAAGGACTCCGGGCCCCAGCCTGCTTGTACTGGATGGTTACTTCATGTCCGCCAGGGCCGCGTCGACACCCGCGACGGGCGAGCCGAGGCCGGTGACGGTGTCGTAGCCGGGTCCGGCTGTGCACTCGGCGCCGCACCGGCCGTTGGAGCCGGCAGTGATGTCCCGCAGGGCACTGCTGCCGAGGGCGTAGACATCGGTGTGCGCCGTGTCCCCGTCCGGGCCGTCCGAAGCCAGGTGCGGCTTGCCGGCGGCGGCACGGAGCTGGTCGGCCGAGGCGATGATCGCACCCCAGATCGGGGCGGACAGGCTGGTGCCGCCCACCCTGAACCACATGGAGTGGCTGGTGCCGCCATAGGTCATGGTCATGTACACCGGCACTCCGGTCGCCGGGTCGGCCACGAAGCTGACGTCGGGCGTGGCCCTGAGCGGCGAGGACTGCACGCCGTCCTGGTAGGCCGGGCGCGGCTCGAAGTAGCTCAGGCCGCCGCCGGTGGACCTCCACGCCGTCTCGTCGAGGGTGTTTCCGTCGGCGTCCAGTCGGAGGCTGGTGCCGCCGATGGCCAGGGCGTAGGGATTGGTGGCGGAGTAGCTGCCGGGGTAGCCGGAGTCTCCGGTGGACTGGACGCAGACCGAGTCGGCCAGCTTGCAGGAGCCGTCATAGAAAGCCTCCTCGGAGAACTCGCGGGCGCCCCAGCTGTTGCTGACCGCGGCCGGGTGCAGTGCCGCGGCCGCGTCTTCGGCCCGGGACAGCGCGGCCATGCTCGGGTCCTTCCCCTCGACCAGGACGATCTTGGCGTGCGGGGCCACCGAGTGCGCCCACTCGATGTCCAGCGCCTCCTCCTCGTTCCAGCCGGTGTCGACGTCGGGCTGGGTGCCGTCCGCGTAGACCTGCTGGAAGTCGAAGCAGTCCTCTCCCGCGCCGGCCGTGTCGCAGGTCTGCGGCAGGTGGAAGTGCGCGGAGAAGTGGTTCAGATCGGCCTTCGCCGTCGGGTAGTGGTAGGCGTCGACGATCGCGATCGTCTGGCCCGTGCCATCGCCCTTGAGGCCCAGGCGTGCCTGGATCTGCTGCGGGGTGTAGCCGGGGGCGACCTCGTCGGCGTTGTCCTGGCCCACGCTCAGCTTCGTGGCTGCCGGGGTCTTCTTCTGGATCTCGATCGGGACCGAGGCGGTGCCGATCGGCATGCCGAGGTCCTTCAGCGGGCTCGCGCTGCGCATCCGGTCACCCTGGGCCTGACCGGTCTTGGGGGCGGCCAGCGGGGCCGCGAGGGACGTGCCGCCGCTCGGAGGCGCCGGGATCCGGGTGGGCTCGTCCTCGGAGAGCTTGTAGGTGGTCAGGCCGTGCGGGAAGTAGTCGATGTCGTTGACGGCGTCACCGATCGCCTGGGCCGAGATGTTCAGGGCCCGCCAGTCGAGCGCGAGACCGATCATGTCGTCGCCCGGGCCGTCGCCCAGCTCCGCTGGTTCCACCTGGCTCGCCCCCAGGGCGAAGTCCGTCGCGCTATAGCGGAGGTACCCGTCGTTGTCCGCGAAGGGCGTGTCGTAGGACCACAGGTTCTGGTAGGCGCCGACGAACGCCTCGGTCCCGCCGACGGACCTGGCGAACACTCCGGAGTGGAAGCCGAAGAAAGTGGGCACGTCGTAGGGCGCGCCGCCGTCCGCCGGGTACACGTAGTCGTTGAACTCGCGCATCTCGACCAGACCGGTCTTCTTGGACGCGACGAAGCCCTGCGACATCCCGGGACTCTCGTAGTTCTTGATCACGGCGCCGGTGCGGGAATCCAGGATCTGGACCAGGTGCTGGTAGGTCGTGTGATCGCCGGTGTACGCGAAGGCGACACCATGCCCGCCCGCGCCGGGGATGTTCGGGTCGGCCAGGGCGGGGTCGGTCGGCACGATCGCGACGGCGCCGGAGTCGGTCGGGGTCTCGGTCCAGACCGGGGTGCCGGTGGCGGCGTCCAGGCCGACCGCCGTCGGCGCCGGATCGGTGACCTCCGTGGGCAGGCCGATGCCGTGGTGCGTGCCGCCGTACTCGAGGAAGAGGTGTCCGGCGTCGTCCGTGGTGACGCTGGAGAAGACCAGGCTCTTGCCCGCCGTGCCCTTCGGCCGGTACGTCCACAGCTTCTTGCCCTGCGCGGTGTACGCGGTCAGGGTGCTGCCCGGGACGACGATCTCGGAGCCGCCGCGGCCGTCGCCCACGACCGTGAGCGAGGCGACATAGCCGCCGGTGCGCACGTTCGCGCGTACCTCACCGCTGTGCGTGTCCAGTACGGCGAAGCCGTGGTCGGTCGCGGCCACCACCGAGTCGCCGGTCGCGTCCTTGCCGGAGTTCGGCAGGAGGCGCAGGGCGTGCACCGAACTGTCGACGGTGGCCCGCCACAGGACGGTCGGCGCCGCCTTCTTCAGGGTCCTGCCGTCGAGGGCGAAGACACCGCGGCTCTGGCCGGCGACGACCAGGTCCTTGGTGCCGTCCCGGTTCACGTCCGTGGCGACGGCCGCGTAGGGGTCGCCGGCCAGGGGCATGGCGTGCGACGCACCGCTGTGGGGGTTGACCGTGTAGGCGGTGTCGTCATAGCCGACGGTGAGGAGTCCGCCCTGGTACCGGGTGAGCGTGTCGCCGGAGACTGCGCCCTCCTGTCGCCAGTCGAGGTGACCGCTCGCGGCGTTCAGTCCGATGAGCTGGGTGTGCTCGGGACCCGCGGGGGTGGCGGCGGTGGCGGTCGTCGGGTCGGAGAGCGAGGCGAACACCTCGCTGCCCTTCGCGTCGGAGGACAGCGCCATGGTCGGGGCGTTCGGCCCGCCGATCGTGGAGGCCGTGGTGTACGACCAGACAGTGTGGCCCTGAGCGTCCCAGCCGGAGACGGTGCTCTGACCGTCGGACATGTCGGCGCCGATGCCGAGCTCCGCGACAGCGAACCGGGGTCGGCCGTCCTTCGCGTTCGGCAGGACGTGGAAGGCCTCCGGCACGGTGCCCTCACGCGAGGCCAGCACCGCACGCTCACCGCTGTGCGCGTCGATCGCGGTCAGGTCCCAGCGCACCTTGTCGAAGGGGTCGTTCTGCTCGGCCACCAGAACTCGGTCCGCGCCCGGATCCTTGACCAGCATGCGCGGGTAGCCGGGGGTCTTGGTGTGCGCCGCGACGCTGCCGTCGGAGGTCTTGAGCACCAGCACGTTGCCGTCGGCCGGGTGCGGGCTGCCCAGGTCCATCGGGGTGTCGGACCACGACGCTGCGATCCGGCCGCTTCCCATCGACGTCAGATCGCCCCAGTACGCCCAGGGCGCGTGCGTCGAGTAGGTCCAGTCGGCGGTTGCGGTGAGCTTGCCGTCACTGGCGCGGCCGAAGCTGTAGGCGGTCAGATTGCTGCGGCTGTCACCCTGTTCGGCCACCGGATCGCCGCCCCAGTCCGGGCCGACCATGTTGGCGACGATCAGCTTGCCGTCCTGGAACAGCATGGTGCCGACGTAGCCGGGAACCAGCTTGCTCCACGCCGTCTTTCCGGTACGGCCGTCCAGGACGGTGACGAAGGTGCCGTAGTCCACTTTCGAACCGGGTGAGGAGAACGGCCGGAACGGCCAGTCGCCCACGGCGTAGGCGACGGCGACGTCCTGGACACCGTCGCCGTTGAAGTCGCCCGTCACATACGGCTGCTTGCCGGCGGCCGACATCTGGTACGGGTTGTAGCCGGCATAGAGGTTCGGCAGATACGGGTACGGCTGGAACCAGTTGTTCGGGGTGACCTGCCAGTCCTTGTACAAGGAGGTGGCTCCGCGGCTCCACACCTGCTTGCCCTGGGCGTCGTACCGGGCGACGGTGCCGCCGCTGAAGACGCCCACCCAGTCCTTGGTGCCGCCGAGCGCCACGCCCTCGGCGAAGCCCCGCGCGGTCTCCCACCGGCCGGTCCGCTCGAAGCCCGGGGCGGCGGACGAGGTGTCGGTGTGCATGCCGGAGTCCGCCGTCACGCCGGGCTTGGTGCCCGACAGCGCCGGGGCGGCATCGGCCGGGCCCTCCTGGGCGGCGACCTGCCCGGGCGTGCCGTCGATCCGGGGTTGGTACCGCTTGCTGAGTCTCTCGATCGCGGCAGCGGTCAGCCGGACGCCCTTCGCGCCGTGCGGAGGGTCCGCCTGAGCCTGCGGTGTGACCAGCAGGCCGGCGGCCAGCCCCAGCACGGTGGCAACCATGCCGGAGCGTATGCCCTTTCCACGCATTCTCAATGGACCTCGCGCCTCTCGGGTGGGGAACAGGGCGGTCGGCTCACGAAGAGCACTGGTGAACGGCCCTGCGGGGGATGCCGGTACTGTTTCAGCGAACCCGGCTCAGCGGGTGGACAATGGCTGGCCGCTACCGGCCGGCTGCCGGAAGCGGCCACGCGCCATCTCCGCCGAAGAACACAGGAGGGAGGCGAACCTGTGCTGGAGTCCCTGGGTCTCGACGATCCGACCGAGCGCACCTACCGCCATCTGCTGACCTCACCGCCGCTGACGGCGCCCGAATTGGCCAGGCAGCAGTCCTGCAGCCCGCCGCAGGCCCGCCGCATGCTGGACGACCTGGTCGCGGCGGGCCTCGCGGTCCCCTCGGCGGGACGGCCCACGCGTTACGCCCCGGTGGACCCGCGTATCGGCCTGGCCGCCCTGATCCGCGTGCGCAGTCTGGAACTTGAACGCGCGGCGGCCGCGTTGGACGCCTACGGCGCCGAGTTCAGCGAGCGCAAGCTGAGCTCCGATCCGAACCGGCTGGTCGAGATCATCGAGGGGCCGACCGCGATCAGCGCCTGGCTGACCGAACTGATGGCGGGCGCCGAGCAGGAGGTCCTGTGCTTCGACACCCCGCCCTATCTCACCGCCGACGCGAGCGCGTTGCAGTTCGAGGAGGAGCTGCTGGCCCGTGGCGTGCGGGCACGGGCGATCTACTCCAGTCAGGTCCTGGCCATCCCCGAGCGCGCGGAACTGCTTCAGCACCTCGTCCTTCTCGGGGAACAGGCCCGGGTGCTGCCCCATGTGCCGCTGAAGCTGCTGGTGTTCGACCGCCGCGACGCCCTCGTTCCGCTCACCGCCGGAGCCGACGGCGTGCGCAGTACCGCCGCCCTGGTCCACCAGTCACCGCTGTGCGACGCCCTGGTCGACCTCTTCGAGGCGAGCTGGCAGCAGGCCACCCCCGTCTTCGGCAGCCAGGCCCGGGAGACGGAGGACCATCCCGACCTCAGCGAGGCCGACCGCGCTCTGCTCCACCTACTCCACGCCGGGCTGAAGGACGAGACCATAGCCCGCCAACTCGGCCTCAGCGAACGCACCCTGCGACGCCGGATCGCCGACCTGACCACCCGCCTCGGGGCGACGAGCCGGTTCCAGGCGGCCGCACAGGCGGTCCGCCGCGGGTGGCTCTGAAACGAGCGAGCAGGCCGCCGAGTGTCGGGACCGTAGTTCGGGGGGGAGTGACAGACGTAACCCCCGACGCCCACTCACCCCTGTGTACGTCGGGCGACGCGGCACGCCTCGTGCTCCGCGTCGTTGTAGGCGCCGCGGTTGTACCTCTCCGTGGCGACCTCTGCGATCTTCGGATGCAGGATGCAGCTGACAGACATGGGTTTCGGCGATCCGGCGCCGGGGGCGGCCGGGGCAGGATGCGCCACCGGCACGGGAACCGCGTGCAGTGTGGGTCGCTTGCCGAAGGGCCGGTTGTCGGCCTCGGACCGCTCGAGCCCCAGCACCTGGTTGCGGATGCGCCAGTAGTCCTCCACCGGTGCACGTCAGCGAACGTCCGAATGCCCCGGTCGAAGGTGAGCGACCAGTCCAGCCCCTCCCGGTTGATACTTCCACCGCGGAAGCAGGTTTCACGCTGCCCGAGAGCACAGGGGCGCACGTGATCTCCGTAAGGATTGCCGCGGCTTTCGTGCGCGCCGGGAGGCCGTGTGCAACGTCTCCGGACTGCCTCCATGACAGCTCACCGCGATCCGCGGGCATGCCCGCAGACTACTGTCGGAGCCGCTGCGATACTGGATGGGGGCGTCCGCGCACCCGTGCATCCACATTACGTACCGCAGGCTGTGCTGCTCCGAGCCCAACAGGTTGTCGCACGCGGCCTGGCACTGCTCATCGTGGGGCGTCTTTCCGGGGACGGCCGGACAGGCGCCCAGTTCAGCGATGAGCTGGGCAAAGCCTTCTGGGTCACCCCTGCGGATCACACCAACCCCGGCCCTGTGACGGACTGGCGACGGGTGGAGCCCTGATGTGTAGGGCGCTGTGTCAAGTGGAGCAGGGTCGGTCCTGCCCCGGCGTGTGAGATGGGGGCGAGCGGGCCGCGAGAACCCGCCGGGCGACGCATGGCCCACATCGCTCACGCCTTGTGGACCGGCGTGTCGAGAACCGGCACGATCGTGTCGACACTGGCTGCGGTGAACTCGGCCCTGAACCCGGGCGGCACGAACGCAAGATCGTTTGCGCTCTTGATTCGGGGACGAACCCCGCGTGGTGCTGGTCCCCGCTCAGTCTCCCGCGGCACTGCCGACTGGTCAGCTCTGGCCGGTGAGGGCGTCTCGCAGCAGGGGGACCAGGTCACCGGGCTGGGCGTCGCCGAGTTCGTCGAACGCGCCCGAACGCTGCCCCAGCAGGACCCCGATGACCGCCGCCACCACGATCTCGGCCCGCAGCCGTGGCCGGTCGAGTCCCTCGCGTGTGAAGCGCTCGCACAGCGGCTCGACCAGTCGGGCGTGCAGGGCCGCGCGCGCTCCTTGCTGGGCGGCCGGGTCGCTGAGCGGCTGTACGGCGACCTGGACGAGGGGGACGGCACCGCGGCGGTCGATCCGTTCGAGCACGTCGAGCAGCCGGTCCGGGTCGAACAGATCGGCCGGAACAGCGTCGCCCCTCTCGGCGTGCAGCGCGGCGAGGTACAGCTCAGTCTTGCTGCCGAAGTAACGGGCGATGAGTGCGGGGTCCACGCCGGCCCGCTGTCCGATGTCGCGGGTGGTGGTGCGGTCGTATCCGCGCTCGGTGAACAGTTCGCTCGCCGCCTGCAGGAGCAGGTCGCGGCTGCGGGCGGCGTCGCGGCGGCGCCCGGCCCGGCCGACGCTCACCGGTCACCCCGGGTGGGGTGCGGAGTCATGCCGCCCTGGGGCGGCACCGGGCCGGTGTCCGCCTGCTGCGTACCCGCGCTCGCGACGGTCCGGGTGCCGGGCGGGTGCGGACGCAACAGGAGGTAGGCCACCAGAGCCGTTACCACCCACACTGCGCAGCCCAGCACTCCGGCCGTCCCGTAGCCGTCGTCGGTGGGCAGGGTCCGACCCGCGGTGGTGTGGGCCTGGAGCACCACCGCACTGAGCGCGCTGCCGATCGAGTAGCCGATGTACTTCACGACTTGATTGAAGCTTATTGCGCTGCCGGTTTCCTGGGCCGGTACGGCGCCCACGATCAGCGCCGGCATGACGGAGAAGATGAAGCCGACGCCGAGCCCGGTGATGCCCGTGGTGACGAACACCTGCCACAGGCTGCTCCGGGCGAGCACGAAGAGGACCATGCCGACCAGGGAGATCAGGCAGCCCAGGGGCAGAAGCCGGGCGAGTGGGATGGTGCGGGCCAGCAGGCGCACCAGTCGGCCGGCCACCATGCTGGCCGCCGAGAACGGCACCAGCACCAGGCCGGCGACCACGACCGAGGCGCCGAAGCCGTAGCCGGCGCCGGCCGGGGTCTGTACGAAGCGGGTCACCAGCGACATCAGCAGGTACAGCCCGACACCGGACAGCACCGCGGTGAGGTCGGCCGCGAGCACCGCCCGGTGCCGGACCAGTCGGACGTCCACCAGCGGATGCGGTGTGCGCAGCTCGTGGGCGGCCCACCAGACCAGCAGCAGGACCGACACGGCGGCCAGTGCGAGCAGGCGGGCCGAGGTCCAGCCCCAGCGCTCGGCCTGGGTGATCGCGAACAGCAGCCCGGCCAGACCGAGGCCGAGCAACACGGCGCCGAGCAGGTCCAGCCGGTGCGCCGGGCGCTTGGGGGACGGGGGCAGGACGACGGTGGTAGCGGCCAGGGTGGCGGCAGCGGCGATCGCCGCGAACCAGAACCCGGAGTGCAGCCCGAAGTACCGCGCCAGCAGCCCGGTGACGGGGTAGCCGAGTCCCACGCCTGCGGCGGAGGTGAGCGACAGCGTCGCCAGCGCCGGCCGGGCCCGCTCCGGTGGCACAGCATCACGGACGGTGGCCATGGCCAGCGGCATGAGCCCGATGCCTGCACCCTGCAGCGCCCGGCCTGCGAGCAGCCAGGCGAAGCCGAGCGGCAGAGCCGCCAGCACACTGCCCACCAGGACCACGGCCAGACCGGTGAGGATCGCCTTCCGGCGGTGCGGTCCGTCGCCCAGGCGCCCCATCACGGGGGTGGCGACGGCACCCACCAGCATCGTTACCGTCAGCGACCACTGGGCGCTGGACATAGAGACGTGGTCCACGGCAGCGATGGTCGGGATCAGCGGAGCGCCGAGGCTGCTGATGACCGCGACCAGCATGCCGAGGAAGAGCAGGACCGGGACCAGTGCCCGCTGCCGCCGGAAAGAGGGGGTGCGCGTGGGCTGCACAGAGAGGCCAATCTTGTCATCGATCGATGTCATCACTTGATGTCATCATAGGGGACCACTGTGAGCGACAGGCCCCGGGGGCACGTACCTGCGGACGGGCGGCTCGCGCTGGTCGAGGGCGGGGAAAGACTCGGCCGAGCCGTGCGGCGGCCTCGCAGTACTGGGTCCTGCCATGACCGTGGCCTGGCATCCGAAGCGAGCGACTCGTCTTCGGGGGGAACCCGGCCGCGATGGCCTGCATCTTCGGGGTGGACACACGCCTTTCAGGCGAAGCCCGGATGCCGAGACCGCCGAGGACTCGATGGGCGGCGGTCTCGCGGTCGCCGAGCAGGTCGCGAAGAAGTCGCACGCGGCCTGGCACTGCTCATCGTCGGGCGTCTTTCCGGGGACGGCCGCCCGCCGAAGCGCCCGGAACTGCTGCCGTACGAGGCTCAGGCGTAGCGTCACGGTCATGACCACGTGACGGGCCTCTCGTAGCTTCCGCCGAACAGGGCCATGGCGTTGGCCTGCACAAACCACCAGTAGAATCCGTACACGTGACTTCCGCCGCGCCCGCCAAGCCCCGCATCCCGAACGTCCTCGCCGGACGCTACGCCTCCGCCGAGCTCGCCACGCTCTGGTCCCCCGAGCAGAAGGTGAAGCTGGAGCGGCAGCTCTGGCTCGCCGTGCTGCGGGCCCAGAAGGACCTCGGCATCGAGGTGCCGGACGAGGCGATCGCCGACTACGAGCGTGTCCTCGACACCGTCGACCTGGCCTCGATCGCCGAGCGCGAGAAGGTCACCCGGCACGATGTGAAGGCGCGGATCGAGGAGTTCAACGACCTCGCCGGGCACGAGCACGTGCACAAGGGCATGACCTCCCGCGATCTCACCGAGAACGTCGAGCAGCTGCAGATCCGGCTCTCGCTGGAGCTGATGCGCGGCCGTACGGTGGCCGTGCTGGCGCGTCTGGGCAAGCTGGCCGGCGAGTACGCCGAGCTGGTCATGGCCGGCCGCTCGCACAACGTGGCCGCACAGGCCACGACGCTGGGCAAGCGTTTCGCGACGGTCGCCGACGAGCTGCTCGTCGCGTACGGCAGGGTCGAGGAGCTCCTCGCCCGCTACCCGCTGCGCGGCATCAAGGGCCCGGTCGGCACGGCGCAGGACATGCTGGACCTGCTGGGCGGGGACGCTGCGAAGCTGGCGGACCTGGAGAACCGGATCGCCGGGCACCTCGGCTTCTCCCAGGCCTTCACCTCGGTCGGCCAGGTCTACCCCCGCTCGCTGGACTACGAGGTCGTCACCGCGCTCGTCCAGCTGGCCGCAGCCCCCTCCTCCCTGGCCAAGACGATCCGTCTGATGGCCGGGCACGAGCTGGTCACCGAGGGCTTCAAGCCGGGTCAGGTCGGCTCCTCCGCCATGCCGCACAAGATGAACACCCGCTCCTGTGAGCGCGTCAACGGCCTCATGGTCATCCTGCGCGGCTACGCCTCCATGACCGGCGAGCTGGCGGGCGACCAGTGGAACGAGGGCGACGTGTCCTGCTCGGTGGTGCGCCGGGTCGCGCTGCCCGACGCGTTCTTCGCACTGGACGGTCTGCTGGAGACCTTCCTGACGGTCCTGGACGAGTTCGGCGCCTTCCCGGCGGTCATCGCCCGCGAGCTGGACCGCTACCTGCCGTTTCTGGCCACCACCAAGGTGCTCATGGGCGCGGTGCGGGCCGGTGTCGGCCGCGAGGTCGCGCACGAGGCGATCAAGGAGAACGCCGTCGCCACCGCGCTGGCGATGCGCGAGCAGGGCGCCGAGCGCAACGACCTGCTCGACAAGCTCGCCGCCGACGAACGGCTGCCCCTCGACCGCGACGAGCTGGCTGCCCTGATGGCCGACAAGCTGTCCTTCACCGGCGCCGCCGCCGACCAGGTCGGTGTCGTCGTCGGCCGGATCGAGGAGCTCGTCAAGCAGCACCCGGAGGCGGCCGGCTACACCCCGGGAGCGATCCTCTGACCCGCTTCACCCCAGCCCAACTGGAGGCCGCCCGCAACCGTCTCGTACCGGACGTGGTCGTGGGCGGCCTCCAGGTGCTGTTCTGCGGGATCAACCCCGGTCTGATGACGGCGGCCACAGGCCACCACTTCGCCCGCCCCGGCAACCGCTTCTGGCCGGTGCTGCACCTGTCGGGCTTCACCCCGAGGCTGCTGAAGCCTGCCGAGCAGCAGGAGCTGCTGTCGTTCGGGCTGGGCATCACGAACATCGTGGCGCGGGCGACCGCGCGGGCCGACGAGCTGACGGCCGAGGAGTACGTCGAGGGCGGGCGGCTGCTGACGGTGAAGGTGACACGGTGGAAGCCGAAGTGGCTGGCCCTGGTCGGGGTGACCGCGTACCGGGCCGCCTTCGGGGACCGAAAGGCCCAGGTGGGACCGCAGGAGCGGGTCATCGGGGAGACGCGGGTGTGGGTGCTGCCCAATCCCAGCGGGCTGAACGCACACTGGACGGCGGCGACGATGGCGGAGGAGTTCGCGCGGCTCCGGGTCGCTGCGCAGACCTAGGTGGTCATGGCAGGGGTGTCCCTGTGCCCGTAGCCAGGGGATCCAGTCCTGGGAGTAGTGGCAGGATCGGTGACATGAGCACCGAGACGGACTGGGTGTACCGGGTGGACGAGCCGCACGGCTCGGCCGGATGGCGGCCCTACGGTGACCGCCCCGACCGGTGGCGGGGGACCATCACCACCGACGACCCGGCCGAGAACGCCGAGTACGTCGCCGCCCTCGTCGTCACCGACCTGGTGACCGAGTGGACGGTGAGCGGCACCGGCCAGCAGCACGTGCGCGTGACCGTCTGGGAGGGCCAGGAAGGTGCCGGCCCCGAAGACGCCGCCTTCACGGTGCAGGTCCGGCCCCACATCGACGGGGCGTGATGTGTGGCGGCCGACCGGGCTGATCTTCCGGTGGACGTTGCCCGCCAGGGCGGAGGAGACGGTGGCCCCGGCCGATCACGCGACCGCTACTCAGGGCCCCGGCAAGGAGCAGCACCACCAGCTGCCCGGGGGCGCTCCCCCGCTGAGTGACCACCGGCCCGGCGAATCGGCACACCATCGGGACCGGCCCGGGGCAGCGAGGGTCTCAACGCCGGCCCGTGACGCTGATCCGCTCCACGGTGACCGGACAACACCGCCGACAACTGCGCCCCACCCGGGTCCGTCCCCGGCTGCACCGGCTGATCGCACGCGGGGAATCGGGCGCTGCTCACCGAGTCCACCTCTCGTCAAAGGGCCCTTGTCCGAACGGGGTCAAGCAGGTTCGCAAGGAGTGGCTGTACGACTGAACCGACTCCACGGAGACGGTCAAGCTGCCCGCCGAGGAGTACGTCAAGTCCGGTGGTCACGGCGGAGGTATCTCCGTGACGGCGGCCAGGAGCCGTATCTCGTCCGCACGGTCCCGGTCGGCGACGCCGACGGCGACCCAGCGGCCGGCCCCCGCCAACGGCCAGACGTCCAGCTCGTCGGTGAGCAGGCTGAGGGTGGCCCAGGGTTCCGGTATCTCCTCGCCCCGGCTCAGGCGCAGACGCACCGTGAGCTGACCCCACGGCGGCTGACGGCCCCAGCGGTCGTGCAGCCGCTCCGCTACGGCCTCCCGGTACGCCTGGAAATCGGCGGCGGTCCGCTCCCGCACCGAGGCATGGCCCACTCGCACCCCGTGGCTCGTCGCTAACACCACTGTGGCGTAACCGGGTCCTGCCGTGCCCGACTCGGACCGGCCCTGCTCCGCCGGGAACTCCCGGCCGCACAACCGGTCGATCACAGCGAGGTGAATCGCGATGTCCATGTGATCCAGTAAAGCGGTCACCACTGACAATTGGCGGGCTGTCAGGCGCCCGGGCGGTCCAGGACGCGGGCCGTCGAACGCCGAGTTCGCCGCCCGGCTGGTCGTGGCACGGAGACGGTCGAGTCGCATGTGAGCGCCGTGCCGGCCAAACTCGGCGCGCGACCGAACCCAGGCGGTGATCACGGCGTACGAGTCGGGCTTCGTCGAGGCGGGGTGAGCCGGGCCGGCCAGGCGGAACCCGGCACTCGCCGGGGTGCGCCGGGCCGAGTACGATCCGCCCAACACGCCCGCGAGCTGGAAGGACGGACGGTGGCGCAGCTGACCGGCGGCGATCCCTCACTGCTGCGGAGGATCAATTCCGCGGTGGTGCTGCACGCCCTGCGTACCACGGACTGCGCGACGCTCACCGAGATCACGCGGGTCACCGGACTGTCCCGGCCGACCGTCGAGGGTGTCGTCGAAGGGCTCATCGAGGGCGGGCTCGTCGTGGAGACCGCGGCCGACGAGGGCACAGCGCGCCGCCAGGGGCGGCCCGCGCGCCGGTTCCGCTTCCGGGCCGAGGCGGGGCATCTGCTGGGCCTGGAGATCGGGCCGCACCGGGTCGCCGCGCTGCTGGCCGACCTGGACGGGCGGGTGCTGGGCGCGCAGGCCAAAGAGGTCGGCGAGACCGCGCCGGCGGACGAGCGGCTGGAGAGGCTGCGCGGCGCGGTCGCCGAACTGCTGCGCCGGGCCGGGGTCGCCCGCAGCTCGCTGCGGGCCGTGGGCGTGGGCACGCCGGGGATCGTGGAAGCCGACGGCACCGTACGGCTGAGCACGGCGCTGCCGCAGTGGACCGGCCTGAACCTGGGTGAACGGCTCAGCCGCTCCTTCAAGTGCCCGGTGCTGGTGGAGAACGACGCCAACGCGGCGGCCGTCGCCGAGCACTGGAAGGGCGCGGCGACCGAGTCGGACGACGTGGTGTTCGTGCTGGCCGGGCTGAGTCCGGGCGCGGGTTCGCTGATCGGCGGGCGGCTGCACCGCGGTTACGGCGGGGCGGCCGGGGAGATCGGTGCGCTGCATCTGCTGGGCCGGGAGGCGACTCCGGAGACGCTGCTGTCCACCACCGACGAGCCGCTGCACCCGCTGGACGAGCAGGCGGTCGCCGAGGTGTTCGCGCTGGCCCGGGAGGGCGACCAGCGCGCGCGGGCGGCGGTCGATCGGTTCATCCAGCGGCTGGTGCACGACGTGGCCGCGCTGGTGCTGGCGCTGGATCCCGAACTGGTGGTGATCGGCGGGTGGGCGGCGGGCCTGGACGGCGTCCTGGAACCGCTGCGCCGCGAACTGGCCCGCTACTGCCTGCGTCCGCCCCAGGTGGCGCTGTCCCTGCTGGGCGAGGCGGCCGTGGCCACGGGGGCGCTGCGCTTGGCCTTGGACCACGTCGAGGAGCAGTTGTTCGCGGTGGACGGCTCGGCGACTCGGCGCTGAGCCTTCACCCTGCCTGCGCGGCAGTCTCGTGGCCGGTCGCGCAGTTCCCCGCGCCCCTGGGGTCGGCTGCCACGCCCGGCGGTCAAGAGGTGTCCGGTGTTCAGGAAGCCTGGCGTTCCGGGTCGTGGTGTATCTCGACGTCCGGGGAGTCGCCGAAGGTCAGCCGGCAGGTGTCGGCACGGTAGGTGGCGACGGACAGGGCGGCGGTGCGGCCCCCGGCGAAGAAGCGGGTGGTGACGACGAGGACCGGGGAGCCGGGGAGCCGGTCGAGGTCCTTGGCGTCGTCGGCGCGGGCGGAGCCCAGCTCGACGGCGCGGTCCTGGCCCTCGAGCGTCAGGTGCTGGAGCTCGCGGAGCACCGCACGCGCGCGTGCCGGGCCGGACGGGGCGTCGATCGCGGTGAGGTCGGGGACGGAGGTCACCGGGATGTAGAGGAGTTCGGTGGCGACCCGCTGAGCGTGGGACATCCGGGAGCGGCGCACGATGTGCACGGGCTCGTCCGCGCCGGTCTCCAGGGCCGTGGCGACGGCGGCGGGCGGCAGCGCCTGCTCGGAGTCGACGGGCTGCCAGGCGTCCGAGGCGGCGCCCGGCCAGACGTGCTGCTCGGTGCCGACGGCCACGCCGACCCGCGGGGGCGCAACGGTCGTACCGACGCCGCGGCGGCGCTGCAGCCGGCCCTCCAGCTCGAGCTGTTCGAGGGCCTGGCGGAGCGTGGCGCGGGCCACGCCGAAGCGGGCGGCGAGGTCACGCTCGTTGGGCAGGATCTCCCCGACCGAGAACTCGGAGTCCAATGCCTCGCTGAGCACGGTCCTGAGATGCCAGTACTTCGGTTCCGGCACCGATTCCAGCTGCGTGGTCCCCACCCTGTCCTCCGCAAGAGCCGTGGTCCGGCGGTTTTTAGCGCCCTTGTTTATTAAAGGTTGTTGCACTTCTCTGCGACCATAGGGCGGCCTGCACCCTTGGTCAAGACCAATCCTCGATCCCCTGGGCAATACGCGCCCGACCTGCCGCAACGTGTTCATGAGGCGTTCGTGGGCCGCGGTCTGTGTGACATCGCGGCAAAGCCCCCGTCACAGGGCAGATTCCAGGGGTCGTTGCAACACAGGTGATCAACTGGCTGTTGCCAGGAGCTTAGCGAGGCGCTCGGCTGGGGTTTCCCAGCCGAGCGTTTTGCGTGGGCGGCTGTTGAGTTCGGCGGCGACGGCCGTCAGGTCCTCGGGGGTGTGGGCTGCCAGGTCGGTGCCCTTGGGGAAGTACTGCCGCAGCAGACCGTTCGTGTTCTCGTTCGAGCCGCGCTGCCAGGGGCTGGCCGGGTCACAGAAGAAGACCGGGATGTCGGTGGCGACGGTGAACGCCCGGTGGGCGGCCATCTCCGAGCCCTGGTCCCAGGTCAGGGACCGCCACAGGTGACGCGGGAGAGTCTGGACGGTCGTGGCGAGCGCGTTGCGGGTGGCGATGGCGCTGTGCTCGACGGGCAGGTGCACCAGCATCAGGTAGCGAGTGGAGCGTTCGACCAGCGTGCCGATGGCGGAGCGTCCGTCCTTGCCGATGATGAGGTCGCCTTCCCAGTGGCCGGGGACAGCCCGGTCCTCGGCTTCCGCCGGCCGGTCGCTGATCATCACCATGTCCTTCACGGCTCTGGACGTGCGCTTGTGGGCATGGCGGTGCGGGCGTCGCAGAGCCCGTCCGGTGCGAAGGGCTCGGGTCAGCTCCCGACGCAGTTCTCCGCGGCCCTGGACGTAGAGGGCCTGGTAGATCGTCTCGTGGACCACGTGCATCTCCGGTCGGCCGGGGAATCGGGTCCGCAGAGCCTGGCAGATTTGCTCGGGGCTCCATCGGCGTTCGAGGTGGTCCTGGATGAAGTTCCGCAGCTCGGGATTCTGGCCGATCTTGCCGGGCTTGGGCCGGGGGCGGCGCCGCTCGGCCCGGCGGTGGGCATGGAAGGGCTGGTAGGCGAAGCCACCTTTGGGCATGGGGCGCCGGTTGCGGCGTATCTCCCGGCTGATCGTTGAGGGGCTGCGGTCCAGCTCAGCGGCGATCTGCCGGACGGACGCCTTCTCACGCAGCCGGTCGGCAATGTGGATTCGCTCGTGCTCCTGGAGATACCGCGACGCGGCGGGCGGTTCCTCCGGTCCCGGCGGCTCGGGCGTGTGCCCGTGGCCGGGGTAGATCGGAGGAACCGCCTTGCGGCCCTTGCCCGGCGAGTGGTGGCCGTTACGCCACTTCTTGCCGGTGCGCAGGTTGATCCCGACGATCCGGGCCGCTTCCCGGGTGCTGTAGCCCTGCTCCATGAGCTGGAAGTATGCGGCCCGCTCCTGGGTCAGCTTGCCGCCCCCCGGCTTCCTGTTCTTACGGATCTCGAAGTCCATCGCACCCCTTGAACTGGGGTGTTGCAACGACCACTAGAACGGAAGCAGGGACGGGGGCCGGCGTGGCGCGTGTGGTGCGGCGGAGTACGGCTCAGCCGTCGGCGAGGTGCCGTAGCTTGTCCGGGTTGCGGACGATGTACACGGTCGTGACGCGGCCGTCGACGACGTCCACCTGGACCAGGCTCTCCGGCTCTCCGGCGGACACGACCAGCAGCGCCGGGCCGCCGTTGGCCTCCAGGAAGCGGTAGGACAGGGCCGCCGCGGACTGCTGCGCGACGGCGACGAGGAACCGGCCGACCTTGTCGGCGGTGTGCAGGATCCGCAGGGGCGCCTTGGCCTTGCCGCCGCTGTCGCCGACCAGGCGGACGTCCGGGGCGAGCAGGGACATGAGCCCGTCGAGGTCGCCGCCGGCCGCGGCGGCGAGGAAACGTTCGGTCAGCTCGCGTCGCTGCGCGGGGTCGACGTCGTAGCGCGGCCGCCGCTCGTCGACGTGCCGGCGCGCCCGCCCGGCCAGTTGCCGTACCGCCGGCTCGCCGCGGTCGAGCAGGGCGGCGATCTCGGCGTACGGGTAGCCGAACGCCTCCCTGAGCACGAAGACGGCCCGCTCCAGGGGCGACAGCGACTCCAGGACGACCAGCAGGGCGAGGGAGACGCTGTCGGCGAGCACGGCGTGCTCCGCCGCGTCCGGGGCGGCGTCGCCGAACTCGGTGAGATACGGCTCCGGCAGCCACGGCCCGACGTACGCCTCGCCGCGCGTCTGCACCTGGCGCAGCCGGTCGATGGCCAGTCGGGTGGTGATGCGCACCAGGTAGGCGCGCGGTTCGCGGACCTCCGCACGGTCGGCGCGGGACCAGCGCAGCCAGGCGTCCTGGACCACGTCCTCGGCGTCGGCCACACGGCCGAGCATGCGATAGGCGACGTACACGAGCAACGGGCGGTGCTCTTCGAAGACATCGGTCGCGGTCCGTGTGGTCACCGCTCCATCCCATCCGACACGCGCCGGGGCTGTCCACCCGGAATCGAACCGTCCGGCGCCGGTGCGGGATCACAATGACCATGGGCCGCCGGAAGTCGGCGGCCGACAACGGGAGGTGGCCGATGCGGTATGCGGTGCTGGGCACGGGCGAGGTGGGCCGCACACTGGGCGGCAGACTGCTGGAGCTGGGGCACGAGGTGACCCTGGGATCGCGCGTGAAGGACAACCCGGTGGCGCTGGCGTGGGCCACGGCCTGCGCCGAGCGGGCTCGCGCCGGCACATTCGCGGAGGCGGCCGGCGGCGCCGAGGTGGTCATCAACGCGGTGGGCGGCCGGGTGGCGCTCGACGCCCTGCGCGCGGCCGGCGCGGAGCACCTCGACGGCAAGGTCGTGGTGGACGTCTCCAATCCGCTGGCCTTCGAGGACGGCCAGCCGCGGCTGGACCCGGTGGAGTCCGACAGCGTGGGCGAACAGATCCAGCGGGCCTTTCCACACGCGTGCGTGGTGAAGACGCTGAACACGGTGAACTGCCAGGTGATGGTGGATCCGGGCCGGGTGCCGGGCGCGCACAATCTGTTCGTGTGCGGTGAGGACGCCGGGGCCAAGGAGCAGGTGACGGCGCTGCTCGGGGAGTTCGGCTGGCCGGCCGAGCGGGTGCTGGACCTGGGCGGGATCCAGGCGGCGCGGGCGACGGAGATGTATCTGCCGCTGTGGCTCACCATGATGCGGCAGTTGGGGACCGCCGACTTCAACATCGAGGTACGCCGGGCGGGTTGACCTCCACCGGAACGCGGACGTACGCCCACCGGGGGCTACCGGCCGGTAGCAATTGCTGACAAGCTGTCTACGGCGTCCGCAGCACCCAGACGAGGAGCACCCCCATGTCCGCCACCGCCTCCTTCCAGGTCCCCACCGAGCACGGCCCGAAGGACGTGACCGTGTCCTACGCGCGCGTGGGACGCGGCGAACCGCTGGTCCTGCTGCACGGCATCGGGCATCACCGGCAGGCCTGGGACCCGGTCGTGGACATCCTCGCGACCGAGCGCGACGTGATCGCCGTCGATCTGCCGGGTTTCGGCGCGTCCCCGGCCCTGCCGGACGGCCTCACCTACGACCTGCCCACCACCAACTCGGTACTCGGCGCCCTGTTCGAGGCGCTGGAGCTGGACCGGCCGCACATCGCCGGCAACTCGCTGGGCGGCCTGCTCGCCCTGGAGCTCGGCCGGGACAAGCTCGTACGGTCCGTCACCGCCCTCTCACCGGCAGGCTTCTGGACGGAGGCCGAGCGCCGGTACGCCTTCTCGGTGCTGCTCGCCATGCGGGGCATAGCCCAGCGGCTCCCGCTGCCGCTGGTGGAGCGGCTGTCGCGCACGGCGGCCGGCCGTACCGCGCTGACGAGTACCATCTACGCGCGGCCCGCGCGCCGCGCACCCGAGGCCGTGGTCGCCGAGACGCTCGCGCTGGTGGGGGCCACGGGGTTCGACGCGACGCTGCGAGCGGGCACCACCGTCCGGTTCACCGACGCCCTGCCCGGTCTGCCGGTCACGGTGGCCTGGGGCGCCCGGGACCGGCTCCTCGTCCGCCGCCAGGGCGTGCGCGCCAAGCAGTTGATCCCGCACGCCCGGCTGATACGGCTGCCCGGCTGCGGCCACTGCCCGATGAACGACGACCCGGCGCTGGTCGCCCGGGTGATTCTGGACGGCAGCCGCTGAACGGCCGGCCGGCGGCGATTCCCTGGCGGCGGGCGGCACCGGGCTTGCCGAAGGGGACCGGTACCGGCCGTCGGTGGGGCGGCCGCACTGTGGGACCGACCGTGGCCGCCGGCGTCGAAGGGTTCCGAATGGGCCGGGCCCGGCCTGCGCAGGCGAACCGTGTGCGGGTACGGGCACCGGGCCGACCGGAACGTGCCCCCGCCTGACGGGCCCGGCGAGCGTCGGCTCCGGCTCCGGGCACAGTCACGCGCGCGTGGGTGCGGTCGTACGGAGTGGCCATGTCTCGTTGTTCACTCTGGGTTTCCGCACGCGCCGCAGCGTCCCAGTAGGTGTGGCTCTGCACACTGGCCGGATCCCTTGCCTGGAGGCGCAGCCATGTCAGACCGTCCGTTCCCCGGCCGCCGCAGTGTTCTGCGCGGCTCCCTGGCCGCGTCGGCGGCCCTCACCCTGCCCGTCGGCCTCGGCGCGGCCCCGGCATTCGCCCGCTCCGGGCGCCCCCAGGCGAGCTGGGGTGTGCAGGCGGGCGATGTGACCACCGACTCCGGCCTGGTGTGGGTGCGTTCGGACCGGCCGGCCCGGATGATCGTGGAGACCTCGGCCACCGAGTCGTTCCGCAACCCGCACAGACTGCAGGGTCCGCTGCTGGGCCCCGGCACGGACTTCACCGGCACCACCCGGCTGCACGGCCTGCCCTCGGGCGAGCAGATCCACTACCGCGTGCTGCTCGCCGACCCGGACGACCCGCGCCGCACGAGCGAGCCGGTCACCGGCACCTTCCGTACCGCGCCCGCCCGGCGCCGCCAGGGCGTGCGGTTCGTCTGGTCCGGTGACCTGGCCGGACAGGGCTGGGGCATCAACGAGTCCATCGGCGGCTACCGCATCTTCGACGCGATGGCGAAGGTCGACCCCGACTTCTTCCTGTGCAGCGGCGACAACATCTACGCCGACGGCCCGATCGCGGCGACCGCGACCCTGCCCGACGGCAGCGTCTACCGGAACGTCACGACCGAGGAGAAGTCGCACGTCGCGACCACCCTGGCCGACTACCGGGGCAACTTCCGCTACAACCTGATGGACTCGGCACTGCGCCGGTTCAACGCCCAGGTGCCCAACATCATCCAGTGGGACGACCACGAGGTCCGCAACAACTGGTACCCGGGCGAGGTCATCGGCTCCGGCACCCCCTACCCGGTCGGCACCAGGCTCGACGATCTGGCGCTGCGCTCCCGGCAGGCGTTCTCCGAGTACTTCCCGATCTCGACCATCAGCGAGCGCCCCGACGGCCGGATCTACCGGGTCGTCCACCACGGCCCGCTGCTCGACGTGTTCGTGCTCGACATGCGCACCTACCGCAACGCGAACTCCCCCGACAACCAGACCACGGACCCGGTGGGCATCCTCGGCCGGGAGCAGTTGGAGTGGCTGAAGCGGGAGCTGGCGAAGTCCCGTGCGGTGTGGAAGGTGATCGCCAACGACATGCCGCTCGGCCTTGTCGTGCCCGACCCGGTCGAGGGCAAGCCGAACTTCGAGGCCGTCGCGCAGGGCGACCCGGGCGCTCCGCTCGGCCGTGAGCTGCAGATCGCCGAGCTGCTTCGGTTCATCAAGCACCAGCGGATCACCGGCACGGTATGGCTGACGGCCGACGTGCACCACACCTCCGCCCAGCACTACGACCCCTCGCGGGCCGCGTTCAAGGACTTCGAGCCGTTCTGGGAGTTCGTCTCCGGCCCGCTCAACGCCGGTGCGTTCCCTGCCAACGCGCTGGACGGCACGTTCGGCCCGGACCGGGTGTTCGTCAAGGCGCCCACCGCCTCCAACGTCTCGCCGGCTCAGGGCTACCAGTTCTTCGGCGAGGTGGACATCGACGGCGACAGCGGCGACCTGACGGTACGGCTGCGCGAGTACGACGGCACCGTACTGTTCACCCAAACGCTCCAGCCGGGCCGGGTCGGTCAGTAGGCGCAGGCGGGCCCGCCGGTCCCGTACCCTTCATCCGTGCCGCGCGCCGGCGTCATCCCACGGGGCGCGGCACGGTCAAGTCCTCTGTCATGCGGCCCTCTTCGCAGGTCAGGCCGATTGTCAGTGGTCGCCTCTACGGTTTTCGTATGACGCGAGCACTGGATGACGACAACGCCACGATCTGGGGCCGAGCGGCTAGGAGCCAGCAGACTCTAGAAAATGCTACAAAACGGACGGAGCATGCTTTACCCATCGGTCACAAGCAGTTCGTGATCACGCAACACCCTTCCTTCACAGTGGCTGCATGACTCCAGAGATGTCTGATGTGACCCGGGCGAAGCACGGACGCCCCGTGCACCACTGGCGGCGGGACGTCGTCGAGCTCGCCGCGCTGTTCACGGCCGTGGCCGTCGCCGACGGGGTGGCGAACCTGGTCGGGCACGGCCCCGACGGCCCGGCCCTGCTGGTGATCTCGGCGCTTGTGCTGGCCGCGACGGCCGGCTTCCACACATGGTGGGCACGGCGCCACGGACACGCACCGCCGACCCGTGATACCGGCGCCCGGCCGGCCGCCGAGACGCGGCCGGCCGGGCCCTCCGGATCCTCCGGGCAGCCGGGTGACGACGATGACACGGACGACGTGGCCGACTCCGGTGCGCTGTGGCGGATGCGGACCACCGTGAAGGACGAACCGGGCTCGCTGGCGGCACTGTGCACGGCACTGGCCGAGCGGCGTGTGGACATCCTGAGCCTCCAGACGCACCCGCTGGCCGACGGCACGGTGGACGAGTTCCTGCTCCGGGCGCCGCGCGCGCTGGAGGCGGCCGAGATCACCCGGGCGGTCTCGCAGGCCGGCGGAAAGTCGACGTGGATCGAGCGGGCCGACGCCCACGACCTGGTCGACGCCCCCACCCGGGTGCTCGGGCTGGCCGCGCGCACCGCGCTGGACGCCGCCGAACTGCCACTGGCTCTGCGCCAGTTGCTGGGCCGGTGCACGATCCGTTCGCTGCCCGGGGCTCCGGCCGGCGGGGGCCGCGGGCCCGAGCCGGTGCCGGTCGAGGGTGTGCTGGAGGACACCGTGATGCGGCTGCCGGCGCCGGAGGGCGGGGTACTCACCGTGGAGCGGCCGTATCTGCCGTTCACCCCCACCGAGTTCGCCCGGGCCCGGGCGCTGGTGGATCTCGACAACCGGCTCGGTCCGCGGATCCCGCGCGGCAAGGACGTGCTGACCCTGCCCGAGGGCAACGACATCACCGTCCGCCGGGTGGACACCGGGGACCTGACCGCGGCGAAGGCGATGCACGAGCGGTGCTCGCCGCGCACCCTCGGCATGCGCTACCACGGCCCGGTCGGCGACGCGGACCGCTATCTGAACCATCTGCTCAGCCCCCGTTTCGGCCGGACGCTTGCCGCGCTGACCACCTCCGGCCGCATCGTCGGCCTCGGGCACCTGCTGTGGGACGGCGACGAGACGGAGATCGCGCTGCTGATCGAGGACGACTGGCAGCAGCGCGGCATCGGCGGTGAACTGCTCGGCCGGCTCGTGGCGATGGCCGTGGAGGCCGGCTGCGAGAGCGTGTACGCCGTGACGCAGGCGTCCAACACCGGCATGGTCGCCGCGATGCGCGGCCTCGGCCTGCCCCTGGACTACCAGATCGAGGAGGGCACGCTCGTCATCACCGCCCGCCTGGACGCCGCCCCGACCCCCGCCCGGCGGCCGTACGACACCGGCCTCCGCCACCTCGGCACCCCGGCCCACCGAGACTGACGCACGGCACACCCCGCGACGCCTCTTTACGCGCCCCGGCCCACAGCTGGCGGCAGGGCCGGGGCCGGTCGGCGGGCCAGGATCTGCGGCCCGGGCCCGGGATCTGCGGCCGGGGTCGGGGCCTCCCGCCGGGGCGAGTGTCGGCGGTCGGGCCCCGGGCGCGCTATATGGGCGACCGGGCCATGGATCCGCCGCGACGGCGACCAGCCACAACCGTGGTGTGCGGCAGTGCCCGACTCACCCGCGCCCGGCACCGGCCGCCACCCCTCAGCGCACCGCCTCCCGCAGTGGTACCGGCGTCCGGGCGGCGGGCTCGCCCAGCGCCCGGTCCAGGTCCGCCCACAGATCGTCCACGTCCTCCAGACCCACCGACAACCGCAGCAGCCGGTCGCTCACCCCCGCCCCCCGCCGGTCGTCGGCGTCGACGATGCGGTGGCTGATGGACGCGGGATGCTGGATGAGCGTGTCGACACTGCCCAGGCTCACCGCCGGGGTGACGAGCCGGACCCGGGAGATGACCTCGTGCGGATCGCCGTCCACCTCGAAGGCGATCATCGCGCCGCCGATGCGCGGATAGTGGACGCGGGCCACGCGCGGGTCGGCGGCGAGCCGGCCGGCCAGTTCGGCGGCGGTCGCGGAGGCGGCCCGCACCCGCACGGGGAGCGTGGACAGTCCCCTCAGCAGCAGGTAGCCCGCCAGCGGATGCAGGACCCCACCGGTGGCGAACCGTATCTGCCGTAGCCGGCCCGCGAACTCCTCGTCGCAGGCGACCACTCCGGCCAGCACATCGCCGTGGCCGCCGAGGTACTTGGTGGCGCTGTGCAGCACCAGGCGGGCACCGTGCTCGGCCGGGCGCTGCAGCACAGGCGTGGCGAAGGTGTTGTCGGCGAGCAGCGGAACCGACCCACAGGCGTGCGCGACGGCCCGCAGATCGACCTCGGCGAGGGTCGGGTTGGCCGGGGACTCCACCATCACCAGGCCGGTGTCCGGGCGCACCGCGTCGGCGATGCCGGCCGGGTCGGTCCAGGTGACCTCGGTGCCGAGCAGCCCGGCGGTCAGCAGATGGTCGCTGCAGCCGTACAGGGGTCGTACCGCCACCACATGGCGGAGGCCCATCGCCGAACGGGCCAGGAGGACCGCGCTCAGGGCCGCCATCCCGCTGGCGAAGGCGACCGCGGACTCGGTGCCCTCCAGGCGGGCCAGGGCGGTCTCGAAGCGACCGACGGTCGGGTTGCCGAGACGGCCGTAGACGGGCGGCCCGACCGGGTCGGCGCCGTCGGTGGCGAAGGCGTCGATGCGGGCGGCCTCACCGCGGCTGTCGTACGAGGGGTAGGTGGTCGACAGGTCGATCGGCGGGGCGTGCAGGCCCTGGCGGGCGAGATCGTCGCGGCCGGCGTGCACGGCCTCCGTGTCCAGGGCTCTCGATGCGGTGCGTACGCCGTCGTAGGCACCTGTGCTCGCTGTGTCCATGCGCGGAAGGGTGAACAGTGAACGGTTCACGGGATTCGAACACCGTGCTACGTTCGGCCCATGGCCGAATCTGTCGTACTGGATCCGGTGGATCTTCATCTGCTGCGGCTGCTGCAGAACGACGCCCGGACCACCTACCGCGATCTCGCCGCCCAGGTGGGCGTGGCGCCGTCGACGTGCCTGGACCGGGTGACCCGGCTGCGCCGCTCGGGCGTGATCCTCGGCCACCAGCTGCGTCTGGATCCGGCCAAGCTGGGGCGCGGGCTGCAGGCCCTGCTGTCGGTGCAGGTACGGCCGCACCGGCGGGAGCTGGTCGGGCCGTTCGTGGAGCGGATCCGGGCTCTGCCGGAGACCTTGACCGTGTTCCATCTGACCGGGCCGGACGACTATCTGGTGCATGTGGCCGTCGCGGACATGGCCGACCTGCAGCGCCTGGTGCTCGACGAGTTCACCGCGCGGCGCGAGGTGGCGCGGGTGGAGACCCGGCTGATCTTCCAGCAGTGGGACTGCGGGCCGCTGCTGCCGCCCGGCCACGCCCAGAGCTGAATCCCCCCATACGTGGGTGACGGGGTGATCCTTCTCGTACGAGGATGGGCCCATGTCTGAGACCAAGAGCCCGCTGCCCCGTCAGGTGGCAGACGCGTACGTGGACGACCTCATCGCCCTCGACCCGGTCACCGGTACCTACCTCGGTGTGAAGGAGAGTTCGAGCCGGCTGCCCGACTACTCGCCCGCGGGCCAGGCGGCCCTCGCGGAGCTGGCGCGGACCACGCTCGCGAAGCTGGACGAGGCGGAGCGGCAGCCGGGGGCGGACAGCGACGCGGAGCGGCGCTGCGGGCGGCTGCTGCGGGAGCGGCTGACCGCCGAACTCGCCGTGCACGAGGCCGACGAGCACCTGCGCGCGGTCGGCAACATGGCCACGCCGGGCCACTCGGTGCGGGACATCTTCACGGTCACGCCGTCGCAGACGGACGAGGACTGGGCGGCGATCGCCGAGCGGCTGCGCGCGGTGCCGGGAGCGCTCGCGGGCTACCGTGAGTCGCTGCAACTCGGCCTGGACCGCAAGCTGTTCGCGGCGCCGCGGCCGACGGCGACGTACATCGAGCAGCTCACCGAGTGGACGGACACGGACGGCAAGGGCCGTGGCTGGTACGAGGACTTCACCGCCGCCGGGCCCCAGGCGCTGCGCGCGGAGCTGGACGAGGCGGCACGCGCGGCGACCGGCGCCCTGGTGGAGCTGCGGGACTGGCTGCGGGACGTGTACGCGCCCGCGATCGAGGGCGCCCCGAACACGGTGGGCCGCGAGCGGTACGCGCGCTGGTCCCGCTACTTCAACGGCACCGATCTCGACCTGGACGAGGCGTACGCGTACGGCTGGTCGGAGTTCCACCGCATCCTCGGCGAGATGAGGCAGGAGGCGGAGAAGATCCTGCCCGGCGCCGAGACCCCCTGGGTGGCGCTCGCCCACCTCGACGAGCACGGCCGGCACATCGAGGGCGTGGAGGAGGTGCGGGAGTGGCTGCAGGGCCTGATGGACAAGGCCATCCAGGACCTGGACGGCACGCACTTCGAACTCGCCGAGCGGGTGCGGAAGGTGGAGTCGCGCATCGCCCCGCCCGGCGGCGCCGCGGCCCCCTATTACACGCCTCCGTCGGAGGACTTCTCCCGCCCTGGGTGCACCTGGCTGCCCACCATGGGGCAGACCCGCTTCCCGGTCTACGACCTGGTCTCCACCTGGTACCACGAGGGCGTGCCCGGGCATCACCTCCAGCTCGCGCAGTGGGTGCACGTGGCGGAGAGCCTCTCCCGCTACCAGGCGACGGTCGGCGGGGTGAGCGCCAACGCCGAGGGCTGGGCGCTGTACGCGGAGCGGCTGATGGACGAGCTGGGCTACCTCACGGATCCCGAGCAGCGGCTCGGCTATCTGGACGCGCAGATGATGCGGGCGGCCCGGGTGATCGTGGACATCGGCATGCACCTGGAGCTGGAGATCCCCGCCGACTCGCCGTTCCACCCCGGTGAGCGGTGGACGCCGGAGCTGGCGCAGGAGTTCTTCGGTGCCCACAGCAGCCGGCCGGCGGACTTCGTGGAGAGCGAGCTGACCCGGTATCTGACGATTCCGGGCCAGGCGATCGGCTACAAGCTCGGTGAGCGGGCGTGGCTGCTGGGCCGGGAGAAGGCGCGCGAGCGGCACGGCGACGCGTTCGACCTGAAGGCCTGGCACATGGCGGCGCTGTCGCAGGGTTCGCTGGGCCTGGACGACCTGGTGGACGAGCTGGCCCGGCTCTGACGCCCGGGAGCGTCAGCGCCGGAAGCCGCCTTCCGAGTTGATGACCTCCCCGGTGATCCAGCCGGCCTCGTCCGTGGCCAGCCACGCGATGAGGCGGGCCGGGTCGTCGGGGAGCCCCCAGCGTCCGCCGGGAAAGCGGGCGGCGACGGCGGCGTGGGCCTCGCCGGTGGCGTAACCGGTGTCCACCGGGCCGGGATTGACGGCGTTCACCGTGATGCCGTGCTCGGCCAGCGTGCCGGCCAGTGAGCGGGTGATCGAGGCGAGGGCGCCCTTCTGCAGGGCGTAGGCGATCTCGCCGGGCATGCCACCGCCGAGGTCCTGTCCGGAGGTCATCAACACCACCCGCCCGCCGGGAGCACCGTCGGTCAGCCGTGCGCGCGAGCGGGCGTAGGCCTGGACGAGCAGCAGGACCGAGCGGGTGTCGACCGCCCAGTGCGCGTCCAGCATCGCGGCGTCGATCTCGTCCAGGGTGCCGTCCGAGCCGCTGAGGGCGTGGTTGGCGACGAGGATGTCCAGCCGGCCGAACTCACCGACGACCGTGTCGATCAGCCGCGCCGGCTCGGCCGGGTCGGCGAGGTCACCGGGTCCTGCGGCGACGCGGGCCCCGGGATCACCGAGCGCCTCACGCACGGAGCCGACGACAGCCTCGGGACTGTCGGCGCCCCACGGCATGGCGGCGTCGTGCGGCACATGGTGATGCAGATACACACTCGCCCCGTACGCCGCCAACCGCCGCGCCACAGCATGCCCGATCCCGGTCCGCCGGCTCGCCCCGGTGACGAGAGCGGTACGGCCACGCAGGGGCAACGGGTCGCGGCGCAGCTCTTCCGGGGCGGGGGGAGTGCTTGCCGACATGGCGGATCACCTTAGGGGGAGCGAGATCGCGCCGCGAGTGAATAGGGCCCCAGCTCCGCGCCCACCCCACCCCCACACACCCCATCGCTCCGCCGTCCGGCCGTGCCCGGTGGCGTGGGGCGGCGGGTGGGGGCTAGCTGGTGCCGGAGTCGATGCGGAGGAGGCGGGCCGGCATGCAGCGGAAGAGGTCGGCGCTGGAGACGCCGCGGGCCGCCGGGCTGGCCGGAGTCGGGTTCGCGCTGCTGCTGACGGCGGCGATCGTCCTGGTCCGGCTGGGGATGCCCCAGGGCGCTGCCGCGATCACCGCCCAAGGGTTCACGAACTCCGCGCGGCGCGGCGCACTTGAGAGGGCCCTCGCGCTCGTGCCGTTCGCAGGCATCTTCTTCCTGTGGTTCATGGGCTCCATTCGGGCGCATGTCGGTGCGGCCGAGGACAGGTTTCTGGCCACCGTGTTCCTGGGCAGCGGCCTGGTCTTCACGGCCACGATGTTCGGCGCCGCCGCGGCGGCCGGTGCCGTCCTCTCCGTCGCGCACCCGGCCGGCACGGCACCCGCGCCCGCGTCCTGGGACTTCGGCCGCCACTTCGCGTACACGATGCTGGTGGGGTACGCGATGCGGATGGCGGCCGTCTTCGTGTCCGTCGTGTCGGTGATCGGCCAACGTCTCGGTGTCCTGCCCCGCCCGATCACCGTCCTGGGCGGCCTCACCGCCCTGACACTGCTCTTCGTGTCGGACAACGTGCCCTGGTCGGAGCTGGTCTTCCCGGCCTGGTCGCTGGTGCTCAGCGGTCACATCCTCCTGGCGGGCGCCGGCTCGCGCTCACCTGCCGCGCCTCGGGCATGACGGACCGGTCCGGCGCGCCCGGCGTGGCGCCGACCCGGACGGGTTCCCCGACGGGCAATCTCGCCGCACTGGACCCATGCTGACAAACGGGACATGACCGCCGTCCGGGAATGCCGCGCGACACGGCCGGCGCGGACCGGACCTGGCCACCGGAAAGGCGGAGCGTCGATGCGGCTCGTCGTCGATCTCAACAAATGCCAGGGGTACGCCCAGTGCGCGTTCCTCGCTCCCGATGTCTTCGCGATGCACGGCGAGGAGTCACTGATCTACAACCCGCACGCCCCCGAGGAGCAGCGGGAACGGCTGGCCCGCGCCGTCGCCGCCTGCCCGGTGCAGGCGATCACCGCGGACGGTCTGGACGACATGGGAGACTCCCGGGAGGCGTCCGATGGCCGGTGATCACATCGAGTGGCTCAGGCGCGAAGGCCGGATCGTGATCGTCGGCGCCTCGCTCGCGGGGCTGCGGGCCGCCGAGACCCTGCGTGCCGAGGGCTTCGCCGGCGAGCTGACCCTGATCGGCGACGAACCGTACGAGCCGTACGACCGGCCGCCGCTGTCCAAGTCCGTCCTGCTGGGGATGGCCTCCCCGCACCGCACCGAGCTGCCGCACCGCCGGGAGATCGACGCCAAGTGGCGGCTCGGTGTCCCGGCGACCGGTCTGGATCTGACGGCCAAACGGGTCCGGCTGGCCGACGGCGACGAGGTGGAGTACGACCGGCTGCTCATCGCGACCGGCGTCCGCGCCCGGCCCTGGCCGAATGAGGACGAGGCCCAGCTGGACGGCGTCTGCCTGCTGCGGACCCGGGACGACGCGGCCGATCTGTACCAGCGGCTCAAGGCAGGGCCGCGCCGGGTGTTCGTCATCGGCGCGGGCTTCGCCGGTTCGGAGGTGGCGTCGGCCTGCCGGGAGATGGGGCTGCCCGTGACCGTGGCGGAACGCGCGGCAGCACCGCTGGTGGGCGCGCTCGGCGGGGTGATCGGCGCCGTCGCCGCCGACCTGCAGACCGACAACGGGGTGGACCTGCGCACACATGTCACGGTGACCTCGCTGGAGGGTGACTCGGCCGGCCGGGTGCGGGCGGTCCATCTGTCCGACGAGAGCGTCGTCGAGGCGGACGTGGTCGTGGTCTCGCTGGGCTCGCTGCGCAACACCGACTGGCTGACCGGGTCGGGGCTGGGCGCCGGCCCCCGGGGCATCGCCTGCGACGCGGGCTGCCGCGCCTTCGACTTCCGGGGCATCGTCACCGACGACGTCTTCGTGGCGGGTGACGTCGCGCGCTCCCCGCACGCGCTGTTCGGCTACCAGTTCCTCTCACTGGAGCACTGGGGCAACGCCGTCGCGCAGGCGGAGACGGCCGCGCACAACATGATCTGCCACGGCGCCGACCGGCGGCCGCACCTGTGGATGCCCGCCTTCTGGTCGTCGATGTTCGGCGTGAACATCAAGTCGGTCGGCGTGCCGCCCATGGGTGACCAGCTCATGATCACGCAGGGTTCGCCGGCCGAACGCCGGTTCGTCGGCGTGTACGGCTACCAGGGCCGGATGATCGCCGCCGTGAGCTTCGACAACACCAGGTGGCTGGAGTTCTACGCGCGGCAGATCGAGCAGGGCGCGCCGTTCCCGGTGGAGCACCCGCCGATGGACCGGCGTCCCGAGGGCAGGCAGCCGGTGGCGGCCGACTTCCCCGACCCGTCCCTGCCGACCCACGGCCCCACCGTGACCCTCACCGGCTACTCGCCGGCCGACCAGCAGCTGGTCTTCCACCCCGCCCGGCACTGACCGCCGCCCGGCCCGACGCTCCAAGGACGTGTCATGACGCAGGCCCCGTTGTTCCGTCGGATCACCGACTTCGCCAGCCGCGCCAACCCGTACCCGCTGTACGAGGAGCTGCGCAAGACCCCGGTCCTGCACGAGGAGGAGGGCGGCCCGTACGTCTTCAGCTCGTACTACGACATCGAGGCCCTGCTGCACGATCCCCGGGTCAGCTCCGACTCCGCCAACCTCGCCGCCGCCGGAGAGGACCCACTGGCCCAGTCGGAGGAGACGGGGGGACTGCCGCCGTCCTTCCTGCGGCTCGACCCGCCGGAGCACGACCGGCTCCGGCGCATCGCCAACAGCGCCTTCGGGCCGCCGCACCGGCCGCGCCGGGTCGACGACATGCGCGGTGACATGGCGGCCATCGTCACCCAGCTGATCGACGGCTTCGGGGACGCGCGGCAGATCGACCTGGTCGACCAGTTCGCGTATCCCTTCCCGGTGACCGCGATCTGCCGGCTGCTCGGAGTGCCCCGGGAGGACGAGCCCCGGTTCCGCGCCTGGGTGGACCCGCTGGTGGCCAGCCTGGACCCGGAGGCGCGCGAGCATCCCGATCCCGAGTTCGTGAAGAAGGCGCAGGAAGCACGGATGCAGCTCGGGATGTACCTGGCCGGGCTGGTCGAGCAGCGCACCAAGGAACCCCGGGACGACCTGCTGTCCGACCTGGTCGACAGCAAGGGCCCGGACGGTGCCATGACGATGATGGAGGTGCTGAGCACCGCGGTGCTGCTGCTGATCGCCGGTCACGAGACGACGGTCAACCTGATCACGAACGGCATGCTCACCCTGCTGCGCCACCCGGACGTCCTGCAGCGCCTGCGCCGGGACCCGGGCCTTTCGGTGCGCATCGTGGAGGAGTTGCTGCGTTACGAGCCACCCGTGCAGATCGTGCCGCAGCGCACCAGCATCACCGACATCGAGGTGCGCGGGGTCACCGTCCCCAAGGGTTCGCGGATCTGGCTGGTACTGGCCGCCGGCAACCGCGACCCCGAGCGGTTCAAGGACCCCGAGCGCTTCGACCCGGACCGCGAGGACATCCAGCACCTCGGCTTCGGCAGTGGCATCCACAGCTGCTTCGGCGCTCCGCTGGCCCGGCTCGAAACCCAGATCGCGCTGTCCGAACTGGCCCGGCGGCTGGAGAATCCCCGTCTGGTCGAGGACCCGCCGCCGTACCGGCAGAACGCGGTGCTGCGCGGCCCCCGGCATCTGAACATCGCCTTCGACAACCTGCGTTGACAGCCGTCGGCGGTCCGGTCAGTGATCGAGCCGTCTGAGCTGCACCAGCCCGACCCAGGTCTCGGGCCCCGGCTGCGCATACGCGGCGCGCACCGCGTACGTGCCCGGCTCCAGCGGCACCCTCAAGTGCTCGTTGCGGTCGGCCGCCGGGCCCGGCCAGGCCGAGTCGAACAGCAGCACCGGTCCGGGCACCCGCCAGTGCACCTCGCTCCCCCACACCGCCGTGTCCAGGGCGGCGGGGACACCGGCGAGGAGTTCCGCCTCCGAGTTCGCGGCGGACCACCGCACGAAGGTGGCGTGGTCCGGGAGGTACGAGGTGGCCGCGGGTTCGTCGCCGAAGACCAGGGCCGCGCTGTCGCCGACGGGCAGCAGGCCGGCGTAACCGTCGACCTCGCACGCGCGGTCGTAGTCCGTGTCGAGTTCCTCGCTGTCGGCGCCCGCCCAGAAGGGCAGCACCGTCTCCGGGACGGCTATCAGCGGGCCGCCGCCCGATTCCACCCACTCCAGCGCGCCTGGATCCGCGTATCGAGCCATGGGCAGAGAACCTACACGGGTGTCGATCAGCAGCCGCAATCGCCTTCGACGGGTGCGGTCAGCGGGTCGGCGTCGCGCTGTGCGCGCCCCTGCCAGGTCTCGTAGGCGAAGCCCTCGCGCGCCCAGTACTCGAAGCCGCCGAGCATCTCCTTGACCTGGTAGCCCAGTTCGGCGAGGGCGAGGGCGGCGCGGGTGGCGCCGTTGCAGCCGGGGCCCCAGCAGTACGTCACCACCGGCACGGACTTGTCCAGGAGCTGCTCCGCCTGCTCGGGGATGAGCGCGGTGGGCAGGTGGACGGCGCCGGGGATGTGCCCCTGGTCCCAGGACTCCGTCGAGCGCGAGTCCACGACGACGAAGCCAGGGTCGCCGCCGGCCGCGAGCGCGGCGGCCACGTCGGAGACATCGGCGTGGAAGGCCAGGCTCGCCCGGAAGTGGGCGGCCGCCTCGGCGGGGGCCGCGGGCGCGACGCGCAGGACAGGGTTTTCCGTGGTCTTCGTGATCATGACTGTGAATCTACGGCTCACGACCCCGGCCCTGAAGCAGGTATCCATGGCATTCCCCTTGTCCAGGCCGGGATTTCCCTGCTATCCATCCGGGATGACCGTGTATTCCCCGGACGCCACCGACTGGCGCATCCTAGAGGTCCTCCAGCGCGAGGGCCGGGCCAGCTACGCCGAGCTGGCGCGGGCCGTCTCCATGTCGCCGAGCGCCGTCACCGAACGGGTCCGCCGGCTGGAGGAAGCGGGCGTGATCCAGGGGTACGCCGCGGTCGTGGACCCCGAGCGGCTCGGGCTGCCGATCCTCGCGTTCGTAAGGCTGCGCTACCCGAACGGCAACTACAAGCCGTTCCACGACCTGGTGGCCGCGACGCCCGAGATCCTGGAGGCGCACCACGTGACGGGGGACGACTGTTTCGTCATCAAGGTCGCCGCCCGGTCCATGTCCCATCTGGAGGAGATCTCCGGGAAGATCGGCGCGCTGGGCTCGGTGACCACCAGCGTCGTGTACTCCTCTCCCCTGCCCCGGCGCGCACTGGGCCGCTGAGCCGGGTACCTGGTCAGACCCCCCGCTGCCGCAGCGCCGACCCCGATCTGCCCTTGACGACCTCCAGCTGGGCGTGGATGCGGCGGCGCAGGTCGGGCACGTGGCTGACGATGCCCACGCTGCGGTCGCGTTCGCGCAGGGAGTCCAGGACGTCCAGGACCTCGTCGAGGGTCTGGTCGTCGAGGCTGCCGAAGCCCTCGTCGATGAACAACGTGTCGAGGCGGACGCCGCCGGCCTCGTCGGTGACGACGTCCGCGAGGCCGAGGGCGAGGGCGAGGGAGGCGAAGAAGGTCTCGCCGCCGGACAGGGTGGCGGTGTCGCGTTCGCGTCCCGTCCAGGCGTCGACCACATGCAGCCCGAGCCCGCTGCGGCCGCGTCCGGCGCGGTCGTCGGAGTGGACGAGGGTGTAGCGGCCCGACGACATGCGCTGCAGCCGGGCGGTCGCGGCGGCGGCGACCTGCTCCAGGCGGGCCGCGAGCACATACGACTCCAGGCGCATCTTGCGTTCGTTGTCGGCGGAGGTGCCCGCGGTGAGGGCGGCGAGGCGGGCGACCCGGTCGTATTCCTCGCGGAGCGGGGCGAGCCGTCGTACGGCCTCGGCGGTGCGCGCGGAGAGGCGGTCCAGCTCGGCGCAGCAGCGGGCCGCCGCGTCGCGTGCGGACGCCGCCTCGCGCAGCCGGTGTTCGGCCGTCGCGGCCGCGCGCTCGGCCGTGGCCGGGTCGGCGGGCGGGCGCTGGGCGGCGGCCGCGGTGTCGGCCTCCGCCAGTACCGCGCGTACGGCGGCCTCCTCGGCCTGCCAGGCGTCCAGGCGGTGCTGCAGTTCGCGGTGGGCCGCGGCGTCCAGGAGAGCGCCGGCCGCGGCCCGCGGGGTGTCGAAGCCGGCCCGGTAGGCGGCGTCGGCGAGGCGGGCGTCGGCGTCCTTCAGCCGCTGGGCGGCGTCCTCGGCGGCGCGCACGGCGTCGGCGGCGTCGGTCAGCAGCGCCGTCTGCCGCTCCAGTTGCGCGGCACGTGCGGCCACACTGCCGGAGTTGCCGCGCGCCTTGGTCAACACCTCTTCCAGTTGCGCCTGTTCGCGCTCCAGGGTCTCGCGCCGGGTGAGCCGGGAGGCGGCCCGTACGGCGGCCTGCTGGCGGTCCGCGAGGCGCTGTTCGCGCTCGTGCTCGGCGCGCCGCAGCTCCTCGTGGGCGGCGTGCAGCGCGGAGGCGTCGCGCCGGGCGCGGGCGTACTCGTGCTCCAACTGCGCGTTGGCTTCTTCGAGTTGGGCGGTGGGCGTGTCTCCGGCCTCGGCGGTGGCGGCGGCCAGGGCTTCGCGGACGACGCCGAGCCGCCGCTCGTCCTCGGCGTGCTGCTCCTCGGCGCGCCGGCAGTCGGCCAGGGCCCGGTCCTCGGTCTCCCGGTCGACGTGTCCGGCGACCTTGCGGGCCGGCGCCGGATGTTCGATGGCTCCGCAGACCGCGCAGGGCTCGCCGTCGGTGAGGTGGGCGGCCAGTTCGGCGGCGATGCCGTGCAGGCGCTGTTCCTTGAGGTCCAGCCAGTGGGCTCGGGCGTCGAGGGCGCGCTGCCCCGAGGCGGCCGCCTGCAGCCGGGCCCCCTCCAGGTCGGCGGCCAGCTGGTCCCGGGTGCGGGCCGCCTCTAGGCGCCCGCGCATCGGTTCCCGCTGGACGGCGAGCTGTTCGGCGCGGGTGGCGGCCTCCTGGGCGGAGTCGACGCGGGACTGCAGCGCCGCGCGGGTGGCGTCCCAGCCGTCGAGCCAGGCCTCGGCCTCGCGGAGCACGTCCTCGTCCGCGCGCTCCTGGCGGTCGAGCCCGGACCGCTCCTCGGCCAGTTCGGCGAGCCGCTGCTCGGCCCGCCGGGCCGCGTCCAGACCGCCCAGCTCCTCGGCGGCCCGGCGGGCGGCGGCGGCGAGTCCGGCCACGCCCGCGTCGGCGTAGGACTCGGGGAGCATGCCACGCGTGCGTGCCTCGGCCGCGGCCGTCCTGCGGTGCTCCTCCTCGGCGGCCTCGCGCAGCTCCAGCGCGGGCGCGACCGCCTCCGCCTTGCGGGACCGCTCCATGCGCCGCTGTGCCTCGTGATGGGCGCCCGCCCGCTCCTGGAGCCGCTCGGCGCGCTGCCGGGCCTCGGCCAACCGGCTCTGCAGCCGGGCGAGTTCGCGTACCTCGTCCAGGTCGCGTCGGGTCTCGGCGTGGGCCGACTCGGCGGCGGCGAGCCGGCAACGGGCGACGGTGAGGCGTTCGCGGGCGGTGGCCCGGGCGACCGCGGCGGCGCCGAGGACGGCGTCGGCCAGGCCCGGGTCGCCGGGGGCCAGCTCGGGCAGCTCCATGGCGTCGCCGGCCTCCTGCTGCATGCGGTGGGCGTCGGCGAGCAGCGCCGCGTCGCCTTCCCGCACGCGTGCCTCGGTGGCGCGGCGGCGCTCGGCGAGGCGCTTCTCGACGTCGGCGAAGCGCTGGGTGTCGAAGAGGCGGCCCAGCAGCCGGCCGCGGGCCTCGGCGTCGGCACGCAGGAAACGGGCGAAGTCGCCCTGGGGCAGCAGCACGACCTGGCAGAACTGCTCGCGGCTCATGCCGAGCAGCTGGGTGATCTCCTCGCCGATCTCCTGGTGGGAGCGGCTGCGGTCCTTCCAGGCGCCGACCGCGGCGTCGTACTCGCGCAGCCAGGTCTGGGCCTTGTCGACGGTCGTGCCGGCGCCGCGCAGTTTGGGCCGCTCCCAGGGCGGCTGCCGGGTGATCTCCAGGCGGCGGCCGGCGACGGTGAGGTCGAGGCGGACCTCGGTGCGGGTGCGCGGCTCGGCGTGGTCGCTGCGCAGGTGCATGCCCTGGCCGCTCTGCCGGGCGCCGGGGACGGAGCCGTACAGGGCGTAGCAGACGGCGTCCAGGACGGAGGTCTTGCCGGCGCCGGTGGGGCCGTGCAGCAGGAAGAGTCCGGCGGCGGACAGGGCGTCGAAGTCGATGCTCTGGGAGCCGCCGAAGGGCCCGAAGGCGGTGATGTCGAGCCGGTGCAGCCTCACCGGGCCACCTCCCGTACGGCGGCGTCGGCGCGCATGGCGTCGAAGGCCTCGCGCAGCACGGCCGCCTCCCGTTCGTCGGGCCCGGCGCCGCGCACATGGGCGACGAAGTCCTGGGCGATCTGCTGGTCGCTGCGGCCCGCGAGACGCCGGGCGTAGGACACCTGGGGGTCGTCCGGGCCGCGTTCGGGGGCGAAGACGAGGCTGAGGGTGTGCGGGAAGCGCTCGGTGAGCCGGGCCATGGGTTCGGCGGGGCGGACCGGGTCGGTGAGGGTGGCCTCGACCCAGGCGTCCTCGTGGCGGGCCAGTGCCGGGTCGGCGAGGAGGTCGTCCAGCGTGCCCCTGATGCGGGCCAGCGGGCGCGGCACCGGGCAGTCGACGCGCTCGGCGGAGACGGAGCCGTCGGGGCCGAGGTCGATCAGCCACATGCTCTTGCGGTGGTCGGCCTCGGAGAAGGAGTAGGCGAGCGGGGAGCCGGAGTAGCGCACGCGCTCGGTGAGAGCCTGGCAGCCGTGCAGATGGCCGAGCGCCACATAGTCGACACCGTCGAAGACCCCGGCCGGTACGGCGGCGACCCCGCCGACGGTGATGTCCCGCTCGCTGTCGCTGGCCTCGCCGCCGGTGACGAAGGCGTGGGCCAGGACGACCGAGCGGGTGCCCGGCCCGCGGCCGGCGAGGTCGGCGCGGACGCGGTCCATGGCGGCGCCGAGCACGGCCTCGTGTCCGGCCTTGTCCACGGCGAACTCGTCCTTCACCAGGGCCGGTTCGAGGTAGGGCAGACCGTAGAAGGCGACGTCGCCGTGGGCGTCGGTGAGCACCACGGGGGTGCCGGCGGCCGACGGTTCGGTGCGCAGGTGGATGCCGGCGCGGTCGATGAGCCCGGCGCCGACGCCGAGGCGGCGGGCGGAGTCGTGGTTGCCGGAGATCATCACCGTGGGCAGACCGAGGTCGGCGAGGCGGTGCAGGGCGTCGTCGAACAGCTCGACCGCGGCGAGTGGGGGCACCGCGCGGTCGTACACATCGCCCGACACGACCACCGCGTCCACCTCGCGCTCGCGCACGGTGGTGACGAGGTGACCGATGAACTCGGCCTGGGCCCCGAGCATGTTCACCCGGTGGAAGGCCCGGCCGAGATGCCAGTCGGACGTGTGCAGGAGTCTCATGATCCCCGAGACTAACGGCCGGGTCTGACATCACGGGCGGTTACTCCCGTATCGACCCGACACAGCCGGTCAACTATGGCCGTATTTGCCCGATCAGGGCGGAGTGTCAGGCATCTCCGTAGGCCTCGCCGCCCAGTTCGAACCCTGCCGTGCCCGCCGTCGCATCGGCGAGCCAGACGCGGAAGGCGTCCACGTCCGCGTCCGGCAGGCCGATCTCGATGGTGACCGCCTCGGCGTAGCGGACGTCCCGCACCTCGCGTCCGGTGGCGCGCAGGTCGTTCTGGACCTTGCCGGCGCGCTGGTGGTCTACGGTCACCGTGGCCAGCCGGAAGCGGCGCCGGGTGATCGTGCCGAGGGTGTCGAGGGCCTCCCCGACGGCGCCGCCGTAGGCCCGGATGAGTCCGCCGGCGCCGAGCTTGACGCCCCCGTAGTAGCGGGTGACGACCGCGACGACGTAGCGCATCTCACGGCGCAGCAGCATCTGGAGCATGGGGACGCCGGCGGTGCCGCCCGGTTCGCCGTCGTCGCTGGCCTTCTGCACGGAGGCGTCGGCGCCGATGACGTACGCCCAGCAGTTGTGGGTCGCGTCGGCGTGCTCCTTGCGCACGGAGGCGATGAAGTCCTGCGCCTCCTGCTCGGTGGCGGCCGGGGCGAGGGCGCACAGGAAGCGGGAGCGGTTGATCTCGATCTCGTGCACGCCCGCGCGGGCGACTGTGCGGTACTCGTCCTGCATCCCGCAAGCCTATGTGCTGACAGGGAGTGGGCGGCGACGGGCGCATGCCGGCGGTGGGGGCACGGACGACGGTCGGGTACGCGCGCGCAGCCGGTGGTCGCGGCGTGGGCACGCGCACGCGCGCGTGGGCCTACTTCTTCTTCCCGCGTGCCACGATCAGCGAGGTCAGAAGGGCGGTGCCGGGGCCGAGGGCGGGCCAGCCGGTGCCGTGCCAGGACAGGACGGCGATGGCGGACGTGGGGAACTTCGTCCGCACCCGCTCCAGCGTGTCCTCCAGACCGTCCCGCGCCAGCTCCAGGACGAGCTCCTCGAGACCGGGGTTGTGCCCGACCAGCAGGAGCGTCTCGACCTCGGGCGGCGCCTCGTGGACCACCTCCAGGAGTTCCGGTACGCCGGCCGCGTACAACCGCCGGTCGTAGCGCACCGGCGGCGGAGTGCCCCACTCGGCGGAGGCCAGCTCCCAGGTGCGGCGGGCGCGCACGGCCGGGGAGCACAGGGCGAGGTCGGGCAGGCAGTCGGCCTCGGCGAGGGCGCGTCCGGCGGCCGGGGCGTCGCGCAGCCCGCGCCGCGCGAGCGGCCGACGGTGGTCCTCGACGCCCTCGGGCCAGGCGGACTTCGCGTGCCGCAGGACCACCAGCCGGCGCAGCGAGCCCCTGCCCGCCCGCGTGATCACGCCGGGCTCCCGAGGTCGCGGGCGAGGTCGAGGGCCAGCAGCCGGTCGGCGTAGACGTAGGTCTCGAACCGGGCCCCGTCGGGCAGGTCCGGGGCGCTCTCCACGTCCCGCAGCACCTCCAGCACTCCGGGCAGGTCGAGGTCGTCCTCCCACGCGGAGCGCAGCCGCGCCCGCACCTCGTCGGGCACGGGCCGCGAGGGCTGCCGCGCCCACCCCGCCACTGCCCGCCGCCACCGGTCCAGCCGCCCGGCGGCCTCCTCCAGCACGGCGAGGCCCAGCCGGACCGGCTCGCCACGCGGCACGCGGAGCAGCGCGAGCCGAAGGGCAGCGGGGTCGGAGAGACCGGAAAGGAGGTCGGGGAGCGTGGGGTGTGCAGCGGGCTCGGGGACGTGCCCCGCGGCGGGATCCGCCCCCGGGCCGCCCACCGGCTCCCCCGTCCACTCCATCGGCGCCACCCACGCCACCGGTCCCCCGCCGGAGGTGTCCGGGATTTCGGTCGTCACGTGGATCGTCTGGGCCTCCCCGAGGCCCGGCGTGGCGTCGTGGGCGTCCTCGAAGGGGCGGATGGCCAGGGTGGTCGCGGCGGTGTGGAGGCCGGCGGGGCCGCGGGGTGCGGCGAGGGTCGCCCAGACCGGTGTGCCGCCCAGTTCCAGGGCGCGGACGAGGAGGTCGGCGGTGAGCAGCACCCGCAGGGAGGTCGGGTCGGGGCCGGAGGCGTGGGCCTGGATGCGGGTCAGGCCGCGACGGGCGGGCGCGGCGGGGACGGGCTCACCGGTTCGGGCGTCGAGGATGCGCAGCACGGGCTGAGCGTAGGCGGGCGGACGGTCGTACGCAGGCATCTTGTGTCCATTCCGGACATGGTGGCGAGAGGTCGGGCCGGGAATCCGGACCCGCCGGGGTGCTGTTGCCCAGGGGAACAGTTTCCCGCAGCCCCGAGGAGGCGGCCGTGTACGGCGACGAAGCGACGATCCGCAGGATCCTGACCGGGCTGGGCGACACCTGGGCGGTGGTCGGTCTGTCCGGCAACCGGGGCCGGGCCGCGTACGGCGTGGCGCAGGTGCTGCAGCGGTACGGCAAGCGGATCGTGCCGGTGCACCCCAAGGCCGAGACCGTGCACGGTGAGCAGGGCTACGCCTCCCTCTCGGACATCCCCTTCGAGGTCGACGTGGTCGACGTCTTCGTCAACGGCGACCTGGCCGGCGCGGTGGCCGACGAGGCGGTGACCAAGGGCGCGGGGGCGGTGTGGTTCCAGCTCGGTGTCGTTGACGAGGCCGCCTACGAGCGCACACGGATGGCAGGCCTCGACATGGTCATGGACCGGTGTCCGGCCATCGAAATTCCCCGTCTGGGCTAACGAATCTCTCCTTCTACTCACAATTGGTCGCTGAATATTGACATTCCTACTAGGCATCTGACCTGTGACAAGTCAGTGACCGAGTGTGCGCCCAAGACACCGAAGATCCCAGGTCAAAATTTGGTTAACACTCTTTTGCTGACTCGGAAAGCATCCCTAGCCTGTGGCCTCCTTGCTCGTTAACGCTGCGTATAGATCTGAGAGGCCACTAGACATGGCGAAAGTCGACCAGGCTGCTACGCCGGTAGCCACAAGCGACACCGGCGGCGGCCTGCGCCGCGATGTGGGACTCATCGGCCTGATGTGGGCTTCGGTGGGTTCCATCATCGGCTCCGGCTGGCTCTTCGGTGCCGAGAAGGCGGTCACGGCGGCTGGCCCCGCGGCGATCATCTCGTGGGTGATCGGTGCCGTGGCGATCGTGCTGCTCGCCCTCGTGCACGCCGAGCTCGGCGGAATGTTCCCGGTTGCGGGCGGTACCGCCCGTTACCCGCACTACGCCTTCGGCGGTCTGGCGGGTATGTCCTTCGGCTGGTTCTCCTGGCTGCAGGCCGCGACGGTGGCCCCGATCGAGGTCGAGGCCATGATCGGCTACGCCAAGCACTGGCACTTCGCCGACGGACTGCAGAACGCGAACGGCACGCTCACCACCAGCGGCATCGTCGTCGCAGTGCTCCTCATGGCCGTGTTCGTCGCGGTCAACTTCCTTGGCGTCCGCGTGCTGGCGCACACGAACAGCGCCGCCACCTGGTGGAAGATCGCGGTCCCGCTCGCGGCGATCTTCATCATCGCCATCGGCAACTTCCACCCGGCCAACTTCACCTCCGAGGGCTTCGCCCCGTTCGGCGCCAAGGGCGTCCTCACCGCGATCAGCTCCAGCGGCATCATCTTCGCGCTGCTCGGCTTCGAGCAGGCGATCCAGCTGGCCGGCGAGAGCCGCAACCCGAAGCGTGACCTGCCGCGCGCGACGCTCGGTTCGGTCGCGATCGGCGCCACGATCTACGTCCTGCTCCAGGTCGTGTTCATCGCCGCCCTGCCGCACGCCTCCTTCGCGAAGGGCTGGGCCAACCTGGCCTACGCCGGCATCAGCGGCCCCTGGGCGGGTCTCGCCTCGCTGGTCGGCCTGGGCTGGCTGGCCTGGGTCCTGTACGCCGACGCGATCATCTCCCCCGGCGGCACCGGCCTGATCTACACCACCGCCACCTCCCGCATCTCCTACGGCCTGGCCAAGAACGGCTACGCTCCGAAGGTGTTCGCCAAGACGGACTCGCGCGGTGTGCCGTGGTTCGGCCTGGCGATGTCGTTCGTGACCGGTGTGATCTGCTTCGCGCCGTTCCCGAGCTGGCAGACGCTGGTCGGCTTCATCACCTCGGCGAGCGTGCTGATGTACGCGGGCGCCCCGCTGGCCTACGGCGTCTTCTCCGACCGACTGCCGAACCACGAGCGTCCGTACAAGCTGCCCTTCGGCAACATCATCTCGCCGCTGTCCTTCGTGGTCGCCAACCTGATCATCTTCTGGTCCGGCTGGGACACCCTGTGGCGCCTGGGCTGCGCGATCCTGATCGGCTACGTGCTGCTCGGCTCCTACGCCTGGTACGCGATCCGCAAGAACCTGCCCAACGCGCCGCGCCTGGACTTCAAGGCCGCGCAGTGGCTGCCGCCCTACCTGGTGGGCATCGGCGTGATCTCCTACCTGAGCACCTTCGGCGGTAACGGTGACCTGCCGCTGTGGTGGGACATCCTGGTCGTCGCGGTGTTCTCGCTCGTCATCTACTACTGGGCCAAGGCGACCGCCTCCAAGCCCGAGCAGATCGAGCGCGACATCGAAGAGGTCGTCGTCACCGACGCCCCCGCGCACTGACCTCGCTCCCCCCTGGTGTCCCGTCGGCCGGATCCGGCTGACGGGACACCGTCATAATGCGGGGATGATCTCGCCTTCCCCCCACCTCGGCTCCGCGCCCGAGGAACGCCGTACCGTCGTCGTCGTGGGCGCCGGGCCTGCTGGGCTCACCGTCGCCGGCATCCTGCGGGCCGCCTCCGTCGACTGTGTCGTCCTGGAGACCGAGAGCAGGCAGTTCATCGAGACCCGGCCCAGGGCCGGTGTCATCGAGGAGTGGGCGGTGCGCGAACTGGGCCGGCGCGGACTGTCCGCACGGCTCCTGGAGCGGGCCGAGTCGCACGGCGCCTGCGAGTTCCGCTTCGACGGCGAGCGGTACCGCTTCCCCTACGCCGACCTGACCGGCAGCCGTCACTACGTCTACCCGCAGCCGTTGCTGGTGACGGACCTGGTGCGGGAGTACGCCGACGTACGGGGCGGCGACATCCGCTTCGGCGTGCGCGACGTCACGCTGCACGACCTGGACTCCGACCGGCCCGCGGTGTCCTACCGGTGCCCGGACACGGGTGAACGGCGGCTGCTGCGCTGCGACTTCGTCGCGGGCTGCGACGGGGCGCGCGGGGTGACCCGGGACGCGATACCCGTCGAGCGGCGGCGCATCGCACGGCAGGACGACGGCATCGGCTGGCTGGCGCTGCTCGCGGAGGTCCCGCCGTCGACGGACTGCGTCCTGTTCGGCGTCCATCCGCGCGGTTTCGCCGGCCAGATGCCCCGCAGCCCGGAGCTGACCCGGTTCTACCTCCAGTGCCCGCCCGGCGACGACCCGGACAACTGGCCGCACGACAGGGTCTGGACCGAGCTGCGCGAGCGGCTCGGCGCGGCCGGAGCGCCCCCGCTCGCCGAGGGCCGGCTGATCGAGAAACGCGTCCTGGACATGCACCACTATGTCGTCGAACCCCTGGCCCACGGGCGGCTTTTCCTGGCCGGTGACGCCGGTCACCTGGTCGCGCCCATCGCCGCGAAGGGCATGAACCTCGCCCTGCACGACGCCTTCCTGCTCGGCGACGCGCTCGCGGCCTGCGTCACGAAGGGCGACGGCAGCGGCCTGGACGGCTACTCGACGGCCTGTCTGCGCCGGGTGTGGGACTACCAGGAGTTCTCGCAGTGGCTGTCGGACATCTATCACGGTGTCGCGTCCGGCGACCCGTTCCGCGCCGGCACCACACTGGCCCGGCTGCGCCGCCTGTTCACCTCACCGGCCGCGGCAGCGGCCTTCGCCGAGCAGTACCTCGGCACCGCCACCGCCTACTGAATCCCAACACGGGCCGGGCCATGCGCGGGGCAGCCGCCTCAGGCGACCCCGAGGCCCTCCAGCACCACGGCGCCCGGCAGTTCCGCGAGGGCCTTGCCGGGCACCAGCAGCTTGCCGCGCCGGCGTCCGCTGCCGACGAGGACGTAGGGGAGGTCCACGACGGCGGAGTCGATCAGCAGGGGCCAGCCGGCGGGCAGTCCGACCGGGGTGATGCCGCCGTACTCCATGCCCGTCTCGCCGGTCGCCGTCTCCATCGAGGCGAACGAGGCCTTGCGCGCGCCGAGTTGGCGGCGGACCACGCCGTTGACGTCGACCCGCGTGGTGGAGAGCACCAGGCACGCGGCGAGAGTGGTCTCGCCGCCCCGCTTGCCGGCGACCACCACACAGTTCGCCGACCGCTCCAGCAGCTCGCGGCCGTAGTGCTCCACGAAGACGGCGGTGTCGGCCCAGCGCGGGTCCGTCTCGACGTAGAGGACGCGGTCGGCGGGGATCACGCCCCGCCATTCGCGTACGGCGTCGGCGACCGGGGCGGTCAGCTCCTCGAGGCAGTCCGGGACGGGGGTAGCGGTGTCGAAGTCTCCGATGGGCGCGCGCATGGCCGCACGCTAACAGGCCCCCGCGGTGCGGTTCAGCGCACGGGCGGCACGGAGACGGCCATCACCATCTCCATCGGTACGTCGCCCTCGTTGCCGTAGGTGTGCGAGGTGCTCGCTTCGAACGTGGCGCTCGCGCCGGTCGGCACCAGGTGCTTGACGCCGTCCACGGTGAGGGTCAGTTCGCCCGCGGTGACATGGACGAGTTCCACCGTGCCCACGGGGTGCGGCTCGGAGGGGCTCTGCTCGCCGGGCATCAGCCGCCAGTCCCACATCTCCAGTGGACCGGGCGCCTCCGTGCCGGCGAGGAGGCGGTTGTAGCTGCCGGCGTCCGTGTGCCACAGCCGTACGGCCTGCTCGGCGGGGACGATGCGGACGGTGGGGCCCTGTTCGTAGTCGAGCAGGGTGGTGATGCTGATGCCGAGCGCGTCGCCGATCTTGACGACGGTGCCGATGCTGGGGTTGGTCCGGGCCTGCTCGATCTGGATGAGCATGCCGCGGCTGACGCCCGCGCGGGCCGCGAGCGCGTCCAGGGTGAAGCCGCGCTCGGTGCGCCAGCGCTTGACGTTGCGCGCCAGGGACTGGGTCAGCAGGTCGAGGTCCGACACATCACGTCCATGAGGGTTCAATATACGGCATGACAGAGTTCACTTGACTGAACTACGGTGTGGTGTACCTGATTGTTCACCACACTGTACTGCGAGGCCAGCCGTGACAGCATTCTTCGCCCTCACCACCAGTCTGCTGTGGGGACTGGCCGACTTCGGCGGTGGACTGCTGACCCGGCGCACGCCCGCGCTGACGGTCGTCGTCGTCTCGCAGGCCGTCGCGGCGACGGTCCTCGGCGCGATCGTCGTCGCGACCGGTGGCTGGAGCGAGGCCGGGCCCCGCCTGTGGTTCGCGTTCGCCGCGGGGCTGGTCGGACCGATCGCCCTGCTCTCCTTCTACAAGGCCCTCGCGCTCGGCCCCATGGGGGTCGTCTCCCCGCTCGCGACACTGAGCGTGGCCGTGCCGGTCGGGGTGGGCCTCGTCCTCGGCGAGCGGCCCGGTCTGCTCCAGGCCGCGGGCATCGCGGTCGCCGTCACCGGGGTCGTCCTCGCGGGCGGCCCGCAGTTGCGCGGCGCGCCCGTCCAGCGGCGGACGATCCTGCTCACACTGATCGCGGCGCTGGGCTTCGGCACGGTCTTCGCCCTGATCACGGAGGCCTCGACCACCGTCACCGGCCTGTTCCTGTCCCTGTTCGTCCAGCGGCTGACGAACGTCGCGGTCGGCGGGGCCGCGCTCGCCGTCTCCCTACGGCGGGGCGGCCGGGCGGTGCCCGAGGGCGGCTTCCCGTGGGCCTCGCTGCCCGCGCTGGCCTTCGTCGGGCTCGCCGACGTGGCCGCCAACGGCACCTACGCCGTCGCCGCCCAGCACGGCCCGGTCACCGTGGCGGCCGTCCTCGCCTCGCTGTACCCGGTGGTGACCGCGCTGGCCGCGCGCGGCTTCCTCAGCGAGCGGCTGCGGGCGATCCAGACAGCGGGCGCGGGCCTGGCGCTGCTCGGCACCCTGCTGCTGGCGACCGGCTGAGCGAGCCCGCGGGTCCCAGCTCCGACTGGACCGACCTTCGGTTTCCAGCTCCGAAAGGGTCAGCCTGGGCGCTCTGGTCCTGGCGGACCCGACCTGCGGGCCCCGGTCCCGACCGAACCCACCTGCGGCTTCCGGCCCCGGCCGAACCCACCGGCGGAATCCGGCCCCGACCCAGCCGACCCGCGAGCCCCGGCCCCGACCGAGCCGCCCCGCGGACCCCCGGCCCCGACCGAACCAGCCCGCGGACCCCGGAACCGGCCGAACCGACCGGCGGAATCCGGCCCCGACCGAACCCACCGGCGGAATCCGGCCCCGACCCAGCCGACCCGCGGACCCCGGCCCCGACCGAACCGACCCGCAGACTCCGGTCCCGACCGAACCCACCGGCGGAATCCGGCCCCGGCCGAACCGACCCGCGGGCGCCCGTCCCGACCGAACCGACCCGCGGGCGCCCGTCCCGACCGAACCGACCCGCGGACCCCCGGCCCCGACCGAACCGACCCGCAGACTCCGATCCCAGCCGAACCAACCCGCGGCCCCCGGCCCCGACCGAGCCGCCCTGCAGGCTCCGATCCCAGCCGAACCGACCCGCGGACCCCCGGCCCCGGCCGAACCGACCTGCAGGCTCCGATACCAGCCGAACCAACCCGCGGAATCCAACCCCAGCCGAGTCAGCTTTCGGTTTCCAGTTCCGCGAGGCGGGCCACCCCGTCCTCGTCCAGTTCGGCCAGTGCCCGCAGCTGCTGTGGTGTCATGCCGTCCGGGATCGGAACCGGGGCCGGCGTCCTGAGCGGCGGCTGCCAGCCCTGCTCGGCCGTCCAGCGCCGGACGACCCGGGCGGGCGCCCCCGCCACGACGGCGTGATCGGGCACCGTGCCGCGGACCACGGCGCCGGCCGCGACGACCACGTTCCGGCCTATGCGCGCGCCCGGCAGGATCACCGCACCGGTGCCGATCCAGCAGCCCGGGCCGATGTCCACCGGCTGCATGCGCGGCCACTGCCTGCCGATGGGCTGGTGCGGGTCGTCGTAGGAGTGGTTGGTGGAGGTGACGTAGACGTACGGGCCGAAGTAGCAGTCGCTGCCGATGGTGACCGTCGTGTCGGCGATGACATGGCTGCCGCGGCCGAGCACCACGCCGTCGCCGATGCGCAGGATCGGGTCCGGGCCGAGGTCCAGGTCCGGCATCAGGCCGGCCGTCAGCGTGACCTGTTCGCCGATGATGCAGTGCGAGCCGAGGTGGATCCAGGGCTCGCCGAAGACCGTGCCGAGCGGGAAGGTGAGCCGGGTGGCTTCGCCGATCGCGCCGAACTTCAGGCGGCCGGGATGCTCGGCGGAAACGGAGCCGGTGCGTTGGGCCCACGCCCAGGCCGCGTGTACCGCGCGTTGGGCGAGGCCGCGGCGCCAGGACGAGAACGTGTTCTTGGGCTTCGGCACGGGCTTACGTTACTCAGCGGTTGCCTTCGGCGAGAGAGCGGGCTGCTGTGATCTTTGCCCCACGCCGTGTCGTAGCGTGCGGGGTACTTACGGATGCGAGGAGACGGTGATGACACAGCAGGCGCTGATCGTGGGCATCGGAGGCAAGGAGCCGCGGGTCGATCCGGAGGCGTTCGTGGCGCCGACGGCTTCCGTGATCGGTGATGTCACCCTGCACGCGGGGGCCAGTGTCTGGTACGGGGCTGTGGTGCGCGGGGATGTCGAGACGATCACCGTGGGTGCGCAGGCGAATGTGCAGGACAACGTCACGCTGCATGCGGATCCCGGGTTTCCGGTGAGCGTGGGCGAGCGGGTGTCCATCGGGCACAACGCCGTCGTTCATGGGGCGACCGTGGAGGACGACTGCCTGGTCGGGATGGGGGCGACTGTCCTGAACGGGGCGGTGATCGGGGCGGGGTCGCTCGTCGCGGCTCAGGCATTGGTCCCGCAAGGAATGGTCGTGCCGCCCGGGTCGCTGGCGGCCGGGGTGCCGGCGAAGGTCAAGCGGCCGTTGTCGGAGGAGGAGCGGCAGGGGATCACGCTCAACGGCACGATGTATGCGGAGCTGGCCAAGGCGCATCGTGGGGTGCATGAGTAGGCGCGTCGGCGGGTGCGGGTGCGTTTCGGTTGATCCCGCAGTTCCCCGCGCCCCTGTGGGGGCGTCCTACTCCCCGGCGCTTACAGGTTCTGCTTCTCGGTCCGCCTGCTGCTGGGCCTTCTTCGCCTTGCGCTTGATGATCAGCATGGTGGCGAGACCGAGCAGGACCGCCGCCGCCAGGCCCACGTAGGAGAACTTCTTCAGCCAGCCCTCGGCCACCACGCCGACGTAGTAGACGGCGGCCGTGGTGCCGCCCGCCCAGCAGATGCCGCCGAGGACGTTGGCGATCAGGAACTTCCAGTACGGCATCTGGAGGACGCCCGCGAGCGGGCCGGCGAAGATGCGCAGGAGGGCGACGAAGCGGCCGAAGAAGACGGCCCACATCCCCCACTTCTCGAACGACCGCTCGGCGGTGGCCACATGGCCCTCGCTGAAGTGTCTCGGGAACTTGTCGCCCAGCCAGGCCAGCAGCGGGCGGCCGCCCTTGCGGCCGATCGCGTAGCCGATGGAGTCGCCGATCACGGCACCCGCGGTCGCGCACGCGCCGAGGACGACCGGATTGATGCCCGAGTGCTGGGAGGACATCAGCGCCGCCGAGACCAGGATGATCTCTCCGGGAAGCGGGATGCCCAGGCTCTCCACACCGATCACCAGGGCCACCACTGCGTAGACGGCGGCCGCGGGCACCGTGTCGAGCCATTCCTGGACGTGCACCGCGGGATCCTCCCCTGTCGCTGTCCTTGCGTTCCGGGCCGCCGCATGCACAGCGCGCCCCAAGGGAAGGCTACCTGGTCGGCGGTGAACGGCGGCTTGCGCGCACCCGCCCGGCGGCACCGTCCCGCCCTCGCGCCTTCGGTTTTCGGACATCCCCGTGTCACGCGGGAGGGGAAGGCTCCCCGCGGTATCGCCCGACCCGCCTCCCCCAGGTCCCCGCAGGGACCCGCTGCGGAAGGACGACGTCCCCGTGTCCTCACTGTCTCCGTCCCCTTCGCTCCCCTCCCCGCCGTGTCCCCGGACGGCGGATCCGCTCCCCGTCGGCCCCGGTGCCCCGCCCGACACCGGTTCCGAATCCGCTCCCCGGTCCGTGTCCCCCCTCGCGGCCCGGCACGTCCGGCTGGTCCTGTGCCTGGCTCCCCTGCTGCTCGCCGCCGGCTGGGCCGTCGCCAACCGGCCCGTGATGTACGAGGGGGTCCGGCGGCTGCTCGCGGCCGACCCGGGGTGGCTGCTGGCCGGGGCCGGTTTCACCTGCCTGAACTGTGTGGCGGCCACGTGCGTCCGGCAGGGCGCGCTGCCCGACCGGGTGCCCCCGGGGCTGCTGCTGGCCTCGCAGTTCGCCGCCGGTGCCGCCAACCACGCGCTGCCGGCCGGGCTCGGCGCCCATGCCGTCACACTGCGCTTTCTGCAGGGCCAAGGGGTGACGCCGGCCCGGGCCACCGCGTCGATCGGGCTGTACTCGCTGGCCAAGTCGAGCGCGAAGACCCTGGTGCTGCTGGTGTTCCTCGCCACCTCACCGGCCTGGCGGCGGCTCGGGGATCTGGTGCCGGACGGACGGCTGGTGGTTCCGGTCGCCGCCGTCGTGGGCGGGGCCGTCGCGGTGGCGGGGGTGCTGCTGACGGTCGTACGGCCGTTGCGGCGACCGGTGACCGGGCTGCTGCGCTCCGCCCTCGCCGACGCCCGGGAGGTGCACACGAGGCCCTGCCGCGTGGTCGCGCTGTGGGGCGGGGCGGTGGCGATGCCGCTGGTGCAGGGGTCCACCCTGGCCTGTGTCGGTGCCGCGCTCGGGCTGGGGCTGCCCTGGGCGCATGTGGTGCTCGCCTATCTCGCGGCGGGCACGGCCGTGGGGGCGGTTCCGGCGCCGGGCGGGTTCGCGGTCGACGCGGCGCTGGTGTGGACGCTGGTCACGTTCGGCGCCGGGCCGGCGGTGGCCACGGCGACGGTCATCGGCTACCGGGTGCTGACCGACTGGGTGCCGCTGCTGCCGGGCACCCTCACGCTGTCCGCGCTGATCCGGGCCAAGGTGCTGTGAGCGGAGTCACTCGCGGCGCGCCACCAGGCGGTAGGCGTTGGACAGGCCGAGGCGGTGGGACAGGGGGCGTACCGCGAACCGGTCGAGGAGCGTCGCCGCGATGAGGGCGGGCACCCCCGCGAGCAGCAGTGCGGTGCGCGTGGCGCGTCGTAGGGCGCGGGGCGGCTCCGGCAGCCAGGGGGCGTCCTCGCGCGGGGCGGTGTGGTCGAGGGTCAGCCAGACCGCGGCGAGCAGGTCGACCGGGTCATGCGCTTCGGCGTGTTGCTCGGCGAGCACGGTGAAGCCCAGCTCGGTCAGCCGCCGTCGGAGGCTCGCGACCGGCATGAGGTGCAGGTGCTGGGGCTGGAGCCAGGGCAGCCACCAGCGGCCGAGCAGCCGGGCGTAGCGGCTCTCCGGGTCCGGCACCTCGATGAGCAGGTGGCCGCCGGGGCGTACGACCTGGTGGGCGGCACGGAGTTCGCGGTCCGGGTCGGTGCTGTGCTCCAGGTAGTGGAACATGCTCACCACGTCGTAGCGGGCGCCCAGTTCGGGCGCCAGATCGGGGAAGGCGCCGCGGTGGGCGTGGTCCACGCGGCCCTCGCGGGCGGCGAGTTCGACGCCGTCGGTGAAGTCGAGGCCGTCGAAGGAGGTGCCGGGCAGGACGGCGCGGGCGCTCGCGCAGAAGTGACCGTGGCCGGTGCCGACGTCCAGCCAGGTCTTCGGGGCGGGGTCGTACGGGAGCATCGCCTCGGCGCGGGCCCGGTACATCGCGCCACGGCCGCCGAAGGTGCCGCTCATGCGCTGTTCACCGAGGCCGTCGTAGAAGTCCCGGTAGTAGAACTCCAGCCCGGCGGCGGCGAGTTGGGGGTTCTGGAAGATGTGGCCGCAGTCGGCGCACCGGTCGAGGGTGAAGCGGCCGGGCTTGTGCTGGAGCAGGTCGGTGGTCCGCAGCCGGGTGGTGAGCCGGGCCGAGCCGCACCAGGGGCAGTCGGGGCGGCGGGCGGTGAAGAAGCGTTCCGTGCCGGCCGCCAGGTCGCTCTGGTAGGCGGGACGCAGGGCGGCGATACGCGCCGTCCTGTCCTTCTGGGCGCTCTCGGCGTTCTGTTCTTCGTGGTCGCTCATCGGCCCTCCGCTGCGAGTCGTTCGAGATGGGCCGCCGCGGCCCGGGCCCCGCCCGCCGCGCGGAACGCGGTGCGGATGCGGACGGCGGCGGCCCGGTGGACCGGATCGGTGAGGACGGTGTCGAGTGCCGCGCCGAGCCGGTCCGCGCGGGCCCGGCCGAAGCGGATCCGGACGCCGGCGCCGGCGTCCACGACCTGTCCGGCCACCACCGGCTGATCGTCGCGAATGGGCGCGACGACGAGCGGCACGCCGTGCCACAGGGCCTCGCACACGGTGTTGTGTCCGGCGTGGCAGATGACGGCGTCCATCCGCTCCAGCAGCGCGAGCTGCGGCACGGACGGAAGGACCAGGACGTCCTTGTCGCCGGGTGGCACCGCGAGGTCACCACCCGGGTCGGCGATCACCGCCTGCACCCGGTCGGCGCGTTCCCGCAGCGCGCTGAGGCACTCGGCGAGGAACCTGGCGCCCGCGTCGGCGTTCGCCGTGCCCAGGGTCACCAGCACTTTCGCCCGGGACCGGTCCAGCAGCTCCCAGGGGAAACCGGGGCCGGTCGGGCGGGCGGCGAGGGAGGGGCCGACGTAGTGGATGTGCGGGGCCAACGGCGCCTGGACGCCGAGGAGTTCGGGCGTGCTGAAGATCACCGTCAGGTGCGGCGAGAAGCGTGGGTCGGCGGTGCCGGACGGGTCGCCTACGCGGGCGCGCAGTTCGGTCAGGCGGTCTCGCAGCCAGGCGGCGACCTTCGGCAGGCCGTCGTAGGCGCCGGTGAACTCCGCCGAGGTGGTGGCCGAGGTGGCCCACGGCAGTCCGAGGCGTTCGGCCACCAGGGCGCCGGCGAAGGCCTGCTGGTCGGCCACCACCACGTCCGGGCGGAACGCCCCCGCCGCCGCGCGGACACCGGGCGCCATGGCGTCGGCGAGCGGGAGCAGATAGCCCTCCCACAGGAACCTCAGCGCCTCCGCGCCGCGCAGGTCCGGCGGCCGTACGGCACCCTCGGCGCCCGGCACCGGGCCCCCGCAGCCGAACACCTCGGCGTCCGGACCCGCGAGCCGCCGTACCAGCGCCGGATCCGCGCACACCCAGGCCACGCGGTGCCCGTGCGCGGCCAGTCGGGCGGCGACGCCGACGGCAGGGTTGACGTGACCGGTCAGCGGCGGCACCACGAAGAGGAAGCCGCTCATCCGACGACCCCCGCCCCGGCGCCGATCAGGTCCAGGATGTGCCCGCCGACGGCCGTGTGCGCCTCCACGAGCACCGAGTGCTCGTGCCCGGGCAGCACGACCGCCCGGTAGTCCGCCAGCAGCGACCGCATCAGCGGGACCAGGTCCGCGAGGTCCGACTCGCCGCCGTAGACGCCGAGGACCGGGCAGCGTACGGCCCTGACGGCGGCCTCGGTCAGCACCCGGCTGGTGGGGATGTCCCGGCCGAGGGTGGTCTCCCGGGCGAGCCGGGCCGCGCCCTTGGCCAGCCGGGCGGTGTTGCGGCCGCGGTGCGTGGTGATCCAGGCGATCGCGTCGGGTTCGTTGTGGGCTAGTTCGGTCATGACCCGGTCGAGGATCCGGCCGAGTTTCGCCGCCCAGGCGGTGGTCGCGGGCTCGGACTCGATCAGCGTCAGACTGGCCGTGCGCGCCGGGTGGCGGGCGGCGAAGCCGAAGGCGATCGTTCCGCCGTAGGAGTTGCCCACCAGATGGACGGGCCCGGTGACGGCCAGCCGGTCGAGGATGGCCTCCAGGTCGTCGATGTTGTGGTCGAGGGTGTAGCCCTGCTTCGGGCGCTCGCTGCGGCCGTGGCCGCGCAGGTCGTACATGAGGACGTCGAGGCCGGCCGCGGCGAACATGGGCGCGACGGTGAAGTAGTAGCTGGCCAGGCTGTCGGTGAGCAGCCCGTGCACCAGGACGACGGTGGCGTGCGGGACACGGCCGTCGGCCGGCCCCGTGCGCTGGACGTGCAGCCGGATCCCGCCGGCGTCGACCATCGCCACGGCTCAGCCCGCCTGCGTGGTCTTCAGGCTCCACACGACGTGCTCCACGAGCCGGCCGACGGTCAGGTCGATGATCTCGTCGAAGTCCATGCCGGCCAGGAACTCGGCGAGGTTGATCCGCTGCCCGTAGCGCTCCTCCAGCAGCCCGGCCAGGGTGACGAGGTCGATGCTCTCCAGCTCCAGGTCGCGGTTGAAGGTGGTGGACATGGTGATGACCACGTCGTCGTCGCCGTACTCCGCGAGCACCGTGAGGAGCATGCCGGTGAGGTCGGCGAGCACGGTGTCGGCGGTGGGCCGCGCCGGGACCGGCTGGGTGGGGTTCATCGGGGGTACTCCTCGGCTGCTTCGTCTGGTTGTCCGGGGTCGGGGTGTCCGTCGTCGGCTCCGGGCCCGGTCGTCCAGGCCACCACGTAGGTGCGCTGTGACAGGGCGGGCGGATTGGCCACCGGGGTGCAGTGCACGGTGTAGACGCGTTCCAGGCGGCCGCAGACCAGCAGCCGGGTGCCGTCCGGCGCGGCCTCCAGCACCGCGAAGTCCCGTGGTCTGCCGCCGAATCCGGTGCCCTCGGCCTTGGCGACCGCCTCCTTGGCCGCCCAGAACCGGGTGAACCACACGGCCTGCCCGCCCGTGGCCGCACGGGTGTGCAGCAGGCGCAGTTCGGTGGGGCCGAGCGCGGTGGCGAGGGTCGCCGGGTCGCGCTCGGCGACCTCTTCGATGTCGATGCCGGGGCCGGGCCACGGGGTGTGCGGCCGGACGATCGCCACGGCCGCCTCGGCCCGGTGGGCGAGCGACACGTCCAGCGGGGGCAGGGCGCGTCCGTGCACCCCGGTGACGTACGGGCGCCCCGACTGGTCGTTGCGCACGCGCAGTTCCGCGGGGAAGACGGGTCCTTCGCCGTGCTGCCAGAGCCACTGCCGTACGGCGTCCTTGACCGCGATCCGGCCGAGCAGCCACTGGCGGCGGCCGCGCGGCGGGCGTTCGGCGTAGTCGGCCCGTTCGGCGCCGCCGAGCGAGTTGCGCATGATCAGCTCGCGGGAGGCGAGGTCCGGCCAGCGCTCGTGCACCAGCGTCCAGCCGCCGGGCTTGGCCCGGGACAGGGTGTGGCGTTCGGGGAAGCGTTCGACGGGCCGGGTGGTGGGGTCGTTGTCGAAGCGGCGGTCCTGCCAGCCGCCGATCAGCGCCCACACCTGGCCGCCGACGGTGAGTTCCGCGTGAGCCTCCAGGACGGTGTCCGTGAGGGAGCTGATGCGCAGCACGCAGCCGACCTCGGTGCCAGGGGCCGGATGGGGTCCGTGGAACCGAAGGTGCCGTATCCGCACGGGGAAGACGACGGTCCGCTCGGTACGGGTCGCCATGATCCAGTAGCCGAGCAACTGGCCCACGTTGTCCAGCAGCGCGCCCGGGGCGGCGGGCGCGCTGATCACTCCCCGGATGTGCCGCTCGCCGATCGCGGTGAGGCCGGTCAGGCCCTGGAAGCCGGGGCCGTGGAACATCCAGCGGTCCCGGTAGAGCTGGGCGGCGGTGTGCTCGGGGCGGCGTTCGGGGGCGTCGGGGAGCGGGCTGGGCGTGGGCGGGGTCGGGTGGTGCGGGGCGAGTTCGACCGTGGCGCGGGCCGTGGGGCCGAAGGCGACGGTGACGCGGACCGGGTGGCCGGGGACCGGAGTGACGGTGACCGGTACGTCGACGGGGGGTGTGGCGGTGAGCCAGCGGTCGAACCGGGCCTCGTGCACGGCGACCGCCCGCAGGCCGGGGGCCGCCGCCTCCGCCGCGTCCATCATGTGCCGGACGATCGTGGTGGCCGGGACGACCGGCCAACGGTCCTCCAGGTCCGGCCAGCCGGGGCGCTGGGGGAAGAAGCAGTGGTCGAGGAGGTGGGGCATGGTGTGGGGGGAGATATGGACGGTGGTGGTCGTCGCGGTCGGCGTGACGGTGGTCCTGGTCGTGGTGGGCACGGCGGGCGGGGCGGTGGGTGCGGGGGGCGGTGCAGCGGGCGCGGGCGCCGTGGCTGTGGGGGCGGGGCCGCTCCGGTCGCGCCGGGCGCTCGCCGCGATCAGCTCCGCCGCGGTGTCCGCGGTGTCCCGCAGCAGGGCGGTCAGTTCGGCGGCGGCCGGGAAGTACGGGGCCAGGTCGTCGAGTTCGCCGAGGCCCGGGCCGGTCGGGTGAGCCGTGGGCGCGGGGCGTGCGGCGACGGACGGTCCCGGGGGGTGCGTGGGTGCGGGGTGTACGGCAGGTGGTGCGGGGCGCAGTTCTGCGCGGAGCGCGTCGAGTGCTGGTCCGTCCAGCGAGACGAGGGCCCCGCCGAGGTCGAGCCGGACGGGTGGGCGGCGCCGGGGGGCCGGTGCGGTCGCTGTGACGGGTGGCGGCCCAGCGGACGTCGTCGCCGTGGTGGCCGGTGGCTCAGTGGGCGTGCTCGCCGTGCTGTGTGCTGCCACGGCCGGCACCGCCGCTGCCACCGCCGCTCCGGCGGTCCACAACGCCGTTGCGGCACGGTGCAGTTGGGCCAGGCCACTGTGCTCGGGCGCGTTGGCGGTCACGGACAGGTGGTCGCGGTCGCCGAGGGTGTCGGCGATCAGGGAGGTGAGCCGACCGGGGCCCATCTGGACGAAGACGCGGTGCCCGGCGGCGTACAGGGCCTCGGTCAGCTCGCGGAAGCGGACCGGTTCCAGCAGATGCCGTACGAACAGCTCGCGCACCGCCCGCTCGGCCCGGGGGAAGGGCGCGGCGGTCGTCCCGGACCACACCGGTACGGTCGGCGGGTGGAGCCGGAAGCGTTCGGCGGCCTCCCTGATGGGGGCGAGGTAGGGCTCCAGCATCGGCGTGTGGAAGCCGGAGCGGAAGGGCAGCACCTGGCAGATCACACCCTGCGCGCGCAGGGATCGTACGAACTCCTCGACCGCCGCGCCGGGGCCGCAGACCATGGACTGGCGGGGCGCGTTGTCGTGCGAGAGCACGATCCCGGAGTCGGCCCAGTGCTCGGCGAGCAGGGCGCGGACGTGCGCGGCGGACGTGCCGAGGGCGGCGAAGGTGAGACCGGGGACGGTGACGGTGTCCGGGTCGAACCCGGCCATGAACGTGTCCACTTGCTCCGGAGCGTACAGCCCGCCCGCCGCCATGGCCGTCCACTCGCCGACGCTGTGCCCGGCGACCGCGTCCGGTACGACACCCATGCGACGCAGGGCCCGGTCCAGCAGGCGGCCCACCCCGACGACGCCGAAGCCGTGCCGACCGACGTCACCGACGCGGACGTCCGTGCCGGGCAGCGGGGTGAGGCGGAAGTGGGCCGCGATGTCGTCGGTGCGGGGTGTGAAGACGCCTTCCAGGCCGGGGAAGACGAACACCAGCCTGCCGCCGCCGGCCGGGCCGAGCAGTGGGCCCGGCCGGAACCAGACATCGCTGCGGCCGTGCCAGCCACGCCCCTTGGCGACCGCACGGCGGCCCAGGGCGAGCCGCTTGGCGGTCGGATCCACGATCCCGAGCCGGACCGGGCCGGCGGCGGGGTGCGGCCGGCCCGGGTCGAGACCGGCGGCGAGGACGGCGGAGTCGTCGGCGCCGAGTACGGCGGCGAGGTCCGTCACACCCTCGGCGGCGAGCAGCAGGATCCGCTCGGGCTCGCTGACCTGCGCGGAAGCGGAGGCCGGGCGCGCATCGGGCGGCGCTGTCCCATCCACCCCTGGTCCCGTCGACCGGCCAAGCACTGTCTCAGCAGGCTCCGGACCAACACGCGCGGCCCCCGTCCGGCCGGAAGGCGCACCCCCGGCCCCACCCGGCTTGGAACCGGCACCCGGCGCCTCCTCCAGCACCACATGGGCGTTGATCCCGCCGAAGCCGAACGCGTTGACGGCGGCCCGGCGGACCGGCTGCCGGGGGCCCTTCTCCCAGGGCTGTGCCTGCTGCAGTGTGCGGAAGCGGGTGGCGGCGAGGGCGGGATGGGGGTCGTCGCAGTGGAGGGTGGGCAGGAGGGTGCCGTGGTGGAGGGCGAGGGCGGCCTTGACCAGGCCGGCGACCCCGGCGGCCGGCATGGTGTGGCCGATCATCGACTTCACCGAGCCGAGGACCGGGCGGATGCCCTGGCCGTCCGGCGGCCCGAACGCCGCGGCCAAAGTGGCGAGTTCGGCCGCGTCACCGGCCGGTGTGGCGGTGCCGTGCGCCTCCAGCAGGCCGAGGGAGTCCGGTGCGGCGGGGTCGAGCCCGGCGGCCCGCCAGGCCTGGCGCACGGCTCTGGTCTGCCCGCCGGGGTCCGGTGCGGCCGGCCCCGCCGTACGGCCGTCGCTCGCCACGCCCGTGCCCCGGATCACCGCGTACACGCGGTCGCCGTCGCGTTCGGCGTCCGCGAGCCGCTTGAGTACGACGACGCCGGTGCCCTCGCCGATGAGGATGCCGTCGGCGCCGCGGTGAAAGGGGCGGATGCGCTGGCTCGGGGACAGGGCGCGCAGTTGGGCGAAGACGCTCCAGAGGGTGATGTCGTGGCAGTGGTGCACTCCCCCGGCCAGCATCAGGTCGCAGCGGCCGGCGGTGAGTGCGGTGACCGCCTGGTCGACGGCGACCAGGGAGGAGGCACAGGCGGCGTCCACGGTGTAGGCGGGGCCGCGCAGGTCGAGCCGGTTGGCGATGCGGGAGGCGGCGAGGTTGGGGACCAGGCCGATCGCGGACTCGGGGCTGTCGGGGCCGAGTCGTTCGGTGAACGCCGCACGGATCCGGTCGAGTTGGGCGGTGGCGAGGTCGGGTAACAACTCGCCCAGCGTACGGGTGAGTTGTCCGGCCGTGCGCACCCGCTGGTCCAGGCGGACCAGGCCCGGGGTGAGATAGCCGCCGCGGCCCAGGGCGACCCCGACCCGGTCCCGGGCCGGGAGCCGTTCCTCGCCGCCCGCGTCCGCGAGGGCGGCAGCGGCCACGTCGAGGGCGATCAGCTGGTCGGGCTCGGTGCCGGGCACCGAGGCGGGCATGATGCCGTAACGGGTGACGTCCACCTCGGCGAGGCCGTCCACGAATCCGCCGCGCCGGCAGTAGATCCGGTCGGGGGCGGCGGGTCCGGTGGCCGAGCCGGGCCGGTAGTAGTCGGCGTCCCAGCGGCCGGCGGGGACGTCGGTGATGGCGTCGACGCCGTCGCGCAGATTGCGCCAGTAGGCGTCCAGGCCGGGGGCACCGGGCAGCAGCACCGCCATCCCCACGACGGCGACGGGAATCTGACGTGCCGTCATGTCACCAGCCCGACGCGGTGTAGACGACGGCGCGGGCCGACGGTTCGCCCCAGGCGAGTTCCCGCAGCAGGGCCGCGGTGCCCTCGTCGGGGTCGATCAGCTCGATCCCCCGCCGGGCGTACTCACGGCCGAGTTCCGCGCCGACCATGCCGCCGTGCGTGGCGGTCGGCGCCCAGGGTCCCCAGTGGACGGTGAGCGCGCGAGCGCCGGTCCGGGCGGCCCAGTCGGCGCCGAGGGCTTCCAGGGCGTCGTTGGCGGCGGCGTAGTCGGACTGGCCGCGGTTGCCGAGGACGGCGGCGATGCTGCCGAACAGCACGGTGAAGGCGGGTGCGCCCGGCAGGTCGTCCAGCGCGGCGAACAGCGCCGCGGCCCCAGCCGTCTTCGTGCCGTAGACCCGCTGGAAGGACTCGGGGGTCTTGTCGGCGATCAGCCGGTCCTCGATCACCCCGGCGGCGAAGACGACCCCGTCGAGCCGGCCGTGTTCGGCGTGGATCTCCTTGACGGCTCGCAGGACGGCGTCCCGGTCCCGGAAGTCCACCGAGCGGTAGCGTGCCTCGCTGCCGAGCGCACGGAGTTCCGCGAGGGTCGTGGTGATCTCCCGCTGAGCGAGGATCAGTCCGGCGGCCCGGTTGATCTCGGCTGGGCCGCGCGCGCCCGGTCCGGCGGCGAGCGCCGCCCGCAGCTCGACCGGGGTGCGCGCGGCGGCGGTGAGCGGAGCCTCGGATGCGGTGGGCGCGGGCGTACGGCCCAGCAGCTCGATACGGCAGCGGCAGGCGCCGGCCAGGGTGGCCGCGAACCTCGCGGTGATGCCCCGGGCGCCGCCGACCAGCAGGACCACGGAGTCCCGGTCGAGGCCGAGCGCTGCCGCCTCGGCGGCGCCGTCCCCGGCAGGTCCGGCGCCGGTCGCGGCGAGCGGGCCGAGAGGCGCGGGCACCAGCGCGAGACCCCGCCGGGCACCGGCCGCCGTACGGAGGACCACGGGGGCCGGTTCGGGCGCCCGCAGCTCGGCGAGCAGGGCGTCGGCGACGGCCGCCGGGGCGGTGTCCGTGACGGCGACGACCCGTGCGAGCAGGTCCGGGTACTCACGGCCGACGCTGCGGAACAGGCCGTCCAGTCCGGCCGCCCGGAGAACGCCGGCACGGTTGGCTGCCGGCAGAGCGCCCGCACGGTCGTCGGCCCGCAGGGCGCCGTCAAGGTCGGTGGCCCGGAGGGCGAGCAGTCGGCGCGGGCCGCATGCGAGCGCCGCGCGGAGCACCGGGAAGGCGTCCGGCAGCACGGGGACGTCCGGGCCGGGCAGCGCGCCGAGGTACACGACGTCGTCCACCGGGCCGTCGGCCGCTGTAAGGAGGTGGGCCGCGTCGAGCAGTACGGCTTCGGCGCCGTGCTCGGCGAGCCGCGCCGCGAGCGCCGCCGCCGCGCCCGCACCGTCCCCGAGGAGGGCGAAACGCCGGCCGGACAGGGCGTGGTCCTGTTCGTCGGCGGCAGCCGGGTCCGGCTCCGGGAGGGGCACGGGCCGCAGCTCGCAGCGCCGGGGCGAAACGCCGAGGGCCGGGGCGGGGGCGTATGCCGCCTCGGCCGGTTCCCGGGTGGGCGGGGCCGCCGCGTCGGTGAAGGCCGCATCGGTCCGCTCTTCCGCGTACCCGGCCTGGCCGCCGGTGCTGGACTCATCGTGCCGGCCTTGCCCGTGAGCGGACCGCGCCCCCACCCGTGCCGTCAGCCACCCCGTCACCGCGGCCGCCGTACGCGCCTTGGCCAGTTCCTCCAGTTCGGCGTCGTCCAGCACCTCTGCGCCGCCCGCGATGCCCAGCCGCCTGGCGAGTTCGCCCGCTATCTCGGCCCGCTTGATCGAGTCGATGCTGAGGTCGGCCTCCAGGTCGAGGTCGGGCTCGATCATGTCGACGGGGTAGCCGGTGCGTTCGCCGATGATCTCCAGGACGACCCGCTCGATGTCGTCCACCGGTCCGGCCGACTCGGCCTCACCCGGTGGCGGTTCAGGTGTGACCAGCTGCGGAAGCGGTGCGGATGGGACGGGCACCGGCGGTGTCACGCCGGGTGCCGCGCCGAAGTAGGTGAGCAGGACATCGCGCTGAGCGGCGATCATCTCCCGGCTGGTGCGCAGGAATTCGGAGATGAGCGCGTCCCGGTCGGCCGGGGCGCGGTACGGCTGGTCGGTGGTCACGGTCGTCTCCACGACTCGTCGGGCCGGTGCGAGAGCACCGGGCAGGAGTGCTCCGTCGGCGGTGCGGACGAGGTGTCCGTCGACCGTCCAGCCGGGTCGTTCCGGTGCCGGGCCACGCAGCGCGTCGACGGCGTCGCGGCCCCGCAGGAGCCAGGAGGTGCACACCGGCTGTCCTGCGACGGCGAGCCGTGCGAGGGCGTCGAGCCAGCCGCGCAGGCCGCTGTCGGCGTCCGGTTCGCAGGCGATCGTGCGATGCGGGCGGTCGCCGAGGATGCGTGCGACGAGCCGGGTGAGGACGGTGCCGGGGCCCACCTCGACGAATATGCGCGCGCCTGCCTCGTACATGGCCTCGATCTGGGCGGCGAACGCGACGGGGGCACCGATCTGGGCGGCGAGTTCGGCGCACACGTCGTCGGGGTCGAGCGGATAGGGCGCGGCGGTGCGGTTGGCCCAGACGGGGAACTCGGGGGGCCGTACCGTCCTGTCCGCGAGGATCTTGGCGAACCGTTCCCCCGCAGCGGCCACGAGCGGGCTGTGGAAGGCGCAGGCCACGGGGATGCGCCGGGCGCCGAGCCCCGCGTCGCGCAGCAGCCGTACGGCCGCCTCGACATCCGCCGTCGGTCCGGAAATCACCGTCTGCTCGGGTGAGTTGAGGTTGGCGACGACGACGGAGGCGGGTGCGCCAGTCGTGTGCAGGGTGCGTACGACGGTCTCTGCGGGGGCGCCGACGGCGGCCATGGTGCCCGGGTCGTCGCCCGCCGCCGCCAGGATCGCGCCGGCTCGCTCGGCGCTCAGGTCGAGCAACGTCTCGGGGTCGAGGGCGCCGGCTGCGGCGAGGGCGACCAGCTCGCCGTAGCTGTGCCCGGCGGCCTGGTCGGGACGGACCCCGGCCGAGGTGAGGAAGGCGTGGGCGGCGAGGCCCGTGATGCCGAGGGCGGGCTGCGCGGCCCGGGTGTCGGTGAGGGCGGCCCGGCGGCGCGCTCGCGCGGCCTCGTCGAAGGCGGCGGGCGGGTGGACGGTGTCGGCGTGTGCGCGGCCGAGGTCCAGGTAGTACCGCAGCTCGGGAAGGTGCACCAGGAGCTCGGCGAGCATGCCCGGGCGCTGGCTGCCCTGACCGGGGAAGAGGAAGGCGACCTCACCGGCCACCGGACGGTCCCCCTCACCGGCCACCGAGCGGGCGACCTCACCGGCCACCGGGTGGGCATCCTCCCCGGCCACCGAGCGGGCGACCTCACCGGCCACCAGACGGTCCCCCTCTCCGGCCACCGGGTGGACGACCTCACCGGCCACCGGGTGGGCATCCTCCCCGGCCACCGAGCGGGCGACCTCACCGGCCACCGGACGGTCCCCCTCCCCGGCCACCGGGTGGACGACCTCACCGGCCACCGGGTGGGCATCCTCCCCGGCCACCGGACGGCCCCCCTCCCCGGCCACCGGGTGGGCGACCTCACCGGCCACCGAGCCGGCGACCCCACCGGCCACCGGACGGCCCCCCTCCCCGCCCACCGAGCGGGCGACCTTGCCCGCCGTCGGGTGGGCGCCCGCGCCCGGCACCGGGTCGGCGAACTCGCCAGGCGCCGGGGCGGCGGCCTCGCTCTGGAGCGGGTCGGCGTTCCGGCCCGGCATCGGGTCGTCCAACCCGCCCGACGCCCGGCCCTCGATCACGTCCTGCACCGGACCCGCCACTCCGGCCCGCTCCCGGCCCACGATCACGCCCGGCACCGGACTCGCGACGCCCCCCTCGACACGGTCCAGCACGCCCGCCCGCACCGAGTGCGCGGCCTCCCCCTGCGCCGGAGCGGCGGAAGCCTCCCCCTCCGCCAACGGGTCGGCGACGTGGATGCCGGCGGCCGGGTCGTGCTCTCCGGCGAGGAGCCGTCGTAGCTGATCGGTGAGTTCCTCGGTGTCGCGGGCCACGAGCGCGGCCCGGACCGGTTCGTGTGAGGTGTCGGCGCGGTGGGCCGCGGCGAGGGCGAGGTCGCGCAGGCGCCAGGGGGCGCCGTCGGCCTCGGCGGCCCGGAGGATCTCCGCTGCCTGCCGGTGGGCCGCCGCCGTGTCCCGGCCCCGGAAGAGGAACAGCTCGACCGGCCAGGCGTCCGCGGACTGACGGGGTGGTACGGCGCCGGCGTGGGCGGCCAGCACCGCGTGGAAGTTGGTGCCGCCGAAGCCGAACGCGCTGACTCCGGCGAAGCGTTCGGCGGCCGGTGCCGTCCAGGGCCGGGCGCGGGTGTGGAAGGCGAACGGGCTGTCGCCCTCCGCCCAGGCCGGGTTGGGCCGCTCCAGGTGCAGGGTGGGCGGGATGACAGCGGTGTGGAGGGCGAGGGCGGTCTTGATGAGGCCCGCGAGGCCGGCGGCGCACTTGGTGTGGCCGATCTGCGACTTGACCGAGCCGAGCGCACAGCCGCCCGTCCCCGCCCCCGCCTCGCCGAACACCTCGGCGAGAACGGTGAGTTCGGTGCGGTCGCCGACGACCGTACCGGTGCCGTGCGCCTCCACCAGGCCGACGTCCGCGGGCGAGACACCGGCGTTGCGGTACGCCCGCTCCAGCGCCGCCCGCTGGCCTTCCGGGCGGGGCGCGGTGAGGCCGAGGGAGCGGCCGTCGCTGGCGGAGCCTAGGCCCTTGACCACCCCGTAGATCCGGTCGCCGGCGCGTTCGGCGTCCGCGAGCCGTTTGAGGACCAGGCAGGCCACGCCCTCGCCGAGCGCGATGCCGTCGGCGGAGGCGTCGAAGGCACGGGAGCGTCCGGTCGGGGAGAGCGCGTGGACGGAGGAGAACAGGACGTAGTCGTTGATGCCGTTGTGCAGGTCGGCGCCGCCGCACAGGACGAGGTCGCTGGTGCCGGAGCCGAGTTCCTTGCAGGCCACGTCGAGGGCGGCGAGGGAGGAGGCGCAGGCGGCGTCGACGGTGAAGTTGGCGCCGCCGAGGTCCAGCCGGTTGGCGATCCGCCCGGAGATGACGTTGGCCAGCATGCCGGGGAAGGAGTCTTCGGTCAGCCGGGGCAGTTGCTCGTCCAGCCCGTCGGGCACCGTGCCGTAGTACTTCGGCAGTACCGCGCGCAGGGTGACGGCGTTGGACAGGTCGCTGCCCGCCTCAGCACCGAACACGACCGAGGTCCGCGCGCGGTCGAACGCCCGCCCCTGTTCCCCGTATCCGGCGTCCTCCAGCGCCCGCCGGGCCGCCTCCAGGGACAGCAGCTGCACGGGTTCGATGCTGCCGAGGGAGGCGGGCGGGATGCCGTAGCCCAGCGGGTCGAAGGGGATGCGGGGCAGGAATCCGCCCCACTTGGAGGCCGTGCTGCCGGCCGCGTGGTGCACGGCCGGGTCCCAGCGTTCGGGCGGCACCTCGGTGACGGCGTCGCGGCCGGTGACGATGTTGGACCAGAAGGCGGCCAGGTCGGGGGCGTCGGGGAACATGCAGGCCATGCCGACGATGGCGATGTCCAGCGGTGCGGGCGGCTCCGGCTCGGCGGCGGAAGCCGCGCCCGGATGGGCGGCCCGCCGCGTCCGGACATCGCCGGCGCGCCGCGTCAGGAGCTCGGCGGCGCCGTCGGTGACCGAGCGGTGCAGGTCCGCCAGGGTGGTGGTCGCCGAGCGCAGGACGGCCACCTCGCCGGCCATGAACATCCCGTCCGTGAGCTGCCGTTCCTCGGCCACGGTCGCCAGCGCGCCGTCGGCTCCGCGCTCGACGCCCTTGCTGGCGATGCGCAGCCGGCCCACGTTGAGCCGTTCCAGCGCCTCCCAGACCTCGCGGTCGGTCAGCCCCTGCGCGCGTAGCGCGGCCTCACGGGCACGGTAGTCGGCGGTGAAGGGGCTCGGGACGCAGCGGGTGGCGTGGCCGGGGGCGGTCTCCAGGAGGGTGGTCGCGGTGGCCTTGAGCACCTGCCGCTGGAAGAGCGGCCGGACGGCGCCGTGTGCGACGGCCTCCTCGGTGAACAGGTAGGCGGTGCCCATGAGCACGCCGACGGCGGCGCCCCGGGCGGTGAGCGGTGCGGCCAGGGCCGCGACCATGGCAGCCGACCGCTCGTCGTGGACGCCGCCCGCGAAGAACACCTCCAGCCGCCGGGCGGTCGCCTCGTCGGCGTCGGCCAGGAAGTCCTGCAGTACCGCGAGTTGCGCCTCCCAGAGGGGGAAGGAGGCCCGGGGTCCGACATGACCGCCGCACTCGGACCCCTCGAACACGAACCGGCGCGCGCCCGCGTCGAGGAACTGCCGCAGCAGGCCAGGCGAGGGCACGTGCAGGAAGGTGTGGATCCCGGCCCGCTCCAGCGTCTCCGCCTGGGCGGGCCGTCCGCCGGCGATGATCGCGTGCGTGGGCCGTAGTTCCCGTACGGCGTCCAGTTGGGCGTTCCTGGTCTCCTCGGGCGCGAAGCCGAGCACGCCCACGCCCCAGGGCCGCCCGTCCAGCGCTGCCCGCGCCTGGGTGAGCATCGACCGGGTCCGCTCGCCGTCGGCCAGGGCCAGCGCCAGGAACGGCAACGCCCCGTCCGCGGCGACGGCCGCGGCGAAACCCGCCTGGTCGCTGACCCGGGTCATGGGCCCCTGCGCGACGGGGAGCCGGGTGCCGAGGGCCTGGCTCATGGCCGACCCGGGGCGCAGCGCGGTGGCCGCACCGCCGTCGGCCACGGCGTGCATCGCCGCCGACACCTCCCGCACCGACCGTCGTACGTCCCCGAACCGTTCGGCGAACCGGGCGGCGAGGAAACCGTCCTGGCCGACCGGCAGCAGCCGGCCGCGCAGATCGCCGGCGCCCAGCAGGGACGCGACCGCCTCGGGGTCGTCCGCCGGTGGGCGCGGGGCGTCCGGCCCCCGGCGCCTGAGGACCCGGTGGCCGCCGAGCACCACGGTCTCCGAGCCGTCCAGGGAGCGCAGCACCGACCGGACCGTCTCGGGCAGCCCCGACTCGGCGAGCAGGGCCAGCTGGCTGTCGAGGACCACCCCGGCGGCACCGCCGGCCACGGCGGCCGCCGCGGTGCGCGGGCCGATGCCGCCGCAGGCCCAGACCGGGACGCGGCTCGACTCCTCGTCGGACAGCAGCTGTTGCAGCAGGACGAAGGTGCTCGACGCACCGACCCGGCCGCCGCTCTCGCCCCCGCGGGCGATGAGCCCCTGGGCACCTGCGCGCAGGGCCGCGTGCGCCTGCCGGATGTTCGTGACCTCCGCCAACAGGCGGCAGTCGGAGGGGAGTTCGGTCCGGGACCAGGGTGCGTCCGCCGTGCGGACCACGGTGTCGGGGGCGTCGCCGAGCTCGGCCGGGGTCAGGGCGCAGCGCCCGGTCACCCGCACCCCGAAGGGGCCCGGCGCCGACCGTCTCAGCCGGGACAGCGTCTCTCGGGATCTGCGGTCTCCGGTGCCGAGGTCGAGGATGCCGAGCGCGCCGGCGGCACACGCCGCGGCGGTGAGACCGGCGTCGGGTTCGGCGAAGGGGGTGAGGCACAGGACGAGGTCATGGGGGCGCACAGGCGAGGTCATGATGCTCCGGCACGATCGGCGAGACAGCACGGTGGGGGGTGTGCGGCGGAACGCTCTGGTGCGAGGGCACCGGAAACTAGCCTCGGGCTACTCACGGGTCAATAACGCCGCCCCCTTTTCGTGCCCGGTGACATGGATTCGGCCAGTGGGCCGAATTCCCCGCAAGAACCGGGAAAACGCGGTAATTCCCCTCACCGGTGCGAGCGGGAGACCACCTGGTCCCCCGCACCACACCACCACAACCCCGGCAAAGTGCCCGCCCGCTTCACCGTGCACTCACCCCGCCGCAATGCGGCGGGACATCCGCTCGAAGTCTGTAAATTCCGCATGACTTCGGCGCCGTGACCCGATCGCGGTCAGGGGCTCCGGGGACGTCCCGGGCCGCGCGTCAGCGCAGCGGTCCGCCCACGGTCGCCGGTACGACGGCGACCGTGGCGGCGAGGGGCGGAAGGGCCCGGTGCACTGCGCGCACCGCCCGCGCGGGCGACCCGGACCCGGTGTGCCGCCGGCCGTGGTCGGCGCGGGCCTGGGCGATCCGGGTCTCGTTCGGCTCGCCGGACTCCCCCGGCGTGTCCCCGCGCGTCGGGCCCTCATTCTGTGAAAGTCCGTCGCCCTTCGAGGATCCATGGTCCTGCGAGGATCCATGCCCGAGCGAGGACCCATCGCCCTTGGAGAACCCCGGCTGCCCGCTACCCGGCGCGTCCGACCCGCCCTGCACCGCGTCCGGCCGCCTTCCTCCTGTCCCCTGCGCCCCCGGTTCCAGCACCCACCGCCGCTCCGGCGAACCGTCGCGCGCTGCCGGCACGACCCGGGCGGACGCATCGCCGGTGCCGGGAGCGAGTGCGGGGCCCGCGTACCGGGGCGGCAGGATCTCGCCGCGCACGGTGATGTCGTACACCACCTTCCCTGCTTGCACGACGCACGCGGCCGGCACGACGCGCTTCGTCCCGGGGCCGGCGGCCAGGCACCGGGACGGGCCGGCGGCGCCGCGCGGCAACCCGTCGTCCTGGTACGACCACTGTTGCGAGGCAGCGGAGGAGCACGGCGCGAGCCCGACGCCGGCGCCCGCCCGCACGCCGTCCGGAAGCACGTCGAGGCAGCGCCCGGAGCTGAGGCCGCGCAGGCCACCGTGGGCCGGCTCGACGGGTTCGCCGGCCGAGGCGGCGGACGGGGCGGTCGCGGCCCGGGGGCCGGTGCCGCCCGGATGGGTGTGGTGGCCGGCCGGGGCACCCCAGGTGGCGCCGGGCGCGGGGACACCGTTGTCGTCCGACCAGCTTTTGGCCACGAGGACGGTGGCGAGCAGCGCGAGCGAGGTCAGTCCGACGCCGATGACGACCGCCTTGCGGTGGCGGCTGCCGGGCCCGGTGCGGTGTCTGCCGCCGGCCCCCACTCCCGTCGGGGCGGCTTGCGGCGCACACGGCGACTCCTCGGCGGCGCCGCGTCCGGGGCGCGAGTCGAGATAGCGGCGGGCGCCCCAGCCGAGCACGGTCTCGGCGAGCAGGAGGCCCAGGCCGTCGTCGAACAGCCCGAAGGTCTCGGCGGCGTGCCGGCAGTAGACGCACACCGTCAGGTGCTGTCGCACGTCGGGCAGCAGGGCGCCGCCACGGCGCATGGGAACGTCCAGGAGCCGGTTGTAGAAGCGGCATTCCCTGGAGGGCGCGAGTTCTCGGTGGGCGCGTACGCAACCCGTCCGGAATTGCTCGCGCGCCTGTTCCAGGGCGGCCGTCGCGGTGGCCGGGTCGATGCCCAGCAGACCGGCAGGTATGTTTATGGGTTCGGCTTCGACCTCGGTGTGCCACAGAAGGCATTGCGAGGCGCCGGGAAGTGCCCGGAAGGCGCGTTCGGCGAGTTGTCGCCTTTCCGGTGTTCCGGGCTTTCTCGCACGCAGTCCGCGCCCTCCGGCGGGTTTGCGCAATTCCGGCAGAGTCGCGCAGGCCACGTCGTCCGCCGCCCAGGCGCGGACGATGTCGCGGACGGCGGCCAGCAGTTGCGGGCGCAGGGCGCCGCCGGCCACTCCGCCCGCCATCCGGCCGAGGACCTCGTGGAAGGCCGCGGTGGCGACGAGTTGCGGCGTGGGACCGGCGGAGGCCAGGCAGACGACGGCGTAGTCGCGGGCGGCCCGCCAGTGGCGGGCCAGCAGCAGGGCGACGGCGTGATGGCGGACGGGATGCGGGCCGCCGAGCCGGGCGGCGAGATTGCGGTCGGACTCCCCGGGCGAACCGGGCAGCGGCGGATGGGGCGGGCGTGGGGGGTGAGGGGACTGCACGGAACCATTTCCTTCCAGCCGCAGGACCGCACTCGAAATGCCGTCCTGTCGGAAAGCAGTGCCGATGTGGGGCATGCCTGGTTCTGGTACATACCTGTAGGGCCGGCCTTGGCGTTCGACGCCTGCCTTTGCCCTCCCGCGGGAAGGCTCACCTTCGCACACGCGACTCACAGGAAACAAGAAGTTCGATTGACCCGGCCTCATATTCGGTGAATTGCATGAGAGTTGCCGTCGGCATCGCTTCCACAGCCGGTTCCCAGGTTTCTCCCGGCGCGCTCTCATCCGCGCCCCCCAGGACGGGCCGCATGATCGCCCCCCCACTCCTCAGCGAACCCCGCCCTTGCCCGTACGGTCCGCAAGGCGGTCGTCCCGGGCGCCGGACTCGGCACCCGCCTGGCAGGGCTGGAGGAGAGCGCGAGCGGCGGCCGGGACGGACGCCGGGCGGCGTAGCCCGACGCACGCAGGAAGAGGGGGCTCTCCCAAGAGCGAGCCCCCTCTCGAACACCCCGTGGACGCCTAGCCGTTGGGCCGCAGCGTCCAGACGACGGTCATCTCGCCCGTCACGGCGCCGTCCGCGCGGCGGATCTCGATCGCCACGGGGAACTCGGGGCGCTGCCCGGCGTCCAGCTCGGCGACGACCTCGGCGGCCGGACGTCCCAGCATGGCGGTCGCGGTGACGGCGCCCATCGCGAGCTTCCTGTAGGCGATGTCGGCACGGACCGCCAGCGGCACCGCGCGGGAGAGCTGGTCCCCGAAGGCGGCCAGCACGATGGCCCCGCTGGCCGACTCCCCGAGGGTGAACATCGCACCGGCGTGCGGCCCGCCCACATGGTTGTGATACGCGCCCTGGTCCGGCAGGGACACGACCGCCTTGTCCGGAGAGGTCTCCAGGAACTCCAGGTTCAGCGTCCGGGCCATGGGCACGGTGGCGGCGAGCATCTCGCCGATCGACATCTGGTCTGCGCTCATGGCGTCATGTTACTCACGAGTAGCCCAAACTGGCCAGCACCGGATCCCCGCCCGCCCCCCTTCGCTACGACCCTGACGAGGGCCGGTGACCGAATCGTGTCCCTGGCAGCACTAGGGTTACTCGCCATGTGGCCAGATCAGCAGCCGCCAGGGGGCGCGCCCAACCCGCAGAACAACCCGTATCAACAGCCGGGTTACCAGCAGCCGAACCCGTACCAGCAGCCCGGATACCAGCAGTATCCGCAGGCCGGGCCGTACGGTCAGCAGCCGCAGTGGGGGCAGCCGCAGCCGCCCACCGTGCCCGTCCCGCAGCCGCCGCAGGGAGGTGGCGGGCGCACCAAGCTGATCGCGATCGCCGCGGCCACGGCGGTCGTGGTGGCCGCGGGAGTGACCGGCTATCTCGTCCTCGGCGGGAAGGACGACAAGAAGGACCAGGCGGACAGCGGCAAGGGCGGACAGCACGCGAGCCAGTCGCCCACGTCCCAGCCCACGGCCAGTTCGTCGGCGACGGACGACCCGCGCGGCACCGGGACGGAGAAGCCGACCATCGCCGGCTGGAAGGTCGTGGTGAACCCCAAGTGGGGCGTGGCCTTCGACGTACCCGCCGACTGGGAGGTGCAGTCCCCCGGCATGAGCATCGGCTTCGACTTCCCGAAGGGCGAGCAGGACACGGGCATCATCATGTCGGGCGTCGCCGAGGACCAGCCGAAGTGGTGCGCCTCCGACGACGACAAGGACGGACGTACCGAGGACACCTCGCTGGGGACCGTCGGCGTCAAGGGTGCCAGCGGCGCCAAGAACACGGACGAGATCGCGATCAACACGCCGGCCTGGTGGGTCTACGGCGGTTACACCCAGCCCGACAAGAAGAGCATCTCCTGGGACAAGAAGGCCACCCCCTTCACCACGGATTCGGGCATCAAGGGCAGCTACGCCTGGGCCCAGTCGACGCACACGCCGAAGAAGGGCAAGTGCATCAGCGACGGCAAGGCGCTCACCTTCGGCTTCCAGAACTCGGTGCACGACTATGTGTCGTTCAACTTCTACGGAGCAACGGGAGTGAACGGCGAGGTCCCCAGGGCGACCGTTCTGAAGATCCTCCACACGGTCCGCCTGCACGGAGACCCGACGAACCAGTGACCCCGCGGGGCGGCTTCGGCACCGCGGTCGAAAACGCGCACTGCGACGCACCGCGCAGTCCCTCCTGCGCGGGCCGCAACTGCTCGCTGCTGACCGCGGCGGCCGTCGTGACCGGTGCCGGTCCCAACGGCTCGCTCGCCGCCGCCGCGTTCGCCGTGCTGTACGCGGGCGGCGACGGCACAGAGGCGGGACTGGTCGCCGCCTCGCGCACCGTGCCGCGCCACCACCTGCCTACCACCAGCGGAAACGCCGTCGAAGAACGAAGCTGCCCCATGTCTGCAGCAGGCGCGGTGGCGCGCCGCCAGTCGTCGGCGAGGTCGGGCCGAGGGCACGCAAGCGGCGGGCTGGGTTCACAGGCGCACGATGATCAGGGCGGTGTCGTCGGTGGCGTCACCGGCTGGGAGTAGATCGGTGAGCACGGCGCCCTCGCGGAAGGCCGCGGCAGCCTGGATCCGGGGAGCGTGTTGAAGGCGGGCGGCCAGGATGCCGACAAGCCACATTTGGTTTCAGACGATACCATATCGAATGAGTAGATAGCGTAAAGTTGACCTCATGAGCGCCGACGTTCCTCTCAGGACCACGCCCTCGCGTGTGACCGACCGCCCCGGGGACACCTCACCTTTCGCTCTCGGCCTGCTGCTGCGCCGGGCGCACTGGCGCGCGGCTGCTGTGATGGAGGAGGCGCTTCGGCCGCTCGGCATCGAGCTGCGGCACTTTGCCGTGCTGATCGTGCTTGTCGACCGTGGGCCCACGGTACAGCGGGACTTGGCGGCGGCGACAGGGTCCGACAAGGCGGGCATCATGAGGATTGTGGACGATCTGGAGCGCAGCGGGCTCGCCGTACGCAAGAGCGTTCCAGGGGACCGGCGGGTGCGGGCGGTGGAGATCACGCCTCAAGGACTGGAAATCTTCGATGCGGCCCATGTGGCGGCGGAGCCGCTGGCTGAGCGTCTGGTTGCCGATCTCGGTCCCGGCGAGCCCGAGAAGCTGACCGATCTACTGACCCGGATCGCGTATCCCGCAGACGGCGAGGCGTAGGCGCGCCTGCGCACTGGTTGCCCGCCACGTGGGCGGCGACGCCGCGTGACCCCTCGCCCCAGGGCGTCACACGGGCACCCATGGCCCTGGGGGGTCACACGGCGAGGCGCTGCGCGAGCTCCTTGGCCTTGGTCAGCGCGTGCCCGAAGGCACGCTCGCGCGCGGCCTCGTAGAGGGGGATCAGTTCTGCCATGGCCGGGTTGCGGGGGGCCATGGTGAGTTCCGGGACGATGAAGTCGAGGTCCAGGCCGAGGGTGCCTTTGAGGACGGCCTCCAGGTAGTTCTGCACGATCTCGTAGCCCTCGCGCGGGGTCCCCGGCGCGTAGGAGCCGCCGCGGCTGGCGACGACGGTGACCGGGGTGCCCTGGTCGGAGGGGGTCTCGCCGGCCGTGCGGCCGAGCAGGAGCATCCAGCCACGCCTTGAGGGTCGAGGGGATCGAGAAGTTGTACATGGGGGCGCCGATCAGGACGGCGTCCGCCTGCTCCAGCTCCTCGATGAGCTTCACGCGTGCGGCGAACGCGGCGGACTGCTCCGGCGTGCGCTCGGTGGGGGCGGCGTATCCGGCGGCCCAGGCGTCGGCAGTCATGTGCGGGACAGGGGCGGCGGCGAGGTCGCGGTAGATCACCGTGCCCTCCGGATGCCGTTCCTCCCAGGTCCTGCGGAAGGCGGCCATGACCGAGCGGGACGAGGACGTCTCGCCGGGAAACACGGACGAGTCGATGTGCCGCAGCGTGGCCATGGACCTTCTCCAAAGTGCAGCTGCCCGAGGCGGGAGAACCAAGGGCCGGGGATTTGTGCTCGACGATAGTTAAACACGCGATGGTATTGAGTGATATCATCTCGCATGTAACGGAAGCGGGGGCGTTAGCAGACGAGGAGTCGGACGGTCATGGACGTCCACGAGGCGGTCGGGAGCCGACGAGCGGTGCGCGGATTCACCGATCGGGATGTGCCGAGAAAGGCGCTGGAGCGCGTGCTCTCCGCCGCGGCCTGGGCGCCGTCCGCGTCGAACCTCCAGCCGTGGCACGCCTACGCGGTGACCGGCGCACCGCTGACCGAGATCAAGAAGCGCGCCGGCGAACGCCTCGCCGCAGGTGACCCCTGGGACGAGCCGGAGTACGAGCAGTACCCGCCGGCACTGAAGTCCCCGTACCGCGAGCGCCGGGCCGCCTTCGGCGAGCAGCGCTACGGCGCACTCGGTATCGCTCACGAGGACACAGAGGCGCGCCAGCGGGCCGCTGCGGCGAACTGGGACTGTTTCGGCGCGCCCGCTGCCCTGTTCTGCTACATCGACCGGGACCTGGGGCGGCCGCAATGGTCCGACGTCGGCATGTATCTGCAGACCGTCATGCTGCTGCTCCGCGCAGAAGGACTGCACAGCTGTACGCAGATGGCCTGGGCGAAGTTCCACAAGACCGTCGCGGAGACACTGTCACCCCCGGACGAGCTCATCCTCTTCTGCGGCATGTCGATCGGATTCGAAGACGCCACGGCCCGTGACGCCCGTACCGGCCGGGCCCCACTCGACGAGACGGTCACCTTCGTCGACGGTCTCTGACGCCGCCCATCCTCAGTCCCATGAGGCGCCTGCTGCCGCGCCCGCACAGTCGCACATATGCCATATTTGCGCACATAAACCCAATGAAAGGCATACCATGAAGATCGCAGTCATCGGCGGTACCGGACTGATCGGATCACAGGTCGTCACAGACCTGACCGCTGCCGGGCACGAGGCGGTACCCCACTCGAAATCCACGGGTGTCGACGTCATCAGCGGCCAGGGACTGGACCAGGCTGTGGCAGGAGCCGACGTCGTCGTCAACCTGACGAACTCCCCGACCTTCGACGAAGCCTCCCCGGCCTTCTTCCAGACCTCGATGGACAACCTCCTGGCCGCGGCCCACAAGGGCGGCGTCGGGCACTTCGTCATCCTCTCGATCGTCGGGGCGGACCAGGTGCCGGAGCTGGACTATTACAAGGCCAAGGTGCTCCAGGAGAAGCTCCTCGCGGCCGGGCCGGTGCCCTACTCGATCGTCCGGGCGACGCAGTTCATGGAGTTCATGGATGCCGTCCTGTCCTGGACCGCCGACGGCGACACCGTCCGGTTGCCCGCCACGCCGATCCAGCCGATCGCCTCCAAGGACGTGGCCATGGCGGTGGCACAGGTCGCCGCGGGCGCCCCGCTGAACGGCATTCGCAACATCGCCGGCCCCGAGATCTTCGGCCTGGACGAGCTGGGCCGCATCACCCTGTCCCACAGGGGCGACAACCGTACTGTCGTCACCGACCCCGCTGCCGGCATGTTCGCCGTCGTCAAGGGTGACGTCCTCACCGACAAGAACGCCCACCTCGCCCCCACCCGCTACACCGACTGGCTTTCCTGACCCGCTCGCGTTCCCTCGGAGCAGATGGGGGAGGTAGATGATCTTGGATGTCTATGAGGCGGTCATGAGCCGACGGGCGGTTCGCGGGTTCACCGACCGACAAGTCCCGCGGGAGGTGCTGGAGCGTGTGCTCTCCGCCGCGGCCTGGGCGCCGTCCGGATCGAACCTCCAGCCGTGGCACGCCTATGTGCTGACGGGCCCGCCTCTGACCGAGCTCAAGAGGCGGGCCGGCGAGCGCGTGGCCGCAGGCGACCCCTGGGACGAGCGGGAGTACGAGATGTACCCGGCCGCACTGAAGTCCCCGTACCACGAGCGCCGATCCGACTTCGGTCATGAGCGCTACAGCGCACTCGGCATCTCGCATGAGGACTGGGAGGCGCGCCAGCGGGCCGCTACGGCGAACTGGGACTGTTTCGGCGCGCCCGCTGCCCTGTTCTGCTACATCGACCGCGACCTGGGACGGCCGCAATGGTCCGACGTCGGCATGTATCTGCAGACCGTCATGCTGCTGCTCCGCGCAGAAGGACTGCACAGTTGCCCGCAGATGGCGTGGTCGGTGTATCGCAGGACCGTCGCGCAGATCCTGTCACCCCCGGACGAGCTCATCCTCTTCTGCGGCATGTCGATCGGGTTCGAGGACGTCACGGTGGGCTACGTCCGTACGGGCCGGGCGCCGCTCGGTGAGACGGTCACGTTCGTCGAGGGTTAGGTTTTCCCGGACGTCCGCACGCCGGTCCGCCGCAGCCGGCCGGTCGCCGCCTCCCCGGCCGCGTCAGCCGATGCCGAACGCCCCGCCTGGGGGCTCGGGGGACGGTACGGCGTCGGCGTCCTCGACCGGCCGGGCGGCACCGGTGAACTCCCGCACCGCCGCCCCGTGTTCGACCCGCGCGGGAAAGGCGTCCGCGGCGGCACGGCGGGCCAGCGCGGCGGTGTCGAGGGGCCGGTGCGCGGCGGCGAGCACCGCGTTGCCGAACCGCCGCCCGCGCAGCACCGCCGGCTCGGCGATCAGCACCAGCTCCTCGAAAACGGCGGCCAAGGTGGCCAGTTGGGAGCGCAGGAACCCGAACGGCGCGGCGTCCGCGAGGTTGGCCAGATAGACCCCGCCGGGCCGCAGCACCCGCTCGGCCTCCCGTGCGTAGGCGAGCGTGGTCAGATGCGCCGGTACCCGGGACCCGCCGAAGACGTCGGCGATCAGCACATCGGCGTGGTCGTCCGGGGCCGCCTCCAGCCAGGCCCGGGCGTCGGCGGCGTGCACCGCGACGCCCGAGCCCTCCGGCAGCGGCAGATACTCGGCGACCAGCTCCAGCAGCCCCCGGTCGGCCTCGACGACATCCTGCCGCGAGCCGGGCCGGGTGGCCGCCACGTACCGGGGCAGTGTGAGCGCCCCTCCCCCGAGGTGCAGCACATCCAGCGGCCGCCCGGCCTCGGCGACGGTGTCCAGGACATACCCGAGCCGGCGCGCGTACTCGAACTCCAGATACGCCGGCTCATCCAGATCGACGTACGACTGCGGCGCCCCGTCGACGGTGAGCAGCCAGGCCCGCGCACGATCGACGTCGGGCATGAGCTTGGCGGTGCCGTGGTCGGTGGTGCGGGAAACGGGTATCGGTTCGTTCACTTGTCCATTGTGGTGTCCGTGGGGGGTCTCACTCCACGGTGGACACCGTCCCCGCACCCACGGTCCGTCCACCCTCACGGATGGCGAACCCGAGCCCCGGCTCCAACGGCACCTCCCGCCCCAGCTCAACGATCATCTCCACGGTCTCCCCGGGCCGGGCGGCACCCACCGGACCGAGGTCGACGTCCCCCACCACATCCGCCGTACGGATGTAGAACTGCGGCCGGTACCCGGTCAGCACCGGCGTCGTACGGCCCCCCTCGCGCCCCGACAGCAGATACACCCGAGCCGAGAACCGCCGGGCGGGCACGACACTGCCCGGAGCCGCCACGACGTGCCCGCGTCGCACGGCGTCGCGTGGCACGCCCCGCAGCAGTACCGCCACGTTGTCCCCGGCCTGCGCCTCGTCCATGGGCTTGCCGAAGGTCTCCAGCCCGGTGACGACGGACTCCACATCGGCGCCGAGCACCGACACCCGGTCCCCCAGGCGGAGCGTCCCCCGCTCCACGGCGCCGGTGACGACCGTGCCCCGGCCGGTGATCGTGAGCACGTTCTCCACCGGCAGCAGGAACGGCGCGTCCAGGTACCGCTCCGGCATGGGCACATAGGTGTCCACCGCGTCCAGCAGCGCCTCGATGGATGCCGTCCAGCGCGGGTCGCCCTCCAGCGCGCGCAGCCCGGAGACCCGTACGACCGGCACGGCGTCGCCCGGGTAGCCCTGGGCCGTGAGCAGGTCGCGGACCTCCAGCTCGACGAGGTCGATCAGCTCCTCGTCGTCCGTGCCGTCGGCCTTGTTGAGCGCGACGACGATGTGGTCGACGCCCACCTGCCGGGCGAGCAGCACGTGTTCGGCGGTCTGCGGCATGATGCCGTCGAGCGCGGACACGACGAGGATCGCCCCGTCGAGCTGCGCCGCGCCGGTGACCATGTTCTTGACGTAGTCGGCGTGCCCCGGCATGTCCACGTGGGCGTAGTGCCGGGTGTCGGTCTCGTACTCGACGTGCGCGATGTTGATGGTGATGCCGCGCGCGGCCTCCTCCGGGGCCCGGTCGATGCGGTCGAACGAAACGTATCGAGTGGTGCTGCCGGAGCCGCGCTCCGCGAGGACCTTGGTGATGGCGGCGGTCAGGGTGGTCTTGCCATGGTCGACGTGCCCCATGGTGCCGATGTTCAGGTGCGGTTTGGTGCGCACGTAGGCCGTTTTGGACATGGCTGTACCTCGAAGCCTCTCAGCCGTGAGAAGGAAATGCGGGACCCCGGGGACTGGCCGACCCTCCCCCTGCGGGGTCCGCCGGACGTTCCGGAGAGGGTCAGCTTCGGGCGCCGTCGCCAGCGGCCACGAGGATCTGGACGGCAGCCTTCGGCGCATCCGCGACGGCGGATGCTGCGAGGAGGAAGGCGTACCGGAACATGCCGTCGATCCTCGTCGACGGCGTGTCCGGCGTCGAATGGTTTTCCGCCGCGGGGAGTTCAGCCGCCGATGTGCTTCAGCGCCTCCCGGACGGTCAGCGGCGCGAACCGGCCCCGGACGAAGAGGTCGGGATGCCCGGAATGGAGCAGGCAGTAGGTGAACAGCCGGTCCGTGTCGGTGCCTTCCTTGTGGGCCAGCTGGTGGAGCAGGGCCGTGCGCACCGGCATCGGGCCGGCCCGACCGGGGTCTGCGGCGGCCGGGAACACGGCCGTCACCCGCTCCAGCACGGTGTCGGCGAGGGCGCTGCGCGGCAGATCCGGCGGGGCCGCCCCGGTGACGGTCATGAACGCACCCTACTGTCGAATACACGTTCGCGCGCGTCACGCGAACCACAGCTCAGCGGCCCCTCCCGACGCGGGTTGCACCCCCTTGCGCACCGGCGTTACCTGGAAGTACTGGCGGTGGAGCGGCGGAGGTGACAGAGGTGAAGGCCGTCGTCTACGAAGAGCCCTTCAGCGTGGTGGTGAAGGACGTCCAGGATCCCCGGATCCAGCATCCCAACGATGTGCTGGTACGCGTCACGTCGAGCGCCATATGCGGCTCGGACCTGCACATGTACGAAGGCCGCACGGCGGCCGAGTCGGGCATTGTCTTCGGGCACGAGAACCTCGGCATCATCGAGGAGGTCGGCAGCGGCGTGACCTCCCTGAACCAGGGTGACCGTGTCGTGATGCCGTTCAATGTCGCCTGCGGATTCTGCAAGAACTGTCTCGCCGGGAAGACCGGCTTCTGCCTGACGGTCAACCCCGGATTCGCGGGCGGGGCCTACGGCTATGTGGCGATGGGCCCCTACAAGGGCGGCCAGGCCGAGCTGCTGCGGGTGCCGTTCGCCGACTTCAACTGCTTGAAACTGCCTCCGGGCGACGAGTTCGAGACCGATTTCGTGCTACTCGCCGACATCTTCCCGACGGGCTACCACGGCTGCGAACTCGCCCAGGTGACCCCCGGTGAGAGCGTGGCCGTCTACGGCGCCGGACCGGTGGGGCTGATGGCCGCCTACTCGGCGCTGCTGCGCGGTGCGTCGAAGGTGTTCTCCGTCGACCGGGTGCCCGAGCGGCTCGCCAAGGCGGAGGAGATCGGGGCCATCCCGATCGACTTCACCAAGGGCGACCCGGCGGAGCAGATCAAGGAGCAGACCGGGGGCGAGGGCACCGACAAGGGTGTCGACGCCGTCGGCTACCAGGCCCAGGCGCACGACGCCAGCCACGAGGAGCCGGCCATCGTCCTCAACGAGCTGGTCATGACGGTACGGCCGACCGGCATGCTCGGTGTGCCGGGTCTGTACGTGCCCTCGGACCCGGGCGGTCCCGACGAGCACGCCAAGCACGGCCAGCTGCTGGTCTCCATCGGCAAGATGTTCGAGAAGGGCCAGCAGATGGGCACCGGTCAGTGCAACGTCAAGCGGTACAACCGTCAGCTGCGCGACCTGATCATCGCCGGGCGCGCCAAGCCCAGTTTCGTGGTCTCCCACGAGCTGCCGCTGGACCAGGCGCCGCAGGCGTACGAGAAGTTCGACAAACGGGTCGAGGGCTACACCAAGGTGGTACTGCATCCCGGGCACGCGCTCGCCGCGTGAGACACGGGCCGACGGGTCCGGGCGCCATGGGTGCCCGGCCCTGTCGATGCGCGGCGCTTGACGGCGATCACACGCGTTCGTCGGTTAATGTCGCCGGATGCTCGATGCCAACCGCTCTGGCACCGCCACGGCCCCTCCCCGGGCCGCCGCCACGGAGCTCGTCGTACCGGTGACGCCCCTGCTCCGCGCCGGTTTCGCCGGGCGGTGTGCGCGGGCGCTGGCGCACCCCTATGCCCGACTGTCGCTGCTGCTCGCCCTGCTCGCCGGTGCCGCCGCCTGCGTGCTGGTCTTCGAACCGCAGCGGCTGCTGACACACGGCTGGCCGCCGCAGCTGGGCGGGGCCGCGGCGCCAGCGGTGTTCGGTGTGGCGTACGGTCTGTGCACCGTGGCGTTCGTTCCGCGTCCCCTGCTCAACCTGGCGGCGGGCGCGCTGTTCGGCTCGCAGCTGGGGCTGGCGACGGCGCTGGCGGGCACGGTGCTCGGGGCGGGTGTGGCCTTCGGGCTCGGGCGGGTGCTCGGGCAGGACGCGCTGCGCCCGCTGCTGCGGGGCCGCTGGCTGCGGGCGGCCGACGGTCAGCTGAGCCGGCACGGGTTCCGGTCCATGCTGGCGGCCCGGCTCTTCCCGGGCGTGCCGTTCTGGGCGGCGAACTACTGCGCGGCCGTCTCCCGCATGGGCTGGTGGCCGTTTCTGCTGGCCACCGCGGTCGGCTCGGTGCCGAACACCGCCGCCTACGCGGTCGCCGGCGCCCGCGCCTCCGCGCCGACGTCTCCCGCCTTCCTGATCGCGATGGCCGGTATCGCCGTACCGGCGCTGCTGGGCGCGGTGGTGGCCTGGCGCAAGCGCCACCACCTGCGCCGCCGGTAACGGTCACATCGGTCGGACGCCTTCGAGGATCATCGCGTTGGCCAGTCCGCCCGCCTCGCACATGGTCTGCAGGGCGTAGCGGGCGCCGCGTTCCCGCATGGCGTGGACCAGGGTGGTGGTCAGCCGGGTGCCGCTGGCGCCGAGCGGGTGGCCGAGGGCGATCGCGCCGCCGTGCACATTGACCTTCGCCAGATCGGCGCCGGTCTCCTGCTGCCAGGCCAGCACCACGCTGGAGAACGCCTCGTTGACCTCGAAGAGGTCGATGTCGGCCAGGCTCAGCCCCGCCCTGCGGAGCACCTTCTCCGTGGCCGGTATGACGCCCGTCAGCATCAGCAGCGGATCGGAGCCGGTGACGGCGAAGCTGTGCAGGCGGGCCAGCGGGCGCAGACCGAGGCGGGCCGCGGTGTCGCTGGAGGTGATCAGTACGGCGGAGGCGCCGTCGTTGATGGGGCTGGCGTTGCCCGCGGTCACGTTCCACTCGATCTGCGGGAAGCGCTCGGCGAAGCCGGGGTCGTGGTAGGCGGGCCTGAGGCCGGCGAGGACCTCCGGGGTGCTGTCGGGGCGTACGCACTCGTCGCGGGCGACGCCGTCCAGCGGCGCGATCTCAGCGTCGAACAGGCCCTTGTCCCAGGCCGCGGCGGCCTTGCGGTGCGAGGAGACGGCGAACTCGTCCATCCGCGCGCGCGTGAGGGACCACTTGGCGGCGATCAGCTCCGCGCTGATGCCCTGTGGGACCAGGCCCTCGGGGTAGCGCTCGGCGACGCCGGGACCGAACGGGTCCTTGCCCGCGGGCACGTTGGACCACATCGGCACCCGGCTCATCGACTCCACACCGCAGGCGACCACCAGGTCGTACGCCCCGGACATGATGCCCTGCGCGGCGAAGTGCACGGCCTGCTGGGAGGAGCCGCACTGGCGGTCCACCGTCGTCGCCGGGACCGTCTCGGGGAAGCCGGCGGACAGGACGGCGTACCGGGTGGTGTTCATGGCCTGCTCGCCGACCTGGTCGACGGTGCCGCCGATGACGTCGTCGATCAGCGCGGGGTCGACGCCGGAGCGCTCGACCAGGGTGCGCAGGGTGTGGGCGAGCAGTTGCACGGGGTGGACATGGGCGAGGGAGCCGTTCGGCTTGCCCTTGCCAATGGGGGTGCGTACGGCTTCGACGATCACTGCGTCGCGCATGGCGGGGCCTCCTTGGCCGCCTGGCTGTCCGCGGCCGGCCGGGTGGTGGGCTGCGGCAGCTACCAGTGAGTAGGAAATCCAAACTCACCATAGCTCGAAGGGTTGGAAAAACAAACCCTCATCTAGACTGGCCCACATGGCCGCCATGAAAGACCCGCGCCCCTGCTCCATCGCCGACGCCCTCGCGCTGGTCGGTGAGAAGTACTCCCTGCTCGTCCTGCGCGAGGTGTGCCTGGGCAACGGCCGCTTCGACCAGCTCGTGCGCAACATCGGCGCCCCGCGCGACATCCTGGCCGCCCGGCTGCGCCGGCTCGTGGACGCCGGGATCCTCACCAAGCGCGCCTACAGCGAGCGCCCGCAGCGCTTCGAGTACCGGGCCACGCAGGCCGGCCTGGAGCTGGAGCCGGTCCTGATGACGCTCAAGGAGTGGGGCGACCGTCACATCCGCAAGGGCGCCGACCTGCCCATGGCGGTCGAGCACATCTGCGGCAACGAACTGGTCCCGGTCCTCACCTGCCGGGCCTGCGGCGAGGAGGTCCGCCACGAGGACGTGACGGCCCATCCGCAGGCGCCGGGGTGGACGCGCACCGGACCGACGGCGGCGTGAGGCTCAGGGCGCGGTGAGGGCCTCGTTCCACTCACGGATGTGCCATGCCTTCACCACTCCGTGCAGGACGAACGGGTCACCGGCGACGAACTCCTCGGCCGCCTCGCGCGTGCGGAAGACGGCCATCGAGCCCGCTCCCGGGGGTTCGCGAACGGGCCGGTCATCAGCAGCTCGCCGCGTTCGACGAACGGCTGGTAGCGGGCCACGTGGGCGGCGAAGCGGGCGGGCGCCTTCTCGTCCAGGTCGTCGGCCGACTCGTAGAACACCACGTACTTCATCGGGCCTCCCCGCGCATCGGGCCCCTTCCCCCTCCGGGCTACCCGCCCGGCCGACCGGCCCCCGGCCCCCGGCCCCCGGCGGGCCTGCCATGGCCGGCTTGCCACGGCCGGGGCGCGGACGCTCCCGGACGCCGGCACGACCGCTAGGGCCCCGGGTAGACGTCCAGCCGCCCGCACATCCCAAACTTTCCCTGCTCAGCAGGCAGTTCCGCCCGCACGACCGCCTCGGCGAGGTACGAAGCGTCACCCCGTTCCAGGCGGTCCAGCTGCTCCCCCGTGGCCGCTGCGGCAGCGACGGCGCCGCTCCTCCAGCGCCGGCGCCACTCGGCGATCCGGGGCCGCACCAGCGCGGCGGCGGCCCGGTGGAAGGCGGCCAGCGGCTCCGGTCCCGAGGCCTCACGGAGCGCCCGGTAGCCGTCCAGGGCCAGGTCACGCCGGGCGCGGGCGATCCGCTCCCGCTCGGCCTCCGGGGCCTCGGCCGGGATCGTGGTCGCGGCGGCGTACGTCTCCGGGTCGGCCAGGTACTCCGGCGGGAGCGTGAGCACCGCGTCCCCCGCCTCCGGCAGCCCGCTGTTCTGCATCAGGACGGTGATGCGCAGATCGCCCTCGTTGACCAGCCGGTGGATGGTGCCCGGCGTGAACCAGGCGACCCTGCCGGGCGCGAGCGGGGTGACCTCGTAGCCGGACGCGGTCAGCGTCTGTACCGCGCCCCGGCCACCGGTGACGACGTACGCCTCCGAACAGGCCAGATGCATATGGGGAGTTCCGCCGCGCACCCCGTCGGCAGCGGGCCAGTCGTACACGCACAGCCCCGAGACGGCGACCCCGCCCGGCAGACCCGTGAACGTGTGCTCTCCGGCGCTCACCACGGATGCGCCTCCAGGTACTTGACGACGTCCTCCCGCTGCCAGGCACCGTCCGCCACGACGACCCGGTAGCGGCGGCGGAGCGTGTCGCCGGCGGCGAGTTCCAGCTCCTCGAAGAAGGACCAGGAGGCGGCGACGGCGGCGACGGGATCGTTGCGCACGAACCAGTGGGCGGGATGGGTTCCGCCCGCGCCGGAGTGGTCGTTCTCCGGGGCGTGCGCGAAGACGAGGGTGGCATGGCCGTCGGTGCCGTCGTGTTCGCCGCAGTACGCGAGCCAGGGCGCCCGGGTGCCCATCAGCGCGGGCCCCTCCCCCTGCGGCCCGATGATCCGCCCCTCCCGGAAGGCACGTGGGCCCCGCCAGAACAGGCCGGTGTAGCCCGCCAGTTCGCGCCCGGCGGTGGTCGGGCTGCCGAAGACGAGCGGCTCGGCACGCCGGTTGGTGATCGCACTGGTCCACGTCAGCGCCCAGGAGCCGGAGTCCGGGTCGACGTCGTGGACCTCGATCCGCCGCTCCTCCTCGGCCCACAGCTCACCGTCGTACGGATGCCAGGTCAGCCGCTCGGCGATCGTCGCCCGGCCGTCGGCCGCCGAGACCTCGTCGAAACCGGCGTGGCGCATCGAGCCGACCCGCTCGGGCAGTTCGAGATACCCCTGCCCGTGGACGTAGGTGTTGCCGCCCCACAGGTTCGCCCCGGACAGGTGCGAGGCGGTCAGGGACAGGCCCTTGTGCCAGCGGTGGTCGTTCGGGCGGTAGTCGGTGACGACGGCACCGGCGAGGGTGCGGACCGGGTGGAGGTAGGGCCGGGGGGCCTCCCAGGCGGCTTCGGGACGGTAGACGTAGGCGAACAGCTCGACGCCGCCGGCCGGTTCGGAGACGGTGATCCGGTCGCCGTACGCATGGACGAGCCGCAGTCCGCCGGTCATGCCGGGACCTCCTCGGCGGTCGCGGGCGCCCAGCCGGGGGCGCCGCCGTGCAGGGCGGTGTAGTAGGGGTCGCCGGGGCCGATCTCGCCGGCACGGACGGTCGTGTCGGTGAAGGCCGACTTGTACAGGGCCGTGATCAGCTCCAGACTGGTGCGCCCGTCCGCGCCACTGCTGCGCGGCCGCTCACCCGCCCGCATGCTCGCGACCAGTTCGCGCAGTTGGGCCAGGTGCGAGCTGGGCACGTCCGGACCGAAGTCCCGCCACCGCTCGGCCTGTTCGGCGGGGACGTGGGGGGCCGGGGTGATGCGCCAGTCGTCGTTGGCGTGGCCGTAGAGGTGGGTCAGCTCGACGGTCGCGCGCTCGCAGTCGACGCGGATGCGGCTGACCTCGTCGGGGCTCAGCACGCTGTTGACGACGGTCGCTAGAGCGCCGCTCGCGAAGCGGACCAGCGCGGTGGAGACGTCCTCCGTCTCGACGTCGTGCACCAGCCGCCCGGCCATGGCCCGCACCTCGCTCCAGGGCCCGAGCAGGTCCAGCAGCAGGTCCATCTGGTGAATGCCGTGGCCCATGGCCGGGCCGCCGCCCTCGGTGTGCCAGCGCCCCCGCCAGGGCACGGCGTAGTAGGCGGTGTCCCGGTACCAGGTGGTCTGACAGTGCGCCACCAGGGGCCGTCCGAGGGCGCCTTCGGCGAGCAGCCGGCGCACATGCCGGGATCCGGAGCCGAACCGGTGCTGGAAGACGATCGCCGCGTACGGACCGCCGTCCGCGCGCTCCTCCGCCTCGATCGCGTCGAAGTCGGCGAGCGAGGGCACCGGCGGCTTCTCGCACCACACCCAGGCCCCGGCGCGCAGCGCCGCCACGGTCTGCGCGCGGTGCAGGGTGGGCGGGGTGCAGATGCTGACCAGGTCGGGCCGCTGTTCGGCCAGCATCCGGTCGAGCTCGGTGTAGGCGTGCGGGACGCCGGTCTCGGCACAGAAGGCCTCGACGGCGCCCTGGTCGATGTCGACGGCGGCGACGACCTCGGTCTCGCCCTCCCGTGCGAGCTGAGCCAGTGCGGGCAGATGGGAGCCGCGCCCGATGGCGCCGGTGCCGATGACGGCCGCCCGGATGCGCCGGCCGGTGAACGGAGTTGTGGGGCGAGGGCGGTTGGGCCTGGGCGGGAGGGGAGCGGGTGGCATGGGCGGGTTCAGCACTCCTCCGGTACGGCGGGCGCGCGGGCCGGCAGTGCGGCAAGCAAAGCAGCAAGCGCTTTCTCCTGCGCTGCAACGTAAGCGGCGGCGCCGGGGCCGGTCAACACCGGGAGGCAAGTGAGCCGTTCACCCCCTGATGCGGCGCGGCGGCTCCGGCCCGCTACGCCGCCCTCGGTAGTTGATCATCCTTTTGCCTTCTCAGCGCTTGGACGCCGTACCTCCATGTCCTGGTTTGACTCCCTCGTCCTCGGACTCGTCCAGGCGGACCCGGGTGCGGCCTTCACGGCGATCACCCAGATCGGCACGGAGGTCACCAGGAGGCGTCGGGGGGCGGGCCGGGCCCGGGGTTGGCCGCGGAGGGCTCGCGGGGGCCCGTTCCGCGATCTCCGCGCCACCGCGACCATGCTCGTGGTCGTCGGCCTGGTCATCGGCATCGCCGACCGCCTGGCGGCCCGCGACGAGACCGGCGGCCGGCACCGCACACCCAAGCAGCGCTTCGTCCGGTACCGCGTGGCCCTCGGGATCGTCATCATCGCGCTGGTCTCGGCCGGCGTCCTCGGCCCGCGCGCGGCGGAGTCGGCGAGCTGAGCGCGGCGCGGACCCGTCACATGGCTCTCACCCAACAGTTCGCCCGCGTCACCCCGCGCCACCCGGAGCGCTGCCGCGCGGCGGCCCTCGCCTCCCCCGACGCCGCGCCGGGCTGGGCCCCGCCGGAAAGCGACACCCTGGACACGGACTGGGCGCTGTGGGGACTCCTCCGTTTCTGCCGCGGCCCGGGTGCCGATGCCGCCACGGCCCGCCTGCTCGACCGGGTCACCGGGGGCGACCCCGGCGGGGATGTGGGCTTCCTCGACCACCCCGACGTACACGACGGCTTCGGCGAGCCGCCCCGGCTCCTGTCCGCCGCCGCCGTTTCGGACATCTCCCGGGCACTGGACGGGACGAACCTCGACGGCGTCCTCGCCCGGCTGCCCACGGCCCCACCCGCAGCCGCCGCTGCCTGCGGATTCCCCGGCTTCAGCGGTGACCTACCGGCCTACCTGGCCGGGCACTTCACGGCCACCCGCGCCTTCTTCCGCGAGGCGGCCCGGCGGGGCATGTGCGTGGTGGTCTGGATCGACTGAGGACACGACGGCCGGCGGCGGTGACCAACCGCATACGTTCTGTGTAGCCGGGCGGTAGCGCACTGTCAGTGCTTGCCCCTAGGCTGTCCGCATGTCCCCCGATTTCCCGCCCTCTGGTTCCGTGCGGTCTGCCGCCGAGGTGAACGAGCAGATCCGGGCGCTGTGGCTGCGTGCGGGCGGCACCCTGTCGGCCCACGAGCGCGCGGAGTACGAGTTGTTGGTGGTCGAGTGGGCCGAGGCGATCCGCGGTGAGGTCGTGAAGGCGGCCTGACGCGGGCGGCGGCCCGCTGCCGCCGGTCTGCGCCCGCAGGTGCGCGAGCGCCTCGTCCGCCACCGGATGCGGTCGCTCCCCGGACAACCGCCCTGCCGCCCGCTCCGGTTCTGGCCGTGCGGCATAGCTTGCCGGACGCACGTGGTCCCGCGTCCCCGTGCAGCCACTGCCCCTGTCCGCCTCAGCGGCGCCGGCTGGCCGATCCGGACCCGGAGACGCGATGGCTCGTGGGACTCGACGCCGAAGCGCCCGTCGGCGCCGTGGTCCAGTTGCTCGCCGACCCCGACAAGCGGGTAGGCGCCATGGCAGCCGGTCACCCCGCGCTGCCGGTCGATCTCGTCCTCCGGAGCTGCGGAGATCCGGAGACCTCCGCCCACGCCCTCGGCAACCCGGGCCTTCCCCCGGAAACCATGCACCGATACCTGGATGATGCGGGCATCCCTCGCTGACGCAGACAGATCAGAAGCGCACGGCCCGTCTCCAGCACGCACCATCGATTGTCCCGGCGCGCCTCTTGGCTCCGCGCCCGCCATGCCCAACACTGTGCCGATGACGCAGCGCGCTGAGCTCGCGACCGTGATCGACCGGCTGGCCGTGGACGAGCTGATCACCGCGTACGCGGTGGCGGTGGACGACGGAGACTGGACCGCGTACCGGATGCTTTTCACGACGGACGGGCGGGCCGACTACCGTTCGGCGGGCGGTATAGAGGGCGACGCGGGACAGGTCGCCGGATGGCTGGCGGAGAGCCTGGCACTGTTCGCCATGCGCCAGCACCTGATCGTCAACCGCCAGATCCGGTTCGGCCTCCTGGAACACGACACCGGCGACACCGCCTCGGTACGGGCCGACTACCTCAACCCGATGCGCTTCGCGAGCAACGGCAGCCCTACGGCTCCGGACCTGGTCTGCGGCGGCCGGTACGACTTCGCGCTCCTGCGCACCTCGGAGGGCTGGCGCCTGCGCAAGGTGGCGGTCGAGGAAAAGTGGCGGCGCCTGCCGGCCAAGGGCACTGAAACCCCATAGGGCGCGGCATCCCGAGCTCTTCCGCGCGCCTCACGCCCCCTGTCGTAGATCGCCCCCACCGCGCACACTGGAATGAGCGCAGGGCAGGGAGGGCCCCATGAGGACGATCAACCACTGGCTCGCCTCCCCTTGGCGGCGCTCGGGCGCAGCCGCGATCGCCGGCGCCCTTCCCGTGCTCTCGTTCCCGGCGCCGGCCCTGTGGTGGTTCGCCTACGTCGCCCTGGTCCCCTGGATCCTGCTGGCCCGGTCGGCTCCGAGCGGGCGCCGCGCGGCGTACGACGGCTGGTGCGGCGGCTTCGGCTTCCTGGTGGCCGTGCACCACTGGCTGTTGCCGAGCCTGCATGTGTTCATCTTCCTGATAGCCGCCCTGCTGGGCGCGCTCTGGGCGCCCTGGGGCTGGCTGGTGCGCCGGTTCCTCGGCGAGCAGCCGTCCCCGGGGCGGGGCGCCGCCGCGGTACTGGTGCTGCCGTCCGGCTGGCTCATGGTGGAGCTGGTGCGGTCCTGGCAGGGGCTGGGTGGGCCGTGGGGCATGCTGGGCGCCAGTCAGTGGCAGGTGTCGCCGGCGCTGCGGCTGGCCTCGGTCGGCGGGGTGTGGCTGCTGAGCTTTCTGGTGGTGGCCGTCAACGTGGCGGCGGCCGTGCTGATATCCGTGCGCGAGGCCCGCGTCCCGGCCGTGGCCTCGCTGGTCGCCACGGTCGCCGCGACCTCGGCCGCATGGGCCTGGGCACCGCGTCCGCAGGTCGACGGGCAGGTGCGGATCGCCGTCGTACAGCCCGGGATCGTGGACGGGCACGACAGCGGCGAGAAGCGGTTCGACCGCGAGGAGCAGCTGACCCGGCGGCTCGTCGGACAGGACCTCGACCTGGTCGTGTGGGGCGAGTCCAGCGTCGGGTACGACCTGGGCCACCGGCCCGACCTGGCCCGGCGGATCGCCGCGCTGTCCCGCGCGACCGGCGCGGACGTGCTGGTGAACGTGGACGCCCGCCGCTCCGACCGGCCCGGTATCTACAAGAGTTCGGTGCTGATCGGCCCGGACGGCCCGACCGGCGAACGGTACGACAAGATGCGGCTCGTGCCCTTCGGCGAGTACATACCGGCGCGCTCGCTCCTCGGCTGGGCCACCTCGGTCGGCAAGGCGGCCGGCGAGGACCGCAGGCGTGGCACCGAGCAGGTCGTGATGAACGTCAGGCACGGGCTGCGGATCGGCCCGCTGATCTGCTTCGAGACCGCGTTCCCCGACATGAGCCGGCATCTCGCCGAGGACGGCGCCGACGTCCTGCTCGGGCAGTCGGCCACGTCCACCTTCCAGGACAGCTGGGCACCGGAGCAGCATGCCTCGCTGGCCGCGCTGCGGGCCGCCGAGACCGGCCGCCCGATGGTGCACGCCACCCTCACCGGCGTCTCGGCCGTGTACGGCCCGGGCGGGCAGCAGCTCGGTCCGTGGCTCGGCACCGACGCGAGCACCGCCCGCGTGTACGACGTACCGCTCGCGCACGGCATCACTCCGTACGTCCGCTACGGCGACTGGCCGGTGCACGGCGCGCTGCTGGTGCTGGCGGCGCTGTGCGTCACCGAGAGCCTGCGAACGCTCAGGCTGCGGCGGAACGGTCCCGAACCGCTCGTACCACCCGCTCGCACAGCTCATGGGTCGCCAGCGCGTCCCGGGCACTGAGCACCTTCTGGGCGCGCACGGCGTCGAGGAAGGCGAGGACCGCCTGTTCGATGCCGCGCTGCCGGGCCACCGGCACCCAGTCGCCGCGCCGGCGCACGGTCGGCTGGCCCTTGTGGTCGATCACCTCGGCGAGGTTGAGCACCTGGCGCTTGGTGTCCTGCCCGGAGACCTCCAGGATCTCCTCCGTGGACCCGCTGAGCCGGTTCATCACGCCGAGCGCGGTGAAGCCGTCCCCGGCGAGCTGGAGCACGACATGGTGCAGCAGCCCGGCCTCGACGCGGGCGCGCACGGTGATGTCGTCGACCGTCCCCGGCACCAGGAAGCGCAGGGTGTCGACGACGTGGATGAAGTCGTCCAGGATCATCGAGCGCGGTTCCTCGGGCAGCCCGACCCGGTTCTTCTGCATGAGGATCAGCTCGCGCGGGTGCTCCAGACACTGCGCGTACGCGGGCGCGTACCGGCGGTTGAAGCCCACGAACAGCGAGACCCCGCGCTCCTCGGCGAGGCCCACCAGCCGCTCGGAGTCGGCGAGTTCGTAGGCGAGCGGCTTGTCCACGTACGTCGGTACGCCCGCGTCGAGCAGCCGGGTGACGATCTCGGGGTGGACGGCGGTCGGCGCGTGCACGAAGGCCGCGTCGAGACCGGCGGCGAGCAGGGAGTCGAGCGTTGTGTGGCGCCGGCCGGGCGGCAGATGCAGGCTGTCCGCGACCCGGTCGAGGGTGTCGGGCGTCCTGGTCCGGAGGTGCAGGTCGACTCCCGGCTGCATGGCCAGCACCGGCAGGTACGCCTTCTGCGCGATGTCCCCGAGTCCGATGCAGCCGACCTTCACGTGCTCTCCCCTACCGCTCGATTGCCTCTCCGGCAGCATACGGGGGCCGCCAGCCGGCGATGTCGTCGAAGCCGCGCAGGAGAAGCGCGGGTGCGACCTTGGACAGGGCCGCGATCACGGTGTCGCGCACGGCGACGGCGACGGGGTTGCCGGCCATGTTCACGCGGGCGGCCTTGACGGCCCGGCGGGCGATCGCGGTGGTGCGCGGCAGCCGGGCGGCGGTGTAGGCGGCCAGGTCGTGGCTGTGGTGGGCGAGCACCACGGCGTCCTCGATGGCCTGGTTGCCGCCCTGGCCGAGGGTCGGCGGCATGGCGTGGGCGGCGTCGCCGAGCAGGGCCACCCGGCCGAAGTGGTGGGCGGGCAGGGGCGTGACGATGTGGTGGACGTCGTGCCGGAGGACGTCCTCGGGGCGGGCGGCGGCGAGCACGGCGGGGATGGGATCGTGCCAGTCGCCGAACAGGCGCAGGAGTTCGGCCTTCTCGTCGTCGGGCGCCCGCCCGCCGGCCGGGGTCATGGCCGCCGCATAGGCGTAGACGCGGCCGTCCTTGACCGGGTGGGTGCCCCAGATGCGGCCGCGGCCCCACGTCTCGTGCGAGGCGAACCGCGCGCCGGGCACCGGGATCAGCACCCGCCAGGTGGTGAACCCCGCGTACACCGGCCCGGGATGGTCCGGGAACAGGGCGCCGCGGACGCGGGAGTTGATGCCGTCCGCGCCGACCACCAGCTCGGCCTCCAGTTCGTCGTCCCCGGTGCGCACCCGGGCGGGCCGCCGGCCGTCGCCGGGGTCGGCGAGGTGCGCGGCGGTAGCGGTGCGGACGGCACCCGGCCGGAGCAGGGCGGCCAGGCGGTCGACCAGGATGGCGCGGGGCAGCAGGACCAGCGGGCCGCTGAAACGTGCGGACGCCGCCTCGGCGCTGGACCGGGACAGCCACCGCCCGCCCGGCGTACGCAGTCCGCCGTCCCCCTGCCAGGCAGCCAGATCCCGGATCGCCTCGCCGATGCCGAGCACGTCCAGGGCGCGCAGGGCATTCGGGGCGAGCGAGATGGCCGCGCCGACCGGCTCCAGGGAGCGGGCCCGCTCCAGCACGGTCACCTCCCAGCCCCTGCGGTGCAGAGCCGCCGCCGCGGCCAGACCTCCGATGCCGCCACCGATGACGATCGCACGCCCCGACCGAGCCATGGCTCCTCCAGAAACCCCTCGAACTACATCTGTAGTGAGTGCGACTCTACTACAGCCGTAGTGAGACAGATAGGGTCACCTCATGTCCGTACGCACCCCCAGCGCCTCCCGTGCCGACCTGGTCGCCGACGCAGCCCTCGCCCTGCTCGCCGAGCGTGGGATGCGCGGGCTGACGCACCGTGCGGTGGACGAGGCGGCGGGGCTGCCGCTCGGCTCGACGTCGAACGTGGCGCGCACCCGGCAGGCCCTGCTGGAACTGGCGGTACGGCGGCACGCCGAGCGTGAGGCACGGGTACTGGACCTGGCCGAGATGCCGGATCCGAGCGGCGGACCCGACGCCCTCACCGACGGGTTGGCGCTGGCCGTGCACCGCTCCCTGACCCGGGGCCGCGACCTGCTGATCGCCCGCTACGAACTCGCCCTGGAGGCCACCCGCCGCCCCGAACTGCGCGCCTTCTACGACCGGACCGGTGCCGTCTTCAGGGAGCAACTGGCCGCGATGCTCACCGCCGTGGGCTCACCCGACCCGGCCCGGCATGTGCTGTCCCTGGTCGCCTGGGCGGACGGGCTGATGTTCTCCTGCGCGGCGGGATCCTTCAGCGCCGATGAGCCGGGCCTGGAGGACATCCGCAAGGGCCTGCGGGAACTGCTCGCGGGGATGCTGGGCCGCTGAAAACCCTTGGTGGGGAGCATGGAACCTCGGCGAGGATACGGGCATGACGACCGAACGCCGAGAGCCTGCCCTGAACGCCGGTGAACGCGCCATGCTGGAGGGCTGGCTGGACTACCACCGCCGGACGCTGGCCTGGAAGTGCGAGGGCCTGACCGACGAGCAACTGCGGACCGCGTCCGTGCCGCCCTCCGAGCTGTCCCTCATGGGTCTGGTGCGGCACATGGCGGAGGTGGAACGCGGCTGGTTCCGCAAGGTGCTCGTGGGCGACGACCCCGGCCCGATCTACTACACGGAGGACGACCGGGACGGCGAGTTCCATCTCACCGAGGCCGACACCTGGCAGGAGGCGTACGCGACCTGGCAGGCGGAGATCGAGATCGCCCGGCGCAACGCGGCCGGCTTCGCTCTCGACGATCTGTCCGAGGGATCGAGCAGGTTCAGCGACGAGCCGTTCAGCCTGCGCTGGATCTACACCCATATGATCGAGGAGTACGCCCGGCACAACGGCCACGCCGACCTGATCCGCGAACGGATCGACGGCACCACCGGCGACTGAACGTCAGCCCCGTCACCCCGAACCCCTCCGTACGGGGCACGACATCACCCGTGCGGGGGCAACAACCTCGGCTCCCTGGTGCCAACCCGGGCACCGAACCAGCAGAGTTGACCGGGTGCATCGAACGACGACCACCACAGCGCTCCTGGTCACCGTGGCCGTCTCGGCCCTCTCCGGCTGTGTGACGGTACAGCGCCCCGCGGCACCCGCGCCACCGAGGGACACGGCCCCCTCGCTCCCGACCGCACCCCGGCCGGACGGCAGCGTGAAGCCACGGATGGTACAGGCACCGGCCCAGGAGGCACTGGAGATGACAGGGCCATCCCGGCACCCGAGCCGCGCCACGCCGGCCACGCCGCATCCGTCGGTGGAGGCACCCCGGGTCGTACATCAACCTCCGGCGGCTCCCCCCGCTCCGTCCCGTCCCCACGAGCGCCCCCGGCGGTCGCACGCCGCCGCCCCGGACCTGCCGAACGCGGTCCCGAAGGCCCCGAACGCCTGCGCCCTGGGCAAGCAGTACGGCGGCTGGCGGGCAGACAGCCCGGAGGCGGAGATCTGTCAGCAGACGTACGGCCACTGAAGCGCACCCGGAAGGCGTCAGTCACCCAGCCGCAACTCCAGCCGCCCGATCGCGGCCCACACCCCATCGCCGTACCCGTCGTCGGGCAGGACGTCCGCGGCATCGCGTGCCCGGCGCAAATGGCTGCGGGCCGCCTCGTCCCGGCCCAGCTTCACATAGTCGGCGGCAAGATCGAGATGGAGCGAGGGGACCAACCCCCGCACGCTCGGCGGAGCGCCCCGGTCCTCCGCCGCCGACAACGCCCTGAGATCCCAGGCGAGTTCGTCCTCCGGGTCGTCCTGGGTGTCCGCGAGGTAGTGGGCCAGGGTGCAGCGGTGCAGTGGGTCGCCGTCCTCGCCGATCTCCGCCCACAGAGTCAGAAAGCGGCTGCGGGCCTCCTCGCGGTCGCCCCCGTGGTGCAGCATCACGATCTGCCCGATCCGTGTCAGCAGGGCATCCGGTGCCGCCTGCTCCTGTTGCTCCGCCACGGGTGCCCTCCGGGCTGTCGACCGCTGTGTGGTCCCGACGCTAAAGGGCGCCGTCTGGATTCCTCGGCAGGCGGCGCCGTTGTGGCGTGGGCCGGTGGTCGGCTGCGGGCCGGTGGAGGGCTGGTCGCGCCCACGCGGCGCAGCCGCATGTGTTGCAGCCGTGCGCCCCTGGGAGTTGCGCCTCCGTCGGCTTCGAGGCGCCCCCGTCCTCAGCCCAGATCCGGGATGCGCCAGTCGATCGGCTCATGGCCCTGCGCGGCGATCGCCTCGTTGATCTGGGTGAAGGGGCGGGAGCCGAAGAACTTCTTCGCGGACAGCGGCGAGGGGTGCGCGCCCTTGACCACCACGTGCCGCTTCTCGTCGATCAGCGGCAGTTTCTTCTGCGCGTAGTTGCCCCACAGGACGAAGACCGCCGGGTCGGGGCGGGAGGCCACCGCGCGGATCACCGCGTCGGTGAACCTCTCCCAGCCTTTGCCCTTGTGCGAGTTGGCCTCGCCGGCCCGGACCGTGAGGACCGCGTTGAGCAGCAGCACGCCCTGCCGGGCCCACGGCATCAGATAGCCGTTGTCCGGGATCGGCAGGCCCAGCTCCTCCTGCATCTCCTTGTAGATGTTGCGCAGGGAGGGCGGGGTCTTCACGCCGGGGCGGACCGAGAAGCACAGGCCGTGGCCCTGGCCCTCGCCGTGGTACGGGTCCTGGCCCAGCACGAGGACCTTGACCTGCTCGTACGGCGTCGCGTCGAGCGCGGCGAAGACCTCATCGCGCGGCGGGTAGACGGGACCCTTCGCCCGCTCCTCCTCGACGAACTCGGTCAGCTCCTTGAAGTAGGGCTGCTGCAGCTCGTCGCCCAGAACCCCGCGCCAGGACTCGGGCAGCATGGCGATGTCGGTCACGTCAACGTCCTCATGGTCGATCGACTACGTCGTGCGGTCACTTGCAGGATTCAGAACCTACAGGTGACCACTGACAATCGCTGCCGCAAGGGCCGTTCACCGGGCTCACCAGCTGGTCTTGCGGTGCAGCGCCCACATCATCATGATCGTCGACGGGTCGAGGGCCTGCTCGCCGCCGGAGATGTCCTCGCTGGCGGCGATGAACTGCCGGCCCTGCCACAGCGGGATCAGCCGCGCGTCGCCGACGATGATCTGCTGGGCCTGCTCCATGTCCTTGACCGTCTGGGCGCGGTCGCTCTCGGCACGCGAGTGGGGCAGCAGCTTGTCGGTGATCTCCTTGGCCGGGTAGGGCGTGCCGAGCGCGTTGTGCTCGCCGACGAACGGGGCGATGAAGTTGTCCGCGTCGGGGAAGTCGGGGAACCAGCCGCGCCCGAACACCGGGTACTCGCCGTTCTGGTAGCCGACCACATAGGTCTTCCAGGGGCGGCTCTTGAGTGTGATCGTGAACAGCCCGGAGGCCTCCAGCTGCCGCTTCAGCTCCTGGAACATCAGCGCGGTCTCGGAGCCGTAGCGGTCGGTCGTGTACCAGAGGGTGAGCGGCACGCGCTGGTGGATGCCCGCGTCGGAGAGGATCTTGCGGGCCTTGGGGACGCTCGGGTCGCCGTAGTTGTCGAAGAAGCCGGTGGTGTGTCCGGTCAGGCCCTTCGGGACCATCGAGTACAGCGGGTCGACGGTGTCCTTGTACACCTTGTGCGCGATGGCACCCCGGTCGACGATCTGGGCGACGGCCTTGCGCACGGCGGGCTCCTTGGCCCAGGGGTCCTTGGGGTTGAACACCAGGTAGCTGATGTCGATGCCGGATCCGTCGACCAGCTGGAGGTTGCTGTCGCTGTGCTGTTGCAGGGCGAGGATGTCGTCGGCGGCGAGGCCGCGGTAGGTGACGTCGATCTGCTTGTCCCGCAGCGCCTTGACCATCTGGGCGGAGTCCTGGAAGTAGCGGATGGTCACCGCGTCGTTCTGCCGCTTGGCGAAGCCCTGGTAGTTGCCGTTGGCGACGAGGACGACCTGTTTGCCCTCCGCGTAGGACTGGACCTTGTACGGCCCGGAGCCGTAGACGTTGTCGTCCTTGCGCAGGGAGCGCGCGGGGTAGTCGTCCGGGTCGACGATCGACATGGCGGGCGTGGCCAGCACGAACGGGAAGGTGGCGTCGGGCTGGTTGAGGTGGAAGACGATCTCGCGGTCGCCGAGCGCCTGCACCCGGTCCAGGCTGCCGAGCAGACCTGCTGGGCCGCCGGGGGCGTCGATCGTGCGGATGCGGTCGATGGAGTGCTTGACGGCCTGGGCGTTCAGCGGGTCGCCGTCGGCGAACTTCATGCCCGCGCGGAGCGTGCAGCGGTAGGTGCGGCTCGACGTGTCGGTGAAGGAGCAGCTCTCGGCGGCGTCGGGCTGGGGAGCGGCGGCACCGCTGGGGAAGGCCAGCAGCGTCTGGAAGATGTTGCGGTACAGCTCCCAGGAGCCGTCCCAGGCGCCGGCGGGGTCCAGCGTGCTGGGGGCGCTGGTGGTGCCGACGACGATGGGGCCCTTGCTGTTGTTGTTGTCGGACAGCAGGCTGCAGCCGGCCACCAGGGATATGGACGCGATCGCCGCGACTCTCCGCAGGAATCGGTTCCGGTTGAACACGCGCACGCTCCTCGATCTGCCATACCAAGGGTCGGCAGACCATACCGCAGCGTTCGACGCCCTGAACCTCCCCTGTAACAGGGCTTCTTGATCGATTTCGCGATGACGACGTTGTCAGTCCGCTGTGCGGATTCCATGCGGTGTTCCGGGCGCCGATCCGTCCGAAAATCGGCGCCCGGAAGTTGGCTCAGCCCACGCCGGCGTTCAGGAAGATGCCGCCGTCCACGACGAGCGTCTGACCGGTGATCCAGTCGGACTGCCCGGAGGTGAGGAAGGCGGCGGCTCCGCCGATGTCGGAGGGCACGCCGAGCCGGCCGAGGGGGTAGGCGGCGGCCGCCTCCTCCTCGCGGTTCTCGTACAGCGCCTGCGCGAACCTGGTCTTGACCACCGCCGGGGCGATCGCGTTGACCCGCACCCTGGGTGCGAACTCGTGCGCCAGCTGCTGGGTCAGATTGATCATCGCGGCCTTGCTGACGCCGTAGGCGCCGATGAACGGCGAGGGCGCGAGGCCCGCGACCGAGGCTATGTTGACGATCGCGCCGCCGTTGTCCTTCTGCCAGGCGTGCCAGGTCTTCTGGGCGAAGCCGAGCGCGGAGATCACGTTGGTCTCGAAGACCTTGCGGGCCACGCCCAGGTCGAGGTCGGCGATCGGACCGAAGACGGGGTTGGTGCCCGCGTTGTTGACCAGGAAGTCCAGGCGGCCGAAGGCCTCCATGGTGCGCTCGACGGCCTCGGCCTGGTGGGCCAGGTCGTGCGCCTTGCCGGCGACGCCGATGACCCGGTCGGAGCCGAGCTTGTCGACGGCCTCCTTCAGCGCGTCCTCGTTGCGGCCGGTGATGCACACGCGGTCGCCACGGGCGACGAGCGCCTCGGCGACGCCGTAGCCGATGCCGCGGCTGGCGCCCGTGACGAGGGCGACCTTGCCCGAGAGCTCGGGGAGTTCAGCGGAAGTCATGTACCCGATTCCCTTAGTTGAGCGGTCCGCCGGCGACGTACAGCACCTGGCCGGAGACGAAGCCGGCCGCCTCGCCGGTGAAGAAGGCGATGGCGTTGGCGATGTCCTCGGGCTCGCCGACGCGCTGGACCGGGATCTGGGTGGCGGCGGCCTTCTTGAAGTCGTCGAAGCCCATGCCGACGCGGTCGGCGGTGGCCTTGGTCATCTCGGTGGCGATGAAGCCGGGGGCGACGGCGTTGGCGGTGATGCCGAACTTGCCCAGCTCGATGGCGAGGGTCTTGGTGAAGCCCTGGAGGCCGGCCTTGGCGGCGGAGTAGTTGACCTGGCCGCGGTTGCCGAGCGCCGAGGAGGAGGAGAGGTTGACGATCCGGCCGAAGCCCGCGTCGACCATGTGCTTCTGGACGGCCTTGGTCATGAGGAACGAGCCGCGCAGATGGACGTTCATGACGGTGTCCCAGTCGGAGACGCTCATCTTGAACAGCAGGTTGTCGCGCAGCACGCCCGCGTTGTTGACCAGGATCGTGGGGGTGCCCAGCTCCTCGACGATCCGGGCGACGGCCGCCTCGACCTGCGCCTCGTCGGACACGTCGGCGCCGACCGCGATCGCCTTGCCGCCGGCGGCGGTGATCTTCTCGACGGTGTCCTTGCAGGCGGCCTCGTCGAGGTCGATCACGGCGACCGCGCGACCCTCGGCGGCCAGTCGTACGGCGGTGGCGGCGCCGATGCCGCGCGCCGCGCCGGTGACTACCGCGACCCGCTGTTCAGTGGTGGACATTGCTGCTTCTCCTCGCCCTTGAGAGAACCTGTCGGGGCCCTCGGAACCGAGCCCCTCATGCGGTGAGCGACCGCTTAGTACCTTCAGCACACGTGACGCTAGAAGCCCTGGCACCCGGTGTCAACGGGACACCGGGTGCGTGTGATCCATTACCTCACCAAGAGGTCCAGCAACCGCTCCGTCTCGGCGGCCGGGTCGGTGGTCAGGCCAGTGTGCACGGGACCGGGCTGGACGATGGTGGAGCGGGGCGCGATCAGCCAGCGGAAGCGGCGCCCCGCGTCGTCCCCGGCGGCCTGCCCGGCCTCCTCGCCGCCCGCGCAGTGGCGCTCGATCGCACCGAGCGCCGCCCGGATCCCGGCCACGTCCGCCTCCGGGTCCAGGGCGAGCAGCCGGGCCTCGTCCAGATGGGTACGGGCGCCGACGTAGCCGCGCGCGCGGCTGTAGACGACGACGCCCCCGTTGATGCACTCGCCGCGCTCCACGCGCGGTACGACCCTGAGCAGCGCGTACTCGAACACGTCCCGGTCGCCGCCCTGGCCCGCCCGGGTGATGTGCCGCTCGGTGACATGACCGGCCATGTGGATGTGGGTCTGGCTCACTTGGTCCCCTCGATGCCGGTGATGCGCTCGGCGATGACGGCCGCCCGCGCGAGCAGCGGCCGGGCGTAGGCCCGGCGCAGGTCGTCCGGGGTGTCGAAGCCGGGCTCGTCGGTGAGCCAGGCGTCCGGGATCTCGGCGGTGACCTCGGCGAGCAGGTCCTCGGTGACCCGGGGTGCCAGTACGGCCGCGGCGGCGGCGACGTCCGGGGCGAAGCGGGCGAGGGCGTGGTCGGCGGCGTCGTAGGGGCGGGCCGCGGAGGTCTCGGCGGAGGGCCAGTTGTGGTGCCAGATCATGGTCGCGCCGTGGTCGATGAGCCACAGCTCGCCTCGGTGCACCAGGAGGTTCGGATTGCGCCAGGACCGGTCCACGTTGTTGATCAGCGCGTCGAACCAGACGATCCGGCCCGCCTCCTCGGGGCTCACCGGGAAGGCAAGCGGGTCATAGCCGAGGGCGCCGGAGAGGAAGTCCATGCCGAGGTTGCTGCCGCCGCTGGACCTGAGCAGGTCCTGCACCTGCTGTTCGGGTTCGCCGAGGCCCAGGACCGGGTCCAGCTGGACGGTGACCAGGCGGGGCATCCGGAATCCGAGGCGGCGGGCGAGTTCGCCGCACACCACCTCGGCGACCAGTGTCTTGCGGCCCTGTCCGGCACCGGTGAACTTCAGGACGTAGGTCCCGAAGTCGTCGGCCTCGACGAGCCCCGGCAGCGAGCCTCCCTCACGCAGCGGCGTGACGTAACGGGTCGCGGTGACTTCCTTGAGCATCGCCCCAGGTTACTGGTGGCGGCCGACAGCAAGCCCACAGCCGGCGCTTACGGCCGTCTCATGCCCGGACGGCAAGGATCTGGCTGCCCGTCTGAACGGGCGGCGCCCGGGCGCCGTACCCCTGGACGGATCACGAGAAGCTCCGCGGAAGGGAATCCCACATGACCAGCGCCTCGTCCCAGCCCCTCGCCGGACCGGCCCGCCGCACGGTGGTGGCGGCGGCCGGAGCGGCGGGGCTCGCCGCCGCGCTGACCGCCTGCGGTTCCGGCGACAACAGCTCGTCCGACACGGCCAACACCGGGTCCGGTTCCTCCGGCACGACCGGCTCCACGGGAGCGTCGCAGAACGGCGGCGGCTCCGCCGGGGGCGCCGCGCTCGCCAAGACCTCCGACATCCCCCAGGGTGGCGGGAAGGTCTTCAAGGACCAGGGCGTGGTGGTCACACAGCCGGCGGCGGGCACGTTCAAGGCGTTCTCGTCCAAGTGCACCCATCAGGGGTGCGCGGTCGGCAGCGTGGCGAACGGCGTGATCGTCTGTCCGTGCCACAACAGCCACTTCTCCACCGAGGACGGAAGTGTGAAGCAGGGCCCCGCCACCCAGCCGCTGCCCGCGGCGAAGATCACCGTCTCCGGCGACGAGATCAAGCTGGCCTGAGCCGGCTCAGGCGCGTGGGCGCGGCCGTTTCAGACAGCCGAGCACCTCGTCGGTGGTCGAGACCGTGGCGACCAGCGCGAGGGTGTGCCGGATCATCGCGGGGGTGTACTCGGCAGGCACCCCCGCGACGGCGTCGGCCGGGACGACGGCGGTGTAGCCCAGGTTGACCGCGTCGAACACCGCGTTGGGTATCGCCACATTGGCGGAGACACCGGTGACGATCAGCGTGCGGCAGCCGAGGTTGCGCAGCAGGGCGTCGACGTCGGTGCCGTGGATCGGGGACAGGCCGTGCAGCCGTCTTACGACGAGGTCCTCCTCGGCGACCTCGATCGGGGGCGCGACCCGCACCGCCGTACTGCCGCTCAGCTGCTGCACGGGAAGCCGCTCGGCGGCCCGGAACAGCCGGGCGTTGCGGCTCGCGCCCCGGCCGTCCGGGCGGCGCTCGGCGATCGCGTGGACCACCTGGACACCGGTCTCGTGGGCGGCGGCGACCAGCCGGGCCACATTGCGCAGCGCACCGGAGGAGCGGGCCTCGCGGGCGAGTTCGGGCAGCGCGCTGTCCGGGCCGACGACCCCCTGCTGGCACTCCACGGTGAGCAGGACGGTGCTCACGGAGTCGAGGAGTTCGCTGAGCTGTTCGTACGACGGCATGGCGCGCCCCCTTGAAGCGATCCCGTTGAAACCGGCCTGTTCTCTTTTCTGACGTGATGTCAGAGGATCACCAGGACACCATAGTTCTCTGGCACGACGTGGGAGAAGAGGGGGCCGCATGACCGTCACTGAGCAGCGCCGGGGCCGGAAGATCATGATGACGCCCGGCGAGCTGGACGAGTTCCTCACCAGTAAGCGCACCTGCCGGGTCGCGACCGTCTCGGCGGACGGCGCGCCGCATGTGAGCGCGCTCTGGTTCGCCTGGGACGGCACCTCGCTGTGGCTGTACTCGGTGGTGCGCAGCAGGCGCTGGGCCCAGCTGCGCCGCGATCCGCGGGTGGCCGTCGTGGTCGACTCGGGCGAGGAGTACGACCAGTTGCGCGGCGTCGAGCTGTCCGGCCGGGTGGAGTTCGTGGGAGAGGTGCCACGCACCGGGGAGCTGTGCGCCGAACTCGACACGCCCGAGACGCTGTTCGCACGGAAGAACTTCGGGCTGGACGAGATGCCGCACGACGGCCGCCATGCCTGGGCCCGGCTGACCCCGGAGAAGATCGTCTCCTGGGACTTCCGCAAGCTGGGGTCGCCGTAGGACTCAGCCGACCTTCTGTGCGGCCGCGCGCAGGGCCTCCACCGCCGCCCGGATCGAGGGGCGGCGGTCGGCGTCCGCTCGCCAGACCACGTACACGTGCCGGCGCACCCGCTGCTTGAGTGGCACGAGGACCACGCCCTCCGGGACGGGATGCCGGCCCAGCAGCGGCGCGATGCACACACCCAGTCCGGCGGCGACCAGGCCGAGCTGGGTGTGGGTCTCGCCCGCGCGGTGGCCGACGATCGGCTCGACGCCCTTGGACCGCAGGGTGAACATCAGCCACTCGTGGCAGAACTCGCCCTCGCCCCAGGTGATCCACTCGTCCTCGGCGAACTCGGTGAGGTCCACCTCGTCCCGGTCGGCGAGCCGGTGCCCGGCCGGCATGGCGACCTCGGCCGGGTCGTCCAGCAGGGGTGCCTTGACCAGGCCGTCGGGCACGGGCATCGGCTTGTTGTACCAGTCCAGGACCACCGCGAGATCGAGATCCCCCCGCACGACGGCCGCGATGCCCTGCTCCGGCTCCAGCTCGCTGGAGCGCACGCGCAGCCCGGGATGCCGGGCCCGCAGCGCTCCGAGCGCGACCGGGAAGAGCCCGCGAGCGGCGGTCGGGAACGCGGACAGCCTCAACTCGCCGACGACCTGCCCGCGATGCGCCTCCAGGTCGGACTCGGCGAGCTCGACCTGCGACAGGATGCGTGCCGCGTGCTCCGAGAGCAGCCGGCCGGCGTCGGTGAGCCGCACCCCCCGGCCGTTCTTGGCGAGCAGCTGCTGGCCGATCTCGCGCTCCAGCTTGCCCAGCTGCTGGGAGACGGCGGACGTGGTGACGTGCAGCGCGTCCGCGGCCGCGCTCACCGAGCCGTGCCGGGCGAGGGCGTCCAGGGTGCGCAGGCGCTCCAGGTTCAACATGTAAGGGATTCTAAGAGGTACCAAGTGGGAAATGTCGATTGTGCTACGAGGTTGCCTCCAGCATCCTTGGGGCCATGAGTACGGCCACCGCACCCACGACCCAGTCCCCCGCCCCCGCCCGTCCCCGCGCCCGCCTCGACTGGCGACTCCGCTTCGGCGCGCTGTCCCTGATCTGGGGCTTCAGCTTCCTGTTGATCAAGGTCGGCACAGAGGACTACGCGCCCTTCCAGGTCACCCTCGGGCGTCTGGTGTTCGGTACGGCGGTGCTGGCGGCGGCGATGGCCGTCAAGCGGGAGAAACTGCCGCGCGGGGCCCGGCTGTGGGGCCGTATGGCGGTCGCCGCGTTCTTCCTGAACGCGCTCCCGTTCTCGCTCTTCGCCTACTCCGAGCTGACGATCCCCTCCACGCTGGCCGGCATCTGCAACGCCACGTCGCCCCTGTGGGGCATGGCTCTGTCGCTGGTCGCCCTCTCCGAGGACCGGCCGACCCGGGTCCGCGTGGCCGGGCTCGGGCTGGGGTTCCTCGGGGTGCTGACGGTCCTGGGCGCGTGGCAGGGCTTCCATGGGCTCGACGCGACGGGTACGGCCATGGCCCTGCTGGCCTCGCTGAGCTACCCGGTGGGCTGGATCTACGTCCGGCGGACGCTCGCGGGTACGGGCAACTCCCATCTGTCCATGACGGGGGCGCAGTTGCTGCTTGCGACGCTTCAGCTGGCGGTCGTCACCCCGCTGTTCGCCGGGTTTCCCACGCATGTCTCGCCGGTGCCGCTGCTCGCGATCGCCGCGCTGGGCGCGCTGGGCACGGGGCTGGCGGTGCTGATCCAGTACGGCCTGGTCGCCGAGGTCGGCCCGACGACCGCGCAGATGGTCACGTACTTCATCCCGGTCATCGCCACGGCGGCCGGTGTGGCGATTCTCGGGGAGTCGCTGCGGTGGACCACCCCGGTGGGAGCGGTGATCGTTCTCGCGGGGGCCGCGCTCACTCAGGTGCGGCGCAAGAACGCCTGATGGGGAGGCGCGGGACTGTATCGATGTGCGGCTCCGCCTCAGCCATAGACGCGCGCCGGTGATGGTCGTACCGCTGCTGCCACCGCGTCCGCCAGGAGGCCGATGTCCTCCTCGGTGAGGGTCGAGATCGTGATGCGGATCGCCGGGCCGCTGTTCAGGCGGAAGCGGGCCCCCGGTGCCACCGCCCAGCCCGCCTGCAGCAGGCGGGCCACCGCGCCGGTCTCGTCGGGGACCGGTACCCACACGTTCATGCCGCTGCGGCCGTGGGCGGCGACTCCGCGTTCCGCCAGCGCGTCGACCAGCGCGTCCCGCCGGGCGGCGTATGCCTTCGCCACCGCCGGCCGGTCCACCGCGCCCTCGGACCACAGGCGGGCCACGGCCCGCTGCAGCAGCAGGCTCACCCAGCCCGGGCCGAGGCGCTGGCGGCCGCGTACCCGGTCCACGGTGACCGGGTCGCCGGCGACGACGGCCACCCGCAGGTCGGGGCCGTAGGCCTTGGAGGCGGAGCGAACGACGGCCCAGTGGTGGGTGACGCCCGCGAGCGGATGCAGCGGGAGGTCGACGATGCCGTGGCCGTGGTCGTCCTCGATCAGCAGGGTTCCCGGGTGCTCGCGCAGCACCGCGCGCAGGGCACGCGCGCGTGGGGCGGTCACCGAGGCACCGGTCGGGTTCTGCGCGCGGTCGGTGACGATCAGCGCGCGGGCCCCGGACTCCAGGGCCCGGCGCAGGTCTTCGGGGCGCGGCCCGTCGTCGTCCATGCCGACCGGGACGGTGCGCAGGCCCAGCGCCGGGACCAGGTCGAGGACGCTGCCCCAGCCGGGGTCCTCGACGGCGACCGCGTCGCCCGCTCTGAGGTGCGCGGCGAGGACGCGCTCGATGGCGTCGAGGGAGCCGGAGGTCACGGTCAGCGGGCCGTCCGGGACGCCGTCGGCGTCGAGTTCGGCGCGGGCCGTCCGGACGAGTTCCGGGTCCATCGGGTCGTCGCCGTAGAGGACGGGCCGCCGGTCGCCCTCCTGTGCCGCCGCGGCGAGGGCCGGGGCGAGACGGGGCAGCAGGGCCGGGTCGGGGTTGCCGGCCGCCAGGTCGCAGCCCCCGGCGGGGACCTCCACCCGCAGTTCCTCGCGGCCGGTGGTGGCCGGCTTGGGCCGGACCCGGCTGCCCCGGCGGCCTGCCGTCTCGATCACCCCGCGCTCGCGCAGGGTGCGGTAGGCGGCCGCCACGGTGTTCGGGTTCACCCCGAGCCGGGTCGCCAACTCCCGCATGGGAGGAAGCGGTTGACCCGGCCCCAGCTCACCGGCGCCGACCGCGCGCTCGACGCTGGCCGCGATCTCGGCTGCGCCGCGCCCGTCGATGGGATACTCTCCTAGCACAAAGAACAGTATGCACTAGTGCAATACAGGAACGCAAGATCGCCAGATCACCGTTGCTCGCCCATGGAGGAACCGTCATGCAGGGGACGACCGAGGAAGCCCGGGCCGCCGCCTACACCCCGACCGAGCGCACCGTGCCCACGCGCTCCGCGGAGCGTGCGTCGTACGACAGGGAACTGGTGCACGCGATACTCGACGAGGGGTACGTCTGCCACCTCGGCTTCGTCCGCGACGGTGCCCCGGTGGTGCTGCCCACCCTGTACGGCCGGGTCGGCGAGCGGCTGTACGTGCACGGATCCACCGGTTCCCGCCCGCTGCGGATGACCGGCGAGACCGACCCGGGTCTGCCGGTGTGCCTGACGGTCACCCATGTGGACGGGCTGGTGCTGGCCCGGTCCGCGTTCCACCACTCCATCAACTACCGCTCCGTGGTGGTGCACGGCGTCGCGCACCAGGTCACCGACCCCGAGGAGCGGCGGCTGGCCCTGGACGCGCTGGTGGACCACGTCGTGCCGGGCCGCGCCGCCGACTCCCGGCCCGCGAACAAGAAGGAACTGGCCGCCACCGCGGTGATCCGGCTCGACCTGGACGAGGTCTCGGCCAAGGTCCGCACCGGCGGCGCGAACGACGAGCCGGAGGACCTCGCCCTGCCGCACTGGGCCGGCGTCGTCCCGCTGCAGAAGGGCTACGCCGCGCCGGTCCCCAACGCCGACCTGACGCCGGGCGTCGACCTGCCGGCCTACCTGAAGGCGCTGTAGGAAACGGACAGGGCGCCGCACCGGAACCGCCGCCCGACCGCCGCCCCCGCGGCCTCACCCACCGAGGCCCGCGCCCGCGCCGAGCAGGAGCAGGGTGCCGAGCGCGAGGAGGACGGTGCCCGCACCGAGCCCGGCCGGCCCGCTCCGGCGGGGCGCGCGGAGGTCGTCGGCGGGCGAGCACCGTACGGCCCTGCGCGGACCCGCGCGGGGCCGGTGGTCCCGGAGACGCGCCTCAGGCAGCCGTACCGCGGGCCGACAGCTCCCTTTCGGCACCGCCCGCGGCCACCGGCTCGGCGGAGCCCTTCGCGGGGGTCGAGGACTGGGCGATGAACGCGCCGACCAGGACGACCGCGCCACCGGCGACCTGGGGCGCCGACAGGTGTTCGCCGAGCAGCACCCAGGCGAGCACGGTCGCGATGACCGCCTCCAGGCAGGCGACGACACCGGCGACCTGCGGGGACAGCCGGCGCACGGACAGCACGCCCGTGACGTACGCGACGACGGTGGCGATCAGCACGATCCAGCCCAGCAGCGCGAGGGCCGGTACGGCGGTGCCGTTCATGTCGGCGGAGCCGGTCAGCACCGACCAGCGCATGCTCCACGGGCGGGCGACGACCGTCAGCACGAAGGCGCCGACGAGCAGGCCGTAGGCGATGACGCCGAGCGGGTCGGGTGCCTCGTCGCCCGCGTCGCCGCCGTGGTCGGCCAGGACGAAGTAGCCGACCTGGCAGCAGGCGGCGCCGAGCGCGAGCAGCAGGCCCAGCGCGTCGAAGCTCAGCCCCGACCAGACCTCCACCACACAGGCGAGACCGCCGGCCGCGAGGACCACGCCGAGCGCGGCGGCGCGCGTCACGGGCCGCCGCTGCACGAACCGGACCCAGCCGAGCACCAGCGCGGGGGCCAGGTACTCGACGAGCAGCGCCACGCCCACCGGAATACGGGACAGCGCGGCGAAGTAGCAGGCCTGGACGCCGGCGACGGCGAGCAGTCCGAACCCGGCGAGCAGGGCGGGACGGCGGCGCAGCAGCGCGCGGTGCCGTACGGCGACGGGCAGCATGACGACGGCGGCGCCGGCCACGCGCAGCCAGACCACGTGGAGCGGGTCGAGTCCCGCCTCGATCAGCGGCTTGGCGGCCACTCCCGACCCGCCGAAGGCCAGTGCCGAGGCGAGCGCGAGACCGAGCCCGACGCCCTTGCCGCGGCTGCCCTGACTGCTCTCTGACGTATGCACGGGCACATGATGACAGGCGACGACAGGAGCGTCATCCCCGTTGACACCTGTCTCAGGGGCTGGACGTCCGCCGGTGTCAGTGAATCGGGCCGCCGTCGCCGGCGTACTCGTCCGACCCGGGTTCGGCCGGGGTGTTCAGCTCGCGGATGCCGGCGCGCCCGAGGACCTCGACGGCCCGCGCGCCCGGGTCCGCGGTGAGCGCGGCAAGGAGGTCGATGCCGGTGACGCGGGGCTCGCCGCGCAGCCGGGCCCGCTCGCGGGCGTCGGCGAGGGCGGCGGCGGCCGTGGGCGACCAGCCGGCGGCGTCGCTCGGCTCGCGGGCGCGGGGCACGACCGCGGCGGGGACGACGGCGAGCGCGCCGGAGTCCTCGACGCTGCCCTGCCAGCGCAGCCCGTAGCCGATGCTGCGCTGCACGAGGTAGCCGAGCAGCCGGGCGAGTTGCTGCGGGCCGCCGACCGCGGCGCGCACCTCGGGATCGTGCTCCAGGAGGGAGTGCAGCAGATGGGCGGTGTCGGTCTGGCGGTCCCCGTCCCGGACGGCCCTCCGGCGCGCACCGGCGATCACCGCTGCCAGCTCGGCGCCGAGCACGGCATCGTCGTCCGGGTGCGCCGCCTCGTCATGGGCGGTCCAGTGGGCTGTACGGGGTTGCACAACCCCTACCCCATCAGCCTCAACGGGCCGGGTCATCCACGAGCGGAACCATCTTCGCGTCCCACACAGAGTGGACCTGGGCGTTCGGGATCTCATCCTTACGGAGGAGATTCACTCACGGAACCGGCGTTCGGAATTCCTGACGGTTCATCAGTATTGAATGTTCGCGCCCCTGCGGCTACGTTCCGCGACACCTTAGCCCGCTACGCCCGATCCGAAGGGGTGGTCCCATGGCCGAAGTCAGCGCGGAGGCACGCATCCAGGCACCGGCCGAGAAGGTGTGGGCCCAGCTCACCGACTGGTCGTCGTACGGGGAGTGGAACGCCACCCACACCAGCTTCCCCAACGGGGGCCCGCAGAGCCTGGCCGTGGGCGGGACCTTCCAGGAGAACATGAAGCTGATGGGCTTCCCGGCCGAGGTCGACTGGACCATCGAGGAGCTGGAGCCGGCCCGGGTGTTCGCCATCCGGGGCAAGGGCCCGATGGCGGTGACGGTCGCCACCCGCTACACCCTCACGCCCGACGGCGACGCCACGTCCGTCCGGATCGACGGCGAGTTCACCGGCGCGGCGGTGTCGCTGATGGCGGGCAAGCTGAAGGACTCGGCGACGGCCGCGCTGAACGAGTCGCTGCGCAAGCTGGCCGGCCTGGTCGCCTGAGTCCGGGCGCGCGAAGGCGCCCCGCGCCGTGTCGCACGGGGCGCCCGGTCCGTCGTACGAGCCTCAGTGCTCGTCGGCGAGGATCAGGTACAGCTTCTTGCGGGCGTCGTTGATGACGGCCAGCGCCTTTTCGCGCTGTTCCTTGCTGCCGGTCTTCCAGACCTGGCTGAAGGCCTCCATCAGACCGAAGCCGGCCTGGCGGATCTCACCGAGGGCCTCCCAGTCGACCCCGCGGGAGGCCTCCTCCCAGGGGGCGTCCGGGCCCTCGTCGGCGGCGGCGCGCCCGTCCTCGGTGAGCGCGAACAGCTTCTTGCCGCCCCCGCTCTCGCTGGCGATCAGGCCCTCGTCCTCCAGCAGCTGGAGCGTGGGGTAGACCGAGCCGGGGCTGGGCTTCCACGCGCCGCCGCTGCGTTCGGCGATCTCCTGGATCATCTCGTAGCCGTGCATGGGACGGTCCTTGAGCAGGGCCAGGATCGAGGCCCGCACATCACCACGCCGCGCCCGCCCCCTTGGTCCACCGCGCCCTCGGGGCCCCCAGGGGCCTGCCCCGAAACCAGGGCCGCCGGGGCCGAACCCCGGGCCGCCCGGGCCGAAGGGCCCGAAGGCGGCCCGCCGCCGGTCGAATCCACCCATGCCCCGCGGGCCGGGGCCCTCGTGCCGATGTCCGTGCTCGTATCCATGGGTACGCATCGCGATCACTCCATTCCATCGATGATCTGTCACGTATGCATCGCGTATCGTTCGCGATGCCTCAACGATATATCGGAACCGATCGCATGACAAGCCCCTCAGCGTGCACCGCGTCCGCGTCTGCAACCAAGGTCGGCGAGCTGAGCGTGACTGGCATTGGCCGAGCCCGGATGAGAGGAACCCGCATGGATGACGACGCTCTCCTGGCAGAGCAGAGGGCCTACTACAGGGCCGCCGCGGCCGAATACGACCGGCAATACGCAGAGTACGAAGCCCTGCAGCAATTGCTGGCCGTCGTCGATGACCTGCCGATCGCCGGGGACGTGCTGGAGCTGGCCTGCGGAACGGGCCAGTGGACCCCGAGGCTTGCCGCACGGGCACGTTCGGTGACGGCCGTCGACGCCGCAACCGAAGTGCTGGCCCTCGCTCGGGCGCGCACCGCATCCCCCACCGTCCAGTTCATCGAGGCCGACCTGTTCGAGTGGCAGCCGCCGCGACGCTACGACACCGTGTTCTTCGCCTTCTGGCTCTCCCATGTCCCCCCGACGCGGTTGCCCGGCTTCTGGAACACCGTCTCGGCCGCACTCGCGCCGGGCGGCAAAGCGATCTTCATCGACGACGGCCCAGCCGCAGCCGCATACGAGGAAGTCCTCGCGAACCAGCCGATCCCAGCAGCGCTGCGTCGGCTCCACGACGGCAGCCAGTACCGCATCGTGAAGGTGTTCCACGATGCCCAGACCCTCACGGACGACCTCACCGCGCTGGGGTGGTCAGCCCGCATCCAGACCAAAGCCGGGAACTTCATCGGCATTGCAGAACCGCCGACCACCGCCGGCTGAGGGACACGGGGCTGCTCGGCGTCCATGCGTCGCACCCTCGACGGCATCGAGCGCGCTCGTTCGGAGTCGCCCAACTCGCCCCCTGGACAAGGCCGCGGGCCGCGACCGTGCGCAAGACATGCCAGGGTTCGTGAATTGGCCTTGGGCGGCCGGCCGTCGCGCCATTAGCGTCGGCGTCATGCGCATTCGAATCGTGGACGCCTTCACCGACCGCCCCTTCGCCGGCAACCCGGCCGGAGTCCTGCTCCTGGACGACGTCTTCCCGGACGACGACTGGCTCCAGAACGTCGCCATGGAGGTCAACCACGCCGAGACGGCGTTCGCCCACCGGCTGCCTGAGGGCGGCGAGGCGGACTGGGCGCTGCGCTGGTTCACGCCCGTCGCCGAGGTCGCCATGTGCGGGCACGCCACGCTCGCCACCGCCCACGTCCTGCACACCACCGGCGCCCACGAGGGCCCGGCGCGGTTCGCCACCCGCAGCGGCGTGCTCATCGCCACGCCCGCCCAGGACGGCTCCATCACCCTCGACTTCCCGACAGCCCCGCTCACCCCGGCCGAGATCCCGGCCGGGGTCGCCGAGGCCCTCGGCGCACAGCCGCTCGCCGCCTTCGACACCGGCCCGAACGTCGGCGACCTGCTGCTGGAGCTGGCCGACGAGAAGACGGTCCTCGGCCTCGCACCGGACCACAAGCCCCTCGGCGCCTACTCCGCGCGCGGCATCATCGCCACGGCCCGCGCCGACGACCCGTCCCGGGGCTACGACTTCGTCTCCCGCTGCTTCTTCCCGAACGTCGGCATCGACGAGGACCCGGTCACCGGCAGCGCCCACACCGCGCTCGCCCCGCACTGGTCCGCGCGCCTGGGCCGCGAGGACCTCACCGGGCTGCAGGCCTCCCGCCGCACCGGGCTGGTGCGCACCGGCCTGCGCGGCGAGCGCACCCTGCTCACCGGCCGCGCGGTCACGGTGATCGAGGGCGAACTGCACGCGTGACCCCGGTGCTCAGGCCGTCGGCAGCCAGCCCACCCTGCCCGCGAGCAGGGCATAGCCGACGAACGCGCCGATGTCGAGCAGGGAGTGGGCGACGACCAGCGGACCGACCCGTCCCCAGCGGCGGTACAGGTACACGAACACCGCGCCCATGACCATGTTGCCGATGAAGCCGCCGACGCCCTGGTAGAGGTGGTACGAGCCGCGCAGGACCGCGCTGGCGACCAGCGCGGTCCCGGGGGTCCAGCCCAACTGGCCCAGCCTGCGCAGCAGATAGCCGACGACGATGACCTCTTCGAGGACCGCGTTCTGCACGGCGGACAGGATCAGTACCGGGAACTTCCACCAGACGTTCGGCAGCGCCTCGGGCACGACCGTGAGGTTGAAGCCGAGGCCGCGGGCGGCCAGGTAGAAGGCGATCCCGGTGCTGCCGATCACGGCCGCGATCGCGGCACCCCGGCCCAGGTCGGGCCAGGGCCGGGTGCGGTCGAAGCCGAGGGTGCGCAGGCTGCCGCCCTCGCGGATGAGCAGATGGGCGACCAGGGCGACGGGGACCAGCGCGCTGGCGATGCCGAACAGCTGCCAGGCCAGGTCGAGCCAGGGTCGGCCGGGCGCGGCCGAGGCGTTGAGGGTGGCCGCCTGGTCCTTCAGGCCGCCCGGCTTGGTGACCGCGCCAATGAAGCTGATCAGGGCGGAGACCCCGCTCGCGCCCAGCGACAGCGCCAGGACGAGCAGCGTCTCGTCCCGCAGGATGCGCCGCGGGTCGCGCTCCCGCGCCCCGGCACCGGCCACCGAGTCAGCCTCCACCTGCACCCCTGCCTCCATCCGGCTCATGGGCCCCTGGCCCACCTCTGCCTGGCAAGGATCGCAGAAGGAGATAAGCACCGCGTAGCGGCCGAGGATCTTGGCAGCTTCGCCGTCCGCCCGCTGGTCAGCCGAGAGGCACCGCCTCCGGCAGCCCCACCGGCCACATGTGCACCGGCTCCCCCACATGCATCAGCTCGGCGTAGCGCCGCGTCGTGGCGGCCAGCGCGGCCTCGCGGGTCAGGCCCTGTTCCAGGAGCCGGTGGAACATGGCCGCCTGCCAGGACGCCCCGTTCACCCGACGCCGGCAGCGCTCCTCGATGACGCCCAGGTAGAGGTCCCGGTCGGCCGGCTCCACGCCCCACGCGTCCAGCCCGGCCGAGGCCAGCGGCAGCAGCTCGTCGCGGACCAGGGTGACCGCGTCGACCTCGCCCGTGCCGCCGTAGCGTCCCCGCCGGGGCCACACGAACCGCGCGTCGATGCCGTACCGGCACGCGGCGTCGAAGTTGGCCTGCGCCGCGGCGAAGGGCAGCCGGGTCCACACCGGGCGGGACTCCTCGGCGAGGGCGCGGACCAGGCCGTAGTAGAAGGCCGCGTTGGCGATCACGTCGGTGATGGTCGGCCCGGCCGGCAGCACCCGGTTCTCCACCCTGAGGTGCGGAACGCCGTCGGCGATGCCGTACACCGGCCGGTTCCAGCGGTAGATCGTGCCGTTGTGCAGCACCAGCTCGGCCAGTCGGGGCGTGCCACCCGCCTCCACGACCTCCAGTGGCTCCTCGTCGTCGCAGATGGGCAGCAGCGCCGGGAAGTAGCGCAGGTTCTCCTCGAACAGGTCGTAGGCGGAGCTGATCCACCGCTCGCCGAACCAGGTGCGCGGCCGTACGCCCTGGGCCTGGAGCTCCGGCGGGCGGGTGTCGGTGGACTGCAGGAACAGCGGGGGCCGGGACTCACGCCACAGCTCGTGACCGAACAGGAACGGAGAGTTGGCCCCGACGGCGATCTGCGCGGCGCACGCCACCTGCGCCGCGTTCCACACGTCCGCGAACCGGGCCGGGGTGACCTGCAGATGCAGCTGTACGGAGGTGCACGCGGCCTCGGGGACGATCGACTTCGAGGTGCACACGAGGTGTTCCACGCCCTCGATGTCGAGCCGGAAGTCCTCGCCGCGCGCGGCCACGATCTGGTCGTTGAGCATGGTGTAGCGGTCCGCCTCGGAGAGGTTGGAGGAGACCAGGTCGTCGCGGTCGAGCGTGGGCAGGATGCCGATCATGACGATGCCGGCGTCCACCTCGCCCGCCTTGCGGTCGGCGTAGGCGAGCGAGGTGCGCAGTTCCTCGGCGAGCCGGTCGAATACGCGTCCGCCCAAACGGTGTGGGGCTATGTTGACTTCCAGATTGAACATGGCGAGTTCTGTTTGGAAATCCCGGCTCGCGATGCGCTCCAGCACCTGCCCGTTCAACATTTTCGGCATACCGTCCGGCCCGGCGAGATTCAATTCGATCTCGACTCCCATGAGGTTCTTGGGACGATCGAATCGCTTCTCCCGCAACAGTCGCTCCAGTCCCACGAGGCACTTCTGGAGCTTTTCGCGGTAGCGCTGGCGATCGGACAGGTCGAACTGCCCCGCCACGACCTTCTCCCCCATCGAAGTGTCCCTCCTCGGATGGGCGGGCCGACGGTCCGGCCGCCGGGCTCCCGGGTACGGGGGATGATGCCCCGTGGAAAGCGATCGATAACGCCCCACGCGAGCCGGGCAGCCGCTACCCTGTCGGAATGTTCCCCGCGGCACATTCACGGGGCATGCGTCAGCCTGCACCTCGGGTTCCCCCGGCACCTCGTGAAAAACGCCGACGACATTCGGCCGACCGTTACCCGTGCGTATTACGAGGTCAGCAGCGGCGGGACGGTTCGGAAACCGGGAGGAGTCCCGCAAATCGTCGGCGCATTACCGCCTTGCGCGACTTCCCGAAATGAGCTAGACGAAACAACGGCCGAACATGCGTCATATAAACTTCGCCCACAAGGCAGAAGGTTGACGCCTCGGTCCTGGTTCCCGCCGTGTTCAGGCCGTCCCGAAGACGGGCGGCAGGCCGAGCCGCACCCATGTTCACCGACCCGGGCCTCCACCCTTCCGGCCTTCCCGTGAGCAGACAGCGCCGTCCGCCCCACCCCTCCTCGCGCCGCCGCGCCTGTCGAACGAGAGAGGCGACCCACATGCCGCTGCACGTGCCCCCTGCCCCCGCGCCTGCCCTGCGTTCCGTCCTCACCGCCCTCGGTTCCCCCACCGCGGTGCGTGAGGCCCGCACCCCCTGCCTGCGAGCCGCGCAGGGGCCGACGACCCCCGAACTCCCGCTGCCCGTGCACGTACTGGACCGCATCACCGCACCGGGCCTGTCCGCGACCCGGCTGGCCGGCTGGCGCTTCCTGATCCGCTGCGGCGACCGGGCGGTGGCCGCAGCGGACACCATGCTGACCCCGGACGGCTGGGCCTTCTCGCACTTCTTCGAGGGCCCCTACGTCCCCTCCACCGAGCGCGCCCTGCAGCAGGCGGAGGCGCTGCAACAGCCGTACCAGGCCCGGCTGCTCTCCGTGCCCGGCCTGTACATGCTCACCCTGTGGCTGCACGGCGACCTCACCGCCGACGGAGCCGAGGGACACCCGGCCGGCACCGATCTGCTCGTCCCACTGGCGCCGGCGCCGCCCGGCATACCAGCGCACCGCCTGTTCCGGGTGACCGAGTTGCTTCCGGTGCTGACCCATCGTGCGACTCCGCTGCCGCTGCTCGGCCCGCCCGTGCTGGGCTCGCCCGCCTGACCGGCCGGCGCGTACCCCGCTTGCCCGCAAGGGAAGCGGGGTACGTTCATGTCAGGGGTCTGGCCTGCAGGGACTAGCCCGATCCGGCCACTGCGAACCACCCGAAGTGACAGTGCACTTGGACTGAACCGTCCGCGCGGGTGACGCGTCATGACCTGTGAGAAGCGGTGCTGCGAAATCCCTGCGGAATGACGCCGAGAAGGCAACACTGGGTTCCGACCGACTTATCACCACGGGGGACGGCCATGACCACGACAGAGCGAGAGATCCCACCCATGTGCCAGCACCAGCCGCCGTGTCCGCCAGCCGAGTCCGCCGACCGGGAGTCCGCCCGTCTCGTGGCGCACCACCCGGAGCAGGGATGGAGTCTGCTGTGCAACGGCGTCCTGCTCTTCGAGGACACCGGTGAGCTGCTGCCCGACGGCCGGATCATCGCTCCGCACCGCCCGCTGGGTGCGGAGCATGTGATGACCGCCGCCTGAGCGGAGCGCGGGCGAACGACCCGAGGGGCCGGCCGCACCCATCCGGTGCGCACCGGCCCCGATGTGTGTCCGGGGCCGGCTACGGTCCGTAGCCGGGCGCTGTCGGAGCGCGTCCCACAGCGCCTGGTACGCCGGCAGTCGTCCCCGGCCCCGCACACGCTCGGGTCGGGGTGAAGCCGGGGAGGACGGGGTTGTCATAGGTTCGCACGGTTCGCCCCCAACTGGTGCTCGAAAGTTTCGACTGCGGCACCGATTCTTCGCGAGCGGGCGTGCCGGCCGCCGTGGAAAAGACACCTCCGCCCCACTGGTCGAATCGCCGGTACGGGAGTGGGATGGAAGGAAGCAAGGGCCTTGCAGGGCGGGCACGTCCGCGCGCGAGACGCCCCGGCGTCGCCCGCGAGGAACGGTGGAGTGATGTCCGGTTACGACGCCTCGACGACGGCTCGGGTGGTGGTCGGTGTGAGCGGCTCCCTGGGCAGCGTCACGGCCCTGCGGCGGGCCACCGCGCTGGCCCGCCGGCTGGGCGCGGAACTGTGGCCGGTGCTGGCCTGGGAGCCGCCGGGCGGTGACCCCGCCGCGCGCCGCTCCCCCGCTGCCGGTCTGCTGGTGGAGGACTGGCAGCGGCTGGCCGGACAGCGGCTGGCCTCGGTACTGGAGGAGATCTTCGGCGGGGACGCCCCCGGTGTGCCGATGCACGCCGTCGTCGTCCGCGGCGCCGTCGGCCCGGCGCTGGTGGCGACCGCGGACCGGGACAACGACGTCCTGGTGGTGGGCGCGGGCCGCCGCGGTCTGCAGCGTGCCTTCTCGGGCCGCGTCTCCCGGCACTGCCTGGCGCACGCGGTCTGCCCGGTGCTCGCGGTGCCCCCGTCCCCGCTGGAGTCGGAGCTGCTGTCCGTCCACCGGCGCAACATGTGGCATCTGCGCATGGACATCCGGCGTCTGTGAGGCCCACCCCGGCGCGATGAGGCGCCGCCGAGCCCAGCGGTCCTGATGCGGAATGCAGGGTCTTGATGCGCCGGGCGCGCAGGGGTTGCGTCAAGAACGGGCCGCCTGCCGTCAGAGCACTGCGACCGTGCCTGGGCAGCGGATGTGCGTGCGTCGCTCCGGTGCGCGGCCGTGCTGCTCGGGTTGCTGCTCCTCATCGACCGGGCGGTCGGCTCGAGCCCGAGGTCCTGTTCCGCAACCCGGACCTGTGGCATCTGCTCGACGCGGGCGCCCGGGTGTCCGAGACCGCCGGCCCCCCTGTGCGGCACGACCGTCCTGCGCGGCCTCGCCCGCCGCCTCGACCGGGGAGACGGCCCGGGCGGTGTTCCGGGCCTCCGTATGGAATGAGTGACACTCGGTGGCCGCCCCCGGCTCCGAACCACGGGCCGTCGACCGGGCGGCCGTGCCCCCGGCGAACCTCTCCGGCCTCCCCTTCTTGATGGAGCTCTGCCGCTCCCGCGCCATTCTTAACGCAAGATTGACGCTCGCCCACCCCAGATCCGTGGGCCCAGGCGTCACTCTCTGCATACGCTGGTGCCCGCCATCCGCGTGATGGCCGGAAACAAGCTGAGCCGCACACAGGAGCCCACTGATGGCCACGACCGAGCACCCCCCTCCCAGTCGCTTGCGCAACTGGATGCTGGAGGGGCTCTCCGACATGGGCAAGCACGGCGGCCACACCGGGCCTCACGCCGAGCCGGAACCCCCGCACAAGGGCCAGCGCTGGTGGCGCGTCATGTGCCTGACCGGTGTCGACTACTTCTCCACCCTCGGCTACCAGCCGGGCATCGCGGCGCTCGCTGCGGGACTGCTGGGGCCGATCGCGACCATCGTCCTCGTCATCGTCACCCTGGCCGGCGCGCTTCCGGTGTACCGCCGGGTCGCCGAGGAGAGCCCGCACGGCGAGGGCTCCATCGCCATGCTGGAGCGGCTGCTGTCCTTCTGGCAGGGCAAGCTGTTCGTGCTCACGCTGCTGGGCTTCGCCGCCACCGACTTCCTGATCACCATCACGCTGTCGGCCGCCGACGCCTCCACCCACCTGATCGAGAACCCGCACCTGGCCAGCGCCCTGCACGGACAGCAGACGCTGATCACCCTGATCCTGGTGGCGCTGCTGGGCGCGGTGTTCCTCAAGGGCTTCCTGGAGGCGATCGGCGTCGCGACGGCGTTGGTCGGTGTCTACCTCGCGCTGAACGTCGTCGTGGTGATCGTCGGCCTCTACCACGTGGTCACAGCGGGCCATGTGATCACTGACTGGTCCAGCGCGCTGACCGCGCAGCACGGCAACATCTTCGTGATGATCGGCCTGGCCCTGATCGTCTTCCCCAAACTCGCGCTCGGCCTGTCCGGCTTCGAGACCGGCGTCGCCGTCATGCCGCACGTCCAGGGCGACCCGGACGACACCGAGGAGAAGCCGACCGGCCGGATCCGGGACACGAAGAAGCTGCTCACCACGGCCGCGCTGATCATGAGCGCCTTCCTGATCGCGTCCAGCTTCATCACCACGCTGCTCATCCCGGCGAACGAGTTCAAGACCGGCGGCCAGGCCAACGGCCGCGCGCTCGCCTACCTCGCGCACGAATACCTCGGCGGCGCCTTCGGCACGGTCTACGACATCTCGACCATCGCCATCCTGTGGTTCGCCGGCGCCTCCGCCATGGCCGGCCTGCTGAACCTGATGCCGCGCTATCTGCCCCGCTACGGCATGGCCCCGCACTGGGCCCGCGCCGTGCGCCCGATGGTCATCGTCTTCACCCTCATCGCCTTCCTGGTCACCTGGCTGTTCGACGCCAACGTCGACGCGCAGGGCGGCGCCTACGCCACCGGTGTGCTGGTGCTCATCAGCTCCGCGGCGATCGCGGTGACCATCGCCGCGCGCAAGGCGGGGCAGCGCAAGTGGACCATCGGGTTCGCCGTGATCTCCGCCGTGTTCCTCTACACGACCGTGGTGAACGTGATCGAGCGCCCGGACGGTGTGAAGATCGGCGCCTGCTTCATCGTCGGCATCATCCTGGTCTCGCTGCTGTCCCGGCTCGCCCGTGCCTTCGAATTGCGCGTGACCAGTCTGACTCTGGACCCGATGGCGGAACGCTTCATCCGGGACATGGCCAGCCGGAAGATACGCTTCATCGCGAACGAGCCCGGCCATCGCGACAAGGCCGAGTACCGCGACAAGGTCGAGCAGATCCGGGCCGACAACGACATGCCGGAGCAGGAGGACTTCGTCTTCGTCGAGGTCACGGTCACCGACCCCTCCGAGTTCGAGGCGGGCGTAACCGTACGCGGCGAGGTCCTGCACGACCGCTACCGCGTACTGACCCTGGAGTCCTCCTCGATCCCCAACGCCCTCGCCGCGCTCCTCCTCCATGCGCGCGACATGACGGGCTGCACCCCGCACATCTACTTCGAGTGGACCGAGGGCAATCCCTTCGCCAACTTCCTCCGCTTCTTCCTCTTCGGCCAGGGCGAGGTCGCCCCGGTCACCCGCGAGGTCCTGCGCGAGGCCGAACCGAACCGGGAACGCCGGCCGCGGGTGCACACCGGCTGAGACCGGGCGGCCCCCGACGGCGGCAGAAGGCGGCGGGGGCGGGCTACCTGCGGAACCAGCGCCGGGGCGGCCGTACCTCAAGACACCCCAGGCTGAGCCGGCCGTGTATCTCCACGCGGAGCACGGCCGGCGCCCCGGGATCACCGGCGGACCGCACCTTGGTCTTGCCGTAGCCGATCACCAGCGCGTCGGCGTCCACCACGACACCGGGCCGCGTGATCAGCCGCAGGGTGCCGCCGCGCATGTCGACGTCGATGCGGAGGGTGTCGTGCGTGATCTCCGCGCGGGAGAAGTCGAGGATCACGTCTCCCCAGGCCGACGCGATCTCCATGCGGCGCGGCACCGCCCAGCCGTCCGCGCGCAGGGCTGATGCGCCCTGCTGCTCGATCCGCACGACGTCCTTGGCCGGTACGGCGCCGGCCGCGTCCGGCAGATCGGCGGTGAGCGCCGCCAGCTCGCCGAGCGTGCGCGCGGACAGCGCGGCCGCCACGCGCTCGTCCAGCTCCTCGGCCGTGATCCGGCCGTCGCCCGCGGCGCCCGACAGCACGTCCACCACCCGGTCCCGGTCCGCGTGCGAGGCACGCAGCCCGGACGACATCTCCGTGTGCAGCAGCTCGGCCGCCATACCTTCACCCCGATTCGGCACGTCCCCGTTGGGGGCCATCGTCACGAACTAACGCTATATCGCGTTATACCCAACGACCAACCCCATGTCCACGGTTCCCCCGGCGTGGCCCTATCGTGACCGGCATGCAGTCCTACACGATCGGCCAGGCGGCACGGCTGCTCGGCGTGAGCCCGGACACCGCCCGTCGCTGGGCCGACGCGGGCCGGGTGGCGACCCATCGCGACGAGTCCGGGCGGCGGCTCGTCGACGGCAGGGATCTCGCCGCGTTCTCGGTCGAGCTGGCCAAGGCGGGCGCCGGCGAGGAGGACGCCTCCTACACCTCCGTCCGCAACGCCTTCCCCGGCATCGTGACGGCGATCAAGCTCGGTGACGTCGCGGCCCAGGTGGAGATCCAGGCGGGCCCGCACCGGCTGGTGTCGCTGCTGACCCGGGAGGCCGTCGAGGAACTGGGCCTGGAGGTCGGCATGGAGGCCACCGCGCGCGTGAAGTCCACCAACGTGCACATCGACCGCGTCTGACCCGTCACACGGCTGCCGTTGCGCTCCACCCGGTAGCGCACGGTGTCGGCCTCCGGCAACGGACCGACGACCGCACGGCTGAAGGCGCGCCACCGAGCCCCGCGGGCGCCGCCGCGGGCGTGCGGTTCACCGAGGTGTCCCTGCTGCGTGACCCGGTGTGGCGGGCGCTGGAGCGGCACAGCGGTAGCCGCCGTCCACCCGGATCGCCGTGATCCCGCTGATGTGCCGGGCCCCGCACCGGTCCTGTGGGAGGACCAGTTGGGGCCCTGCCCCGTCCAGCGGGGTGTCGTCGATGCACACGCCCAGCAGGACGGGCGCGTCCGCGAAGTCCGGATCGATCTCGGCCCAGGACAGCAGGGCGTGGTGGCCGTCCGTCCCGGTGACGGCGATGAGGAAGCGGAGCCGGTCCTTGCGGCGCACCGGGTCGAAGCCGGGCCCCGCGTCGGCGAGGACGTCGTACAGGCGTGGGCCGGCGAACCGGTGGTGCTGGATGCCGCTGGTCGCGCACTCGAAGCTGACGTCCACCCGGTGCTGCGGCCAGCGGAGCAGGTCCGGCACGCTCAGGCGGGCGGGGCGGGCCAGATCGCCGGTCAGGGCGAGTTCCGCGAGCGTCACCTGCGACCACCTCCCGCAGCACGGTACCCGCCGCGGCGCACCGTGCAAACGCACATGCAAGCTACAAGTCACGAGTTCGCAGCTCATGCGATGAGACAGGAGACTTACGGCTGGCAGATGCGGCAGTATCATCGCCGCACGGCCGGCGGTTCCGGCCGTGACAGGGCGCGACAGTCGTTCCACAGAACCTGAGGAGTAGATCCGTGATGACCCGTTCCGTGCGCCGGACCCGGCGGATGCTGCAGCTGGCCGGTGCGGGAGCCGCCGCCCTGATGGCACTCAGCGCCTGCTCCTCGTCCTCGGACTCGTCCAACGCGAAGTCGGACACGTCGAACTCCGCCTCCCCGAAGCTGTCCGGCGACGTCACCGTGTTCGCCGCCGCCTCCCTGAAGGAGAGCTTCACGACCCTGGGCAAGGAGTTCGAGCAGCAGCACCCGGGCACCAAGGTCAGCTTCAACTTCGGCGGCAGCGACACCCTCGCAGCGAGCATCACCGGCGGTGCCCCGGCGGACGTCTTCGCCGCCGCCAGCCCCAAGACCATGGCGATCGTGACGGCCAAGCAGGACGCGGTCGGCACCCCGGCCACCTTCGTGCGCAACCAGCTGGAGATCGCCACCCTGCCGGGCAACCCCGGCAAGGTGTCCTCCCTGAAGGACCTCACCAAGTCCGGCCTGAAGGTCGTGCTGTGCGACAAGACCGTGCCGTGCGGCGCCGCCGCGCAGAAGGCCCTGGACGCCGCCAAGCTCAAGCTCACCCCGGTCTCCTACGAGCAGGACGTCAAGTCCGCTCTCAACAAGGTGGAGCTGAAGGAGGCCGACGCGGCAGTCGTCTACAAGACCGATGTGAAGTCCGCGGGTGGCAAGGTGCAGGGCGTGGAGTTCCCCGAGTCCGCCAAGGCGATCAACGCCTACCCGATCGTCCTGCTGAAGAACGCGCCGAACGCCCAGACGGCCAAGGCGTTCATCGCCCTGGTGCAGTCCGCCGAGGGCCAGAAGGTGCTCAGCGAGGCAGGGTTCCTCAAGCCGTGACCTCGCTCCACCAGCCCGACGCCGCGACCGGTCCCCGCACGGACCGGCCGCGACGTCGCCGCGTCGGCACGGGGGGCCGGCGCGGGGTGCCGTTGCCGCTGCTGCTGCCGGGCCTGCTGGCGCTGGCGTTCCTGCTGGTGCCGCTGGTCGCGCTGATCATCCGCGCGCCCTGGCGCAGCCTGCCGGACCAGCTGTCCAGCACGGAGGTGTGGCAGGCGCTCCAGCTGTCGCTGGTCAGCGCCACAGCGGCAACGGCCGTGAGCCTCGTCCTGGGGGTGCCGCTGGCCTGGCTCCTGGCCCGTACGGAGTTTCCCGGCCGGGGCCTGGTACGGGCCCTGGTGACACTGCCCCTCGTGCTGCCACCGGTGGTCGGCGGTGTGGCGCTGCTGCTGGCCCTCGGCCGCAACGGCGTGATCGGCAAGTCGCTGGACGCCTGGTTCGGGATCACGCTGCCGTTCACCACCACCGGCGTCGTGATCGCGGAGGCGTTCGTCGCGATGCCGTTCCTGGTCATCAGCGTCGAGGGCACCCTGCGCGCTGCCGACCCCCGCTTCGAGGAGGCGGCGAGCACGCTCGGCGCGTCCCGCTTCACCGCGTTCCGCCGGGTCACCCTGCCGCTGATCGCGCCCGGCATCGCGGCGGGCGCGGTCCTGGCCTGGGCGCGTGCGCTCGGCGAGTTCGGCGCGACGATCACCTTCGCGGGCAACTTCCCCGGCCGCACCCAAACCATGCCCCTCGCGGTCTACCTGGCCCTGCAGAACGACCCCGACGCCGCGATCGCCCTCAGCCTGGTCCTGCTGGCGGTGTCGATCGCGGTGCTGGCGGGGTTGCGGGACCGCTGGCTGACGGGAGCGTGAGCGTGGCAGCCGACCCGGGGCGTGTGCGAACGTACAGACCCATGACCGACATCGACGCCCCCGAAGCCGGCCTCCGGACCGTGGGCGACGAGGGACTCGACGCCCGGCTCGTCGTGGACCGCGGCTCCTTCAAGCTCGACGTGGCCCTGACCGCCGCCCCCGGAGACGTCCTCGCCCTCCTCGGCCCCAACGGCGCCGGCAAGACCACCGCCCTGCGCGCCCTCGCCGGTCTCACCCCTCTCACCGACGGCCATCTCCGCCTGGACGGCACCGCGCTGGAGCACACTCCCCCGGATTCCCGCCCGGTCGGCGTCGTCTTCCAGGACTATCTGCTCTTCCCCCACCTCTCCGCCCTGGACAACGTCGCCTTCGGCCCCCGCTGCCGGGGCGCGGGCAAAGCGGAGGCCCGCGCGCATGCCGCGGCCTGGCTGGACCGCATGGGCCTGGCCGACCACGCGAGCGCCAAGCCGCGCCGCCTGTCCGGCGGTCAGGCCCAGCGCGTGGCCCTGGCCCGCGCGCTGGCCACCCACCCCCGGCTGCTGCTCCTGGACGAACCACTCGCCGCGCTGGACGCCCGCACCCGCCTGGAGGTCCGCGCCCAACTCCGCCGCCACCTGGCCGAGTTCGAGGCCGTGGCCGTACTCGTCACGCACGACCCGCTGGACGCCATGGTGCTCGCCGACCGCCTGGTCGTCATAGAGCACGGCCGCGTCGTCCAGGAGGGCGGCCCCGCCGACATCGCCCGCCATCCGCGCACCGACTACATCGCCCAGCTCGTCGGCCTCAACCTCTACCGAGGCCGGGCGGACGGGCACACCGTACGACTCGACGCGGGCCCGTCGATCACGACCACGGAGGAGCTGTCCGGCCCGGCGTTCGTGGCGTTCCCACCGTCCGCCGTCACCCTCTTCCGGGACCGGCCCACCGGCGCCAGCGCCCGTAACCTCTGGCGCTGCGAGGTGGCCGGCCTGGAGACGCACGGCGACCAGATCCGCGCCGACCTCACCGGCGAACTCCCGCTCGCCGCCGATCTCACCACGGTCGCCGCCGCCGAACTGGATCTGCATCCGGGCGCCGCTGTCTGGGCGACGGTCAAAGCGGCGCAGACGCACGCATACCCGGCCTGAACGGGTGGGCGCTCTACCGTGAGTGCCCATGACCCTGAGCATCCGCAACCAGCTCCCCGGCACCGTCACCGCCGTCCACCCCGGCGAGGCCATGACCACCGTCGAACTCCGTCTGGACGGCGGCCAGCACCTCATGGCGGCCATCACCAAGGAGTCCGCCGAGGATCTCTCCCTCGCCCCCGGCTCGCCCGTCCGCGCGCTGGTGAAGTCGACCGAGGTCTCCCTGGCCACCCAGCGGGTGGCGGGCCTGTCGATCCGCAACCAGCTTCCCGGCGCGGTCACCGGCCTCACCACCGGCACCGTCATGGCCACCGTCAAGATCACCGTCGACGGCGGTGAACTGACCGCGGCGATCACCAAGGACGCGGTGGCCGACCTCGGGCTCTTCGTGGGCTCGGACGTGGTCGCCCTGATCAAGGCGACCGAGGTGTCCCTGGCGACGGCATGACACGGCGAGGGCCCCGCCCGGAAACCGGACGGGGCCCTGTGGCACCGCTTGCTCAGTCCTCGTACTCGACGGCGTCAGTCCTCGTACGCGTCCAGCGGCGGGCAGGAGCACACCAGGTTGCGGTCGCCGAAGGCCTGGTCGATACGGCGGACCGGCGGCCAGTACTTGTCGGCGGCCGAGACGCCGGCCGGGAAGACGGCCTCCTCACGGCTGTAGGCGTGCGTCCACTCGCCGCCGAGCGCGGCGGCGGTGTGCGGGGCGCCCCGCAGCGGGTTGTCCTCCGCCGGCCACTCGCCCGCGCCGACCTTCTCGATCTCCGCGCGGATGGCGATCAGCGCGTCGCAGAACCGGTCCAGCTCGGCGATGTCCTCGGACTCCGTCGGCTCGATCATCAGCGTGCCGGCCACCGGGAAGGACATGGTCGGCGCGTGGAAGCCGTAGTCGATCAGGCGCTTGGCCACGTCGTCCACGCTCACGCCGGTCGCCTTGGTCAGCGGACGCAGGTCGATGATGCACTCGTGCGCGACCAGGTTGCCGGGGCCGGTGTAGAGCACCGGGTAGTGCGGCTCCAGGCGCTTGGCGATGTAGTTCGCCGACAGCACGGCCACCTGCGTGGCGCGCTTGAGGCCCTCGCCGCCCATCAGACGGACGTACGCCCAGGAGATGGGCAGAATGCCGGCGGAACCCCAGGGGGCGGCCGAGATCGGGCCGACGCCCGTCTCCGGACCCGCGGCCGGCTGCATCGGGTGGTTCGGCAGGTACGGCGCCAGGTGCGAGCGGACCGCGACCGGGCCGACACCGGGACCGCCGCCGCCGTGCGGGATGCAGAAGGTCTTGTGCAGGTTCAGGTGGGAGACGTCACCGCCGAAGTGGCCCGGCTTGGCGAGGCCGACCAGGGCGTTGAGGTTGGCGCCGTCGACGTAGACCTGGCCGCCGGCCTCGTGGACCCGGGCGCAGATGTCCGCGACGTGCTCCTCGAACACACCGTGCGTCGACGGGTAGGTGATCATCAGCACCGCCAGCTCGTCGCGGTACTGCTCGATCTTGGCGCGCAGGTCCTCGACGTCGATCTCGCCGTCCTCGGCGGTCTTGACGACGACGACCTTCATGCCGGCCATCACGGCGCTGGCGGCGTTGGTGCCGTGCGCGGAGGACGGGATCAGGCAGACGGTGCGCTGCTCGTCGCCGCGCGCGCGGTGGTAGCCGCGTACGGCGAGCAGACCGGCCAGCTCGCCCTGGGAACCGGCGTTCGGTTGCAGGGAGACCTTGTCGTAGCCGGTGACCTCGGCGAGACGTTCCTCCAGCTCGCGGATGAGCGTGAGGTAGCCCTCGGCCTGCTCGGCCGGGGCGAAGGGGTGCAGCTGGCCGAACTCGGGCCAGGTGACCGGCTCCATCTCCGTGGTCGCGTTGAGCTTCATGGTGCAGGAGCCCAGCGGGATCATGCCGCGGTCGAGCGCGTAGTCGCGGTCGGCCAGCTTGCGCAGGTAGCGCAGCATGGCGGTCTCGGAGCGGTGCTGGTGGAAGACCGGGTGGGTGAGGAAGGCGTCGGTGCGCAGCAGCGCCTCGGGGAGGGTCTCCTCGGCGGTCGCGTCCAGCGCCTCGATGTCGCCCTCGACACCGAAGGCGGACCACACGGCGGCGACCTGAGCCCGCTTGGTCGTCTCGTCGCAGGCCATCGAGACATGGTCGGCGTCGGCCAGGTGCAGGTTGACGCCGTGCTCCCGGGCTGCGGCGGCGATCTCGGCGGCCTTGCCGGGCACGCGCGCGGTGAGGGTGTCGAAGAACGCGGCGTGCACGATCTCGACGCCGCCGGCCTTCAGTCCCTCGGCGAGGATCGTGGCGTACCGGTGGGTGCGCCGGGCGATGGTCTGCAGGCCCTCCGGACCGTGGTAGACGGCGTACATGCCGGCCATCACGGCGAGCAGCACCTGCGCGGTGCAGATGTTGCTGGTGGCCTTCTCACGACGGATGTGCTGCTCACGGGTCTGCAGCGCGAGCCGGTACGCCTTGTTCCCGTCGGCGTCGACGGAGACACCGACCAGCCGGCCGGGCAGGCTGCGCGCGAACTTCTCGTGCACGGCCATGTAGCCGGCGTGCGGACCGCCGAAGCCCATCGGCACACCGAAGCGCTGGGTGGTGCCGACGGCGATGTCCGCGCCGAGCTCGCCCGGGGAGGTCAGCAGGGTCAGCGCGAGCAGGTCGGCGGCGACGGTGACGAGCGCGCCCAGCTCGTGGGCCTGGTCGATGACCGGCTTGATGTCGCGTACGGCACCGGAGGCGCCCGGGTACTGGATCAGGACGCCGTTGATCTCGCGCTCGGCGATGTCGGCCGGGATGCCGTCGCCGAGGTCGGCGACGACGACCTCGACACCGGTCGGCTCGGCGCGGGTCTGGATGACGGCGATGGTCTGCGGCAGCGCGTCCGCGTCGACCAGGAACAGACCCTTCTTGTTCCTGCCCATGCGCCGGGACAGCGCCATGGCCTCGGCGGCGGCGGTGCCCTCGTCCAGCAGGGAGGCGCCCGAGGTGGGCAGCCCGGTGAGGTCGGCGACCATCGTCTGGAAGTTCAGCAGGGCCTCGAGGCGGCCCTGGGAGATCTCCGGCTGGTACGGCGTGTAGGCCGTGTACCAGGCCGGGTTCTCCATGACGTTGCGCAGGATGACGGGCGGGGTGAACGTCCCGTAGTAGCCCAGCCCGATCATGGAGTCGAGGACCTGGTTGCGGTCGGCCAGCGAGCGCAGCTCGGCGAGGACCTCGGCCTCGGTGCGGGCACCCGGCAGGTCGAGGGCGTCGGCGTTCTTGATCACATCCGGGACCGCCGCGGCGGTGAGCTCGTCCAGCGAGCCGTAGCCGACCTGCGCGAGCATCTTGGCCCGCGCCTCCTGGTCGGGCCCGATGTGGCGCTGCTCGAACGGGATGCCCGCTTCGAGCTCCGGGAGCGGAATGCGATGGGCGGTCATTGCGGAGGCCTCCTGGTCTGACGCGACCTTCGAAGGGCACCACGGTGCGGGTGCCCCGACGGCCTCCCCCTCTGTCATCTCAACCTGAGAGCTTCACCGGGTATGTCCCGGCTTTCACCGTCGGTGAGAGCGGGAGCCGTCGACGCCCGCCCTGCTTTCCAGAGTGACCTCGTCCGTGCGGTACGTGAGCCTGAGAGATTCCGGGGAGGATTTGCTCCTTCGGCGCCTCCGAGGTGATCGGAGGACTCTCCCGCACGGGGTCAGCAGCCGCTGTCAGCCTACCAGCGAGGTCAACGACGGGGTCCTCGAGTGGCCGCCTCCCTGAATGTGCTCTTTCGTAGTGCTTACGGATGAGTTGCGACCACGTGGAGGGAGAGGGACCGTGCAGACCGACATCGATCCGCGCAACCTGATCGGCCGCAAGGCGTTCGACCGCAATGGCACCAAGATCGGGACCATCGACGAGGTGTACCTCGACGACGCGACCGGAGTGCCCGAGTGGGCGGCGATACGCACCGGCCTGTTCTCCCGAGACGCCTTCGTCCCCCTGGAACCGAGCGAACTGATCGAAGGCTCCCTGCACGTCCCCTTCGACCGCGCCCTGATCAAGGACGCCCCCGACTTCGGCGTGGGCCGCCATCTCTCCCCCGAGCAGGAACTGCAGCTCTACCACCACTACGGCCTGGACGTGGCATCACCTCCCTCGGCCCCGGACCACGACTTCGGTAAGCTGGCCGGGTCGGAGGAGACCTGATCGGAGGCCTCCGCGACCAACGGCAGCGGATCGGCAGGCTCCAGCGCAGGATCATCGACAAGGAACGTCCGCACCCTCCCCGGAAGGGACTGCGGCGTCTCGAACCGCACGGTGACCCGCCCCAGCCCACTCCCCTGCACCCACCCGTGCCCGTGCTCGGCGTGCCTTACGTCCTGTCCCGCCCGCCAGTGCCGTTCGACAGGCTCCGGCCGCTCCACGACGACCTCGGCCCCGGCCTCCTCCGGCATCTGCGCCGCCGGCGCGGGCATCGCCTGCGCGAACAGGTCCTCCTGGGTGTAGTCGGCGAGCCCGGAGACACCCACGCCCAGCAGCCGTACCCCACCCGTGGTGTCCACGGAGTCCAGGAGCCGCGCGGCCGCCTCCCGCACGACCGCGGGATCGTCCGTGGGCCCTCTGAGCGTCTCGGAGCGGGTCAGGGTCGAGAAGTCGTACCTGCGCACCTTCAGCACGATCGTCCGCCCCGACAGCCCGGCCCCGCGCAGCCGCCCCACACACCGGTCGGCGAGCCGCTGCACCTCCAGCCCGATCCGCAGCCGGTCATGGATGTCCACGTCGTAGGTGTCCTCGACCGACACGGACTTCGCCTCACGCTCGGCCACCACGGGCCGCTCGTCATGGGCCAGGGCCATGGCGTACAGCGCCTGACCGTGCGCCTTGCCCAGCAGCCGCACCAACTCGTCCTCGCCCGCCTCGGCCAGCTCCTCGACCGTCGTGATCCCGGCCCGGCGCAGATGGTCCCCGGTGGCCGGCCCGACCCCCGGCAGGGTCCGCACCGGCATCGGCCCCAGCAGCGCCCGCTCGGATCCCGGCTCGATGAGCACCAGGCCGTCCGGCTTGGCCTGTTCCGAAGCGATCTTGGCGAGCATTTTGGAGGCGGCGAGCCCCACCGATCCGGTCAGCCCGGTGACCGCCCGGATGTCCGCGCGCAGCCTGATCCCGACCAGCCGCGCCGACTCCTCGTCCCAGGCTCTGCCCCCGGCCTCCAGATCCACGAACGCCTCGTCCAGGCTGAGCGGCTCCACCAGCGGCGACAGCTCCCGCAGCAGCGCCATCACCTGCTCGCTGATCGACCGGTACACGGTGAAGCGCGGCACCAGATAAGCGGCGTTGGGGGCCAGCCTGCGCGCCTGCGCCATGGGCATCGCCGAGTGGACCCCGAAGGCGCGTGCCTCGTACGACGCGGTGGCCACCACCCCGCGCGGCCCGAGCCCGCCCACGACGACCGCCTTCCCGCGCAGGCTCGGCTTGGATGCCTGCTCCACCGAGGCGTAGAAGGCATCCATGTCGAGATGCAGGATTGTGGGCGCGTTTCTCACATCTCCGATGCTGCACCACGGCACTGACAATGCCGTGGCGCCGGGAAACGGCTGAGGCGCCCGGCGCTCAGACCGCGCGGTTGCGGCGCCGCGCCAGCTCGTCCGCGGGGTTGTGCCCGACCAGCGTCTCGCCGGTGTCGATGCGCTCACCGTGCAGCTGGGAGAGCGCGCTTTCCACGTCCCGCCACACCACGCCGACGGCGATCCCGAAGATGCCCTGACCGCCCTGGAGCAGGGCGTGGACCTCGTCCGGCGAGGTGCACTCGTACACCGTGGCGCCATCGCTCATCAGGGTCATCCGCTCCAGGTCACGGAAACCGCGTTCCCTGAGGTGCTGCACGGCCGTGCGGATGTTCTGCAGCGAGACCCCGGTGTCCAGGAAGCGCTTGACGATCTTCAGGACGACGACGTCGCGGAAGCTGTACAGCCGCTGTGTCCCCGATCCGTACGCGGGCCGCACGCTCGGCTCGACCAGGCCGGTGCGCGCCCAGTAGTCCAGCTGCCGGTAGGTGATGCCCGCGGCCGCGCAGGCCGTGGGCCCGCGGTAGCCGATCTGTTCCGCCGCCATGGACGCCGCCCCTCCGCCGTTCGGCACCACCGTCGGCCGCTGCGGAGCGTGAGCGACCGCGCTGCTCGGTTGGGGGTACCCCCTGTTCGAACGCAGCTGAGAGCTAGGGGGAGGGTACGGACCGCTCTCCCCGAACCCGCGTCCGGGGGCACCCCCAGCCGTACCGTCGCCGCTGGTTCTCACGCCGACCTCCGTCCTTGACCTGCCTTCACGACGGTAGGCAGTCACCAGGGGTGCGTCAACGATCGCCACACTCGGCACGCCGAGTGATAATCACCCTAGGAGTGGTTTCCCGTGTCCCACCGCGGGGAAAGGCTAGCCGAATGCGTTCGGCGGAGGCCGTAGGACGCTCTCGATGGCCGGTGGCAATTGCACACACGCGGGGCGGCGACGCTCACCGGCCGTTCGGCCTCACTGGCTGCTGGTGCCGAAGTCCTCGGGCGAGATCTGGTCGAGGAACTCGCGGAACTTCTCCACCTCGTCCTCCTGCTCGTCCGGAATGGCGATGCCGGCGTCGTCCAGCACCGCGTCACTGCCGTAGATCGGCGTTCCGGTGCGCAGGGCCAGCGCTATGGCATCGGAGGGGCGGGCGCTGACCTCGACGCCGCTCGCGAAGACCAGCTCCGCGTAGAAAACACCTTCACGCAGATCGGTGATGCGTACTTCGGTCAGCTCCTGGCCGACAGCCTCCAGCACGTCCTTGAACAGGTCGTGGGTCAGCGGCCTGGCGGGGGCCATGCCCTGCTGGGCGAACGCGATCGCCGTCGCCTCCCCCGGCCCGATCCAGATGGGGAGGTAACGGTCGCCTCCCACTTCGCGCAGGAGCACGATCGGTTGGTTGGAGGGCATTTCGACCCGGACACCTACGACATCGAGCTCGTTCACACAGCAACCCTAGGCCGTGCTCGGGACGTTTGGGTAGTCGGGCCGGGAACAGGTGGCCGATCCGGCCGATCACCGCCCCCTGTTCAGGGCAGCCGCACCCCGAGAGCGGTCTGCACCAGTGCCGCGTGCAGCTTCACCGTGAGTGCCGCCAGCTCCTTCGCCCGAGCCTCGGCATGGGCCCTCGTCTGCGGGTTGCGGTGGCGCCTGAGAGGGGCCACCACCTGGTCGACCAGACCGGCCTCGCGGTCCGCGGCCGCCTTCATCACCCGAAGGTGGCGCGGCTCGATCCCGAACCGGCCCAGTTCGGCCACGAGCGAGGCCACGGTGACCGCCTCGGCGTCGTACGCCCCGTCCTCCAGCGGAGCGATGAGCCCGTACGACTCCCACTCCTTGAGGTCGCCCTCGTCGATCTCCGCGGCCGCCAGCAGCTCGGCCCTGCCGATCCGGACCACCGTGGGCACCGCGGCCGGCTCCGCAACGTCCTCACCGGGGCGCTGACGGCTCACAGCGGGCAGCTGGACGGCCTCACCCCGCTCCATGGCGTCCAAGTGCTCGCGGATCACCTTGAGCGGCAGATAGTGGTCGCGCTGCATCCGCAGCACATGCGCCAGGCGCTCGACGTCCCCGGCGCTGAACTTGCGGTATCCCGAAGGGGTCCGCTGCGGCTCGATGAGCCCCTCCGACTCCAGGAAACGGATCTTGGAGATGGTGACTTCGGGGAATTCGTCGCGCAGCGCGTTCAGCACCGTGCCGATGCTCATCAGCCCACTGTCCCTGGCGGCGGTACCGCTTCCGGCACCGCCGCTCGGTGTTTGAAGCATGGACCTTCCCTGGGGTCCCCCCGGACACCCGTCCGGGGGCGGGTCAGATGCCCTGCCGGCTCGCGTAGAACACCAGCCGGTACTTGCCGATCTGCACCTCGTCACCGTTCGACAGAGCGACCTGGTCGATCCGCTCGCGGTTGACGTACGTGCCGTTCAGACTGCCCACGTCGGCCACGGTGAACGAGCCGTCCGCGTGGCGGCGGAACTCCACGTGCCGACGCGAGACCGTGACGTCGTCCAGGAAGATGTCGCTCTGCGGATGGCGGCCGGCCGTGGTCAGGTCGCTGTCCAGCAGGAAGCGGCTGCCCGAGTTCGGCCCCCGGCGCACCACCAGCAGCGCCGAGCCCATCGGCAGCGCGTCCACCGCGGCCTGCGCCTCGGGCGACAGCATCGGCATCTGCGTCTGGCCGGTGACCTCGGCGTCATAGGCCTCGAGACCGGAGATCGAGATCGTGGACGTCGTCTCGGAGGCACGCTCCGGCGCCACTCCGGGGCGCAGCGGCGCGCCACAGTTGGAACAGAAGCGGGCGTTCTCCGCGTTGCGGTTACCGCACCTCGTACACACCAGGACCGACATGGACGGATCCTCCTGCGGCTGCCCCGCCGGGGCGTTGGACGCGTACGGACCGGGGGCGAACCCTCCACCCGCACCTGAGGTTGACGGTTGCCCGAAACCTATGCCGCCGGACTGCGCAGGGTCAACCGACGCCCCGCTCTGACCTCCGGAAATGTCACCGCCCGGACCAGCGACCTGGTCCCGGAACAGCGGGCGCTGGCCCTCCGCGTCGGGCTGTGCGCGATGACGAGCGGTCGCGTTGTCGCTGCCCTCTCGCGCGCTCTTGCGGAACAACTTCGCAAACAACTTCACGGGCGATTCCCCTTGACCGAAACAGACCCGCCCGTGGGGCAGGACGAACCCTGATTGCCTTCACCGGCCGAGCCGGACATTCTCACAACGTCCGTATCCACCAGACAGTTTCCACCACGCACCACCCCTTCGGTGCGCCGACCCCCCGCAACCTCATGCCCCTGCCGGACGTCCCCCATGCACCGCCGGTTCACTGGGAGGACGACCGAGCGTAGTCAGGCCGCTTCGCTTGTCGCAAGGCGTCCACGACGATCTTGCCCGACTGCTGGACCGTCGCCGTGGCCTGCTCCTTCTCCAGCGTCTGCACCACGCCTCCCGGAATGTTCAGCGCCGGCTCCAGGTCCTGCGGCTTGCCGATGACCTTGAAACGATAGGGGGCGTTGATCTTGTTCCCATCGACGCCGATGCTGTTGCCGGAGTCCGTGAAGTAAGTGCCTGCGACCACCCGGACCCCGTTGACCTGGATCGCCTCCGCACCGGCCGCACGCAGCTCCTGGATCGCGTCGAGCAGCATGTCCGCCTTGACCGTCCCCTTCGTGTCCTCGATCGTCATCGTGATGCCGGGCCCCTGCGCCGCCACGGTGCCCGCCAGGATGCCGAGTTGCCTCTCCTTCTCGGCCGTCTGCTTGCGAGCCTCCGCCGCCTGGTCGGAGCTGCTCTGCAGTTCCTGGCGCTGCTTTTCGAGTCCCTGCTTCTCGTCCTCAAGACGCTGAGTGCGCGAATCCAGTTCATCGAGAATGCGAACAAGATCTTCCTGGCGGGCGCCGCGCAGCGCGCTGTCGGTGTCGCTGTTGGACGCCACCTGCACCGCCAGGCCGAAGCCGAGGCCGAACAGCAGCAGGGCGACGATGAGTTGGGCCCGGGTGAAACGCGGCGGCCACAGTCCCTCGACCAGCCGCTGCCGGCCGGTCAGCGGCCGCTCCCCCGTCTGCTCCGGCGCCGGCTCCGGTGCCCGCGCGGGCACCTCCTCGGGCAGTTCCTTGCGCAGCCGGTTCTCCGGCTGCTCCGGCTGCTCGTTCCGTTCGTTCTGTTCGTTCATCGCTGTCACGCCCGGAACACATGCCGCCGGATCGCCGCGGCGTTGGAGAAGATCCGGATGCCGAGGACGACCACGACACCCGTGGACAGCTGCGCACCCACGCCCAACTTGTCGCCGAGGAACACGATGAGCGCGGCGACGACCACGTTCGACAGGAACGACACCACGAAGACCTTGTCGTCGAAGATCCCGTCGAGCATGGCCCGCAGACCGCCGAAGACGGCGTCCAGCGCCGCGACGACGGCGATCGGCAGATAAGGCTCGACGACCGCCGGAACCTCGGGCCGGACCAAAAGGCCGGCCACGACTCCCACGACGAGGCCCAGTACGGCGATCACGATGTGCCCTTCTCAGTCTTCTCGGTGCTCGGCTGTGCTGTGCGTACGATCACACTCGGTGCGGCGGGCAACCGTACGTCACCCTCCGTCGAGATGGTGGTGCGGATGCCGAAGTTCTGCTCCAAGGCGTGCAGATACAGACCGTCCGCGCTGTTCTGGAACCCGGTGTTCAACCGTTCCCCGTCCCCCACCGCCAGCACCGTGTACGGCGGCACCAGCGGTCTGTTGTCGACCAGTATCGCGTCCCCCGCGGCCCTGATCGCGGACAGAGCGGTCAGCCGCTGCCCGTTGATGGAGACGGCCTCGGCGCCGGACTCCCACAGCCCGTTCACCACGCGCTGCATGTCCCGGTCCCGGACCCGGCCGGTGTCGGAGAATCCGGAGGTCTCCCGCGGATTGGTGCCGTCACCGCCGGTACTGGCCTCCTTGGCGTCGTCCACGACGAGCTTGACGCCCGGACCGTGGACCGCCGTAGCCCCCGACAGCACGCCCACCAGGTCCGCCTGGGCACTGCCGCCGATCGACTTCAGCGCCGCCCGCTGGCGCGCGCCGACGTCGTCCCGGAGCCGGTCGACCGTGCCCTCCAGCTTGTCCGCGCTCGCGGTCTCGCTGTCGATGCGGTCGATCAGCTCCTGTCGCTCCTTGGCCACCACGGGCGCCGCCGCCCGCGTCTGGGCCGCCCCGACGGTCACGACCAGCGCCGCGAGGACGAGGCCGGCCGCGAGGCCGAGCTTCGCCCTGAGGGTCCTGGGCAGGCCGCCCTCGCCCCGGGACTTCTTGCGGGCGGCGGCCTCGGCATACCCGTCGTCGAGACTGTGGTCCATGACGTTGGTGATCAACGACATGGAGGCGTCCGGGCGCTGCGCCCGCGTGGGGCTGCTCCGAACGGGGGGTTGCTGCGGCATGCCGCACATCGTCGCATGTCGCGCGGAGTACCTCCGAATGGCCCCACCGGCGTGCCGGACAGGCCCCCTTGGGGGACACTTGTCCGGCACGCGCGCGTGCGTGGGTTTTGCCGCGCGGTGGCAGGTACTCCCACCGCCCGGTCTTACCGTCCGTACTTACCTCCCGGCGCTGTCCACCACGGCCGACCACTCGTCCAGCAGGGCCTGCGCCGAGGCGTCGTCGGGTCCCTCGGCCCACAGATGGGTGACGGCCTCGGCCGGGTCGGGCAGCACCATCACCCAGCGCCCGTCCGTCTCCACGACCCGCACACCATCCGTCGTGTCGACAAAGCGATCCCCGGCGGCCTCGACCACCCGCCGCATGACCAGACCTTTGACGGCCCACGGCGTGGCCAGGTCCCGCTTGAGGACATGCGCCCGCGGGATCCGCGCGTCGATCTGGCTCAGCGTGAGCTGTGTGCGCGCCACCAGCCCGATCAGCCGTACGAAGGCCGCCGTGCCGTCGTAAACGCTGCTGAACTCCGGGACGATGAACCCGCCCTTGCCGTCACCGCCGAAGATGGTGCCCTCCTCGCCGCCGACGCGCGTGAGGTCGTCGGGCGAGGTGGTGGTCCACTCGACCTGGGTGCCGTGATAGGCGGCCACCTGCTCGGCGATCCGGGTCGTGGTCACCGGCAGCGCCACCCGGCCGCTGCGCCGCTCCGCGGCCACCAGGTCCAGCATCACCAGCAGCGCGCGGTCGTCCTCGATGATCCGGCCCTTCTCGTCGACGAGCGACAGCCGCTCGCCCACGGGGTCGAACCGGACACCGAACGCGGCCCCCGAGGACGCGACTATCTCGCCCAGCCGCACCAGCCCCTTGCGCCGCATCTCCTCCGTCTCCGTGGGCCGGGACTCGTCAAGACCGGGGTTGATGGTCAGGGAGTCCACCCCGAGCTTGCCGAGCAGGCTGGGCAGCACCAGACCGGCGCTGCCGTTGGAGGCGTCGACGACGACCTTCAGGCCGGATTCGGCGATCCCGGTCGTGTCCACGTTCCGCAGCAGCGATCCGGTGTAGGAGTCGAAGACGCTCGCCGGGAAGTACAGGTCGCCGATCTCACCGGGGAACGCCCGCCGGTACTCCTGCCGCGCGAACACCCGGTCCAGCTTGCGCTGGCTGCCCTGCGACAGGTCGGCGCCGTTGCCGTCGAAGAACATGATGTCGACCGAGTCCGGCACTCCGGGCGAGGTCCTGATCATGATGCCGCCGGCGCTGCCGCGCGCGGTCTGCTGCCGGGCCACGGGCAGCGGTACGTTCTCCAGGTCGCGTACGTCGATGGCGCTGGCCTGAAGAGCGGAGATGACCGCCCGCTTGAGCGCTCGGGCGCCTCGGGAGTGGTCGCGGGCCGTGGTGACCGTGGAGCCCTTCTTGAGGGTGGTCGCGTAGGCGCCGGCCAGCCGCACGGCGAGTTCCGGCGTGATCTCGACGTTCAGGATGCCGGACACACCACGGGCGCCGAACAGATGGGCCTGCCCCCTGGACTCCCAGATGACGGACGTGTTGACGAAGGCACCGGCCTCGATGGTCTTGAACGGGTAGACCCGGACGTTGCCCTGAACGATCGACTCCTCGCCGATCAGGCACTCGTCACCGATGACCGCCCCGTCCTCGATCCGCGCGGCACGCATGATGTCGGTGTTCTTGCCGACGACACAGCCACGCAGATTGCTGTGCTGCCCGACGTACACGTTGTCGTGCACGACTGCCTTGTGCAGAAAGGCGCCGCTCTTGACGACGACGTTCGAGCCGACGACGGTGTGCTCCCGGATCTCGGCGCCGGCCTCGACCTTCGCGTAGTCGCCGATGTACAGCGGCCCGCGCAGCACGGCATCGGGATGCACCTCGGCACCCTCGGCCACCCAGACACCCGGCGAGATCTCGAAGCCGTCGATGTCGACGTTGACCTTGCCCTCCAGCACATCGGCCTGGGCCTTCACATAGCTCTCGTGGGTGCCGACGTCCTCCCAGTAGCCCTCGGCGACAAAGCCGTAGATCGGCTTGCCTTCCTTCATCAACTGCGGGAAGACGTCGCCGGACCAGTCGACCGGAACATCGGGTTCGACGTAGTTGAATACCTCGGGCTCCATGACATAGATGCCCGTGTTGACCGTGTCGGAGAAGACCTGCCCCCAGGTCGGCTTCTCCAGAAAACGCTCGACCTTGCCTTCCTCGTCGACGATGGTGATGCCGAACTCCAGCGGATTGGGCACCCGGGTCAGACAGACCGTGACCAGCGCGCCCTTCTCCTTGTGGAAGTTGATCAGCTCCGTGAGGTCGAAGTCGGTCAGGGCATCACCGGAGATGACGAGGAAGGCATCGTCCTTCAACGCCTCTTCGGCGTTCTTGACGCTTCCGGCGGTACCGAGTGGCTTCTCCTCATTGGCATAGGTGAGCTCCATTCCGAGCTCTTCGCCGTCACCGAAGTAGTTCTTGACGAGCGATGCCAGGAACTGCACGGTGACGACGGTCTCGGTGAGCCCGTGCCTTTTGAGCAGCCGTAGCACATGCTCCATGATCGGGCGGTTGGCCACAGGCAGGAGCGGCTTGGGCATGCTAGAGGTCATGGGGCGCAGGCGTGTGCCTTCGCCCCCGGCCATCACGACGGCCTTCATGTCGGAAGCGTCCTCCTCACAAGAGACGACGGTCTAGCCGACTTCACCCGTCCAGATTGTCCCGCACTTTTCCACCGCGGGCCATCGTGGCGTAACGTCCGGGACAATCGCCGAGCTCAATCGGCCATGGCGTCCGCACGAACCAAACGGCGGACCTGTACCACGTAGAGCACTCCTGCCCACCAGTAGAGCGTTGTACCCCACCCGGCGAACGCCCATCCGAAAACAGCGGCCAGTGACGCGATCCAACCGCTCCCGTCGCTAAGGAGCAACAACGGGAAGGCGTACATCAAGTTGAAGGTCGCTGCCTTCCCGAGGAAGTTCACCTGGGGCGGCGGATACCCGTGCCGGCGGAGGATGCCCACCATCACCAGAAGCATCAGCTCTCTCGCCAGCAGGAGGGCGGTCAGCCAGAGCGGCAGGATCTCCCGCCAGGTGAGACCGACCAGCGTGGAAAGGACATAGAGTCGGTCGGCGGCGGGATCGAGAAGCCGGCCGAGGCTGCTGATCTGATTCCAGCGCCGGGCGAGCTTGCCGTCCAGATAGTCACTGATCCCGCTGAAGGCCAGCACGAGGAGGGCCCAGCCGTCGCTCTTGGGACCCCCGAACTCGGGCCTGAGGATCAGCCACAGGAAGACGGGTACGCCGACGAGCCGGGCCATGCTGAGGATGTTGGGGATGGTGAGGACACGGTCCGTCTGGACACGCGTCTCCTGGACCTCCACCCGGGGGCCTCCTGTGCGAAACGAGCCAACGATGCCCCCTGACCTTACCTCAACGCAAAAAAAGCTCCGGCCCCTGGGCAGTGCCCAAGAGCCGGAGCTGTAAAAGGAGTTCGGCGGCGTCCTACTCTCCCACAGGGTCCCCCCTGCAGTACCATCGGCGCTGTGAGGCTTAGCTTCCGGGTTCGGAATGTAACCGGGCGTTT